>JAFDYS010000009.1 GCA_018267315.1 Bacteroidota bacterium | reverse complement strand
CTTTCAATGAAGTGAAAACCGCCGGACTCACTTTGGTCTGCCACGATTGTTGTGCATTGCTATGAAAGGAGTGAAGGAGGGAAACAAGAATAACGATCAGAAATAATCTGATGACGGGTTGGTTCATGGGGCGAAAATAGGCAAGAGAGCCGGGGCGCTGAAAAGAATCACCGACCCGCAATCCAGTCCTCCGGATTCAAAAGCGTAGTGCCTTTCCAGATTTCAAGGTGCACAATGGACTCGCCTGCACCGGGTTCGGTGTATGCGGTGCCGACCGATTGCTTGGTGTCAATTTCCTGATTGGCTTTCACTTTCACTGAGGCAAGATTGCTGTACACGGTGAAATATTCTCCGTGCCGCACAAGTACGGCTTTGTGATATCCGGGATTAGAAAGAATGCCCACGACGGTACCCTTGAAGATGGCACGCACATCAGCATTGGGTGATGTCTTGATGTCAATACCGTTGTTCTTCACCGTGAGATTGTCGAACACATCGTGCGCATGTGTTCCGAATTGTTCTTTGATGTCGCCCTTAGTGACCGGCCAAGGCAACTTGCCCTGATTGTTTGCGAAACCGGTGGAGAGTGCCGCGGCTTCCGGAGTGAGCGCCAGGGAGGCGGAGCCCGATGTGCTGCCGGTTACGCCCGATGCAACAGCTTTCTTTTTCGCTTCTTCAATTTCCTTTTTGATGAGATCGGCGATCTCCGCCTTCAGCTTTGCCTGTTCTTTCTTCTTTTTATCAATGCTTGCTTTCAGATCTTTCTCCTGTTTCGAAAGCGTCTTCACCATTTTGTCTTTCTCGCTTTTTTCTACCGTAAGTTTTTTCTTCTGCTCCACCTGTTCATTGACCAGTTTCTGCCGGCTTTGCTTTTTGAGGCGGAGCCCGGTCATTTGTTTTTTCAGATCGGTCTGCGTGGTGGTGATCAGTGCGGCCTGCTGCCGGCGGTAGGCATTGTATCGCTTGATGTACTTGAGGCGCTGAAAGGCATCATTGAAACTTTGGGCCGAAAAAAGAAAAACGAGATGATCATATGCGCTGCGGTGTTTGTAAGCGTAATAGACCATGTTCGCATAATTTTTTTTCAACTGTTTGAGGTCACCATCCAGCGAGCGCACGGCGGCCGCTTTGTTATTGATGTCTTTGTTGAGTTGACCGATCTCCGCATTGTAGGAGCCGATCACTTTCTCGCGCGCTTTAATTTTCTTCTGGAGCGCCGAAAGCTGCGCCACGTTGGCCGATTTGGAATTCTTGGTTTGATTAAGTTCTTTCTGCAGCGATTCAATTTCCTTCATCAGGTCATCGCGCTTCTTTTCCAGTTCCTCTTTGGATTGCTGCGCCAGGGCGGCCACTGAAAAGGAAAAAAAGAAAATAAGGGAAAGGAAAAATCTCATTCGCTTCATGGCATCTGCGGCGGCTGTTGCTTACTCTTCACTCCGGAATGGAAACTTCACCGGCTCATTGAGTTTGATACGGCTAAAAGTAATTTCAATCGTCATCACGCCTTTCTGCTGCAGCATGATTTTTCTCCACAACGAAAACGGCGGGTTGTATTGTATATCGAACTGGCCGTTCGCGGCCGACATCATGGAAGCGGAATCGGTGATTTGCTGAAAGACGGGCAGATAACGGCGGTTGATCACGAGTGAATCGGACGTGTTGGCTGCTGCGGCGGATAACATCACCAGCGAATCATTTCCCGTAATTTCATAATGATCTTTCAGGAAGAGCGGGTTGCCGAGAATTAAATCCTGCATGGTGAAAAAAGTGATCGGGAGGGACGAGTAGGATTTGAAAAAGCTGTAATCTTTTGCGTACCGCTTTTTGCTGAGTCGTTCAATCACGCGGATGGAATCAATGGTCATAAGCAACCGCACCGCTTCCACGCCGAGGGCGGGAGAAATAGAAACCCAGATGGCACTGTCGCGCCGCATGCGGATGTTGGCAGTGAAATCGGTTTCGTCTTTATCGTTCTTCACATGCACTTTCGCCTTGCCGGTGAGATATTCAAATTGCAACTGATGATGGCGGATGGAATCAATTACGGCAACGGAGGCATCCGATTTTACGGGAGGTGCAGGTACCGCTTCTGTTTTGGTCGCAACCTGAGAAGTCTTACAGGAAATGATGAACAGAGAAATCAGCAGGAAGAGCGCTTTATTCATACAAGCGGCGGTCGGCGATCTTTTTGTCAATGTTGATGCTGTCCACATTGAGTGCCTTGGCCCTCATCCAGAAATCCACGGCACCGTCTACATCACCGAGGTGAAACAGCACATCCCCATAATGCTCGAGCACGGTTCCGTCGGCACTGCCGCCGTGCTGCAATGCTTTACCAATCCATTCTTTTGCATCGCTGTACCGTCCGAGTTTGTAAAGTACCCAGCCATAAGTGTCTTCGTAAGCAGCATTGTTGGGTGAAAGCGTATTTGATTTCTCCGCCATCTGCAGGGCATCATCCAGTTTCTCTCCGCGCAGCGAAAGATAGTAGGCGTAGTTATTCAGCACATAGGCATTGGACGGGTCAAACACCAGCGCCATGTCATAACAGCTGTCCGATGCGTGATTGTTCTTCATGTTGTAATACAAATCACCGGCAGTGGAATACATCTGCGATAAAAATTTGCGGTCACCACTGCCAATCTCAATGGCCTTGTTGATGGAAGCGAGCGCCAGCGGATATTTTTTCATCTGCATACTTGCATAGCCGTTAAAGTAGTAGGCCATGGCCTGATCGGGAAAGAGCTCTTCTGCCCTTGAGGTTACAGCCAGCAGTGAATCATAGTTTTTGGTTTGATCATAAAGGAAAAACAACTGTTGCCACACAATGAATTTGCTGTTGTCTAAAGCAATGGATTGCTTGTAATTGGTCAGCGCCTTCTCATATTGATCATCCTGGTAAAGCAGGTCGCCATAGATGGCAAATGCTTTGGCTTCGGTGGGATGCGATTGAGTTAACTCGTCGGCGAGTTTTAGTGCCTGTTCTCTCTTGGGTGCATTGGCGGCTGACGGTGTTTGAAAATACTGCAGGTATGAAAGCAGGACAGATACACCAATGTCAATATCCAGGTCGGGATTGGAGAAGGCCTTCGAGAACGCATCATAGGCCTTGTCGTTATCTCCTTTGCGCTGATAGTAGCTTGCGAGCACGAGGTTGGCTTTCGGATCGTTGGGGTCGAGACTCACCAGTTTTTGCAGCACCTCATACGCTTTGTCTTCCATGCCATTGGTCATGTAGAAATCAATGAGCATAGAATAGTAGCGCGGTTCACCGGGATCGGCATCAATGAGTTTCTGAAGTTCTTCGGCGGCCTTGTCTTTCTTGCCAAGCGCCATCCACAGCTTCACTTTTTCAGTGGTAATTTCTTCTGAAGTGCCGAACCGTTCTTCAATCTGCGAGAAGATGTTGATGGCCTCCTGATATTGCTTGTTCTGTTCGGTGAAGAAAGCCCAGTTGTACCATGCATCGGGGTTATCAGGGTCTGTCTGAACCATTTGTTCATACAGTTTAGCGGCTTCTTTGTAATTCCCCATTCCGCCAAGCAGTGTTCCGTAGAGGTCGAGGTACCAGGTATTTTTCGGGTCCAGTTTGGCCGCTTGCTGTGCATACGGAAGCGCATCGGCATATTGTTTCTGATCATAAAAGATCTTGGCGATATTGAAATAGGCAGCCGGATTAGCGGGATCGTTTTTCAGTGATTCTTTATACAGGTTGATCGCCTGCTGGTGATCACCCAGTATATCCATCTTGGTGGCATCAATAAATTTTTCCGTGGCAGCACGCCGGCGCGGGTCATCTTCGGCCAACTGGGGTGCCGCTACGGCGGGTGCTCCCGGAACACCGGAAGTTTCCGTGGCCTGTTTGGGAGTGGTGCAGGAAAATGTAGCCGAGATGGCCGGCAAAACGAACAGAATCCGGTGCCACCGGTGCAGCGTCGAAATAAATTTCAGGTTCATTTACGAAGGGCGGTAAAAGTACTATATAACGCTCAGAGCTCAGGATTGTGTTGTATAGTCGCCGGCGCTGAGTTCATCTATATGACCATTGATATTCGTGTGGTTTCCGACCATGGATTTCTCCAGCATTTTATTTTTCACGCGGGTGTTTGATTGAATGATGGAGTTGCGCAGGTTGCAGTTTTCAATCGTGGTTTTTTCACCGATGGAAACGAACGGCCCCACCACCGAGTTGCGGACTACGGCATGCGCGCCAATGAAGGAAGGCGGAATGATCACGGAGTTTTCAATCACCGCTGTTTTATCTATCAATCGTTCATTCCTGTTATGCTCCAGCACAGCCCGATTGGTATCAATGGTGGCATCCTTGTTTCCGCAGTCAAGCCATTCATTCACTTCGCCCGGATAAAGCTTCAGCCCTTTCTGCTTCATATTCTCCATGGCTGTGGTAAGCTGGTATTCGCCTTTGTCCTTGATATCATGATCCAGCAGGTGCTGAAGTTCCTTCTTCAGGTTTTCGCCATCCTTGAAGTAATAGATGCCGATGATGGCGAGGTCAGAAACGTAAGTGGGTGACTTCTCAACAAACTCGGTGATGTAACCTTCCTTT
This sequence comes from Bacteroidota bacterium, assembly GCA_018267315.1. Lineage (GTDB taxonomy): Bacteria > Bacteroidota > Bacteroidia > Chitinophagales > UBA10324 > JAFDYS01. The sequence continues at coordinate 177,778 of JAFDYS010000009.1, read as the reverse complement.
CCCACTTTCACCACTCCGAACTGCTGCCAGTTTTCTACCTTCTTCACCCAAATCACACCATCCGCTTCTTCCGGAATCTTGAAGTCGGTGTAGAAAAGTGTATCGGCAAATGCAATGATCACTCTTCCTTTGAGGTGTTCCCGGGCGCAAAGAATGGCATGCGCCGTTCCCAGCGGATCATCCTGATAATGGATGGAGCCCTTTGCGCCGAGCTCCTCGGCAATCTTAATCAGGTTCTTTTCTGTTTCTTTTCCGAAGTCTCCCACCACATAGGCAATGTGTTCAATCTCATCACCTGCAATAGCGGCCAGGTATTCCACCAGATGCTGCACGATGGGTTTGCCCGCAACAGGTATCAGCGGCTTGGGTGTGGTGAGCGTATGCGGGCGCATGCGTTTGCCGAGCCCGGCCATTGGAACGATTACTCGCACGGAAAAAGTTATTGGTTATTGAATGGTAGTTAATTTGTATTCATCATGCAACACGCTTCAATCAAAATTCACTTATGCCCGGTGTGCCCGAATCCGCCGGCACCGCGTTGAGTTTCCCTGAGTTCATGTGTTTCTTCCCACTCAATCGTTTCATATTTTGCCATCACCATTTGTGCGATGCGCTCGCCCGGTTCAATAATTTGAACCTGATCGGACAGGTTGACCATGATGATTTTGATTTCGCCGCGGTAGTCAGAATCAATGGTGCCGGGAGTATTCAACAGCGTCAGTCCTTTCTTCACAGCCAATCCGCTGCGCGGGCGAATTTGCGCTTCCGTTCCCTGCGGCAGTTCAATAAAAAGCCCGGTGGGGATGAGGTTCCTTTCCAGCGGCTTTAGCTGAACCGGCGATTCAATGTTTGCCCGAAGATCCATGCCCGCCGAACCGGCGGTTTCATAGGCAGGCAAAGCATGCGTTGATCGGTTGATTATCTTCACTTTCATGAGGCGGGCAAAGGTAGGCAGGAATGGAAAAGGTTGGTTAATGAAGGCCTTGCTGTGTGAATCTCTGCCAGAATAAATACGTAGTGATTCAGGTATCACAGCGTCATCATCATTGCATTTTCATATCGGTTCCTCCACAATAATTTCCCCTTATAAGAGTTACTTTTACACCTCAATTTTCTCCGTTTTGAAGCGCTTCTTATTTATAGCCGTTGTGTTGGCTGTTATCGGCGGATGTTCTTCCGGCAAAAAAGACCAGTCGTGGGCGGGCAAGGTGTGGCACAATACCAATGCGCACTACAACGGGTACTACTATGCCAAGCTCAAAATGACGGAAGTGGAAAACAGCGTGCTGGATTCCCGCAAAGATGATTATGATCAATTGCTTCCGATCTATTTGCTTGGAAACCCGGACGATCCGTTTTCAGCGAATGATATGGACTCGATCATCAAGCGCCTGACGGTGGTGGTGAAACTTCACCCCAAGAGCAAGTGGTCGGATGATTGTTATTTCTACATCGGTAAATCATACTACTACAAGAAAGATTACCTGTCGGCATCCGCGGCATTCCAATATGTTTCTTCAGAATTCAAAGACACTAAACAGGGGGCCTCTTCATCCAAGAAGAAAAAGAAGAAGTCATCATCATCATCCAAAGACAAGAATGTGAATGACTACACCGGCACGGTGAAGGAAACTAAAGAGAGTTCGGGCTTTAAGATGTTTGGTCACAAGCCGGTTCATTACACCGATGTGTTGTGGCTGGCACGTTCGCATGCCATGCTCAATAACTTCGGCGAAGCACAGGCCATTCTTGCTTACCTTGAACAGGATCCTAAGTTTCCGGCCGAAAAGAAGGTTGACCTGGCCCTGGTAAAAGCATTTGTTTCCATTGAGCAGAAGCAGTATCGCAACGCCATTGAACCCATGAAGCAGGCGATCAAGCTCACGAAAAATAAAAAGGCCGTCACGCGGTATACCTACATTCTGGCCCAGCTCTATCAATCTTCGGGTGACTATGGCACGGCAGGCAAAACCTTTGCAGCCGTTTCTGATTTATCTCCTTCCTATGAAATGGATTTTTACGCCCGCATCAACGTGGTGAAAAATTATATCGCCAGTGGCAGCGGATCACCGGCACAGATCATCAGCGATCTGACGGCTATGACGAAGAATACCAACTTCTCGGAGTTTTACGATCAGCTCTACTACTACATCGGACTTGTTCACCTCAAACAGGGCAAATATGAAGAGGCGATTCATGATTTTGAAGCTTCTATTGGCGTGAGTTACAACAACACGTATCAAAAAGGATTGTCGTTTTTGAAAATCGGTGAAATGATGATGGCCGATCAGGATTATCTCACCGCCGCGCCGTATTATGACAGCGCCACGGCCTTCCTCACTGACAAATTCGATACCCTTGATCGCGTACAGAGGATCAACTCGGTTCTTAAAGATCTCACCAATCAAACGCTCATTATTAATGCAGAAGACAGTTTGCAGCGGCTGGCCAACATGAGTGAAAAAGACCGGAAGAAAGCCATTGATCAAATGGTGGCCAAAGCAGAACAGGAGCGAGAAGAACAGGCGCAGCAGGCGAATGTGACCAGCGCTTTCGATAACCAGGGCGGCATTTCGCAGTCAAACCAGTCGCAGGGCGGCACCTGGTATTTCTACAATGCCACGCTTCGGTCAAGCGGATACACCGAGTTTCAGCAGCGATGGGGCGCGCGCACGGATGAAGACAACTGGCGGCGCAGTAACAAGCGCGCCGGTGGTGCAGCCAATGCTGATGAAGACACGGCGGCAACGGCGGGTAAGCAGAATGATACCATCTTTGGAGGAAACGAGTTGGCCAAAAGACTGCTCGCGAACGTTCCGCTGACGCCGGAAAAAATGGAAGCATCAGAAAAGAAAGTCTTTGATGCGTACTATGCTATAGCCCGGATTTATCAAACCGAATTGCAGAATGTTCCCAAGGCGGTTGCTACCTACGAATCCATGGTGAAGCGTTTTGAAAAGGATGCGGATATCGTGAAGGTGTACTACAATCTTTACCTGATCTATACGCAAAACGGAAACACGGCCGGTGCTGAAACAAACCGGCAACGGATTCTGGCCGGTTTTCCGAACAGTGTATATGCTTCCATCCTCCGGGATCCGGATTATTTCAGGAAGCAGCAGGAGAAGGAAAACGAAGTGAACGTATTCTATGCTTCCACCTATAATGATTTTGTGGGCAATAACTACAAGAACGTGTTGCAGCGCATCAAAAAGGCGGATACCATGTTCCGCCCCAATCCGCTTCAGGCCAAGTTTGATCTGCTGGGGGCCTTGGCCATCGGTAAAACTCAGGACCGCAATGCATACATCGCCGCACTCGACACGATTGTAATCAGGTATCCGAGCGGCGAAGAGCATGACAAGGCCGTAGAAATTCTCACCCTCATCGGTGCGCCGCCTAAATCGGCCAACCAGAAACAGCAACAGCAACAACAGGCGAACAAGGGAGAAGATAATAAGGTGAAAGCACCGGTTCCGTATCAGTACCGTCCGGATAATCCGCAGTTTATCGTTGTGGCGTTTAATGTGGTTTCGGCGCAAACCAAAGCCATCGGTGATTCATTGGCCAATTTCAATGCGCGTTTTCATTCCATTGACAACCTGAAAGTGCAGCCGCAATTACTTGATCCCAAATCGCAGATGATTGTGGTTAAGCAATTCAAGAACCGCGATGAGGCCATGAACTATTATGATGAAATAACCGACTCGGAAACTTTGTTCGACCAGGTGGAATCACTCGGCTACCGCATTTTCATTATTGATGATAAGAGCTTCCCGCTTTTCTATCAGCGAAAAAACGTTCAGGAATATGCCGACTGGTTCGATGAGCATTACTTTGCCGAGGACTCAGAAGACTAAGGCCGGTTGAAAGAAGCACCCCTTTCCCGACAGAAATCAATCCTAATCTTCGTTCATTTGCACGGCAGTTCAGGAAGCGAATAAATTCTTCATGGCGGCGAAAAACAATTCGGTCTCAAAGTTTCTAAAGTATTTCTGGCTGCTGGTTATTGGCGGTGCCGGATTTTTTCTGCTCATGCTCATACTTGCCGCCGCCGGCGTCTTTGGCAAAATGCCTTCGTTTGAAGAACTGGAGAATCCGCACAGTGCTTTGGCTACAGAAGTGTATTCATCGGATGGGGTGCTGCTGGGTAAATATTATTACGAGAACCGCTCCACTTCCTCATTCGAAGAAATTCCGGAGATGATCCGGCAGTGTCTCGTGGCTACGGAGGACGTGCGCTTCTACAAACACTCCGGCATTGATTACTGGGGACAGTTGCGCGCTGTCATCAATACCCTGATCGGCAACACACAGGGCGGCAGCACCATCACCCAGCAACTGGCCAAAAATCTTTTTCCGCGGCCGGGAGATAATGTAGTCTCCACCATTCTTTCCAAATTCAAAGAATGGGTAATCGCCATCAAACTTGAACGGCGTTATACCAAAGATGAAATCATCAACCTCTACCTGCAAACGGTGGAATTCAGTGAAAACTCTTTCGGCATTAAGTCGGCGGCGCGAACGTATTTCAATAAAACGCCCGATTCCCTGCGCGTGGAAGAAGCGGCCGTGCTTATTGGCATGCTGAAGGGAAGCACGTACTACAATCCCAAGCGAAATCCCGAGAACGCCCTGCGCAGAAGAAACACCGTGCTGGGGCAAATGGAAAAAGAAAAGTTTCTGACCGTTGAACAAACCGACTCGCTGAAGAAACTTCCGATTAAGCTCAACTATGTAAGCCCCGATCATAATGAAGGGCTGGCCACTTACTTCAGGGAAAACCTGCGGCTTGAATTGAATCAATGGTGCAAAGACCACCGCAAGGCCGACGGTTCCCCTTACAATATTTACAAAGACGGATTGCGTGTGTACACCACCATTAATTCCAAAATGCAGTTGTATGCTGAAGAAGCGGTGAGAAAACACATGAAGGAGTTGCAGGCACAATTCAACCAGAGCTACAAGAACGGCGCGCCGTGGGGAAAGAACGACAAGTACATTGAAGATGCCATGAAACAGAGCAACCGCTGGATCCGCATGAAGAAAGCCGGCATTGCGGAGGATTCCATTCGGGCGGCTTTCCAAACACCTACCTCCATGACGGTTTTTTCCTATCGCGGAGAAATAGACACCGTGATGACGCCTTTCGACTCCATCAAGTACTATAAGTTTTTCCTGCACACCGGTTTCATGGCCATGGATCCTGTTACCGGTTACGTTTATGCCTGGGTTGGCGGCATCAATCATCACTACTTTCAGTATGATCACGTAAACCTGCATGCCAAGCGGCAGGTGGGTTCCACCATTAAACCCATTCTATACACGGTGGCGATTGATAACGGCTACTCGCCCTGTTTTGAAGTGCCGAATGAAAAAGTGGTGTTTGAAGATTTTCAGAACTGGTCGCCTGCAAACAGCGACGGTAAGTACGGTGGCATGCTCACCCTTTACCAGGGGCTGGCCGGATCAGTGAACTGCATCAGCGCCTACCTGATGAAGCAGATCGGGCCGGAGCCGATGATTGATTTGTCACGAAGGATGGGTATCTCGAGCCCGATGGATCCGTATCCTTCCATCTGCCTCGGTGTGCCGGATATTTCCGTCTATGAAATGACAAGCGCTTACACCACGTTTGCCAACCACGGCATACACACCGATCCGCAATACCTGCTGCGCATCACTGACAATCGTGGAACGGTGATAGAAGAATTCACTGCGAAGCACACGGAAGTGATTTCAGATCAGGTCGCCTATGTAATGGTGAAGATGCTGGAGAACGTGGTGAACTTCGGAACCGCGCAGCGCCTTCGTTCACGCTACGGTATCACGGCGGAAACCGGCGGCAAAACCGGAACTACACAGAACAATACCGACGGATGGTTCATAGGCATCACACCGCAAATCACCGCCGGCTGTTGGGTGGGTGGCGATGACCGCATCATCCGTTTCAAGAGCATGTTTTACGGACAGGGAGCCAGCATGGCGCTTCCCGTATATGCCTATTTCATGAAGGCCTGTTATGCTGATAAATCGCTCGGTATCTCACCCACAGCAACTTTCTCACCGCCCGACAGCGCTTCGCTCAGCATCGAGACAAACTGTGACAAGTATAAAGAGGAAATGGGCAACAAGGATTACATCTTCGGCAACACGCAGTAGTGCGTTCAATCTACAGGACCAGTTTCACCCTGAAAATTCCCTGCATCATTCCGTAGTAAGTGGCCTTAAGGCGTGTAATGTATGCGTCCACATCACCGCTTACAATACCGCCGCCGAACGCATCAATGGCAAACAACGTCCCCTTCACATTCACCACAGTGAAGTAGTGGTATTCCGTAAGATTGTTTTCCTGTTGTTGCCTTGCGCTCCGCCGTGCTTCCACCACTACAAACTCACCATGCTTCTGCAGCAGTTTCTTCATGGCAGCGAATGCCTGCTTCCAATCCGTGGCGGTACTCATCGTATTCATTGATACATCAAAACCATATCCTTTGCCTTGCTCAAGAGCCGGGTTGCAGTATGCTTTGTTCACAGTGCCTGTTTGAAGATATTCCGAAAGCGATGCTGCTGTAGCAGGACAATTCAATTGGCAATACATACCGGCGCGGTATGGCGGATTGATTTGCTGCAAGCGTGAATGGGTGGGATCAACAGCGAGATCTTCAAAGCGGTCGTATGAAAGATGTTTATCTATGATTTCTGCTTTGATCATTGCTTTTCTCAGCAACGGTTTCTTTTCATCAAGAAAGGCCTGCCCGAAAGTGATGTCAACATCCCCGTTGCCAGAAACATCAACATGAATGGCCTCTTGTTGCGCGGAGTCGAAGCCCGTTCCGGAAATTTTACCGGCATCAACATAAGAAGCAAATGTTTCATGAAAATCATCCCAAAACAGTTTTGCCGACTTCAGCATTTTTTCCGTATCGCGGTGTTCTGGCGGAATTTCTTTCCGCTGCAGGCGGCCGGGCTGTTGCTGAACAACATGAACAAGTTCATGTGCCAGCAGCTTCTTCCCGTTTTCTGTTTCCGGTGAAAACTGATTTACGTTGAAGACGATATCGTTTCCCACCGTGTAGGCCAGTGCATTCATCCGCTGTGCCGAATGTGCCGCTTCTTCATTCCGGTGAATTCTCACGGAAGAGAAATCATAACCCAATCGCGGCTCAAAGAATTTCCGGGTTGACTCAGGCAACGGAATTCCTGAAGATTGCTGACCGAGAAATGTGGTAACCGGACCGTCGCCGCCACTTGCTGGGCTCTGCGCTTTTCGTAACACGGGGCCGTTCACACCATGGGCGGCCGGTGGTATTTGCGCTAAAGAGGCGGGGCGGAAGAATGAACCGGGCCCCGCATAATGGTCTGTTCTGGTAATCCGGTCTGCTATGTGATCCGCCTCTGATTCCATTGAAGCATCAAACTGAGTTGCGCTGTGTTGTCCCCTGAAGAACGGATGTGTTCCGTTTCTCCCGTGGCGCAGCATGCGCCGGCTTGATTTACGGTGAACAGTGTGGCTTTTCACAGCGCCCTGATGTAGATGATAATTAGCTTACTTGAAAATTCAATGCGGGTTGCATCATCATTCCATGCCCACAGCATCAGGTAATATCGTTTTCCTTTCGTCAGTGGCAGGAGGGTATTTGAATACACCGGTTGCCCGTTGGAAATTCCAATCACACTGCGCCCGTCATCAAATGCAATGTGATTGCTGTTGCCGGTTCCGAACCCGCTGTTCCAAAGCCATACGCAATCATTGCTGTTGTTAATGATGTTGCCGTCAATGATGCCGATGTCGGGCGGCTTGCTGAAAACTCCGGCGGCAATAAACTTAGCTTTCACCTGCTGCCATTCAATTTCAAAATCATCAGAAAGTGAATCGGTGACGGGGGAAGGGACGGGCACTTCGGCACCGAACTCTTCGCGCAGTTCATTGGCGTTGTCATCACCCGGTGTTCTTAGATCAATTCCCAAATTCGCTGAAGTGTAAGGAACGCTGACCATTTTGATCGAAGCGGTGTTGGAAATGGAATTGAACGGATCGCCTATGGTTATTTGTGTCACATCCTTGCTGCAGGAGGCGAATAGAAACAAGATGAGGGGAAGAAATTTTCTCATGGGGCAGCAAAAAATTGAAGGGTGAGTACCAGGAACGGACGCAGTATGTTGTCGCCGTTCGTTTGAAAGGTAGCATCAGCGAAGGTTTGAAAAGAGGGCAACTCATGCGTGAAGTGGCTGTATGAAAGCTGTGCCTGAAGCGAAAGCGCCATTTGCTGACTGATGTTGAACAAGGTGCCAGCCGAAATAGATGGTTCGATGAGCCAGTAGCCCTGCTTCGGACCTATGGATAAGTTCACCTCAGCCACCGGGTTCCATCGCGTGTTCAAGTCAAAGGGCCTCAGGTATCCCGTCACACCCGCACCTACAATCAGCGACTGAAAAGTTTGCGTGATGGTATCTGTAAAGAAATCATCCGTGCCGGTAGCGGAGGCCGAGAGATCAGGAAATGTATTGAACTCATATTCCTGGCTGAACCCGCGGAATCCGCCGTATGCTTTCAATGCAATTCGCCGTTCCAGTGCTGGCAAGTGATAAGCATAGCCGAGTACCACAGTGAAATCAGTGTATAGCGGAAACGCTTTGGCGGTAGCGAAAACTTCATGCGGGCTTCGGGAAAAACTGGCCGAAGGCTGCAGGGTAACAGTAAAAATTCCTTTGTGATTTCTGATGATGAAAGTGGTATCCGCATTTTCCCAGCCCTGGCCGGAGAAATACAAGCGGGCCGGTTTACCCGGATCAATTTCAGCCGTGTCCATGATGAGGGTGAAATGTCCTTCGCTGTTGGATTGCGTGTTGTAAAAGGTAATCGCTCCCTGCATCAGTTTTACCGCCACATCGCGGCAGGCACCCTTCTTCCATTCCAGTTTTCCGGAAATGGTATCGGCTGTATTCTTCCTCTTCAACACCATATCCAGCGGATAGTCATAAGACGCAGGTTTCTTAAAAGTGGCGTATCCATTCTGCACTCTCTTTCCTCCTGTAAAAAGAATGTTGAACGTGCTCATGCCCGACACTTTGTTCTTTGGAATTTTCAGACTGTAATACCCGTAGCGGTCAGTGGTGTCGGCGAATTCTTTATCGGCCAGTTTCACCACAATGTTGGGCAGGAAGTTATTAGATGAATCGCGCACCACCCCACGTACGTAATACGCATCGCCCTTGCTCACAGCGGTTTTCGATGTCATGAAAATGGATAACACATTCTCGCTGTTGTTGCTCTGTACGATGTGCAACGGAATGTGGTAGTCGAAATAATTTTTCTTGGTGATGGTAATGTTCACTAGTGATGTACCCGGCAGAATCTGGTAGTCCGAAAGGTTGATGATGTTATTGGTTTCGCTTAAGGTGTATTCGGGAATAGTGGTACCGGGGATGGCGAGGATGGCCGGAAAAATTTTCTTCCTGCTTTGATCATCAAAAACGGAAACGGTAAGGGAGGTCTGTGCTGTGAGCCGCAGCGAGATGATGCAGAAAAGAAATACAATCCTTGCCTTCATGCCATCACTTTTTCAGAGTTACAGAAATACTCCGGTTCGGAAGAGTGTATGAATAGGTTTTTGAAATGAATCCGCTTTTGGAAAAATTCAGCGGCACGCGATCGCGGTCAGTAATCACATAAAGTTCAAAGTAGCCGCCATCATCGGTTTGTGAACTGCTGCCGTTGACAGTTACAGCTACTCCTCCTAATCCGTTTCCCTGTTCATTGTACACGTACCCTGCCAGCAGAAACTTAGCGGGTGGCCGCTGCAATGATTTCAACCTGATTTCAAAATCCGGTTTTGAAAATTCTTCTTTTGAAAACCGGATCGTGGTGTCAATATTCATGAGGGTTGAATCGGTTTGCCTGAACTGAATGCCGAAGGTGATGTTGGCCGGCAACTTGTCTTCGGGTACTGTGAAGCTGAACTTTCCGTAGAGATCGGTATTAGACTGACGGGCGATTTCATTTCCCTTCACATCCACATTTGGTTGTGCTTTTCCATCAACATAAACGATTCCCTGAATCAGGATGTCTTTTACAGCCGGGGCAACATCAATCGGCGGCGGATTGAAGAAGTACGCCATGGCGCCGAAGGCCACGGCGCCGCCGGCTTTCCATCCTGTGCCTTCTATTTTCAGGTAGCCGGGAATAAGTGCGCCGAAACCCGCTGCTCCCAATGTTGCGATAAGGCGCACCACCCAAAAGGTAGTGGCGGTCATTTCATCCTTGAACAAGACGACAGCCAATACCAGCAGCAGCAATACCGCTCCGGAGAAAAAAACGAGCAGCGGTTGCTGCCTTTTACGACCTGCAGTCGGTTCTGCATCTTCTTTTTTAGCCATGCAATTGCTGTGTTTAGTTTTTATATCTCACCAGCGTTCTGGTGGTATTATTTGACGGGTCAGCAAAATCTTTGAAGTTGACGGTTTGATAAACGAAGAGAATTTCTTCATTCACCTGACCGGGAATTTCTACGGAGATCCAGTAATGACTCACCACTTCGGTTTCATAGCTTCTGAAAAAAATACCGTTGACGTAGGTGCTGTCGGTGTAGGTTTCAGTAGTGGTAACACGCACGCACTCGCCCTGCATAAAGGGATCATAGCCCTGAAGTGACACGGACAGGAACCCGTCGGCATCCACTTCGCAACTGCTGTGAGCGTGGCGGTGCACCTCCAGTCCTTCATTGTAGTAAATACTCACAGCAGAGTCGCTAACCAACTGGTGATTCGATGAATTGTAATCCATGGTTGCCGGAAACAGTTTCAGCGCGTGATCGTATTCCAGTGCCATGTTATCTGCTGCGTAGCCGATCAGGTTCCACCCGTCATTGGAACCGGCATCATAATAGGCATAGTTATCACCCAGCCGGATACTCAGGTTTCTGGAGGCGATACTGAATGCCGTATCGAATGGCGTGGAGGCCGGTGACACGTAATTGAATTTACTGGTGACAGAATCATTGACTACGAAAGGATAAAAATCGAGATCGGCCGCGCCGGGTGAAAGCGCTTCGCGCTGTACATACATGTAGTTGATGGTTTCTCCCTGAACGGGTATGAAGTTGCCGGTGATTTGCGCACTACCTATTGAAGTGGTAATCAGCAGCAGCATATGTAGTGACAGAAACTTCATCATGATGATTCGGAAAAGTTACGGCTTCTTCATAATTCCGGGTTCATTCAGGGCTTCACATCCGATTCGCCGTAGTAAAATGCTTCGCCCTCTTTCGCAGCCGGATTGAGCACCGCGCCGCCGGCCTCTTTGAAATCAAGATCAATGGCGTAAATAGTCATTTCAAGAAATGCGGTAATCGTGGTTATGCCTCTCTTTTTTTCATTCTGCACCCTCCACTCATATACAGACCTTCTCGCAATGGCGAAATCGGGATTCTTTGCCATGTGCTCTTTCAAAAGAGATTCGGCAAGAGATTTTGCATCAGCATCAGAAACGGGGAGGGCCGCCATATCGAGTGCGTAGTTAAGCGTGAACCGCCCTTCCTTGTTTTCTGCCCGCACGGAATAGCTGTACTGATCCCGGGCTCCGGCTCTGGATTTGGAAACCGATCCGCTCAGAAATTTCCATCCGCCTTTTCCGGTTTTGGCAAACCACGCTGGTGCTGCTTTCAGGATTTCCGCTTCGGTGGCCGGCGGCAATTTGTCGTTGAAGATGGTCGCCGTGAAGGGGGTCACCACTTTCTTCACCGCGCCTGCCGATCCTTTGGCCACCACGGTCACTTTGGATGCTTTGGCTTCTTTCGCGATGTCACTCTTCTCTGTGGCTGTTTCTGTTTCGAGGCGTTTCTTTTCCGTCGCATAATCGGCCGCCTTCTTATCCAGCGCGGCCAGGCCCGCTTTCAATCGGGCGTCGGCGTCCTTATTTTTTTCGGCAGTCGCTTTGTCCACCTTCTTGCCCTGCTTCACCGCTCCCAGCACGGCGATCTCCCAATCCTGATCACTGAAACCGAGATCGGCGTATTTTTCTTTGAACGCATCCACCAGTTCATCATCGCTCTTATCTGCTTTTCCTGCAAACTCCACGTTGTAGGTGTTGAAGTATTCAGAAGAAACCACGTTCACATCCTTTCCCTTTTTTACCGTGTGGTACTCGTAACCCTGTTTGTGCGTGGGAGCATCGAGCTCCACTTTTTTTCCGAAAGCTTCATCGAGCGCATTGAGCATGTCAATATTGCGGCCGATGTTGCATCCCTTGATATGAACTTTTGTTTTGGTATCCACTCCGCCGTTAAGCGCGAAGAGATTGGGATTGGTGACCAGGGCGTTCTTCAGTTCGCCGAATGAAGTTTTCTTGTCTTTGTCTTTTGAAGTGAGACCGAATGAAAGTGTGCCGTCAACATTGGCATGTGATACGATGTAAAGATTTCCTACCGGATTTTGATCAGAAGCCACGTCGCGCAGTTTGCCAAAAATTCCGGCCAGCGAATTATCCTTGAGGGAAATGATTTCGGCGCCGGGGTAATGGTCTTTGAAGAACCGTCTTGCTGCCAGGTAAAATCCGCCGGTGCTTCCCATCATGAACACATAATCCTTGCGGGGAGGATCCGGCGCGCCGTTGTTTCTTTGAATGAAAACGGGAAATAATTTTGCCTGAATCGTGACATCATTTTGCGGCAACGGAAATACGGATAATGCATCAGCCGCGGAGCTATCCGGCGGCAGTGAATCCGGAAACAGCGGAAGCAGATCATCATGACTGAGGTCGATGGTTTCATCCGTTACTTCAATCTCCGTTGAATGGTTTCCGGCACTCTGCAAGTGAATTCCTTTTGCCTGCTGCACCACATGCGTCAACTCATGAGCGAGCAATTTTTTTCCGCTATCACTTTCAGGTGAATACTGGTTTGCACCGAACACGATGTTGTTGTCGTGAGTGTATGCAAGCGCCTGAATGTCTTTTGCCGATTGATGCGCGGCGGAGTCGTTGTGAATTTTTACTGAAGAGAAATCATAACCGAACCGGGGCTCAAAAAATTTTCGCGAAGATTCAGGCAGTGAAGAACCTTTGGATGAAAGGGAGCCAATGTAATTAGTAAGCCCCGATGAAACTTCCGGAACATGCTGCGATGCTTCTTTTCGCTGAATGGATTTTCCACCGCCAAAAATGGTCTTCACCCAGGAAGGAGCGGCGGGTGTAAAGTCTGCATTGAAATCAAGCACGGGAATGCTGCCGACGAAAGATGAAGTGTTCAGCTCGCGGTCGGTGATTTCCCACCACGTGGGATTTCTCGCTTTCAATTGCGAGTCAATGAAACGCGGCGCTGTGAAGTTGGTGAGCGAAGTGGAAAGTCCATCTGACAATCCGAAGCGCCGGAAGAAATTGAAGTTGTAATTCCAAACCTGAAAAGCAGAATCGGCATCGTACAAATGGCTGATGCCCCGGTTGAAGAAGGGTTGCTTCAGCGAGAGATAATCCGGGCTGCCTGAGGACTGCAAAAGCGAGGGTGTCGGAAGTTTGAAATCAAATGATGGCGCATCGGTTGTTTCTTGCCTTTGAATTACACTCCCTGCTTCTTTTTTCTGCACCCGCTCTTCTTCTTCTTTTTCACACTCGGCACACTTCCGTTGCAACGATGAAACCGGTTTGGGACGAAAGAACATCGCACTATCTGCAGGCATGCGCATCACCCGTTCCGCCACCTCATCCGCTTCGCGTTCATATTCATCACCGGGTTGATTGACGGTGAGCTTGGGTTGAATGAATGGAATGGCTTTACCGTTCCGGGTCGTAACGGATGACTTGTGTTTTTGCGTTGCGGTGATTCGGCTTTCAAACACGTTTATGATTTACAGGTTTCGGTAAATGGCGCGATACCTCCACACTTCTTTCGAATAGTCACGGGTGAAGGTGTAATAGTCCACATCACGACCATTGCGAAGGGCTGAATCCACTCTGCTTCCGCCGCAGTTGTATGCTGCTGTTACGGCTCGTTCAAATTGCTCAGCACTCAGTTGTGCGTGCCATCCTTTTGCCGTGAGATAGGTCACCTGATCATTCAACACACTCGCTGCTTTCCTCGCGCACTTGAGCGGATCTTTCCAATCACCGCTGTTCACAAAGGCGGGATGCCACTGTACATCTACCTGCCAGAACCCGAATCCATGATAGGTGGCTGCCGTTTCGCCGCTTCTTCTTCCGTAATCCCCTTTCATGTTTTCGCAGATATAGGCGAAGTCATGTCCCTGATTGAAGAACTGGATGATTTTGTAACCGGTTTCGCGTGCGCACATGCCGGCCAGCAGATCTTCGGCGAATGAGGTGCCGGTAATGGCCTGCCGGATGACGTTGCCGAGATTATCGTGTATCCACCGCATCATGTCCGCATCATTCCGGATCCGTGGCGGCGCGGGTTCGCGGTCGGGATTGAAGCCAAGCTGCGATGCTTTTCCCAACGTAAGACTCCCGACAAATCCGGTGGAAGGAATTGCATAGTACGATTGAAATGCCTTAGTGGAAGCAAGTGTTTTTTGTCCGAAGAAATCAGTTACCTCTCCGGTGAAGAATCCCTGATCTTTCAGAAACTGCTGCCACTTCTTTACAAGAGGTCCTTTGTCGTTAAGCTGAATTGCCATAGTGTTTATGATTGGGTGGTTATGTATTCCATTCTGTTAAGAGCCAGTTTTTCATCCACGGAGTTTTGATCCGGCTGATGCTCCACGGCAACCGCTCAAGTAAGATGTCTTCCGTTCGTTGTTCAACTTTCAAATGCCACACCTCGTCTTTGAATTCCAGTTTGCCTGCCCGATGTAAAAACATATTCTGCAATGCGGCAGGCGAAGTATTCTTCAATGCGGACCAGTGATTGATAACAGCGCGAAGCAATTCTTCGCACGCTTCTTTTTCATCCGGTGTGATTTCAGTTTTTCCGGTGGGGAATTGTACGGGCACGCCACAGAGAATCTTATTCAGGATCATCTTAAATTCCGGTTCATCATCCTTTCCCGATGAAAGATATTGAAGCAGGTGAATCGCTTGGGATGCCGTGCCGGACCGGAAGTCGCCGTTATCATCCAGTAATTGTAGGTGACTGAAAAATTTTTCAAGAAACGGATGAAGGAGAATCAATCCCGCATTTCCGACCATGAAATAATCCGTTTCCACCTGTGGTTCCCGCTTCAAATGGTCGTGTTGTGAAGAAGCTGCCGGGGGAGCACCGGCAGTGTATGACTTCAGAAAATCGGCCACCGCTTTTTGCAGGTTGGGCGTTTCTTCATTGCTCTGCAGTCGTTCTTTAATAAACTGTTCCACTGAATTGGAATCGCCAGCGACATGGATGAACTCGCCGGATGAATCCCTGCCATTCCGGATAAGGATTTCAAGAATGGAAACAGTGAATTGGTTACGGATGCGGTTGAGTAATTCATTTTTTGAACGGTGCTCGTTCTTTATTTTATCAATAAGTTGTTGCAGCAATGAAATTGATTTGGCCGTATCTGCATTCAATACACGAAGGACGTGCTCCACGAATGACGGGGAAAATTGACTCACCAGCCGCTGCAGTGCCGTTTGCAGGTCAGTTAGTTTTTTGAATCCCTCCAACAGTGCATGACGTTGTTGCACATCCGATAACTTGTTCCAACTTGCTATGATGTCTGTTTCCAGTTCAGCCATTCCTGAGTAGGAAGCCCACCACGGCAGTGATCCACTTGCCAGGAAGTGAGTAAATGTATTGTGCGCGGTGTGAACTATTGATCCGGATTTTCGCTCCGCATCACCTGACACCCCGTGCTCATCGTTTTCACCTGGGCTTGGAAAGGATACAGCGATAGATTTCTGCAATGCTTTTTCTATCGCTTCACCGGTTCGTTTCAAAATTGCTTCTTCAAGCATGTCCCAGTTCTCCAGCTCCACGTTCACCTGAATGGCAGGAATTTCAATTAAGTCATCTACTTGAAACCGCCCCAACACCTTTTCAATTTGATCCGGAATCTGCCGGGTGCACAATGCTTCGCTGCGCTGCCGGAGTTGAAAAGGATCACCCTGCCCGCGCGAGTTCACGCGCAACCGGATGCGGCGGATGATGTGAGTGTCCTGCATTTCTATCTCCGGATAATATTACCGATGGTGCCGAGATTTTTATTGAATGTGGTATTACTGGTTTTGCTGATGGTGGCTTCCACCGCACTGGAAATGTTGGTCTTTGCTGTTTCCGTCGTTACCGTGCTCGTGGCGCGGCTGATGGTGTTGAGTACCTGCGTTTCTTCCGCTCCCACATTTCCTTCATTCGATGAAATATGATCCAGTGCCAGTTTGGTATTGGTGGCGATGATGTTGTCAAGTTCCTCCGCGCGCTTTGTATCATCTTCTGTAGCCGTGCCCGTTTTGATGCGGTTGTCAATCTCGGCTTTCTCATTCGTTGCCAACTCGAGTGTGCTGTTGAAAGTGCCGAGATTTTTATCCCAGAAATCGCTGGGCGGTGTGAATACCACATCTTTTCCCGGCACCGTGGCCGATGTACCCGGCAACACAACGGAAGGGTTAATCGTGAGCACTTGCTTCGAAATCACATTCAGGTTGCGTAAGGTGACATCATTCACCAGTTTGGGCGTGATGGCCTCAAAGCGGATGTGTTGCTTCCAGTCAATCGGGATTGGATTCACCGTGAGTGGCGGCAGTGTAAAGGATGGTGCGGGCGGCGCCACAATCATGTAAGGCACATAAAAATCTGCGACTACATTTTTCGAATCAGATTCATAGAGCAGGATGAAGGTTCCTCCTCTGCACACGCCGCCATTGTGCAGCAATGCCTGGTGCACATTCAGGAAATTGGTGAAGATGTATTTTGACTTGTCGTCGTCTTCATGAATTTTCCATAAATCTTTTAGGCGTGACAGGTTTGAGATAAAAGCATTGTTCACTGAAAATGTGGCCGGGCTGAATCGCGAAGCGGTTGTGAGATTGTCAGAATCGGTTTCAATTTCGGCCGTGGCGCCAACGATCTCGCTCAGGTGGCTGCTGATGGCATCTACACTCAGCGCATTCAGTCCCTTGTTCATTTCATTCAGTGCATCATTGCTCTTTTGCATCACCCTGGTTCGGTTGGATTGAATGCGCTTGGTGGCATCGGTGGCGACGCTTGCCGCCGATGAAACACCGGCGAAGAGCGACACCTTCGATTCAATGTCAACCGGCATTTGATCCACGAGCGATTGCTGGTATTTCGAAACGCGGTCGAGATGATCGTTCAAGGCAGACTTAATGAGTTCAAAGTGCGGTTGAAGATGAACGGGCGTAAATGGAAACCGAGGAAAAACAGTTTCAAGGTGATCTTCAATCTGAAGCCCGATTACATCAAACGGCAAATCAAAATCCTTTAGCTTCTTCTGCAGTTCGGCATTCACCGTTTCGAATGGTTTGCCGATGTGTCCTTCCACGCGAAAGAAGCGATAGGAATCTAAATTGAATGAGAGCGGTTCTGTAACCTGTTTCAATGAAGAGTACTCCGCGGCGCGATAGCTCTGAATGAGATTTGTATCACCCCGGCGCGATTTTTCATCGCTCCACGCCACGGACACTTTTGAAGAATAGTAAAAAGGAATCGCGCGGTATCCCATTTTTTCATGAATGGCTCCCGAGGGCGTGACGCGGATGTCATTATCCCTGCCCGGCTCATAAGTAAACTGGTTCAGCAATGCGACGATGCGGGCATACCGGTTCAGGGCCGATTGCATGAGATCATCGCGGTGGTTCAGCACAGGCGATTCGATAAAGTCGTGCCGGTACCTGGATTTTTTTACGCTGCCACTCTGTGCATCGCCCACCATAAGATGCTTTGGAAAGGCATCGGGATCAGGGCACGTTTGACAGTTGAAGTCGTACATGGCATCCCTGAATTCATTGTATGCTTCCGTAACATCTTTCACCCAGTCATAGACGTACTGAATGCCGGCCTTGCCGGCGAATTTGTTCAGGGCGTCGGTAATTTTCGAAAGGGATGCCGCCGCATTGAAGTTCAGCGATGCGGCTGCATTTTTTCCATCAGCAGTTTTTGCCGGGATGCTGCCGTTTTTAATCAAACACAAGCTCATTGATTTTACGGAGGCATCGGCTTGCGCCATGGCCGGTTGCAGTTGCTTCACCATTTCAGTGATGGCACTTTCATACAAATCCGAAAGCGCCTGAAAGGTGAAGATGTTGGATGAAGGATTGATGAGCACCCGCTGAGCAGCCATAGCCGGAAGGGTAGCATGCAGGTCGGCAGCGCAGGCATTGTCAGTGATAATGCGATCCAGATCTGCCTTGGCGATCAGCAGGGCATGCACATCGCTGCGTTCCATCACACCGGCATTGTCGCAATTTTCTGCCGAACAGAGATCGCTGTCAAGCAAATATTGTTCGAGGTATAGGATGACGGCAAAGCCCGAGGCCGGATTGGCATCGCTGAAAAAGTCGCTGAGTTTTTGCTGATCGGCTGAGCTGCTGCTTCCGTCCGTCAGTTCAAACAATTTAATCTGTGCATTTCCATTGATGAAGGGCTTGTACTTCGCATTTTTATCATCAAAGGGAATGACGGAATTGAGAACACGGTCATCCTTCATCCAGATCAGATCACCATCAGAAGTGATGCCCACACCGCGCGTAATCACGATGCCGTCTTTTCGCACCAGCAGTTTCAATCCGCCTGCAATCCCTGATCCGGTGAGGGCTGATCGGGTCAGCCGTTGCTCATAATCGAAATACTGAATGAAGTTATTCAGGTGTTCATGCGTGAGCACCTGGTTTTTTTCGAAGAAGTTCAGCTTCAGTGGTTGCTGATCAAGTTTAACTGCAATCGGATCCATGGTTACTTCTTTTTCGGGTTACTTAGTTGTGTTCGGCCGAGCACGGCAGGATCATCGGGCTGCTTTTCTTCGAGTTTGGTTGAACTCAGCTCGCCATCGGGATGTGTGCTGCGCAGGGTAAATAGTATATTGATGAAGTCAGCGACGGCTTTCTTGCCGTTGGCTGAATTGATTTTTCCGGAGGTCTTGATCTCAAGCCATTTCTGATAAGCGTCTTCAAATTTTCCGAGATCATCTTTTTCCACCCAGCAGATTTTCGGAAGAATGTGTGCGGGCGTTTCAAGCCGGATCACTTTATCGAGGAACAACCGGTAATTCACATCGTCAAAATGAGGCGCATGTGCCGGCAGCACTACCGTGATGCGGAATGAATAGGGATCAAGACCGCAGTCTTCCTCGCAATTTTCTTCCACGCAAACTGGCATAAAGAATTCCGGATCGCTGTCAGCCGGTGCAGTGATCCATTCCTGTTCCGGACGGAGGAGCAGGTGCTCCACCACGTGCAGGCCGGCCGCTGATCCGTCTTTCAAACTTCTCCTCTGATAATTATTGATTCCAAGGACGGCGGCCAGTCTTTTTTCCAGCCCCGAAACATTTACGGAATCCCACACCGGGTTTGCGCTGCCGTTTTCATCTTTTTCATTGAAGTAATCGAATGCGCCGCCGCGGTTGTAACCGATGTCACGGTAGTTCTGAAGCATCCAGGTCTTATCCGTCAGTACTTCTTTTTTAATTGCATCGCCTTCCAGCGAAAAGAGTTGCAACACATACTCCGTAAAACTCTCATTGAACCGCGCCAGCAAATGATCGAGAAAACGGTTGCGACGATCGAGGAACGTGGATTCGGTCTCAGTGACGGAATCCATTTTGCGCTGCAGGTTATCGTAATCAGTAAAGAGCGCATTGATCTTTTTTACATCTTGAATTACCTGTGAGAAATACGTCTGTTTGATTTTATCGTCTGATGAAAACAGTTGCCGCACGTTACTTAACTGAGCGAGGTAGTTGGCGAGTACCTGGTCGAAGAAAAGCAGGTACGCTTTGAGCTGATTCGCCTGCCCTCTGCGCTCATTGCTTGCACGCGCCGGCAGTCCCGCATCTCCGATGCCGTAGGTCTGTGGAAAATGATGGGTGACGGAGGTGTAATCGTCCGCGCCTTTGAATTTCCCCATGGGGAAATCAACATCGGTTGTAGTCACGGCCCGGCGCTCTGCCACCAGTTGTTCGTATTTCGTGCGGAGCAGGTCATTCACCTCCTCGTTATTCGTAGCGACAGGGATTACATCTTTGAAGAAATGCATGAGTGATTTTTCCCTGCACAGGGTGGGCTTGTGGCCGGGTTTGATGCGCAGGCACCACTCCCGGCTACGCTCTTCGCGGTCGTCTTCACAATAATTCAAAACGAGTTTCTTCACGGCAATAACACCGTCAACATCCATGAGCAGGTTGATGAGATCCGATGTATAAATCACCCGGCGGAGGGTAGCGGCTTCGAGATCCGAAGTATCAATGAATCCGTTTTTCAGCCGGGGACCTTCAAAGATTTCATCAGGCATTCGGCTGGTGCCATCGGCTTTCTTCATCGCCAGCATTTGCTGCAGGGAATAGTGCGTGATAGCGGGGGAGAGATGCTGTTCAATTTTGAAGATTATGTCAGCGTGCACCGTCTTCGCATCCGCTTCGGGCTTGATTTCAATTTCCGCGCAAACGACTACTTCATGTTCCGGCACTACGCTCACTTCATGTAAATCTTCACCCAGATTTCTGTTGCGGTGAAAGACGGAAGTGGCCTGGTCAATGAGCGATTGAATTTTTTTCTTCTTCTGAGCCGCCGGAAGTGTTTCAACTGCATAGTCCGGCTCAATGTAAATGTTGCAGATGCCATTGAGCGAAATCGTTTTTGAATGATGACCGTCGGGGAGTTTAGCCACCAGCTTTTCATCTTTCAAATCCACCGTGAGTGATTCATCATGCCTGACAAGCCATGCATTGTTGATGCCCGGAATGTCGGCGATGAGCTTACGGTAATCGGTGACCGTAACCGGCCGCGCGGGCAATACGTTGATGGCAGTGAGAAACTGCTCGTGCATGGCCCGGTAGTTATTTCCATCCACGGCGAGTAAATCCTCCACACTGAAACCGGTGCGGTAGCCCAGGTCCGTGATGGCATAGCACAGCACTTCGAGCATGGTGATACCGGGGTCGTGGCTGTTGTAGTCCGTCCAGATGTCACTTGACAGCGCTTCCATGTGGTTCAGTCCTTCGCTCCGCAGCAGATCGTATTGCTGACTCTTCAGGTCGGGTGATTTTTTCGATATGGTGGACGCTTTGTTCATTCGCACGCATCATTTGCTGAAACGGTGTTTATTGAATGCTTCGGACTGGAAACCAAAATGGCGGCCGGATTGACTACCTCAATTTCATTCACGTCTTTCGTCGCTGAGTTGTCATGCCGGAGGTGATACATTTTAAACTGCGTGATGAAGTCCACGTATCCGAGTTCTTCAATAAAATTCATGATCACGCTTTTGTGAATGCGCCCGCCAAACGAAATTTCAAATGACGGACTGAAAGCCCAGGGTGACAGGTAACGAATGAGATCTTCATTCAGCTTTTTACTGTAGAATCCGAATTCGTAATTGCGTTTGAACCGCACTTTGAAATCGAGTTGCAGTTCTTCGTACTCGGGATTGCAAGTGTGCACTTCAATGAACATGGAGTTCATTTTCTCCAGATAATCTTTTATCGCGGTTAATGTGTCGAGCGGCGCTTTTGGTTTGAGCGGATCAACGGGCGTTTTGTTTTTCAGATTGGGAACCACCACGAGCGTTACCTGTCCCGGCCGGCGATAGGAGCAACATGCTTCCTGTTCCGAAGAATGACTCAGGCATTTCACTTTGTAGATGCTAGGGAATTGCTGCAATACGAGACGTTCATAATCCCAGATGGACACGGCGCGCTGCTTATGCCGCAACCGCTCGCTCACCCGGGTGTAGAAGGAAGTGCCGTCTTCCTTCATTCTGCCTTCAAACGAAGCATAGGGCTGCGTGATCTTTTTAACAGCCACATCTTTCGTAACGAGTTTTGAAATAGTATTTGCTGGAAGTGCCGTTGCCAGATGGTTCACATCATTTTCTTCATCATCAAAAACCGCCAGCGCTGCCTGCGGATGCAGCGCAATGAATTTGCAAACCGCATCTGCATCTTTTTCAATCACGCCTTTGATCCAGTATTTGCCCGCATCGAGAAGGGTATTATCATTTGTTGCTTCCTTCGGTAAATAAAATTTGATAATGCCGGAACGAAGGAGGTGATTCGTTGCATCGGACAGAATATTTTCTTTCGTCAATAATTTCCATTCATTGCCGCACAGCATGAACCATGTAATGTCCTGTGCTTCTTTTTCCGGATTCGCGGTACCTTCCATAAGCTGAAAGAGTACATTCACGGTTTGCAGCGGCGCCGTTTCTTCCAGAGAAAACAGGAACTCCCCTTCGCAGCGATGCCGGGGGACTAGCCAAATGCTTTGGTCGGCCGAAAAATCAATCTGCGATTTGAGGAAACTGTGTTGTTCCGCCGCTCCGAAGACATCTGCATGAAACAGCTGAAGATTTTTTTGCGCGAATGAGGACAGCGATGTTTCATTCACATTCACGTCACCCGTACCGGATCGGTAGGATAGAGAGATGGACTTAATGGTTGGTGTATACGGTGCATTGGGTGCGTCGCGTTTATCCTGAATGGCATTAGTGAGTACGGAAGGATAAATGCGGTGCCCGAAATCGTGTTGCAGTTCCAGCCGGATGAATCGTGTCTTCAGTTCTTCAGGCACAAAATCTTCTCTATGGAATCCGGGGCTTTCTGTTTGTGGAATCTGTTTGGCAGAAGCGCCCTTCATCGCGGAAAAGTTTGGATTCCTTAAAATGATTTCAGGCGTGAGACGGATTTTATCAAGCGGCGAAAACCGTAACCGGGTATGAGTTACAGGTTGCGGTGGAATGGTTACAGCTTTGGAAGCATCGTTGCTGTCGAATAAATTGATATGGCATTGAAATTTATCTCTCAGGTAAAACAGTGCTGTGAAGCTATTGTTGGTGTAGGTGTTGAAGAGCCGGATGGGGCCAATGGATGCCCGCCGGAAAGCCGGCGCTGCAGCTATGGGCAATGCAGGTGATGTGGCATTGAATGAAGCCGGGGCCGCAGAGCGCTTGAAAGTAATGCCCGGGTAGCCGACATAGTGATCACTGAAATCAGAGGGAGCATCAAGCCACCCGATCGTGAGCGACATCCCCGTCAGGTCTTTGTACAGCAATTCTTCATACCCGATATAAAAGGATGAGCCCTTTACCGGTTGCGGGCCGAAGGGCATGAACGGCTTCTTTGCATTCAGCGGACTCTGATCATTTTCGACACTGAGTGAAGTGACGCCGCTAACTTCCACATCCACCGTAACTGATTTCACTTTTGCATTTCCTATGAAGGGTAGAAAAGCCGGTTGAACGATTTTGACTTGCATTACCGGTGAGGTGCCGGGAAAATTTCCTGAAAGCTTCGCAGAATCAAAATTCACTACAGCGGGCTGGGCCGCATCAATTGTGCAGGTGAAACGGAGACCGGTTGCATTTTCTGCGGAAGAAATGATTTCCGGAGTGACTGCGATGGGACCGATCCATTCCTTATACGAGCTGAAATACAATTCAAGTGCATTCGCCGTGCTATCCTCATCGGGTAATGCCGTTTCATTTTCGAAAGAAATCTTTACCGTGATTACCCGGTTTCCTTCCTTCATCAGCAAAACCGGTGAGGCAATGGCGAAGCCGATTTGCGCAGCAGGGAGGTTAAGATTTCCGAAGGCGTCCCATTGCGGATTCGTCTTGTCCAGTTCACCTCCAACACCGTCGCCTGAATTTGCCTGTGAAGCAAACCGGATGATCCCATTTTCCTGCGGCGAGCGATAAATGGATTTCAGATCAGAAATCTTCGCCGTGTTGACTATGATTTGATCATCGAGTTTGTACAGCAATTTTTTTCCGGTGGCGTCTTTGCCTGCATCCACCGCCGTGCCCTTCGCAATTAATTCCTGCGAAACATTTTTCGCCAGTTCAAAAATTACATGCACTTTATCGGGTTCGCCGTCACGTTTTGCTAAGCCCAGCACCTTTTCATAGTAGAAGTCAAGGTGCCGTTTGGTAAACTGGTTGAGATCATTCTGAGCGATCTCAAACAGCCGAAGGAAAGCAATGAAGAGGGCGTAGTGCGGCTGCACATCTGTGCGGGAGTTAATATCATCCAGCAACTTCTGATCGAATGCAAAAAGATTTTGCCAGTCACCGGCAGGCGTGTTTGATGCATCGAAGAACTTCACCTCCTTCGCATACGCAGCTGCGAACTGCAGCAAGTCATTCATGGATCGCTCATCCACCTTTACATACGAGGCATCCAGTGCAGCAGGAAACCGCTGCCGTTGCCCGGTGCCGTCGCGCTTCAATGGATGTTGATTCTTCGCTGTCATTTGGTGATATCAGTTCCTTCTGCACGGTAAAACGGGAATACAAAATTGTTTCTGGAATTGGTGCTGCGGATCACATAGTCAATGGTGATCAGCACAATGCCTTCCAGGATCTGATCGTCTTTCAGTTCTATTTTTTCTACATCAATTCTTGGTTCAAAGTAGAGGATTGCGTTACTGATCTTGTCCACCATTTCGGTTCTGAGGGACGTGGTGAGCGGCTCAAACAACAGGGGCGTAAGGTCGCATCCGTATGTCGGCTGCAGGATGCGTTCGCCCTGCACGGTCGATAACAGAATTTCCAAACTGCTCCTGATGTCATCTTCATCTTCGAGCATGTTCGTTCTGCCGCCTTCTCTGTTGAAGGACGGAGGAAAACTCCAGCCGCGTCCTAAAAAACTGTTCATTGGTTTATTGGTCTTTAGTCATTAGTCATTAGTCATTGGTTCATCTGTTCATCTGTTCATCTATTCATCTGTTCAACCACCTATCAGCACTGTGGGCGCACCAACCACAATCACTCCTCCGTGCGCCGTTGCATCTCCCATTCGTGCAGCGGGTGCTCCGCCGATTAATACCGTGGCACTTCCGATAATGATGCTATCAGGTGGTCCGCTGCAGAAACACAGGTCGCCCATTCGTGCGGCCGGCATGCCTTCAATCAACACGGTAGGGCATCCTGCCGGAAGAACCGGCCCGCCCACGTGTGGAGCACCTCCCGGGTTAATCATAGGGCAAACGTGCATGTCATTTATTCTTGCTGCTGATGGCATGGTTACGTTCAGGGTTAGTTCATAAAGGTTGATGGTTCATTAATTTATTTTCACGAGCGCACCCTGCACCGTTACCACTCCGCCGCTTTTCAATTCTGCATTGCCGGTGCCTTCGATCTTCACGTCACTTCCTTTGGCACTGATTCCCCCGCCCGAGATGGATACCGTTCCTCCGCTCAGTGTGAGGGTACCGCTGCTTTTTATAGTCATTCCGTCCGGTTTCATTTCAATGCTGTTTCCGTTTTCATCGGCCAACAGAAATTGTTTTCCCTGTTCATCAATGATGATCTTTTTTCCTGCCGGCGTTTGCAGCGTGAATGATTTTTTGTCGTCGTCAAAAATCATTTTCATGCCGCTGCGTGTAGTGAATCCTTTTTCGTTGTTCGCATTAGCAGGGGAAATGGGTGAAGCATTCTTGCCTGAATGCAACATGCCGATCACTACCGGGTAGCGCGGATCATCATCGAAAAATCCAAGCACCACTTCGTCACCAATTTCAGGACGGAAGAAAGATCCGCGGTTGTTACCTGCATCGAGCGTGGCCACTCTGCACCACACGCCTTCATCGCTCATTGAAATCATCGGCATACGTACTTTCACTCTGAATTCTCCGCCGGGATCTTCGAGATCGGTTACGAGGCCGACGTGCAGACCATGAATGGCAGGCAAGGAGGCAGCGGCCGGTTCAGGTGTGATTTCATTTTCTTCAGCAAACCAACGGTGTGATGCGCCAAGCTGAATATCGGTCGTCCAAAGTCCTTGTGTGATTTCATGACGAACGCCGGAGACCCACACTTTTCCATTGAAGCGATCACCCACGCCGTTCATTTCAATCAAACTATTTGGCAGCACATTCGCCACACCGGTGCATCTCGCTCTTCCGCGAATTTTTGAAAGACGGGAACGGCGATGGCGGGCGCCCGAAATTTCCATCGTGGCTTCATCGGCTGGTGATCCTTCGTGATTGATGATGTAGTTGTAAGCGAACTGTGTACTGAGATCGTTGCCTTTGAGATTGCCCGGCTCCACCACGTTCTCATCTTTAAATGTTTCCGTTCTAACTACACCACTTGAGGAATCCCAGCTGTTCACTTCGCAGTGATCGAACTGGTAGCGGCTGTCCATCTCGGCATCAAATTCAAGCAGGTTGCTTCCATAGGTCAGAGACAACACGGGTTGAGAAGAGAAAACCGGTTTCTGCATTTTCACAAAGCCATTGTCAACAAAAACAAACATGCCGTTCGCATCGGCGCGGCTCACAATGAAATCCCAGTCGCTGCAGTTGTACTGCACCAGCTCTTTGTGCGTCACCTTCGTTTGCTCCAGCACCATGGAGAGTCCAAACTCATCCAGTATTTGCTGAATGGCTTCGCTGTCTTTCAGGTTTTCGAAGTAGCGGCTGTTGTGATTGAGCGTGAGCTTCACCGCTTCATCCCGGCATTCAATAATTAATTGCGGGCCGCTGTTGCTTCTGATCTGAATGCTGTGCTTGTGAACCACACCTTTGAAAATGGTTGACGTGTTTGAGCCATAACCTGCTTGTATCTCCATTTTCTTTCCCGGAATAAAACGGTCTTCGTCACTCACGGGGAAATCCATTTTGGCGGCACTGCCGTCATCCAGGACCAGGCGCGCCACAGGAATTCGGTTGAGTTCCCGAATGATGAGGATGCTTTTTACTGAATAATAGGAATTCGATATCTCCACTTCATCCACGATGATCCGGAAATTAAGGACGCCTTTAGCGACCGGAGCAGGAGCAGTTTGTGAAGGCATCGTTAGGAAGTTTTTTCAACTGGTGGAAATGAAAGAGGTGAACCCGTTTTCAGTTTTCTGAAATTGGTGATGTTGTTGGCTTTGGCTACTTCAAGGTAAAGTGATGAATCGCCATACACTTCAAAGGCCATTTGATCAAGATGATCACCGCCGCTCACTTTGCGGACATGTGTGATGTCGGGCGATTGCCTTTTTTCTTTCGCGCTGCGTAATTCATCATCAATCGCATCGGTGAAGGAGCAGTTTACAACAGCTCTCAACGGCGTGCCGTCGGGCTTGAAGAGCTTGTAATCAATTTTGAGCGAAGTGAGTCTTCCCTTAAATAGCAGCGTGCCCCAGACGAGCTTCACATAGCGGGGCTCGTGATGATCTCCTTTGAACTCGAGCACGCACGCTTTGAATTTTTCAATCTCTGCCACGAGATCAAAAGTGGTTTCGCTGGCAAATGGCCCTACAAGCGGAACACTGATGGCGGCGGGATTGGTGAGGTTGCCAAGCAACCCTCCGGCCGCATTGAGAATTCCTGTGCCATCAAAAATGAAATCGAAGTTCATGGTCTGAGGACGCGTGCGATTGTATTTCGCGTCGCTGCTACTCGTTCCCTGACCTTGAGTGAGATTGAAGTCAATAGAATGATCAATGGTGTACTTCTCCGGATTCGCCATTACCACATAAGCAGGCGTTGCCTTGTCTTCCGTGTATGCAGAATCCGTGCACGCAACGATTTTCATTTTTACGAGTTCACCGGCCATATTCAGAAGTTGTTCTTGTTTTCATAATACCTCAGCTTGTTCTCGACAGGCTCGAACTGACCCGCGCACGAGTGAAGGTTACCCTGAGCTTGTCGAAGGGTTTGGGAGGACTCGCCCAAATGGTTCCTGGAAAAATCAGGACAGTTCGACAAGTTCCCCATGACCCACGTCCAAAGAGCCGAGGTCACTTCGAGTTTATCGACCTGTCCCGCATTTCGCGGGAGAAGTTGCGGAGGCATTAGAGATTTCCAATTCATCATCTCTCTTCTTTTTCCTTCAGAATCCTCAACACTTCCTGCACGCATTCCGAAATGATCTCCTGTTTTTCATTTCCTGAATCGTGAATGCGATTGACGCTCGCTTGCTTGGTAGAAGTAGTGTTACTCACTTCCACATTAATTTGAATTTCCTGGATGACGACGGGCATGATGTTTTGATTTTGTTCTTTATTCCTTGCATATGGACATGACATCTATCTCCGGACGCAGTATTAGATTCCAAGAGCTCCACCCACTGCTCCTGACAAATCAGAAATCAGTGAAGCGGGATTGATGACTTTATAATAGCGGTAACTCAGTGTGAGCGTTTCAATCACTGCCGAACTTTGTTCTGCATTGAACGATGAAACTTCCCACTTGATGGGAATTGCATTCACCACATACCACGAGTTGAGCGGAACATGTGAGTCATTCATCAGTGAGATGAGAACATTGGTCGGCTTGAAATTGAAATTCTCGACAGCATCTCTGCACCATTCAATCACGCCGCTGAAAGTGAAGAGTCCGCGCTTCAGCACAATGTCGCTGTAGTTCGTTCTAATCGGCAACTTGTGGGTGAAACGGTTTTCTCCCCCTTCTCTGATTTCTTCTGTCTGCACGTTCACCGTCAATCCGCTTACCTCCTGGAAGCGAACATCAATATCACGCTGCGGAAAGAGTTCGAAGGCAACAAGAAAATGAAATCCCGGCGCCGGATAGGTGAGTCCGAGATCCATGGCTATTCGTTGTCGATGGTGAGACCTTCGTGTGCCAATTCAAGCGATTCAATCGCGACTTCATTGCCATCAGCTTTCAAATCAGTAGAAGTGACTTTTACGGGAAAAGCATTCTTCACCTTCCATACCACCACCGGTTCATGATTTTCATTCAGCAGGGAAATGGTGATGTCGCGACGCTCTACGGTGTTGAGTTGAATCGTGTTGAACCATTTGTAAAAATCATTGTCGCCCTTGAACGTGCCTCGCTTGAGCGTGATGTTCGAGAACTTGCGCAAGCCCGGCATTTTGATTTTTGAATACTCGGGTGTTGCGCCGTCGCGGTATTCAATCACATCGTTGCTGATGTCGAGACCGGTCACTTCCGTGAAACCGATTTTTGCTCCGCCCCATTCGAGGCGAAAATGGAATTTGGGAATTGGATATTGAGCTGCCATTTTTTGAAAGTTTAAAGTTTGATGTTTGATGTTTGATGTTATAGTGTGAGTCGTGAAGCGTCAATCGTGAATCGTCAATGATCAATTCGCAATTGACAATCCGAAATCTGCAATTAGCTCTCCTGCATCTTATGTGAGAAGCGGAGGATGATGAACTCAGCGGGACGAACGGCGGCCATTCCGATTTCGACAATCATTCTTCCTTCAAGTATGTCGAGCGCCGTCATGGTTTGACCTAAACCGCATTTCACGAAAAAGGCCTGTTCCGGTTTTGCTCCGGCGAGCGCGCCTTGTCTCCACAGCACGGTCAAAAAGTTTTCGATCATCGCACGCACTTTCGTCCAGGTATTGGCATCATTCGGTTCGAAAACAAATTGTGCCGTGGCCTTCTTGCACGATTCTTCCACCATGTTGAAGAAGCGGCGGACGGAAACGTAACGCCACTCATTGTCATTGCCTGCCAGCGTGCGTGCGCCCCACACCAGAATTCCTTTGCCGGTGAAGAAGCGGATCACGTTCACCGATTTTCCGCTCACGGCATCCACGTTCAGGTTTTCCTGATCCTCATTCGTGAGCTGATCGGTGAGGTCGTTCACCGTTTGCAGCGAAACGTTGGCCGGTGCCTTCCACACCCCGCGCGTGCGGTCAACATATGCATACAATCCCACCATTGCAGGTGAGGGTGGCATTTCATAGTCCAGGTTGTTGATCGCTCCTTTCGAAGCAGCATAGTAGGAATTAAGCGTCGCTTCGAGTTCGGCGAGTTTTTTTCCGTTGGCAGTTCCGTCGGTTTCCGTTTCTGATCCGTCATCGGCGATTTGTGTCACCTTGTGTTCTATAGACACATTGTTCTCATCATACTCAAAGGAAACGTTGGTCATGAGATTGGGATAATACACGGCGCCATACTTTGCCAGGTCGATGTCAGATGAAATGCGGTTACGCAACTCATCAATCGCTTTCTGCCGGTCGTTGTTGGCATCAGGATACACATCAATGACGGCAAACCGGTCCTGCAATTTTGAACACTGGGCAAGAGATGCATTCATCAGGTCGTAGCATGCTTTCGCGGTGGCAAGGTGCATGGCTTCCGGAAAAACGATCAGCGTGGGTTCATCCGCTTTCTCCAGCGCATCGAGTCCTTTTTTCAGTTCCGCATCATCGAGCGGATCACCGATGTTGGCCTTATAGGCACCAACGGAAACAATGTAGCAGGGTCCGCCCTGGTTGTCGTAAAACAGCTCGAGTGCGTAGTTCATGTTGTGCTTTGATTTTTTCTTCGGATCGGAAAAATCAGCGGTGACCGAAGAGTCAATCACATGGCCGCCTTTCACGGTTTCATGAATGCTCACCTCAATGCTTTCCTCGAGTTGCGGATCACCGAAATACTTTCGGTACTCAAGCATGGAGGAAATGCGGAGCGGTTTAAGCGTGAGATCTTCGCCGTTCTTCTCGGCTTTTTGGGTGTAGCCGATAAAAGCGGGAACGGCTGTTTCCACTTGAGCCACACTGGGAGGAAAGGTGGAAATCTCTTCCACATAAACCCCGGGAGTTTTGTACACGGTTGCCATTTGAATTTGATTTTGGAGTTAGTAATTCAGAAAAATTTCAGAACAGAAAAATTCAGTTTTATTGATGGTAATTTTTTTCAGGTAGTCTACTGCTGCATTCTTCACGGGGCTTAGCACCACATTGTTCGATGCATCTACGATCTGTAGCGTGTCAATGGCTGTTTGTGACAATGCCAGGGGCACATCGGAGTGAAAGACAACACCGGTTGCTTCTTTTGAAAAACTGATGGCTGCACTTTTATCAGCGACCTTCAGTGTGCTGTCATTTTTTAAAATGTATTTCCAGATCGTGGAGCGGTTGTGAAAACAAATTTTGTAATTGATTTCTTTCACCGCACCGTTATCAAGCAAATTGAAATCTGAAGGAACATTGGCGTGATGAAAGATGTCAATCACCCCGAAAACACCGGAGGAAACGGCAGGGGTATCAAAATAAACATCAGCGGGAACGTCGTTAACTGAAATGAGATAGCAACCGGGACTAAGAAGTTTTTGACTTCCCTCTTTCAATGAAAAGAGATTGACGTTAATGGCGGATTGCTGTTCTCCAAAATTGGAAACCACGGGATCAAGTGCCGGCACATCGTAAAAATTTGTTTCGCGATTCAGCTTAAAAACTTTGGAAATGATTGCATTCGCAGGAGGAATCACATTTGCTTTTAACGAAGAAGTGGTGACTGCGATCAAATCGTTTTGTGTAACCACGCGGTCGGTGCCGATGTTCTTCCAGAAACTGCTGTTCGACGTTGCTTTTCCTTTCGCAGGACTGATGCATTCAAACAACTGTGCTCCGCTTTGAACAAGGTCGCCGGGCGAATAGGAAACCGCATTGTCAAATGCAGTAACGGCCGAAGAGAGATAAAGATTTTTTGCCTGCTTGTTGCCGGAGATATTGGAAAAGTAGTAGCACTGATTTCTGTTTTGACCCGCGGGCAGATTGGTAAAGTTGAGGAATGCCGCATTCTTCAGTTTGAGATAAAACCGCAACACGATTCCGTCAGCGAGTGCCAAGGCCGGTGTTGATTCCTTTGCATCAGCCGGATCAATTTCAATCCCCACAAAAAGTTTATTGTTGATGAAACGCCAGATGAGATGCGAGTCGCGCAGCTGTTGCAGGCAATCCTCCGTGGGAACGATTTCAAAATCGGGGCACTTACCATCGCGGTAATAATGGTGAAGCAACTCCACCGTAAAGAGATATTTGTACACGAGGTTCATTGATTCACCTACGTTAGTTCCCCTTTGGTAAAAAAGTGCAGGTCTGGTGTTCTGACCGGTAAAACAAATGGCGCGGTGCCCGTCGCGCTGTTAATTCAATCCACCCTTCCCTTCAATGCTCACTCTGGTTATCATTTCACCTTCCGCTTCTTTAAATGATTCATCTATGGTGATGAGCCGCATTTTGTACAGTGCGGAAGGATAGTACTTGCCGCCCATGGTTCCCCACAGGTGATTGGTTTGTTCGAAGTTGATGGTGTACAGTTCAAGCAGGAGCTTTTCAATTTTATCGTCGAGGAGCGGATCGGTGATGTGATTGAAAACACTGCGGTGCTGAAAAAACTGGATTACAAAACTCAGGTACTTGAGTGCCTCACTGTATTTGCTTTTATTCACGGCAAAGAGGCAGTAGAGGTTCAGAAAGATTTTCGGGTTGCGTTGCTCGAGCCGGTCTTCCACGCGTGTAAACTTCTCAGGATTCCGGAGAATACGTTCTTCTTCGAGGTTCACGAGGGTGAGAATTACTTTCTCTTCGAGATCATTGTTCGCCGCGGCCTCGCTCAGCTTGGAAATGTTGCCCAGTACCACCGGGTCTTTGGAAGCCACATCAAGGGAGAGCTTGTTGTTGAGGTATTGGTTCAACTCCGAGCTGATGAATTTGAAGGCAACATCGATCATAACGGAAGCCGGAGTTAGAGGAACTGAGATAAACAGCTATACAAATATAGTGTACCCTTTTTCGGTATCGCCTCTTTTTGATTAAACTTTTTTTTGATTAACTTTTTGTAAAGAAGAAGCAGGGGTGCCTCGCCACTCTTTGTTACGCCGTTTTCTCTTCTTTCTGAAACTCCCTTCTAATGGCTTCCTGCAGGTCGGCGGTCTTCAGCATATAATCTTTGCGGTGAATGGCTTTGAGTGCGGCATGCTGCATCACATTCACGATAGAAGCTCCGGTGAGTTCATATTTCTGCGCGAGCTGCTGCAAACTCACATCTTTGGAGAGTTTCATTTTTTGCGGAATCATTTTCTCCCACAGCATGAGCCGCTCTTCTGCGGCAGGCATCGGGAAGAAAATCATCTGGTGAAAGCGGCGCAGAAATGCCGTATCAATGTTGCTTTTAAAATTTGAAGCGAGAATCAGCAATCCCGGAAAATCTTCGAGGCGCTGCAGCAGGTAAGAGATTTCCTGGTTGGCATACCGGTCGTGCGAGCTGCTCACCGAAGTGCGCTTACCAAAGAGCGCATCCGCTTCATCAAAAAAAAGAATCCAGTCTTTGTTTTCGGCGCGTGAAAAAACCTTCTCCAGATTTTTTTCCGTTTCACCGATGTATTTCGAAACCACCTGTGACAGGTCAATGCGGAAAACATCTTTGCCGAACTGATTGCCGAGCAGGGTGGCGGTGAGCGTTTTTCCCGTTCCCGGCGGTCCATAAAAAAGTACGCGGTAACCGGGTTTGAGTTTTTTAGAGAGAAGGGGATCACTCATCAGCTCCTGATGATGTTCGAGCCAGATTTTGATGGTGTCAATCTGCTCGCGGGTTTGCGGATGCAGCACCAGGTCGTCCCACGTCATGCCGGTTGCAATAAACTTGGCCGGAAAATCATAGCTGAACCGCGGCTTGGATGTCGTGCCAGTGAGAAATTTTTCGAGCCATTCATGTGAAAGCAAAATGCGGCCGCTGAAAACGGGTTCGCCCTCTTTCACCTCTTCGATATGCAGCACATTCAGTTTAGAGAAAAGATGCTGCTCGGTGAAGAGGCGCTGAAACATCAGCCGTTCGTCTATCTTATTTCCGGCCAAAATGAAAAGAGCGGTTTCACCGGTGGGTATAAGTCCGCGGTGATTGCCGCTTCGCACCCCGCCGAATTCGGGAAACTCACCGCCCTGCGGAAGAAATTCCTGTATGAGCGGCTCAAAAAAATTCGGATAGACATGCGGCACCAGTGCAAGCAGCAACAGGGTGATTTCATCTTCATTCAATTCCTGTTCGCGGATGAAGTCACTCAGCGGATCTGTTGATGAATGAAGCTGATAAGAAAAAGCGGCATCTGCCTTTCCCGCTGAGAAATGATCAAGCAACCGCAAGTGAATGCGCTGCTTCAGTTGCCCGAGCAAATCGTGAACCGGATGACTCTCCATCAGGAACTAAAGTAACAAGAGATTGGTAACTGCTAATCCGGAAAGTCGATTGTCAGTTTGGAATGAGGAAAGTCACGGGCGTCACTCATTACTTGTTTTCCATTCCTGAATGAACGGCAGGCGAAGATTTTTGTATTGCGGGCGGTCCACCTCTCTTTGCAATTTGCTGAGTGATTCATACGGGCCGGTCACAAAGGTCATGTTGATGAGCCAGTCAGGCAAGCTGCCTCCGGGATCGAGCGAAAGGGTATAGGTCAACGCCACCTGGTCAGCTCCCACGGGTTTCAATTCATACCGTCCGTCGAAAAAAGGCAGGCGTACAGCATCTTTTGATTCGGGAAGAATGTCAGGCGTGGCGATGCTGGCCGTGTACACAATGCCGGTAACCGCATCCTGCCGCACGGTAAAGTGGTTGATCACATCGCGGTCGGAAAAAGGAAACGGCGCCGACATAAGCTGGTACTGGTATTGTTCGGTAGGAGAAACTCGCCTGATAATTCTGCTTTCGCTGCAGCCGTAAACCCAGTTGGGATAATTGGCGGCGTCCATCAGCACGGCCGTTACTGCCGAGAGGGAGCCGCGCACCGTAAGTTCCACTTTCAACTCGTCAATGCTCGACACAGCCGATTTTCGTGAATACACTTTCACGCCTTTGTTGTCGCGCCGCAGTTGCCATTCTTCGGGGCTGCCGCTGTGGTTGAATGACAGCAGCGGCGACAGGAAAAGAAGGGCAATGAACAGCGAAACGGATGAATGCAATCGGTTCTTCATGCGGGCTTGATGGTGCAATTTCGGAAAATTGTCAGACACTAACAGAACGCGGCAAGTGAAAAAAGATACAGGCGGAATAACGAAGAATTTGCGTTGAAAATTATTTCAGCAGCGCTTCGATGTCTTCTTCGCCCCGCAGGTGGTTCATTTGCCCCACGATCCACGGATAGCGGCGGCTCACCCAGCGGCTCATCGGCTTTACCGTGTACCGTTTCGGGTTGGGAAGGGAAGCGGCGATCATCGCGGCTTCATTCGCCGTTAATTTTTTTGCGGGTTTGTTGAAATAGTGTTGTGAAGCACTTTCAATTCCGTAAATGCCGTCGCCCATTTCAATCACGTTGAGATACAATTCGAGAATCCGCTCTTTGCTGTAGAGCAATTCAATCATGAACGTGAAATAGACTTCCATTCCTTTGCGGAAATACGTTCTTCCCTGCCAGAGGAAAATATTTTTCGCCGTTTGCTGGCTGATGGTGCTGGCGCCATGAATACGCTTCGGATGTTTCGCATTCCACTTCTGCGCTTTCTCAATGCTTTCCCAATCGAAACCGTTATGATCAGGGAACAATTGATCTTCGGCGGCAATTACGGCCAGCCGCGCATTGGGGCTGATCTTATCCATGTTCACATAATCGCGGTGCAAACCATGACCGGTGAAGAGACTTTGCAATTGGGTAATGGTGACCGGAGGGAAAAACCATTTGCAATAGAGAAGATAGGCGAGATGAAAGATGATAAGGAAAATGAAGATGCGCTTGGTCCAGCGCCAGATCGTTTTCAGCCAGCTCTTCATGCGGCTGCAAAGGAAAGGAAATCAGAAATGTGATGAAAGAAATACCTAGTGCTTCAATGTATTACTGATCGCTTCCTGCACAAGCAACTCCATTAATTCATAACAGTCAGCATTGGGATGCACGCCATCTTCAGAATATTTTATTGGCAATCCCTTCTGATCATCCACCAGGTTGCTATAGTAATCAACGTACACTATCTTGGTTTCATTACAATATTTTTTCAGCAGTGCATTCAACTGAATCACCTGATTGGCGGGTTGTATTTCTGTCTGCCACGGAATTACGTTAGCGGGTAGCACGGAGCAAAGGATCACCCTGATATTGTTTGCACGAGCCAGCTCGGCCATTGATTTGATGTTGCCGAAAATTTCTTCCACTGTAATAGGGCCGGTGTTTTGCGCAATGTCATTGATGCCGGCGAGAATCACTACCGCCGATGGATTGAGTTGTATTACATCCTGCCGGAAGCGTAACAGCATCTGCGGCGTGGTTTGCCCACTGATCCCCCTGTTGATATAGTTAGTGTGCTTCTGAAAAAAACTGTCAGCGTTCGGCCAATTTTCGGTAATGGAATTCCCCATGAAAACAACGCGCTGTTCTCCTTTCGCCGGTGGTTTCAGTTTCATGTTGGCTGATTTGTAACGCCCGAGGTTGGCCCAGTCGGTGGTTTCGTTTTGAGCCGTCACTGCAAGTGACAGTGAAAGTAAAATGATGCTTAAGAAGAATCTCATGTTCTGTCCAGGATTGATTGTCCTGACAAGGCAAATCTCATTTCCATTCAATCAAAGTTATTCAATTTGACTTCTCATTGACTGCGATTGCCATTAAGTTTGCATAGTGACGCTCGGCGACTTCAAAAAAATTTCCTCTTCCCTTCCCGATGAAGCCGGCGTGTACCGTTTCATCGGCGATGAAGACATGCCGATCTATGTCGGTAAGGCGAAGAACCTGAAGAAACGGCTCACTTCCTATTTCACAAAAAACAATGCGCAATACCGTACGCAGGTAATGGTGCGCCATTCGAAGCACATTGAATTTACGGTGGTGCAGTCAGAACAGGATGCGCTGTTGCTGGAGAATCAGCTCATCAAACGGTTTCAGCCGCGGTACAATGTGAATCTGAAGGATGATAAAACCTTCCCGTGGATATGCATCAAGAAGGAACCATTTCCGAGAGTGTTTCTCACACGCAAGCCGGAGAAAGACGGCTCGGAATATTATGGGCCCTATACGAGCGTGAAACGGGTGCGCGAGATTCTGGAATATGTGAAGAAGATGTATCCGCTCCGTACCTGCAATCTGAATCTGACGCAGAAGAACATTGAAGCGAAGAAATTCAAAATCTGTCTTGAGTTTCACCTGGGTAACTGCAAAGGTCCTTGTGAGGCGAAACAATCAATTGAGGAATACGACCGCAACATTTCGCAGATACGCCACATCCTGAAAGGCAATGTGCATGAAGTGGTGCAGCGGATGAAAGAGCAGATGAATGACCTTGCCGCGAACTATCATTTTGAAGATGCGGCGTGGGTAAAGAAGAAACTCGATTACCTCGAAGAGTATCAAAGCAAATCACTCGTAGTTCACCCCACAATCACCAACGTGGATGTGTTTTCATTCAGGGAAGATGAGAAGAACGCCTATGTCAACTGCATGCGCATCATGAACGGCGTGGCTGTCCAGACAAAAACCGTCGAGATCAATAAGAAGATTGAAGAGGAAAAAGAGGAATTGCTTCTGTATGTGATTAATGAACTGCGGACTGAGTTACTAAGCCAATCGAACGAAATTATTGTTCCGTTCGCTATTGATTTTCCTGATGAGAATGTGACGGTAACCGTTCCGCAGCGCGGTGATAAAAAAAAGTTGCTTGAGCTCTCTGAAAAAAATCTTCATTACTACCTGCTCGCGCGCGAGGCTGTGAGTGGTGTAAACAAACGCACTTCCAGGGAGGAGAAAATCCTTCAGCAACTGCAAAAAGATTTTCGATTGACAGAATTGCCCACGCACATCGAATGTTTTGACAACTCGAATTTCCAGGGTGCCTATCCGGTGGCTTCGATGGTCGTTTTCAAAAATGCCAAACCGTCGAAAAAAGATTACCGCCACTTCAACATCAAAACCGTGGAAGGTCCGAATGACTTTGCGTCGATGGAGGAAATTGTATTCCGGCGTTACAGACACAAATCCGTGATTGCGAGCGAAGCGAAGCAATCTCCTGAGTCTAATGAAAACGAGTCAATGGAAATTGCTTCTCCCGGCATGAAAAATGTCGGGCTCGCAACGACGAATGATTTGCCTCAACTCATCATCATCGACGGTGGCAAAGGACAATTAAGCGCTGCGGTGAACAGTTTGGAAAAGCTCGGATTGCTTGGCAAAGTCGCTGTCGCAGGAATTGCTAAAAAACTCGAAGAGATTTATTTCCCTCACGATGCTTTGCCGCTTTACATTGACAAAAAATCTCCGTCGCTGCGGCTGATTCAGCAGATCAGGGATGAAGCGCATCGCTTCGCCATCACTTTTCACCGGAAGAAAAGAGATAAAGGAACGCTCCGCACGGAGTTGATTGATATCAAAGGCATTTCTGAAAAATCGGCGGAGAAACTTCTGCAGCATTTTCATTCGGTGGAGAAGGTGAGAAATGCAACAGAAGAAGAACTGGCCGCGGTGGTTGGCAAAAGCAAAGCGCAATCCATCATAAGTTACTATTCGAAGCCGGAATCATCCGGATCGTAATCAGTTTCCGTTGACCACGAATTTCTTCGTGTAGGTCTGATCATTCGTTCTCCATTCAAGGAAATATATTCCCTGCTGAAGGTTTCCGAGGTGAACAGGAATTGAAGAAGCCGCATCATCGGTTTTAATAGTGTTGTATTTCCTTCCTGTAATATCAAAGACGCAGATAAGTTCGCCAGCTTTCACCGGTGCATTAAACTGAACCATAAAATCACCGTTGTTGGGATTGGGAGCAATTACAAAATCATTCATTGAATCGGACTCATCGACTGATTCACGGCATGTGGAGATGACTATTTCGGGCCCCGCTGTGGTGCTGCAACCGGATGAGTTGGTGCCTACTACGCTGTAACTGCCGGTTTGCGTGGCTTTGTACTTGGCAGTTGTCGCTCCGCCTATGGCATACGCATCCTTAATCCATTGATAGGTGCAGGTAGTGTTTGCTGAAGCTTTGAGCGTCACGTTTCCAATTCCGCAAATGTCCAGGTTGCCGGTAGCGCTCATACTTACCGTGGGATTGGCAAGGCGCGTAATGATCACACCCGCTGAAGCTGATGTACATCCGCCGGAAGCGGTAACCACCACACTGAATGTGGCAGCGTCGTTTTCACCCGTCAGGTAGGTAGTACTGGTCGCGCCGGAGATGTTGTTTCCATTTTTCTTCCATTGATAGCTGATGGCCGTGCCGGTTACATTGGCCGTCAGTGTAACACGAACTTTTTTACAAACACTTACGGTACCATAGGGAGAAACGGCAGCACTGATAACACCGTCATCAATTAAACCGTTGCAGTTATCATCAACCGAATTGCATAGTTCTGCAGCAGACGGGTAAACGGAAGCATTTAGATCATTGCAATCCGTGCTGTTGCTTACATAGCCGGATGGCGCACTGCACGCCATCGTGGTCACATTGATATTGCCGTATCCATCCCGGTCAGAATCGTAATAGAATACCGAACCGATGCCTTCATCAATGGCAGCATCACAGTCATCGTCCAGCGCATTACACACCTCGGCAGATGCCGGATTCACCATCGCATTCGCATCGTTGCAATCCGTGCTGTTGCTCACGTAACCCGGAGGGGCCGTGCAACCTGTTGTTGTTATCATTGAATTACCAAAGCCGTCGTGATCATCATCTGCATAGAAAACGCTTGTCACGCCTTCATCCACACTACCGTTGCAATTATCATCTATGCCGTTGCAGATTTCTGTTGCTGTCGGATTAATGTATGCATCCGAGTCATTGCAATCGAGATTATTTGTTACGTACCCGGGCATCATAGTCACTGCCTGAATATATAGATTGGGGTTACCGCGCCCGTCACCGTCCTCATCGCGGAAGTAGGTATTAAGCGGCATCACGGAAAGTGAAAGCGCCGATGTATCACGGTAAATCTTCACGCCGGGTATAACGATGATGCCGCCGTTGTAAGTAAATGTTCCGCTTTGAACGGTCTGCTGCAGGTGGGTCACCGTGTACGAAATGACAGTGCCCGGAGCCGGATGAAAATTCTGCAAACGGCGCGGAGTAATATCGGCAGTGGCAGAATCTGCATAGACAATGATATGATTCGAATTATCAACGAGATTTCGCACGAATAGCTTTACCATCCACTCAGCTTCTTCATCGGTTATGCTGTCGCTCCAATCCAGTGCGCCATTGACTGTGCCGTGGTCGGCGCCGGAGGTTCCATTCCCGTTTCCGAAATCTTCATTCAGTGTGCAATGAGCAAATGCCGGGTATGAAGCATTTCGCTTGTAGCGGAAGAGATTGAAATTTCCATCTCCCCAGGTAACGCCGGTGTTTCCTCCATGATCACGGTTATCCCAGAAGTAATAGCCGCCGCAATGATTTTGATCCACTGAATCATAGTAAATCGTTTTCTCTGTCCATCCCATCAGCAGATCATTTTTACCGTTAATACTGTAGATCACGGGCAGGTCACGTTGCTGGTTATTATGAATCATCCAGGCACCGTTGAAAACCTGATTGGTATTGAGTTCAATGAAAGTTTGCAGATTGGATGCAAGATCACCCATCCGCTGATCTACTTTCTTCCTGTTCTTTTTGCCGGTGTTAAATGTGCAGTTGGTTTGCCAGTCATTATCATAAGTAAGGTTGAAGATGCCGTTGGCAAATTGCGCGGCGGCAATCCGTTCAGGATAGGTAATGGTATATAAGTAAGCGCCGGGTGAACCCTGACTGTTTGATCGCAGGTAAATGCGGTTGCTGTCAACAGGCAGGGCGCGAATGGCCCAATCAATGATGGCGCTCAGCCGCAGTTGCGTATAGTTGTAATTGATTCCGCTGGTTGGCGGTGTGGCATTATTTGCATCATTATACACATCAAAATTCTCATTGCTTCCCCACCAGGCAGGATCAACCAATTCATCAGGATAATAATCTTCGGGATACAGATTGATCTCGTCAGCGGTGGTGGTAGTGATGTCATCGAGAAAGGAACCTCCGCCGGGGTGCAGAAATATTTTTAGCGGTGCATTGGCCACAGCATTGTTCCGGTAAACGGCAAAATCAAATGGCAGAAATCCGGCCTTAAGCCACGGTGACCGGGTAACATCAAATTTGGAACTCACAAAGAGCGTATAAATTTCTACCGGCTTTCCGCTGATGGTTCTGGTCTCCTGCAAAACCGGTTGGGGCTTCATCACCCACTCATCTACTGCTGAAACGGTGGAGTTGGAGCCCTGTATGATTGTTGTGTCTTCCGTTCCATCAATCAAAGTGGTAACGGCATAGTAATAACTGCCGTTCACCAATGTGGTTGCGACAAATAAGCCCGTACCTGAAGTGAGCGCCGGTGCCGATGAAGTGATGTGGAGGTAGCGGTCAATATTATCATGCTGCGTGAGGTTGTTATCAATGGCTGATTTGGAATTAGTAAGTCCGAGGTACTCGCAACCGGATAATTGACTTCCGTAATTTATAGCGGTGTTGGAGCGGTAAACTTTGTAGTAAGCGTTGGTATTTGAAATGTTATTCCATGTGATGAAGACCTGCCCGCTTTGATATGAAGCATTCACCTGGGAAACAGCAGCGCTGCTTTGTATATGGCATAGCAATAGAACCAGAATAGGTGGTAAAATCTTCTTCATAGAACTGGGGTAACGTGGGTTGGTGGATTTGGTGCTTATAAGATATTAGGGTGATATCATAACATATGTCGGGTTTACAAGGGGAATTCTGTTACGCAGCCCTGTGGTCAAAGATTCAGAACCGGTAAGAAAAGGAAGAGAGATATGATTTATTCAGTGGTGGAAGCCGAAGCCGTAGCGGAAATTCAATGAGTTTCCCGTTCCTTCCACATTTCACTGAACGATTTGGGAGCCACTTCAATCATTTCGCGGTGAGTGCCCCATGATTTGGAAAAGAGATATTTAAGAGCACGGTTCTTCATTTTTGAACCGGCAAGATCCATGAGCTTTCGTGAAAGCATGCTTCGCTTCCAGAGATTCCAGCCAAACTTCTCGGCCGAATTGTAGTCACCCTGTTTTACTGCATCACGGCGATTAAACACAAGCAGGTTGTGCAGGTTGATCTTCATAGGGCATACTTCCGTGCAATTACCGCACAGCGATGAGGCATAGCTCAGATGCTTGAATTCTTCCATGCCTTTGAAATGCGGGGTAATCACCGAGCCGATCGGCCCGCTGTAAGTGGTTTGATAAGCATGTCCGCCGATATTCTTGTAAATGGGACAGGCATTGAGGCAGGCGCCGCAACGGATGCAATACAATGCCTCGCGCTGTTCTGCTTCTGCAAGCAGGTGGCTGCGTCCGTTATCCATCAGGATTACGATCATTTCATCAGGCCCGTCCACTTCCCCTTCCTGCCGCGGGCCGCTGAGGATCGTATTGTATACAGTCACTTTTTGGCCGGTGCCGAATGTGGCCAACAGCGGAAGAAATAAGGGAAGATCATTCACCGACGGAATCACTTTTTCAATTCCCACAATAACGATATGCACTTTCGGGAAAGTGACCGTGAGCCGTGCATTGCCTTCATTTTCCAGCACCAGCACACCGCCAACATCAGGCAATATGAAATTGGCGCCGGTAATACCGACATCAGCTTTCACATACTTTTCGCGAAGCCGGCCGCGCGCCTCCATAGTGAGTTCCTGCGGGGTGAGTGTGATGGGCGTTCCCAGCTTTTCGTTGAATACGCGGGCCACATCTTCTTTCGATTTATGCATGGCCGGAGTTACAATGTGAAAGGGCGGTTCACCATCGAGCTGCTGAATGTATTCACCCAGATCGGTCTCCACCACTTCCACATTCATCTTTTCAAGAAAGTCGTTGAGGTGAACTTCCTCCGTA
This sequence comes from Bacteroidota bacterium, assembly GCA_018267315.1. Lineage (GTDB taxonomy): Bacteria > Bacteroidota > Bacteroidia > Chitinophagales > UBA10324 > JAFDYS01. The sequence goes on along the minus strand of JAFDYS010000009.1, from coordinate 135,123 downwards.
GTCATGGACTTTGACTTCACCACACTGCGTGCATTTACCCGTTTCATGACGGACTTGATTTCAGCCAACGCTTCCTCCGCATTCTCGGCCCACACGACCCTGCCGCCGCGTTTCGTAAAATTGGATTCAAACTCGATGAGGTATTTGTCGAGGTTGGAGATGGCTTTCCACTTCAGGTTCTTGGCGCGCTGTTTAGCGAGTTCCAGATCGTGATACTGAAGCTTGCCCTTCTTTACCGTATCAGCATACTTGCCGATGTTGTAATTCAGTTTGCGATGAAGCTCCTTATCGGCCGCAGTCTTATGTGCCGCTTCTAAAAATGATTGTTGTGTGGATGCCATGAACGGTCCGGTGTCGCAAAAATAGACATCGTAACTGCAACGCATCAAATCCATGCGCCCATTCTGCACACAGAATTTTCTTTGTTTGATCCCGGCGATACCCGTATTTTGATTCATCAATCAATTCGAATGAAAAAAATCCTGCCGGCCATTCTTACGCTGCTTACGATTACAACGCCTTGGCTTCTCTTCCTTGCCAATCGTGAAACGCCTGCGCACATGATGTGGGAAGAAAATCCGCGGGAGGCCTATGATGCACTGACTTTTGTTACTGCCGCGGCAGCGTTTCCGGAAGCTGATATACCACCGGCCGGTTATGGCAAGGCCTGGCTTCACCATTTTGCCATGGCAAAGCATCCATCTACCCGAACCGCCTGGCAAAGTATTGGCCCCAATAACGTGGGAGGAAGAACGGTGAGTATTGCCATTGATCCTGCGGATACTTCCGTGGTGTGGCTGGGTTCGGCCAGCGGCGGATTGTGGAAGTCAACTACAGGTGGAATCGGGGTGAATGCCTGGCAACAGGTACCCACCGGATTTCCGGTATTGGGTGTGGGAGCGATTGCCATCAATCCGAATGATCACAATGAAATGCTCATCGGCACGGGAGAAACCTATTCATACGGCACATCAACCAGCGGATTGGATGACCGCACCCAAAGAGGAAGTTTCGGCATCGGCATCCTGAGATCGAAGGACGGCGGAACCACATGGGAGAAAGTGCTGGACTGGACGTATCAGAATAACCGCGGTGTGTGGGACATTGTCTACAATCCGTCAAACCCTGCGGTGCTTTATGCGGCCACTACGGAAGGCATTTACCGAAGTCATGACGGAGGCGATACCTGGTCAAATGTGCTGGATAAACTGATGGTGATGGATATTTCCATTGATCCCGTAGATACCAATGTTGTATTTGCCGGTGTGGGAAATGAAGACAGTGGTGACAAAGGAATTTACAGAACACAGGATGGAGGCAATACCTGGGAACTGCTGACGAATGGATTGCCTTCCAATACTCATGATGGAAGGATTACTATTTCGTCATGTGCAGGCAATCACAACATACTGATGGCGATCATCGGAAACAGGTATAGCACCGTGGGCGTTTACCGCTCCGAAGACGGCGGTGATTCATGGACGCTGAAATCAACGGCAGATATTATGCAATGGCAGGGATGGTATTCCAAAGGATTACTGATTAAGGCCGATGATGCAACCAGAGTGCTGGCCGGCGGGGTGTACCTGTATAAGTCCACCAACTCTGGCGGGAGTTTTTCTTCTTTCGGTTCTGTGCATTCTGATATTCATGATATCATTTCCAATCCGCTTGATGCAAACAAAGTATACGTGATTACCGATGGCGGCTTGTACCGGAGCAACAGTTTCACCGGCAACAACTGGACGGAATGCACGGATGGATATGTAACCAGTCAGCATTACATCGGCTCGGTTTCGCATCAGGATGCGGCCCTCATGCTTTCGGGCCTGCAGGATAACGGCACACGGCAATACACCGGCTCCGTGTATTGGAATTATCCGCTGGGAGGTGATGGTTGTTACAATCTCATCAATCCTGATAACGATAACATTCAATTCGGCTGCTACCAGTATCTGAACATTGCCAAGTCAACCAACGGCGGAAGTTTTTTCTCTGATGTGTATTCATCACCGAGTGACCCGTATGGCTATAATCCCGCCGCTTTCCTTGCACCGCTGGCTATGAGCGCTTCAGAAACGAACGTGATTTATGCCGGTACTTCCACGCTGCTCAAGAGCACCAATTCCGGTAATTCAAATTCATGGAATGCCGTTCAGCCGGATCCTGTCGATAATGAAAACCCAATATTAAGCATTGGAGTTTCATACCATGATCCTGACACGGTTTACTTTGCTACAGCTCCCAGGGAAGGAAATCCTATGCACGTGTATCGGAGTTTTAACGGGGGAAGCAGCAAGGAAGACATCACCGGTGATTTACCCGACCGGTATGTAATGCGCATAACCGTGGATCCGGTTGATGCTAAAACTGTTTATGCCGTCATGGGAGGATTCAGTGGCTCGGCAGGCGGACACATTTTTAAAAGTGAAGATGCCGGATCAACGTGGGTTGATATCAGCATGTCGTTGCCCGATGTTCCGTTTCATTGCCTGATGATTGATCCTGATCACACCAGTAATATCTATGCCGGCTGCGACCTCAGTGTTTATGTTTCCAGTAACGGGGGAACTGACTGGTTTACCTACGCGGATGGTTTGCCTGAAGCCGCCATGATTTGGGATTTGGTTCTTTCCCCGTCAGACAACACGCTGCTGGCTTTCACCCATGGCAATGGTGTTTATAAAAATGATCTGCTCGAAGATGCGGTGGGTGTAGATGAGATGCCACCGCTGGTTTCTGTTGGTTGTTTTCCTAACCCGGCCAGTGATGTGCTCACCATTTCTTTTGACCGCACCATTGCCGGTGCAGAAATGCGCCTGATCAATTCGGCAGGCGCCATCACACAGCATCGCAAAATTTTTTCAACCCGCCAATTCAGTTGGAATGTTGCGGGTGTGCCTGCCGGTACTTACATACTTCAGCTGCATTCGGCTTCATTTGACCTGAGCCGCAAAGTGGCCATTATTCACTGATGTATTCCGTAATTATGAAGGAGGATTCGTCAGAATCACAGGAGTGCTGCCAGTACAGCAAGTTCCGCTAACAATACGAGCGCCACCAGAATATAGAATCGGTTTCCGGCAAAGAGTTTCATTGTCATTTGTGTCATTTGGGTTGTTTTTGTTGATGGTTTAATTATATCGCAAACCTTTTAAAACGCTTTCTTCTCCATCAGGTTTCAGATTCATTTCAGTGTGTAAAATTCTTATCACCGAAACACAGGGCAAGCATATTCGCACTCAACAGGCATAATTGGCATATGATTGAGGAAAAAGTTGGAAAGTCCTGATGGCAGGATGTATTATTTGAATCAATCTGCGGTAAGAATCTTTTTCAAATCAGGTACGTAGAGTCATTATCATGCGTAGCACGCAGTATATCTTCATCACCGGATTTCGATTTCTACAATCCGGTGGGGAAAACGTAATGAAATCACTGAAAATGAAAGTGAATTCTGCTAAGTTTGTCGCAGAGGGTGCTATGAAATTTTTACTCGCGCTTGCCATTGTGGGCGGGAGCATTGTCAACGGATTTTCTCAAATCCCGAATGCTTCATTTGAAAACTGGACCGATAATGGTTCAATAGAAAATCCATCTGGTTGGTTTACCGAAAATGTTTCTGTTCCGCAGGCAGTGCAAGTTCCTATTCGCGCTATCACCGATGCCGTAGAGGGTGCGCTTGCCGTTCAGCTTGAAAATACAGAAGCGGAAGATGGTTCTGTGATTCGCGCCATGATGGTGAGTGGATCGGATGAAGCGAATCACACCACGGGTTTCGCATACAACCTGAGGCCGGCAACACTCGACGGCTACATCCTTTTTCAGCCGGTCGAAACCGGTGACAGCTGTTACATCATTGTTGAGTTTTCAGAATACAATCCATTTACCCATTCCAGGGAAATCATTGGGCAAGGTCTTTACAGATCCGCAGAGCCGATGAATTCCTGGAAATCATTTTCGATCCCTGTTATGTACACTTCGACCCATTTACCCGATACGGCAACGATTTTTTGTTATGCCGGCAGCATGCTCCATCCCCAAAAAGGAAGCCGGCTGCAACTGGATCACTTCATGTTTAATGAAGTTTCGACAGGCGTCGTCATCATTGACGGAGATGAGTTGGGACTCAAAGTCTCTCCCAATCCATCCGGAGATGTGATTTACATCAGCAACGAGGTAGTGGAGAAGTATGGCAGGATGGTTTATGTGTACGATACATGGGGCAAAACAGTGATTGAACAGGAACTCGAATACAGTAAAGGCATTGATGTAAGTCAACTCGAAGACGGAGAGTACTTTCTGCTGATCAGTGATGACTCCGGAGAAGCGATTGCCAAGGCCAGCTTCATAGTGAAGCATTGATCTCAGCGCTGCACCCCGAAAATTTTAGCTGCCGTAAAAATTCCGTCGCTCACCTTCAACAGGTATAACCCATTGGGCAATTTGTCCACTTTCACGGGTTTTGAAAATGATTGCTGTGAGGAAAGCACTTCATTTCCGTTCACATCATAAATCTGCACTTCGATCTTCTTCATCGGTGTTTTGGAATGAAGTACCAGATGATCTTTTGCGGGATTGGGTGAGATGGAGAAAACGGAATCGGGCTTCAGGTCTTCGACGGAAATAATCGTGTTGGCAAAGAGCCAAAGGAAGCAGCCCTGGAATTCCAGCGCCCAGAACCACTCGGCATGCTGCCCATCGTTCTTAATTACGGTGTCCATTTCTTCTGCTGTGAATCCTTCGGCCGCCATGGTATTGTACATGCTTTTAATGTCCGGCACCATGCCTGAGCTTTCATTTCTTCCGGCCACAAAATAGACGCGCATGGTTTGCTGCTTCCCGTGATCACTCACAAACGTGTAAAGGGAATCATCAAACCATAAGGAAGGGGAGAATACTCCAATCTTGCTGAACACATCCTGGTATTTCATGCCGGCATAAAAAGAAATTAATCCGCCCATGGAGCTTCCTGCCACGGCAGTAAAGTCGCGCGTAGAGAGTGTGCGGTAATGCGAATCCACGTAGGGCTTAAGTGTGTTGACGATAAAATCGCAGTATTCATCGCCCTGCCCGCCGCCATATGACGGATTGAAGTAGGGAGAATATTCGTTGATGCGGTCAATGCCGCCGTTCTCAATGCCTATAACGATGCAGCCATAGTTGCCGTCCATTTGCAGGTTGTGCAGTGTTTCATCCACTTCCCACTCACCGCTGAAGGAAGTAGAATCATCGAAGAGGTTTTGTCCGTCCTGCATGTAAATCACCGGGTAATATTTAGAAGTGGCCATTGAATAATCATCAGGCAGGTAAATCCAGATTTTCCGGTAACGGTTGAGTTCCGGCATGTAAAACGAAGGGTCCATCACCGAAACGTTTGGCAAAGCCGTGGAAGTAGGTCCGCCGCCTCCTATCAGGTCTTCCCAGCCGGCAATGTTCAGGGTGATGGTATCACCGTTGCCGTAGGTGAACGTGCGGTTGGGGAGAAATGAACCATCGGCCTTGCATTCTACGCGCACCCAATCACCCCGGGTGAATTTGAATTCAATGGTTCCGCTGCCGGGCGCCAGCGTGATCGTATAAAAGTCATTGTTGATCTTGGTGAGTTTGTAACCGGCATTTCCGGGGTCCCAGCCGTTGAATGTTCCGGCAACAAAGATGTCATCGTTTTGCGGCGTGTTGGCCGGCACGCTCACCACATTGAGGGTGACTTGTGCATGAGCAGCAAATGAAATCACCGCCACCCATAAAAGAAGAAACTGCTTCATAGGAAAGAATAGATCATAAAGCTAAGTCAATGGCCAGAATTGAATGCATGAAGTCTCTCAGCGCCGCCTTACTCCAAAAAAATTTCAACTTGGTGAAGGCATCAGAATCCTTCCCACTCCGGTTGCCGGTAGCGCAGCCAGAACTTCTGCACCGCTTTTATTTCATAGGGAAAATCATACACTTTCCATTTGTAACGCATAGCCGATAAGGCACTGATCATTTTCTTTTTGAAGGAAGAAAGTTTAATGTCACTCACGGTCGGGTAATATCCGTTCAGTACGGTTTCAAAATTTTTGATCCGGTCAATCATATATGGCTTCAGCCAGGGCGTGAGCGGATTTTTCCGCAGGTCAAAATTTTCCCATTGCGGTGAAATCCAGTCTTCCAGTTTTTGCGGGAAAGAAAATCCCTGCGACTTCACCGAATTGAACAGCCCGCTGCCTTCGGTGGGCACCGGGGAATAAACGTAGATGATGATCTCGGTGTTCGGATTAATTTCTTTGATTCCGCGGATGAAGGTAATGTCGTCATCAATCTGTTTCATGACCTGCTCCTCCGTTGCTGCCGGCGTGCCCAGCACGAATGAATACTCCGGGATGATGTCAAACTTTTTCATGCGGGCTGCAAAGCGCCGGATCTGTTCGCCGGTTTGAGTGCCGCCTTTGTCCATCAGGTGCAGGATGGCATCATTGCCCGTTTCAGCGCCGAAGAAAATCATCTTGCAGCCGGCTTCACGCATGATGGCCAAAGAGTCATCACTGTATTTGTCAATCGTATCAATTCTTCCTTCGCCCCACCAGATCATGTTTTCATTCCGTATGAGTTTTGAAAATTCAACGGTTCTCTTTTCTGAAACGAAAAAGTTGTTGTCATGAAACTCGATGGAGTCGCCGCCGAAATTTTCTTTCAGGAATTTGATGTCACGGTAAATAGTCTCAGCCGATTTTCCTTTCCACCGGGCTTCATAGATCGGTACAATGCCGCAGAAGGCGCAGGAGAACGGGCAACCCACACTCGAATGGTAAGCGATGGTGTGCTGACCAAGGAATGTTTTACCCATATATTTTTTGATGGGATAAAATCCGTTCAGCTTTTGATACGGAAGCCGCGGCAGTGCATCCTGATCATACAACTCATCCTTTCGTGATTTGATTATTTGATTTTCTTTTTTGAATATCAGATTACTTAAATGCTCCACAGGTGAGTTCTTCTCCAGTGCTGAAAGCAGTTCTGGAAACGTTTTATCGCCCGGCCCATATACGATGTAATCCACGTAACCCGACTCCATCACCACCTTCCCTTGGTTGGAGGCGAAGTAGCCCCCCCAGATGATTTTGATGTCCGGAAATTTTTCTTTCACGTGTTTCGAAAACGGAATGGCCTGCTTCAACTGCGGACCAGGCATCACCGTCAGTGCAAACACATCGAATTTTCCCGTGCTGAAGTAGTCTTCAATTTTTTTCCACGGATCCTGTTCGAGATTTCCATCAACGATCACCCAGTCGAATTTGCCTTCAATGCTCGCCGCCACCTGAAGCACGGAATTGGGAATTCGCGGCTTGTGATCAGCAGCACGCGGATTGAAAAGGAGCACTCGCTTCATCGGAGTCCCAAACCTACGTGAAGTTGGAAGTAGTTTGCGCAACATGCCGGGCCATTTCGCTGCATGAGCACGGAAAGTTCACCGCTTACCTTCGCAGTGGCATGAGCATCAGAAAATCTTTCTCTCAATATCTCAACCGGTTCAAACTGCATCCTGTTGCCATCAGCAGTACCTATGAGCATGAGCGAATCATGCTGGAGTTGAACGGAAAGCATACGGATATCACTGAGGCGCATGCCCTCATCACGCTTAATCCGTTTACGGTAGCAGTCAATGCTGCCGTGATGAATGAATCCATGCCGCCCAATCCGCTATTGCTGATTCTTCGTGATGAAACCGTTATTGGGCAACTACCGCTGAAAAAAGTTCGTGGCGAACCGGCCGGCAACCTGTTGCTGCATCTCTTCGAATCAGATTTTCCTATCGAGGAATTTTCATGGGTGCAGCGGGTTTGGTATGCCGTGCTCCTGGACTTAAAGAATAAAACGAACCGCAAGGCCAGGCATTTCGTAGTGCCACCTGCTGAGTTGTTGAAGCTTTTTGTTTACACGCTGAAACCGAGACCGGTTTACCTGGTTTCCGTTGCGCATCAAAACGGCTTTGATGTTTTTCCTGTTGACATACTTGGAAAAATTGCTCCTGAGCTCATGATCATTTCGGTCCGATCAACCAGCCCTGCCATACAACACATTCTCGGGTCAAAGAAGCTTTGTGCGTCATCGGTTCCATTTGCGATGAAGGAAACGGTGTATCGTTTTGGCGGGCATCATGCCGGCGGTGTTTTACCGGATCATGTACAGGATGTGAAGTTCATGGAATCGCATACATGGAAGATCCCCGTACCGGCTTTTGCCCTTGATGTAAACGAATTTCAGGTGGAACATCACTTCACGGAGGGCATTCACACGCAGTTTGTGGCACGCATCGTTCATGAGTATAAAATTTCTGACGGATTACGCCTGGCTCATACGCCATGGTTTAACGGCAACTATTTTCAGGGTAAGTTTGACAGCATAACATAAAAAGTGGTTTCGCGAATTTTGTCCCGTGCAACAATTCATTCCGTGAGGAAGAGAGTGCTTCCGTACCGGAAACTGAAGGATGATTTCTATGAAACACTGAAACTCACCTGCAGCGGATCGGTGCTGTTTGTTCCTGAAAACCTGTATTGCATTGACTATGCCGTCAGGTACATGCCCGGCCATGGCGCGGTGATTGAGATCGGTTCTTTCCTCGGCATGTCCACCAACATGATTGCGCATTACCTGCACATGCACCGGCGTGACAACAGGTTCTTCTCCTGCGACAAGTGGGAGTTTGAAGAGAAGGAGATGAATTTCTACCGGCAGTCGCTGGGAATTTCACCGGAGAATATGAAGCAGTTTGTGAAGGAATCGTTTATCCGGAATCTCCGGTTCTTCAATCCGGCGCGGCTTCCGTTCACCATCGAACTTTTCTCTGATGAGTTTTTTCAGCAATGGAATTCAAATACGGAAGCGACTGATGTGTTCGGAAGAAAAACCCCACTGGGCGGCGCCATCAGTTTCGCATATGTTGACGGCAATCATCAACTTGAATTTGTTCGACGTGATTTTGAAAATATCGATCGCCATCTTGCAATTGGCGGATTCATCTTCTTCGATGATTCCGCATCATTCATTGCATCCGGTATGCGGGGGTTTATGAAAGAGATGAATCGCAAAGCCGGTTATAAGCTGGTACTTAAGAATCCCAATCAACTCTGGCAGAAGATCAAGCAGTAAACTGAACATTTCTTCGCCGTGAACCTCCAAAGTAAAATCAGGATAGACAAAGCGCTCTTCGCGCCGCTTGCCGCCATCATGTCGGCCATGAGCGTGATCAAAAGAAAAATCATCAGCACGCACGCACCCGAGTCTGTTAAAAGTATTGCCGTGGTGAAACTTACCGGCATGGGAAGCATCATTCAGTCAACCCCGATGCTGCAAACGCTGAAGAGAAACTATCCGGATGCCAAACTGATCTTCATCACCTCCAAATCAAATGCACAGCTTATCCGCCTGTTGCCCATGGTAAGTGAAACATGGATCGTGAATGACAGCGGTTTCGTTTCCCTGTTCACTTCATGCCTCAGGTTGATTGTAAAATTCTTTTTACGCCGCATTGATTTCTGGTTTGATCTGGAAGTGTATTCCTACTTCAGTACCGTGCTTGCATCCTGGTCACGGGCTCGCGTTAAACTGGGATTGCATCGCCCTTCCTCATCGTGGCGGGCGGGTATTTATCATCATTTCATTCAGTACAACAGCCGCATTCCGGTTTCGGAGGTGTACCTGCAAATGGCAAGAGCCGTTGGTTCAACTGAAGCAATTCATGAACTGTATCATTTTTTGATTCATGATCCGAATGGCTTAGATCAGAAGTCAACGGCCATTTTACCGGAGGGAGAATACATCGTGGTGAATCCAAACGCTTCTGATTTGAGAATTGAGCGGCGGTGGGCAGCAAGGAATTTTTCAGCATTGATCAATCAGTTGGCCACGCAGTTTCCGCAGATGCATTTTGTGATTACCGGCTCGGTGAATGAAACCGGAAATGTAAACGAAGTGATGCGCGGATTAGATAAAGAGATCCTGCCACGTGTAGTTGATTCCTGCGGCAGGCTTTCACTTGTGGAATTGATTCAAACCATTTCTTGCGCAAAGCTGATCGTGACGAATGACAGCGGCCCGATGCATCTGGCCTTCGCGACGGGCACTGCGGTGGTAGCACTATTCGGTCCGTGCTCCCCGTTGCAATACAAGATGAATGACCGCTCTCATGTGATTTACAAAAATCTTTACTGCAGCCCGTGCGTACATCTCTTTCTTAAATCACCGTGCCACGGCGACAATCAATGCATGAAGATGATCGGGGTTAATGAAGTTGTGGCTGCTTGTGCAATGGCGCTCACGGGTGCAAGCGCGCATGAAACCGTTTCCCGCAACGAAGTGAAGTTTCTATCCGGAGAAGAAACGGTACTGGGATTAATCCGACGATAAAATCACGGGATAGAGATTTTTTTTTTCGAGATGCGTTTAAGCACCACCATCGCCGCGGCCCAAAAGATCGTCATCAACCAAAGGCGGTAGAATAAAAATAGTATCGGGGCATTTTCAGGAATCAGTTTCTGCAAAATCACGGGTAGCGTTCCGATCGCTGCAAATGAAATGAAGAGCACGATTCTTTGATCCCTGTTTGCTTTCCTGAACAAGAACAGGAACGGGAAGAGCAGCATAATAAAATGATAGGTAGCTGACGCGGGTAACAATTCAAAAACGGCAATACCGGTGATGGCCATTACCAGTTCAGTAAAGTCACTGTGTTTCCGGAAATCATAAATCCGTTCCGCCGCGATGAGAATGACAACGGCATAGATGAACAGCCGGCCAATTTGAAACAGCAAAGCAAAATGAATCAGGGGATGCTGATTCTGCACTTCATCATAAACAAACAGGTTCCTCAGCAAAGCGTTCCAGGATTGAAACTGATAAGCATAGGGTGATTGCCCGTCAATGGAACCGTTGAGATGATTTGCGAGAACGGAAAAGTAGTTGGCATAAACTTCTTTTCCCGTTACCAAGAGTGTGATGAAATGGATGGCCGCAAACCCAGCCGTAAATCCTGCAAGCGGTTTCCATTTTTTCTGAAAGATGAATGGCAACAGAAAGATCACAGGAATCAATTTAATGGCCGCGGCAATTCCCCAAATGGCGGCACCGGTGTATTCCTTATTCGTCGTGATCAGGTAGTGGCCTGCTAACAAGGCAAGCAGCACGAGCAGATACACTTGTCCGAGATAAAAGTTGTTTGCAAGCCCCAGTCCGGTTACAAGAATCAGCAACCAGGAAAAGCGCCGGCTTTCACCGCTGATTTTTCTGATGAAGAATACCGTTGGAATGAGCAGCAGCACATTCATCACCAGCCAGATTCTCTTGGCCGTGAGCGGATCGAACGGCGTAAGCGGAATCATGAGCAGCGCAGTAGGCGGCGGAAAGGGAGTGAACTTGCCGGGCTGATTAAAACCATGTACCGTCAGTTGTTCGGTGAACCAGTGGTTGTCATAAATTCTGCTCACCTCAATTCCTTCAACCAGCAACCGCGAAGAAGTGTAGTAATTCGGGAAATCACTTTGCATCTGCCACCCGCGCAGGATGCCGGCATACAGCACATAACCGGCGAGAACGAAAACCGAAACCCATTCAGCAGCAGTCCGCCATTTCCGGATTTGATTCATGGAAGAGGTTCTTTCGGAAAGATAGGAGTGATTTGTATTCAGCCGTGCTGTTCACTCAATGGTTTGGCGAATGCGGATGAAACTCTTCAGCCCGAAATCAAAAATGAACGAGTCAGTCCACGGTTCGCCGTCAAATTGAAAATGATGAATGAGCAGGTAGCCGACAGGCTGTGGCCGGTAGTGAAGCCGGATGGAGTCGCGCGTTTCATTGATCTTTTTATAAGCCGCGAAGTAGTCATTCGCTTTTTTCACGTCAACTGGTGTAAACATAAAAGTGGAATCCTGGTAGGCCTGCGCCCGCTGTCCCAGTTTCCGGTAGTCCGAATCTTCTTCCAATAATGAAAAAGCAGTGTCAATATCGCTGAAGTAGATGGCCATATAATTTCCTTTGGACGCAATGTATGTCTTCACCATTTGCTCGGCACGTTCCTGCAGGCCGGGCCCGCGGTACACCGTCAACGGAGTGATGGTTAGAACCAGGAAGAAAAGAATAATGAGCAGCTTCACTGGGTGATTTTATAGAACCGCTGCCAAATTTCAGAGATTGAAACCGCTCTGCAAAGTTGCTTGCGCAGGCCGTAGTGGATTTGCCTGAAATCCGTGTCATTCTTTTTATCAACTTTGCGCCGGATTTTAAACTGACTTTTCAGAGCGTATTCGATGCGACTATTCAATTTTTTAACCCAGGAAATTGCCATTGACCTTGGTACGGCAAACACCGTAATCATTCATAATGATAAAGTGGTGGTGGATGAACCATCCATTGTGGCCATTAACCGCCTGACCAGTAAAGTGGTGGCTGTGGGCAAGAAAGCCATGCAAATGCATGAAAAAACCCACGATAATCTCAAGACCATCCGTCCGCTCAAGGATGGCGTGATCGCCGACTTTGCGGCGGCCGAGAGCATGATCAGGGAAATGATCAAGATGATCAACCCCAAGGGATTTTTGTTTACTCCCACGTGGCGCATGGTGATCTGCATTCCTTCTTCCATTACGGAAGTGGAGAAGCGCGCCGTGCGCGACTCCGCCGAGCAGGCGGGTGCGCGGGAAGTGTATCTCATTCACGAACCGATGGCAGCAGCCCTCGGGATTGGAATTGATGTGGAAGAGCCGGTAGGGCACATGATCATTGACATCGGCGGCGGCACCACCGGTATATCTGTGATTGCGCTTGCCGGTATCGTGTGCGATCAGTCCATCCGCGTAGCCGGTGATGAGTTCACCGCTGATATCATGGATTACATCCGCCGCCAGCACAACATGCTCATCGGGGAAAGAACGGCCGAGCAGATCAAGATCAATGTGGGCGCCGCCATGAGTGATATTGACGACGCGCCGGAAGATTACGCCGTGCACGGCCGCGACCTGATGACGGGCATTCCCAAGCAGATCACCGTCAATTACCAGGAAATTGCTCATGCGCTTGACAAGTCTATTTCAAAGGTGGAAGAAGCCGTACTGAAAGCGCTGGAGACTACGCCGCCCGAACTGGCGTCAGATATTCACCGGCAGGGATTGCATCTCACCGGCGGTGGTGCGTTGTTGCGTGGCTTGGATAAACGTCTTGGCATTAAAACTAAATTGCCGGTGACAGTCGCCGATGATCCGCTTCGCGCCGTGGTGCGCGGAACCGGCATAGCGCTCAAAAACATTCACCGCTTCCCGTTCTTAATGACGTAACCGGAAGTGAATTTCCAATTATCAAATTCCAATTTTCAAATAATATCCCGGCTTCAATTTTCAAAGGAGAAACATTGCATGCTGATTGAAAATTCTCGTCTTGAAAATGATTTGATTTTTGATCAGGGGTCATTGATCATTGGTTATTGGTCATTGATAATTGGTCATTGAACTTATTGGATGCGCAACCTCTTCCTCTTTCTTTATCGCTATAATGCCTTCTTCTTATTTCTGTTGCTGCAAGTCGTTTGTCTTTACCTGATTATTTCCAACAATCAATATCAGCGCGCTTTCGCCCTCAACATAAGTGATGAAGTGGTGGGCAGAACCATGAGCATTTACAAAGAAGTGACCGGCTACCTCACGCTGGGTGAATCGAACCGCGAGCTGGCGCAGGAAAATGCACAACTTCATAATCTCAGACCTTCGCTTTATTACAGCGATACATCGCAGTTGAGGGTTATGAAAGACACGGTCCGCAAACAGTTCTATTCATATATCGCAGCGCGTGTACTTCAAACCACTACCGGAGAAACCAACAACTACATCCTCATCAACAAAGGCAGTGATGCCGGCGTTGAGCCGCGCATGGGCGTGGTGGGACCGCAGGGGGTAGTGGGTATAGTAAAGAACGTGACGCCGCATTTCGCCACGCTGTATTCGCTGCTTCATTCCCGCGTAACGGTGAGTGCCCGTGTGCGCCGCGATGGCAGCCGCGGCACCCTGCGCTGGGATGGCAAGAACCCCGATTACTCCAACCTCGAAGAAATAACACGGCAGGAATCATTGCACAAGGGCGACACGATTTTCACCAGTGGTGTGTCGCGCATTTTTCCGGATAACATTCCTATCGGCACCATTGAAAATTTTAAACTCGTTGAGCCGGGGAATTTTTATGACATACGGGTAAAGCTGGCCACCAACTTCCGCCGCGTAGACTATGTGTATGTAGTGAACAACTTCATGCATGCCGAGATGGATTCACTCATCAAACAAACGGAAGATGTTCAGTAGCATATCCGTCAATCTGTTCCGTTTCGTGATGCTCACCGCCGTGCAGGTGCTGCTGCTCGATAACATTCATCTGCATGGCTTATTCAATCCCTACATCTACATGCTGTTTATTCTCATGCTGCCGCTCGAAACACCGGTGTGGCTGGTGCTCGTGTTCGGTTTCTTCAGCGGGTGGGTGATTGATTTCTTCGCCCACTCCGGCGCCGTACATGCTTCCGCCACCGTGCTCACGGCATTTCTTCGGCCCTTTATGCTGCGGCTCCTGAAACCCGCAGCCGGTTATCAGCCGGAGGACCGTCCTTCTGTTTCTTCTCTTGGTTTCATGTGGTTCTTCACTTATTGCTCGGTACTGATCTTCATTCACCACCTCTGGCTGTTCATTGCGGAATCATTCAGCTTTACACAGTTCATTTTCGTGATCCAGAAAATTGCCGTGAGCAGTGTGGTGTCCATCGCCATCATCCTGAGTTTGCAATACCTGTTTTACCGGCGCAGGGCCAGGGCCATCGTGTAAGCGCCGTTGTTTCCTTATTCACATCCTGTGAAATTCTTTTCAGCAACGCACTCTTTTTAACCGCAATTTTGCCTGCCGCGCTGCGGAGTCATGACCGATTTATATCAAAGCAGAAGGAATGTGTTGCAGTACGTCATCATCGGCGTGATCGTGATATTCATTGTCCGGCTCTTCTTCCTGCAGATTGTAAACAAGGATTACCAGCAATTAGCCAAATCGAATGTGCTTCGCGAAGTCACGGTCTTTCCCGCGCGAGGTCTCGTATTTGACCGCAACGGAAAACTCATTATTGACAACCAGAAGGAGTATGACCTGTGGGTGGTACCCAACCAGGTGAAGGATCTCGACACGGCCGGTTTTTGCGAACTGGTGGGAATGAGTGATACCTCATTCCGCCGCACGTTCGATAAGGCCGTGAAGTATTCACGCTTCAAACCATCCCTCATCGCCAAGGGACTTTCCGTGGATAAATATGCTTCCATCCAGGAAGAGCTCTATCTCTTTCCCGGGTTTTACGGACAGGTGCGCACCGTGCGCGCCTATCCATTCAAGAGCGCGGCTCATGTGCTCGGGTATATCAGCGAGGTGAATCAGAAACAGATTGAGCGCGGCGGTGGTTACTACAAGTCGGGTGACTACATCGGTACGGGCGGCATAGAGCAGTCGTATGAAAAGGAATTGCGCGGTATCAAGGGAACGCGCTTTGTACTGGTGGACGTACACAACCGCGAGCAGGGAAGTTTTAATGATGGACGGTTTGATACGGCCGCCGTTCCCGGGAGCAACATGGTCTCTTCGCTCGATATCGAACTGCAGGGTTACGGGGAGAAACTGATGAAAGGAAAAATCGGCAGCGTGGTGGCCATTGAACCGAAGACGGGTGAAATTCTCTCCATGATCAGCAGCCCCACCTACGATCCCGATCTGCTCACCGGGCAGGACCGTGCGAAGAATTTCAAAGTACTGCTGAATGATTCACTGAAGCCGCTCTTCGTGCGGCCGCTCAAAGCCGCGTATCCGCCGGGTTCCACGTACAAGCCATCACTTGCGTTGGTGGGGTTGCAGGAAGGCGCCATTGATTACAACACCACGTATCCCTGCCCCGGGGCGTATTATGTGGGTCCGTTACGGGTAGGTTGTCATCATTCCGGTTTCGTTCCGAATGTGGCCGTGGCCATTCAGTTCTCCTGCAACAGTTATTTCTGCAACACCTTCCGCCGGCTTGTAGATGATAAACCGTTCAAGACGGTGGGAGAAGGAGTGGACTACTGGAAAAAGATGATGGCTACACTCGGGCTTGGTGTGAAGACGGGCATTGATCTGCCGAATGAGGGCTACGGCTACCTGCCTGATTCAAAATACTACAACAAGATTTACGGCCCCAAAGGATGGAACTCCGTGACCATTGTTTCGCTCGGTATCGGGCAGGGCGAAATTGGTGAAACACCGCTGCAAATGGCCAATGTGATGGCAGCTATTGCGAATAATGGATACTGGTACACGCCTCATGTGATCAGGAAAGTGGCCGACAGCGATTCACTGCTGAAGCAAACCATTGTCAAACACGAGGTGCCGATTGATTCTTCGTATTTCCGTATGGTGCGTGAAGGACTGGAGCGCGTGGTGGAAGCAGGCACGGCCACTGTGGCGCAAATTCCCGGAACGAAGGT
Organism: Bacteroidota bacterium; assembly: GCA_018267315.1. GTDB lineage: Bacteria > Bacteroidota > Bacteroidia > Chitinophagales > UBA10324 > JAFDYS01. Next base: position 118,615 of record JAFDYS010000009.1, on the reverse strand, counting down.
GGCGGGCAAAACCGGTACAGCGCAGAACCCGCATGGTGAAGACCACTCCATCTTTGTGGCCTATGCGCCGGTGGATGATCCGAAAATTGCCATCGCTGTTGTAGTGGAAAATTCGGGATTCGGATCGCGCTTTGCCGCACCCATCGCCAGTTTGATGATTGAAAAATATCTGAATGATACTATCAGTGCACCGAGGAAATACCTCGAAGAGCGCATGATGACTTCGACCCTGATCCAATGAGCTATCAAACCATACGCAAACCCAACCAGGGCGTGGACTGGATGCTGATCATCCTCTACATCACCCTCATGCTCATTGGTTGGATGGCGGTGTTTGCCGCCACGTATGATGATACGCAACCCAGCATATTCGATCTCGATAAATCATACGGCCGCCAGTTCCTCTGGATCCTTGGTAGCTTGCTGCTCGGCGGCGCCATCCTGCTCACCGATTCCAAGTTCTACACGACGTTTGCCTATGGTTTGTATGTACTCGTGTTACTGATGCTCGCTGCCGTGTTTGTGATCGGCACGGCGAAGCACGGCGACAAGAACTGGATCGCCATCGGAAGTTTTCAGTTGCAGCCCTCGGAGTTTGCCAAGTTTGCCACCAACCTCGCACTGGCCAAATTCCTGAGCGGACTTACCATCAACATGAAAGACCTGAAGACGCGCTTTATCGCACTCGGCCTTTTTGGTCTGCCGGCTCTGCTTGTGCTCCTGCAGGGTGATGCGGGATCCACGCTCGTGTTCCTGGCCTTCTTCCTCGTGCTGTTCCGTTTCGGGTTGCCGGGATCGTATTTGTTGCTGGGCGTTTATGTGATTGCATTATCCGTTTTGTCGCTGGTGTTTGACAAACTCTATATCGTGACGGCGCTAATTCTCATTTCCGTGTTGCTCATTTATCTCGGGCGGCGTTCGCGCACACAGGTCTTCATCGTGGTGGCGGCCTTCCTGTTCTCCATCGGATATGTTTTTACAACGGGCTACGTGTTCGACAAAGTGCTGGAGAAGCACCAGCAGGATCGTGTGAAAGTTTTGCTGGGGCAGAAGGTGGATGTGAAAGACGCCGACTACAACGTGCGCCAGTCGAAGATCGCCATTGGTTCGGGCGGGTTGTGGGGGAAAGGATTTCTGAAAGGAACACTTACCAAGTACAACTTCGTGCCGGAGCAGAGCACCGATTTCATCTTCTGCACCATCGGCGAGGAATATGGTTTCTGGGGAAGCACGTTGCTGCTCTTGCTTTACCTCACCCTCATGCTGCGGATTCTTTTCATTGCGAACCGGCAGCGATCACGGTTCTCTACGGTGTATGCCTATGGTGTGGCGGCCATCATTTTCTTTCACGTACTCATCAATGTGGGCATGACCATCGGGCTCATGCCGGTGATTGGCATTCCGCTGCCCTTCATCAGCTACGGCGGCTCTTCGCTGTGGTCGTTCACCATTTTGCTTTTCATTCTGATTAAGCTCGACGGCGACCGGCTGGCAATATTGAGGTAAGAGGATTCGACTCATTATTTTGGGTCACCAAATCGCAGACCGATTACCACACGGTTCCATATCACACAAAACACGTTGCTCGTCGCGGGCATATTAGTCGCACTGTTTATTCTGCATCTGCCCTTCTTGAATGCCGATCCTGACTGGCAACTTTGCTGTAGCCGTGATGCATGGAATGCAGAAGGCATTAACAGCATTCAAATCCGCAACTACCTTAATCACGGTACCTTCTCCCTTACCGAGTGTCATAATTTTTTAAAGATGCCGCTCTTTAATGCATGGCTCTTTCTGCCAATGAAATTTTTCGGAACACAGTTGACTGTAGCGCGCGTTTCGGTGCTGGTTTGGGTGCTGATGGTAATGGCATGGGCGGCTTCTTCGCCGCATATGTTGTTTCCATTGGCCGCCATTGTATGCCTCATGCAGCTCCATGTTTTTCAGTACTCACACCTTGCCATGTCGGAAATGATTGCCGTGGCCATGGTGGCGTTGTCCATTCGTTTCCTGCTGGCTGCATTGGTTGAAACGATGCAGCAAACACAGAAGATTTTTTTCGCCGCTTTGTTCGTTTTCCTCAGTTATTGCGTCAAGATTCAATTCGTTTATGCGGCGGCTCTGGTTCCTTTTTCTTTGCTGCTTGTCCGGTGGTTTCGTGTCGCGCCGGTTTCCGCCCCACTCTTACAGCGGGCTGTTGTGCTCACGGCCGTGTTCGCCACTGTCTATGTTCTTGCATGGTATCTGCCGAATCGCTCATTCTTCAATCAGGTGCTTGCGTTTGAGAGTGAGGAAAAAGTACCTTCGACGGGAAACCTGCTGCAAACCATCTTTAGCCACATCCGCATGAATCTCCTCGGACCTTCTACCCGCTATTTCATGCTGTTGGCATTCATCTCATTCGTCGCCGGCTGCCTTCACTTCCTGCGAAGCGGAGATTCGCAATTCAAAATACTTTTTGTGCTCAGTTGCTGCTGGTTACTGCTTGAATCGCACCGTTTGTTCTTCACTTACTTTCCGCCGCGCTATCAGGTGAGCTTCTTCTTTGCTGCGGGGTTCAATGCATCTATCGTGATTCATGCCTTGCTCTTCTCCTCTTCACGCAACCGAATGATGAAGGGCATGGCCATCCTGCTGCTTCTAACTTTCGCTTTGCTGAACGGAATCAGGTATGTCAGGCAAATCAATGAGCGGCAGTTTACGGTTGCTGTTGCCAACGATTACATGAGACGGGCGACGATAGATTCCTCACGAGTGATTTTGGGATCCTGGGCGCCGGCGATAACGTGGGAGTCAGCCTCACGGGCGGTCCCGGTGTGGAAGGATTTTTTGAACGACAAACTGATGATGGAGAAATTCGAACCCGCCGCCGTGATCACAGAGCCCGGTGAGACCGATTCGCGCAGAGCATTCATGAGTGAGAATGTTAACCTTGCAGTGCTGTCAGATTCTGCCCGTGCCATTGACGTTGGTCCCTGGCACCTGCTCATCTACTGGATCAAAGAAAAATAAGTGTTGGATGAAGAATTTTCAGTTGTCAATCACCCTTATTTTTATTGTCGCAGAGTCTTTCGAAGAAGACCCTGTGGATTGAATTGCCCAGCGCGGGGTCTCATTCTGAAGACCCCGCGAGGACTTCGGTTTCTATAATGTAAAAGCCACAGTTGATATGCATTTTTACCAATCTAAAATTGTATTACAATAATCATTTAACGGCTGCACATGAAAAAATTGATGGTCAACATAATTTTGATCAGTTCGTTGCCGGCTGTGCAAATAGCTGGACAAGGTACATGGCAACCGGTAGCAAATTTTCCCGGATATCCTTCAGGAGGCGGCCCCATTTTTTCCATTGCCGATAAAGGGTACTTAGGCACTAGTTGTCATCAACAGGGGTTTTGGGAATACGATCCACTGATTGATCTCTGGACGCAAAAGGCGGATATACCTGTTCTGAGAGAAGCTGCTGCTAGTTTTGTGATTGAAAACAAGGGGTATTGCGGAACCGGTATCCTTGAGAATAACAATAATGCTGATGATTTTTGGGAATATGATCCGCTAATGAATGTTTGGACACAGAAAGCTGATTTCGCTGGAGGAAAGCGAAACTCGTCATTTTCTTTTTCTGCTGGTACTAAGGGCTATTTTGGAGGTGGCGCTACAAATCTCGGCTATGAGCATGACTTGTGGCAATATGATCCGTCTGCAGATGAGTGGATTCAGAAGGCAGATTACCCGGGAGGTGAGGTAGCAGGCGCTACAGGATTTGAGATTGACGGATTAGGATTTATTGGGACAGGAAGAAGTTTTACAACTGGCTATGAGAATGATTTTTGGAAATACGATCCATTATTAGATACCTGGATTCAACTGGGGAATTTTTCAGGTGCAACCCGGGCAGGAGCTGTTGCGCTTTCCATTGATGAGGTTGGTTATTTGGGCCTTGGATATTCATTTGACAGCATTAACAATTATCTACATGATTTTTGGAAATATCTTCCTTCATCAGATGGTTGGATTCAGCTTTCCGATTTTCCCGGTGGGGCAGGGATTGATGCAGCAGCTTTTTCAATTCTTGGTCAAGCATTTATTGGATCAGGAGGAAGCCCAGGAAGCAGTGGAATTGACTTTTGGAAGTTCATTCCGGATACAACGACTACCGTCGCCAATTATGATCCTTTTCTTTACGATGTTCAAATAATAGTGAATCCCAACCCGGTATCGACGTCGTCAACTATAACATTTTCAATTGGGGAGGACACTGAAGTTGCCATGGATGTGTTTGACATTTCAGGAAGAAAAGTTGAGACGCTTCTCCGTAAAAAGTTTCCCACGGGAATGCATCAGGTATCATTTCAAAAAAGGGCGTTGGCATCTGGAATTTATTTACTTGAGGTTAGGACGGAAAATCAATCTTCAGTGATCAAATTCGGCATTCAATAGAACATACAACTGATCACATGAAAACCTCTCTGATCTGCTTACTTCTTCTTCTCGCCTGTGTAAGTATCGCCACAGGGCAATCGTTGGAAATAAAAAACGCTCCAAACATTCTGAATATTTCCTCTTGCTTCATCAGCGATAGCGAGGGCTGGCTTGCGGGCAGTAACGGCAAGATTTATCACACGTCCAGCGGCGGGAATAAATGGGATTCAACCGATGTTGACCAGGCATTCCTTCAACTCGATTTTACTTCTCCTGAATTAGGATATGCTCTCACAGAAAATACTCTGTACAAAACGATTGATGGTGGTAATACGTGGTTATCCCTGGAATTACCCGGTAATCCGGAACCGGCACTGTACTTTCCCGATAACCTGAATGGTTTGGTGAGTGGCGCCGGAAGGTTATTTAAGACTTCGAATGGCGGCGAAACCTGGACTACTATATTAACCGAAGGCATTTCATTTCTGGATTATTTTTTCATAAGCCCATCAGTGGTTGTAGCTGTTGCGGCCAGCATGAAGGACTACCAATGGCATCTGGAAATCTATTGACTGCGGCATGACATGGAAAAATGTATTTAATGAGAAAGGATATTGCCCAAAGGCAATATTTTTCATCAACAAAAAGGTCGGTTGGGCCGCGGGCTACTATGATGATGCCGGATTAGGAAAAGTTCCAGTTATCGTCAATACTACAGATGGAGGCGAGACCTGGAGTGAAAGGTATCGCAACGAAGATATTTCCGGATATGGTGAACCGTTGATTGACATCCGTTTCAAAAATGAATTAGAAGGATACGCGCTTTCACGCCACAATTACGATGTATTCACAACTGATGGTGGCCAAACCTGGCAACTAATGAGCGACTCGCAAGAGTTGAGCGAAAGGCCGGTGTACGGCTTATTCAGGATGCTGGATGGCGTGAGCGATCTCTACCTTATTGGAGAATCCGGCACAGTGGCCGTATGGAAATAGCCGCCACGAATCTGGTTCCGGCGTTTCTTTGTTGAATGATCATCTACAACGTCACCATCAAAATTTATCGCGAAGCGGAAGCCGAATGGCTAAACCGGATGAAGACCAAACACATTCCTGATGTGATGAGCACCTGAAATTTTATTTCCTTTCAAATTCCGAACTGATTATCTGAGTCGGATAATCGAACTGGACTTTAAGAATATTATTCGGTAAGTAGTTTTTCAACGTCTGCCTTCAACAAAGGAATATGACGCGTCACTATTCCCCAAATGTTTTCATATGATAAATTGTCATAGGCATGAATGATCACATTCCTTAGCCCAACGATTTGTTTCGAACTGGTAATTTGTATTTCAGGTCGCAGTTTCAAAATCCGGTTTACTGCTTCACCGATGATTTCCAGGTTACGCTCCACCGCGCGCTTCGTCTTAAGGTCGTTTACAAACCTGTGGAAGTCTTTTGTATCGGGAGGAATAAACTGGTTGATTTCCTCAATGGCAACAAGGATATCCGCCAGATATTTTTTCAGCTCGTCATCTATAGACCAGCTGTTTGCTCTGCTCAATGGATTTTTTCAGGTAAGGATTCTGCAGGGCTTTTGATTCGAGAAGATCAACGGGGCGCTGCAGAATGTTTTCCAGCATTAGCTTCAGATCAAAGTAATTGTCGAAGTAATTGTCGGGAGAAACGTCACGGAATGAGACGAGGAAATCAACATCGCTGTCGCTTTTCATTAAACCTTTGGCGGCAGAGCCAAAGAGAAAAAGTGATTCCACGCGGTGTTGTTCGCACAATTTTTTGATCAATTCAAGTTGTGACTCCGGAATACTCACCATGTAAAAATAGACAAACGGAAAAACATCCCGCATTACCTATACACTGAAACATGATCTGCATTAAGTGCCACGACTTGAACCATTTCACTTTTAGCCATGCCTGCATGAAACCAGCCGGCCGTATCGGCCGATATGATTTCTTTGTTGAATGATCATCTACAACATCACCATTAAAATCCACCGCGAAGCGGAAGCCGAATGGCTAAACTGGATGAAGACCAAACACATTCCCGATGTGATGAATACCGGGCAATTTCTTTCATCGCAAATAAGCCGCCTGCTCGATCAGCCCGAAGGAGATGACTCCACGTATGTGATTCAATACCGGTGCGAGAGTCATGAGATGCTCAACAACTACCTGGAAAAATATTCTCCTGCCTTACGGGATGAGCACAATGAGCGATACAAAAACCGGTTCGTGGCATTCAGGACGGTGATGGAAGTGATAGAGTAGCAGACCCGCCAGCCGTCATTGCGAGGGCGCAGCCCGAAGCCATCCCCCGGATTTGGAATGAGATTGCTTCCGCCTCCGTGCGGTCGGTGTCGCAATGACGCAATTTCTTTTTTTCTGAAACAGCCCGATAAGAGGATCCCTATTCCTGGAAATAAACCCGCTTCACCCTTCGCGAGATGGTGCTTACAATTTCATAGGGAATGGTGTTGGCCCATTCGGCCAGTTGTTGCACCCGCAGATCATTTCCGAACACAATCACTTCATCGCCTTCTTCGCAACCGGGAATGTGAGAGATGTCAATCATCGTCATGTCCATGCAAATATTTCCCACGATGGGAGCAAGCTGATTCTTTACCAGCATGCGGCCGTTGCCGCGGCTGAGCGAGCGGTTCAGTCCGTCAGCATAACCGATGCCCACGGTGGCGATGGTCATATCGTGATGGGCGATGCCCATGCGCCCGTAGCCGATGGTTTCACCCGCTTTGATTTTTTTGATCTGCGAAATCGTGGTCTTGAGCGTACTCACATTGCGCAGCCGCTGCTGCACGGAATGGGTGGCGTCAAAGCCGTACAGCCCGATGCCGAGGCGCACCATATCGAAATGGGCATCAGGGAATCGCACAATGCCGGCCGAGTTGACCGCATGCCGCAGAAACGGGTACCCGAGCTGCTGCTGAATTTTTTCACTCATCATGTTGAAACGATGGAGCTGCATGTGCGTGTAGTTATCCAGCGACGGATCTTCGCTGGCGGCAAGGTGTGTGAAAACGGATTTCACGTGCAGCAGTCCGTTTTCTTTGAGCAGAGCCAAGAGGTCATCGAGATCATCGGCAGAAAACCCGAGCCGGTTCATGCCGGTTTCCAATTCGAGGTGCATGGGGTAACCCTCCGGATATTTATCGCGGTGCAGCGAAACAGTTTGCGCAAACAGCTTCAGCATTTTGATCGTGTAGAGCTCCGGTTCGAGATGGTAGTGAATGATGGACTCGAAACTCTGCTGCTCGGGATTCATCACCATCACGGGCGTAGTGATACCGGCTTTGCGCAATTCAGCGCCCTCATCAGCATAGGCCACGGCGAGGTAATCCGTTTTGTGAAACTGAAGCGCATTGGCGATCTCAAAGCTGCCGCTGCCATAACTGAAAGCTTTCACCATCACCATCGTCTTCGTTTCCGGCTTCAGCAATGACTGGTACACGGAAAGATTGTGAAGCAGCGCGCTCAGGTCAATTTCCAAAACGGTTTCGTGCGCCTTTTGCTCGAGCTTCTTTCCGATACGTTCGAACTCAAACCGGCGCGCGCCTTTGAGCAGGATCGTTTCATCCTGAAATGAGGTATCGGAAAATGAATTCAGAAATTCATCTGTGGAGGAGTAGAAGGAAGCGGCGTAACTCTCTTTCTTCTCAAAGTGCTGCCGCTGCGCAATCACCGATGGGCCGATGCCGATGAACCGGTTCACCCCTTTGGATTGCAGCAGGTCGCTCACCTCGCCGTACAGTTTCATATCGGGGATGCCGCTCTGCAGAATGTCGGAGAGGATCACCGTCTTCTTCTCATGCTGTTTCTGCTGCATGAGGAAATCGAGGGCGATGCTGAGTGAGTTAAGATCAGAATTGTAACTGTCGTTGATGAGCGAGCAGTTATTGATGGCATCATTCATCTCGAGGCGCATGGCCACGGAATGCAAATCGAGCATGCGCTGGCGGATCAGTTCCGGATCGGCATGCAGCCACTGCATCAGCATCCAGCACTGAATGGCGTTTTCAATGGAAGCATCGTCAATGAATGAAATGGAGAACTGAAATGCTTCCCCCTTGTGTTCAAGGGTGATGTTCGTTGTGTCCGTGTTCTTCTCAATGTGCTTCACCAGTACATCGGCATCGGGATGTTGTTTTGACCAGGAAAATGTTTTAAATCCGTCGAAGTCCACGTCGGCTTTCTTCATCTGTGCGCGCGCCGCCACAATACATTCATTGATATCCGTGTAGTCGCGGCAGAAGATGATGATCTCGGCATTGACAAAGAGCTTGAGTTTCTCATTGATCTTTTGGCGGATGTTCAAAAAACCTTCACTGTGCGCGATGCCGATGTTGGTGAAGATGCCAATGGTGGGCTGAATCACTTTGGCGAGGTTGGCCATTTCGTCGGGCTGCGAGATGCCGGCTTCGAAAATGGCGAGGTCGTGAAAGTCTTCCATCTGCCACACGCTCAGCGGCACGCCAATCTGCGAGTTGTAACTCTTCGGGCTGCGCACGATGTTGTGATCGGGTGAAAGCAACTGGTACAGCCATTCCTTCACAATCGTTTTTCCGTTGCTGCCCGTGATGCCGATCACGGGAATATCAAACTGCTTGCGGTGATGCGCGGCCAGTGACTGCAACGCCACCACCGTGTCTTTCACCTTGATCACATTGGAATTTGGCGGCAGCGTGATTTCTTCACCTGCCTTTTCGCCTGATTCGGCAGGCAAGCTCACCACAAAATTCTTCACGCCTTTCTCATACAGCTCGCGGATGAAATGATGCCCGTCGCGCCGCTGGCCTTTAATGGCGAAAAAAATGGATTGGTCGGTATAGCTGATTTTGCGGCTGTCCAGTACGAGGTGCTCAATCAATGGCGTTTCTGCTTTCTGCAAAAACTTACCGCGAACCACTTTGGCAATTTGTTCAATGGAATACCCTTTCATCTCCGTTCGGAATTCACTGCAAAAATGAGGGTGCGAAAATAGACTGAAAAGAAATCAGGAATGGACGGGAACTCAATTTTTATTTGTCCCCAAGAATGATCGGCACACCATTTTTTGAATCACCCCAGATGATCACCTTGCTGTTTCCTGAAGTGGCCAGTTCTTTATACGCCTTGATCGTTTCGTAGGTCAACTGATTCTGGGTGAGCGTTTGACTGATGATGCGCTGATAGTCTGCGATGCCCTGTGCCTCGATGCGTTTGCGTTCGGCTTCCTGCTGCTCGCGCTGCAGCACGAACTGCATCTTCTGCGCGGCCTGCTCCGCCTGTATTTTTTCTTCAATAGCCTGCTTCACGGATTCCGGCAATGCAATGTTGCGGATGAGCAGTTGTTGCAGTTCCAGCCCGCGGGGTTTGAAATCACTTTCGATGCTGTTGAAAATTTTCTGCTGAAACTCTTCGCGCTTGTTGGAATATAGATCCACCGCCGAGTAGTAGGTGGCATTGTCGCGGATCTTGGTTCGTGTGATAGGCCGCACAATCACATTGCGGTAATCTTCGCCGATGTTGCGCAGGATGTCGGGCGCTTTGTTCGCCACCACGCGGTACAGCACGGACACATCCATCTTCAGTTCGAGTCCGTCAGTGGTGAGCACGTGAATCGCATCATCGCCGCTCTGCGTTCCTTCATCGGACATGCCGGCCATGGTGTAATTCTGCGTGCGCACGTCAAACCGTTTCACGTTCACCAGCGGGTTAATGAAATGGAGGCCGCTGCCCAACTCGCGGTCATACACTTTTCCAAATAAAACCTGCACGCCCACCTGCCCGGGAGCAATCTGCACCACGCAGGAGCTGAGCAGCCCGCCGATGAGCAGCACAATGGCCACGATTCGCATGATGCGGGATGGAACCCGGGTCTTCAGCGATGACTGCAAGGCGTAAGCGACGACAAGGAGTACAACAGAAAAGAAAATGATCACCAGCATGACAATTAATTTCTGACGAAGGTAGAAGGAATTAATTCCCGATGGCCGGTACAGGACCTTCGAAATGTTCTCTCACAAATGCGCACCACTCACAATCTTCTTTTCCGCAGCCCACCCTGAATTCATGATTCAAGATATTCCGGTACGTGGAGGTGATCAGGTCGCGAACGAAGCGGATGTCATCATGCGAAGGTTTCACCTCCTTGCGGACGAAGTTTCCGCTTTCATCTTTTTCGAGAAAGTCAATCACGCCTTCTGTCATGTTCCAGTTCTTGCGTCGCTGATGGTCCATCAGTATTTTATAAAACACCAGTTGCCGCCAGTAATCGCCGCCGTATTTCAGCGCATGTTCATCGCGGTTGCGGGGAGCCGAATCCTCCGGTGCAAATGAGGCCGGCGGCCGCAGGTTCTTCAACCCGTATTTGGGCTTGCCGGTTTTATAGTCAATCACCTTTACGTTGTTGCCGGTGAATTCGATCTTGTCGAGCTTGCCGTTGACGGGCACTCCGTCCACCTCAATGTGCCGGACGGGATATTCGAGTACGACGATCTTGTTCCATTCATCAATGTATTCGTCATAATAATCCGAAAGCATTTGCCGGCCGAGGGCGAGGCGATTGCTGAATTGTTTTTCAGTGAACGAAACCACGTTCTGCTGCATGAGCAGTTCGAAGTCGGCGATCAATTCATCTTTCGAAGGGAACTTGTCGCCGCGTTTCTTCATACGGTCGAAAAGATTGTACAGCGCTTCGTGAATGCAGGAGCCGAAGGCCATGGAGTCATTTTTCGCCGCGGGCAACGGCAGAATGTATTCGAAATAAAACCGGAGCGGGCAATCGAGGTAGGCATTCAGTGCGGATGCGCTTACGGAAAAATTCTCCAGCGACTTCATCACGTATTCCTCATCAAACAATTCGATCACGGGCGGAGCAACCTGCTGCATGGAAAGCCCAAGCATCTCCATTACGGTTTCTTCATCAAGATTCACACGCTCAACGGGAAGTTGTGATTCGGCAATGAACTGCGAGGGTTCGAGTTCTTTATCTTCAGCATTGCGGGCCGCATAAGAAATCATGAGATGTTCTTTGGCCCGTGTCATGGCCACATAAAACAGGCGGCGCGTGGATTCCACATCATTTTCTTCGCCGGCATGGGTGAGCGTATCCGGCAGGGAAAAATTGAAATTGCCCCCCTTGCGGCTTTCCCATTTGTCACTCGTGCAGCCGATGAGAAATACGTACTGAAACTCCAGCCCCTTGGCCGAATGGCAGGTAGTGAAGTACACGCCGTCTTCTTTGTAGGTCATCTGCTCCAGTGCGAGGCCGATGCCGTGTGATTCCATCTGTTCAATCATCTCCAGCCATTCGGAAATTTTCATACGCGGTTCTTTCGTATTCTCCGCCTTCAGAAAATCAAACAGGGTGTGAATCACCTGCATCAGGAAAACACGTTCATCATTTTGCACGGCGTAGCGGAGCAGGCCGCTTTCATTCATCACTTTTTCGAAGAGTATCTGCAACGTGAGGTTGGAGGAGTCGCTGATCCATTCATTGAGCAACTTGCCGATTTCGGCAATGCGTTTCGGATTTTTGAGGTCAGCGGTATGTACGAGCATTTCATTCGACATCCATTCGCGCCAATTCATTTTTTTCTTTTCCGATTCGACGGCGATCCGGATCACATCGTGCGGATCCACGCCGAGGAATTTGAAATGCAGGATCTCAAACAGCAGGTGCTCTCCGCTGAACGGCTGTTTGGATTCTTCGCTGATGAATTCAAACAGCTTGAGAATGTTGCCTACCAGCGGAAGGCCGAGTATGTCAATTCTTTTTTTCACGCGATAGGCAATTCCTTTTTTGTGCAGCAGCCGGATGATGTTTTCACCCTGTGCATGCCGGTAGTAGATCACGGCGATCTCTTTGAGCGGTATGCCTTGTTGTTGCAACTCTTCAATCCTGAGCACGACGGCCGCTTCTTCCTGTGCAATGTTCGGGTACTCGACTACCTTCGGTTTCACAGCTGACTGCTTAATGGGCTGCAGCGCGGCAGTGAGTGTTTTCTCCACGTCCACGCCACATTGTTTCAGCTCCGCATCGCGGCCGGTGAGCCGTTTGGTATTGAGATCAATCACATGTTTTGATGCATCAAGAATGGATTGCGTGCTGCGGTAATTATTGGTGAGTATGATGGTGGTGAGTGATTCGCAATGCTTCCTCACAAATTCTTTCATGTTCTCAATGCGCGCCTGTTGAAATTCATAGATGCACTGATCATCATCGCCCACGCAAAACACATTGGGGTTTGGCCAGAATTCCGTGAGCAGATTCAGGATTTCATTCTGCGCGCCACTGGTATCCTGGAATTCATCCACCAGGAAATACTGAAAGCGTTCCTGGTAATTGCGCAGCAGGTTTTCATCTTTCTTGAACGCATCAATCACCCAGAGGATCATGTCAGCATAATCATATCGGTGCATCTGCTGCATGCGCTCCTGGTAATAGGGGAAGAGATCAGCGGCGGCAATCAGCTTCGACATTTTCTCTTCCTGTTTTACTATCAGCTCTTTCTTCAAATCACCCGCCTTGATCCCTTTCGCGGCATTCGCACGTTTGTAAATGTATTCATCACGCTCCGGCAAGATCTTCATGTATTCGTCGCACTTCGTGCGAACAAAATCCGGCGACCAGTCTTCCTGCTTCATCATCTGGAAAAGATTCTCGAGACGATTCAAATCAGAATAAGCATCACCGCGCAATCGTTTCAGCGGATGTGTCACCGCCAGCCCGTCAATGATTTCGCGGATGAGGGTGACCTTCTCCAAATCGGTGATGGGTTCGAGATATCTTCTTCCGAAAAAATCAAGATTACTTTGAATCACCTCATTGCAGAAAGCATGAAACGTTTGAATGTGCACGCGGTAAGCAACCGGTCCGATGAACCTCAGCAACCGCTGCCGCATGGCAATCGCTCCCGCATCGGTGTAGGTGAGGCAAAGAATATTGCCGGCGTGGGCCTGTGCATCGCGCGTAGAAAGAATGTAACCGATACGCGCGGCAATGATTTGTGTTTTACCTGTACCCGGCCCGGCGATCACCAGCACGGGACCTTCGATAGTTTGAACGGCTTTTAGCTGTTCTTCGTTGAGCGTGGAAAGGGCGTCAGAAAATTCTTTGTTGTAATTGGTAGAAGCAACAACATGGGGCATGGGTTAAAGTTATGTGCTGCTGTTCTGATTTCAATTCACGCTGCTTCCATCCGTCACCGTTTCGCAATCCCATTCCTGCGGGTAAACGATTCCCACTTTCTGCGTGGGGGCGCCGTTTTGTTTGGCCTGAATCATGGCGTTGATCAGGCGGGTGCGTTCTTTCTGAATCCAGTCCTGCTTCAGTGAGTCCTGCTGTTCGCTGTAGAAGACGATGCCATCCACGAGCGTCATGTTCACTTTGGCATAGATCGAAAGCGGGTTGTTGTTCCAGAGAACAAGGTCTGCATCCTTACCCACCTTTATACTTCCCACTCTGTCATCCACATGCAGCATTTTGGCCGGGTTGAGCGTGCACAGTTTCCAGGCCTCCTCTTCACTCAGCCCGCCGTATTTGATAGACTTTGCCGCTTCCTGATTCAGGCGACGGGCCATTTCGGCATCATCAGAATTGACGGCAGTTACCACGCCCACTTTGGTGAGGATGGCTGAGTTGTAGGGAATGGCGTCGTACACTTCATATTTGTAAGTCCACCAGTCAGAAAAGTTGGAAGCAAAAGCGCCGTGTGCTTTCATCTTGTCGGCCACTTTGTATCCTTCTAGAATGTGAGTGAAGGTGTTCACCTTAAAGCCCATGGAATCGGCCACATGCATGAGCATGTTGATCTCGCTTTGAACATAGGAATGGCAGGTGATGAATCTTTTGCCGTCAAGAATTTCAACGAGCGCATCCAGTTGCAGATCGCGGCGTGGTGAAAAGGATTTTGATTTCTCTTTAGAGGAGAGGGAATTGTATTTGGTCCAGCTCAGCTGATAATCTTTAGCGCGGATGAAGGCATCGTACATCGTTTGTTCCACGCCCATGCGTGTTTGCGGGAAGCGGATGCGGTTCATGTCACCCCAGTTGGATGTCTTCACATTTTCACCCAAGGCAAACTTGATGAAGCCGGGCCAGCCCTGAAATTTCATTGCCTCCGGTGAATATCCCCAGCACAATTTGATGAGTTGCGTTTGCCCGCCGATGGAATTGCACGACCCGTGAAGCAGGTGCGAGCAGGTGACGCCACCTGAAAGCTGCCGGTAGATGTTGATGTCAGTGGGGTCAATGACATCTCCAATGCGCACTTCGGATGTGACGGAGTGGGAACATTCATTTACGCCCTGTGCGATGGCAATGTGGGAATGTTCATCAATGATTCCGCTGGTGAGATATTTTCCGGAGGCATCCACCACGCGGATGTCTTGCAACACGGGCAGATTCTGTCCGATCTTCTGAATCTTTCCGGCACTCACGAGCACATCGCTATGCTGCAGGTTGCCTTCCGCTTCATTCGTCCAAACCGTGGCGTCACGGAACAATATGGTTTCCTGTTTCGGCAGCATTTCATTTCCGTACCCTTCGAAGGGATAAAGAACTTTGCCGGCGATCTGCGGATTGGATTTCTTCTTATCATCCTTCTTCGGAACATAGNNTAGGCCGATTGAAAATCGGCTCTCCACTTGATCCAGTTTCCATTTACATCCTGCCCGTTGCCGATGAGATTCTTATCAGCCATGTATCCGCTGAGCAGGTAGTTAGTTTTGCTGGTGTCTTTGGGGTAATGAAATGAAAGCGTTACGAGATCATCCGATGTGCTGATGGTTGCTTTAAGTTTCGTGGAGTCATTCACTTTCACTGTGGCTTCGGGTTGACCGAGTGATCCTTCAACAACCAGATTGAACGAATTACTTCCGGCAGTGAGTTTATAGTTGCCGCGAAGGTCTTTGAAGTTGAAATTGTTCACGACATACTGCACGCCGTTCACCCAATTCTGGTAGATCACATTTTTATCGGAGAAAACAGAATCAGAGCAGATGATGAAGTTGGCAATCTTTCCTTTCTCCAGACTGCCCACCTGATCATAACAGTTCAGGAGCGCAGCGGGAACGTAAGTGAGCGCCCTCAGTGCTGTCTGCTGATTCAAACCGTAGCTGATAGCGGTGCGCAGGTTTTTCAGAAAGTCTTTTTTATCGGGCAGGTCGGCTGTGGTGAGTGCAAATGGAATTCCCGCTTTGTCGAGAGCGGCCGCATTGGCCGGCGCCTGTTCCCAGTGCATCATCTGCGACAGCGGCATGATTTGCGCATCATACGGATCGCTCACATCATATGCTTTTGGAAAATTGACGGGAATGATCAGACTGTTGCCGGCCGTTTTCAGTTCATCCATTCGCTGGTACTCGTCGCCGCTGCCTTTGATGATGTAGTTGATGCCGAATTCATCACCCACCCTGTCGGCGCGCAAAGCGGAATACACATTTCCTGCTTCAAAAATTTGCGGAAGTGACAGGGCTTTGTTCAGCTCATCGAGCGAAATGTTGTTCTGCTCTTTGTAACCGGATTGTTTGTACCACTGCGCATCGAGATATGTCTGGCGAAGCAGTGCGATGCTTCCCATGAGTGAATTCGGATATGACTGCGTGGAAACTCCTTTATTGAATGAATAATATTCGGCTGATTCGTTGCGGACCACGTTCATGTTTTCCCGCTCATCACCCAGAAGCACGAGGGCGCCCGTTCCGCGAACGATGCCATCCATCTGGTGCGATGAAACGGTGCCGAATCCGAGTTCACGAAGCTGCTTTGCTTTCTCGGCATCATTCTTATACATGGCGTCGGCATGCACCTCAGGATGAACGGCCTGGTTCCAGTTATAGGAGCCGGTTTTTTTAGTGTCAAACTGCGGCGGTTGCGGACCTTGCTGTGGTGCGGATTGTGCTGACGGAAGCCCGTAATCAGAGTAAATATCTATGAACGAAGGATAGAGATATTTTCCTTCCAGATTGATTTCGGCAGCGCCTTTGGGCAAGGCAAGGCCGGCTCCCACGGCCTCAATCTTTCCGTCGCGGATGATGAGGGTGGCATCTTTAAGCGTGGTCTGATAATCGACTACAATGGTGGCATGGGTAAAGGCAAAATATTTTTCCCTTTCATCGGCGACGCCATTGTTGTGAAAGGTTTGCTGCGCTGAAAGAGAAATGGACAAAGCAAGAGCCAGGAGAGCGAGGAACGTTGTTTTCTTCATTTACAGAAATTAAAAACAGGATGCAGTGAATCAATATGCGAATCGCAAGAATCGGGAGATAAATTTATCTTTCCAAAAGCGTTAGACCAATGGATGAGCGAAGTATTTTATTCGGGGGAGCAAGGATCGTTTATTTCATAGGCGGAAGTGGACCGGCAATCGTTTTTGTTCATGGCTATCCGATGGACCATACCGTGTGGGAAGCATTTGTAAAACCGCTAACATTCAATTACACCGTTATCCTTCCGGACAATCCGGGCTTCGGAAAATCAACATTGCCGGAGGGTGAAATGGGAATGGATGTATATGCCGATTCCATCAAAACCATCCTTGAGGCGGAGCAGATTTCATCTTGTATAATGATCGGACACAGCATGGGCGGATACATCACCCTCCATTTCGCCGCAGCATATCCGCAAGTGCTGAAAGGCATGGGACTATTTCATTCAACATCCCGGGAAGATGATGAGTCAAAAAAAGAGGATCGCCGGCGGGTAGCGGACTTTGTGAGAAGAAACGGGGCTGCGCCTTTTGTAAAAGAACTGATCAGGAAATTGTTTTCTGATCGTTACGCCGGTTCGCACGGTATGGAGATAAAGGAATTGATTGAGCGCTATTCCCTTATTCAGCCAGAAGGCATTGCCCGCGCTTCTTTAGCAATGGGAAAACGGACAGATACCACTGCAGTGCTACTTGAGGTCGCGGCGCCGGTGCTTTTCATATTGGGAAAGGAAGATAAAACCATCCCATTGCAAAAGGCGCTTCAGCTTACGCATCTGCCGCGGCGATCACTCGTTCATATTTTGGAACACGTAGCTCACATGGGCATGTTGGAGGCGCCGGCTGAAACAGTGAATACTGTGTTGGAATTCCTGGAATTGTGTGAAGTGTTCACCGTCAATTCTTCTGAATGATCAACTTCTCCCGGAAGATTTCGTTGTTTGTGTGAAGCACGAAAAAGTAAATCCCCGATGGAAGCTGATTCACGGGTAATTCCAGAAAGTTGAGCCCAGACTCGCCGCGGAACTCCAGCGAGGCCACTTTTACCTGTGAAGCGTTGAATAATTCACCGCGTCCGTCAAATGCGGATAAGGCGTAAAATGAAATCTGCACCTGATCTGATGCGGGATTGGGTGAAACAGTGAGAGATGATTTTTCCTCAGACCAAGAGGTGCGGCTGCCGGAATCATCAAACGGCGTGTTACCGGCCATGATGATGAGCCGGTAGCAATTCACACTGTCAAATTCGAGCGGCGCATGACTAACCTGAAGGTTATAGGTGTTGGCAAACAGTCTTCCTGTCATAATCTCATCCAGCGATCCGGTGTTCTTTGCTTGCATTAGTAACTGGCCGCTCATTCGGAACAGTTTCAGGTTGTAATCATGATCAAGGTCGGTGAGGCGTATCTTGAAATACTTATTGGCGGAGGTCATGGTGAAAGAATACCAATCCTGATCCGCGATGTTGCGGATGGATGCATTGACTCCATAGGTGAAGGTATCGGTGGAAACAACCAGTGGCGCTGCATTGCTCGCATCATCGTTCGGTTCAAACGGATCGTAGCATGATTTCGCCGCATAGAGTTTAAAGATAAATGCATCCACTCCGCCATTGTTGTGCGGCTGAAAAGAGCCGGGAGTTGTTTGCACAGAGCTGTCCGTTTTGCCAATGAAGTAAATGAAATCGCCGCCGTCAGATGTAATGGCCCACAGATCATCCGTTCCCCAGCCGCCGAAATAGGAGCCCCACACCCTCTTGCCGGCCGTGTCGAGTTTTGCCAGCATTCCTTCACCGGTAAATCCATGGAAAGTCATCATTGGATTTTTTGATGCAATGGAATCCAGACTGTTTGTTGATCCGGCGCAGTAAACGTTCGAGTTTTTGTCCACGTCAATGCTCACCACCTGATCGCTTCCTTCTCCGCCGAAGTAAGTACCCCAAAGTTGCTGGCCATTGCTGTCGAACTTGGCCACATAACCGTCAGGCAGGGGGATGTTGCCGCTTCCATAAGCTACATACCAATTCGGCTGATGTGTACCCGGGGTGCCAATTCCGGTCATGCTTCCGGTGAATCCGCCGATGTATACGTGATGAGCGCTGTCCACTTTCACGGAGCGGCCATGATCTTCTTCTGCTCCGCCGAAATACGTTGACCATATTCTCATGCCGCTTGTATCAAACTTAGCCAGCCAGGCATCTTCTTTTCCACCCCGCAGCATTTGATGCGCGCCTGCCGTAGCCATTCCGGTATCAGATTCTGTTGTTCCGAATGCATACACATACGAGCCGTCGTATGCAAGGGAGTGAGCCCGGTCCTGCCCGGCACCGCCTATATAGGTGCTCCAAAGCAATTGACCGGAAGAAGTGAATTTCGACAGGAAAGCATCGCCGGCATCATTGTAGGTTGCGTCAAACGACTCCGGTGATGAAATGCCGGATTCACTTTCTGTGTAACCTGCAACATAGATATTGCCCGCAGCATCACATACGGCACCGCGGATTTGCTCCACCTTGGTTCCACCCAGAAGAGTGCACCAGAGCAGGTATCCGTTTGAATCAAACTTGGCAATGATGTTGTCACCGTTGCCGGCCTGATTTTCCTGGAACGCGCCGGCCGTCGTTAACCCGCTGCTTGCCGAACTGCCTACTACATACACATTATTCTGTAAGTCGGTGGTTGCGGCGTAGCTGATATCATTGAGTGTTCCGCCGAAGTACGTTGACCACAGCCGGTTTCCTTTATCATCAAATTTGGCCAGGTACATATCGCCGCTGCCACCGGCATAGGTTTCCTGATAGGCGCCGGTGGAAGCAATCTGTTGCGAACTTTTGGTGGCGCCGGTGATGAGGAGGTTGCCGGAATGGTCACGAATGATGTCGAAACTGTTTGATTCATTCTTCTCGCCGCCATAATAAGTGCCCCAGGTGATGTCCGGATCAATCACGGTTGTTTCTTCTACCGGTTCAGTGAGCGAAAATGAAAGCCGGTTGCCGGTTGTGACAAATGAACATGGAATTTCTTTTTGACCGGATTGCAAAAAGGTGAAGAGGTTTGAATAGGATACGCATCCTGCTGAAGTGTTGAGTTGTGCCGCACCCGATTCGGTAATATTTAATGCGCTGCATCCGGCATGATCCATCACAATTCGCTGTGGATTGGCGCCGGGGTGCAGCACAAATTCAAACCGCGGAGTCAGTTGCCCGGGCTTATCGCCTGCGAGAAAAACCAGGTCAATACCGGGATAGATCTCCTTGTAAGTAATGCGGTGAAATGATTTGGTATGCACCGCGCTTCCGTTTTTAATAAAATGAATCGGGCCTTCATCAGGCAAATCAGCAATTACCTGCGCTGACTTGTTTGCGTTCCTGAATTTTACATCAATTCGTTCCATAGTTTGAGGAAGATCGGGCATAGTGCTGAAAGGCGATAAGGCCGATTCAGAACCATCCTCATTCATTGAAGAAGTGATGTTGTTTTCATGAATCAATTGCATACTGAACCCTGCATCGTTCAGAAACAGGTTGAATCCATTAGAAGAGTAAGTGAATTTTACGTTTGGGTTTGGTCTGCCAAGCTGATCCTTTACCTGACCCTTGTTTAAAATGAAAGAAGCCGGGAAGGCAGATCGCTTGTTGACGGCAATCGGTTGCGAAAAAGCACGGAAGCAAACCAGCATCAAAAGAAACAGGGCAACGGGCTTAGTCATTTCTTCGATTAGATATGGATAGCTGGTTAATAACCGTTCCTGAACAATGGGTAGCTATTATCAGGGAACTATATTCGGCGTCAAAAATATACGAATGAAACGGACTTGCGAAATAAGCGAAATTGGAATCGCTTTACTATAAACTACCGGTTCTGCCGCCGTCAACGGGCAGATTGATGCCGGTGATGTATGCCGCAGCCGGTGAAGCGAGGAAAGCGGCGGCGTTGGCTATTTCAGACGGGTCGCCGAATCGCTGCATCGGAATCTCAATCATCCACTCTCTCTCCACATCTTCCAGGTGTTTTCCGGTGCGCAGGGCGGTTCCTTTGATTACTTCCTGAAGCCGGTCGGTGCCGGTGGCGCCGGGCAATATGTTATTGACCGTGATTCCGAATGGTGCTAATTCATTGGCCATGGTTTTCGACCAGTTGGCTACGGCGGCACGAATAGTGTTTGAAACGCCGAGTCCTTTGATCGGGATTTTCACTGAAGTGGAAATCACGCTGATGATTCTTCCGTAGCCGCTGCTTTTCATACCGGGAATAAGAAGAGTAGCCAGAATGTGGTTGCACACGAGATGATTCCGGAAAGCGGCTTCAAACTGTTCCGGTGTGGCATCCACAATATTTCCCGGCTTCGGCCCGCCGGTATTATTGATCAGAATCTGGTAAGTGGTTTCGCGAAGCTGATGCTGCACCAGTTCTTTCAATTCATCCGGTTTGGAAAAATCAGCCAGAATGAAATCATGCTTTTGCCCCCGGGATGTATCGAGTTCTTTGAGCGCTTCCATCAGCACTTCTTCATTCCGTGCCGTGAGTGTGATGTTGGCGCCCAGTTGAGAGAGCTCGATGGCAATCGCTTTTCCGATTCCTCTGCTGCTGCCACCCACCAGTGCATTCTTTCCGCTGAGATCGAGATTCATTCCTTAACTCAATTTAATATTTGAATTTGCTTCGTGAAGAAAGTTCCTAAATTTACTTCTGGCAACTTAAATCAGAAATCAAAAATCAAAACAGTCGTATGGTTCAGGCACCCTTCTCTTTTAAAAAATGGATTGATGATAACCGTCACCTGCTGAAACCGCCGGTGGGCAACCAGGTAGTTTATAAACCCGATCAGAATTTTATCGTGATGGTGGTGGGCGGCCCCAACTCGCGAAAGGATTACCACTACAATGAAACAGAAGAATTCTTCTATCAGCTCGAAGGCGACATTCATGTGAAGATTGTGGACGATGGCCAGTTTGTTGACATCCCCATCAAAGAGGGAGAAATCTTTTTACTTCCCGCCCGCACACCCCATTCACCCCAGCGTGGACCCAATACTGTGGGGCTGGTGATGGAAGTGGTGCGGCCGGATAAGCTTGATGGCTTCCGTTGGTATTGCGAAAACTGCGGCAACCTGCTCCATGAATCAAAAATTCCCGTGAACGACATTGTAAAAGATCTTCCGGTAGTCATGGATCAGTTCTATGCCTCTGTTGATTTGCGCACCTGCAAGAAGTGCGGGCATGTGATGGAACCACCGAAGAAACTGAGCTGAGTCATTTTCCTCACTACTTAGTTTTATTTTCAGGAGCCATGAAGGCCGCAGCGCTATTACTTTCCATCAGCATCATATTTTGCCGGTCGGCTCCGGCACAGGTTTCAATTGAGTGGACCAAGACTGTTGATTACAATGCACTCTCAGATATGGCGCAGTGCATTACTCTTGATAATGCAGGAAACATCTATTCCGCGGGCGGAGCCACTGCCATTGTTAATTCAGTGGTGGGTACCGATTTTATTACGGTGAAGCAAAACCCTAACGGCGATGTTGAATGGGTCCGTTACTGGGGCGATCCGGTTGGTTACAGTGATCAGGCCAATTCGATTGCCGCAGATTCGTCCGGCAACATTTACGTCTGCGGGTACAGCCAAAACTCTTTGTTCAATGTCAATCTCACCATCGTGAAGTATGACACGGAAGGAAATGAAATGTGGGTGGCGAAAACACCGGTTGGAAGCAGCGTAACTGATGTTTCTGTCAGGAACATCCGTGTTGCGGGAAGTTATGTTTATGCATGCGCTTCCGCCATCAATGGTTCACCATCGATAGCGACTGTCAAATGCACGCTCGACGGCTCCCTGGTTTGGAGCAGAAATTATGACGGACCCTTCTTCAATGCTCACGCAGCGGGGCTTGAGGTTGACAATGCGGCAAATGTTCTTGTAGCCGGTTACAGTTTGTTTGATCTTTCTGCAGGAAGTGAAATGATGCTGATCAAATACGATGAGGCGGGCAATGAACTTTGGGTATCGCATGATTCCGCGCCCGGTAATGCCACAGAAGAAGCGCTGATCATAAAAATGGATGAGCAAGGAAATATTTTCATCATTGGCAGAAGTGACAGTTCTTCAATCAGCGCCATGGTGGTTTCCCAATGCAACAGTAACGGCCAATGGCAATGGACCAAACGTTTCGCACCTGACGGAACGATATACTCCCAGCCGAATGATGCCGTGCTGGTACCGGGCGGGCTCGTGGTGGCCGGTTTTACGTACGGCAATTTTTTTCACCCTGATTTTCTCACTGCTAAGATTAATGAATCAGGAGAGGTTCTGTGGGCAGAACGGTTCAACAACACGCAGGCAAATCGCGAGGCATTCGGCCGGTCCTGCGCCGTTGATCAAGCCGGCAATATCTACGTGACGGGCGAAGTGAATGACAGTGCCGACGGACTTGGATTTCAGTGGAACATTTACACAGTCAAATACACGCCATCGGGTGAACTGAAATGGGTGATGCCCTACAATTCTCCGCAACTGAAAGATGATAAGGCCCTGGCCATAGCGCTGGCCGGAGATCATAACCCGGTTGTTGTCGGAATTTCGAACAACGATTTCTTCGTGATGAAGTACGACCAGTTGCTTTCCGTAGAAAATACAGAAGCACAAAATACACTTGGGGTATTTCCGAATCCCGCCTCTTCATCACCGCAGGTAATGGTGACGGCACTGTTTCCCCAGCAGTTAAGGATCGTCATCACTGACGCAGCCGGGCGAGTGGCTCATCTGGAGAATTTGTTTATCACTGCAGGCAAAAATCTGATTCCGCTTCCTGAGATGCCCGCCGGCACCTGCCTTATTACTGCGACGCTGAATGGCGTGATGGTTTCCCGTAAAATGGTAATCATCCATTAGCGTGAATTCCGGTTCGGCACTTTCTCATGGTCATTCACAAGCCCGAATGCTAACTTTATCATCCCATGAATCCGAAACAACCATTTGAAATCAATCTCGCTGCAGCCCAATCGCTCGATGCAGCGGATCCTTTTCGAAAATTCCGCGAGCGTTTTCACATTCCTAAGATTCACGACACTGAAGTGATCTACCTCACCGGAAATTCTCTCGGTCTGTTGCCGAAAAAAGCCCGGGAATATACCGGGCAGGAATTTGCTGACTGGGAGCATTTGGGCGTAGAAGGTCACTTTAAAGCAAAAAATCCCTGGCTCTACTATCATCATTTTCACCGCGAGGCGTTGGCGAAAATTGTGGGTGCTAAAAAAGAGGAAGTGGTGGCCATGGGATCGCTCACCGCCAATCTGCACCTGCTGCTGGTATCATTTTACCGCCCCACCAAAGAGCGGTTTAAGATCATCATGGAAGCGAATGCATTTCCTTCCGATCAGTATGCCGTGGAAACACAGGTAAAGTTTCACGGGTACAATCCGGAAGATGCGATTGTGGAACTCTCACCGCGCGAAGGGGAAGAGACACTCCGGACAGAAGATATTCTGGCTACCATCGAAAAGCATGGACCCCAACTGGCCACCATTATGATCGGTGGCGTGAATTACCTCAGCGGACAGTTTTATGATTTGGTCGCCATCACTGACGCAGGTCATAAAGCCGGCGCCTTGGTTGGGTTTGATTTGGCCCATGCCGCGGGCAATGTGATGTTGAAATTGCATGAGTGGAATGTTGACTTTGCCTGCTGGTGCAGTTACAAGTATCTCAACAGCGGACCGGGGGGGGTGGCCGGAATTTTTGTGCATGAAAAACACGGACATGATTATTCACTTCCACGCTTCGGCGGCTGGTGGGGTAATGAAGAAGCCACGCGTTTTGAAATGAAGAAAGGATTCATCCCGCAGCCGGGCGCGGCCGGATGGCAGGTGAGCAATGCGCCGGTGTTCAGCATGGCCATTCACCGGGCATCGCTGGAGATATTTGAAGAAGCGGGTATGGATGTGCTGAGAAGAAAAAGTGAACTGCTCACGGCTTTCCTCGAAATGATCATTGACCGATACAATGAAAATAATCCTTTGCGTGCTTTGAAGATCGTTTCGCCCCGCGACCCCGCCGCGCGCGGCTGCCAGCTTTCTCTCAAAGCCGTATCGAATGGAAAGGAAATCTTCAACCGGCTGAATGATGCGGGAGTGATTGTTGACTGGCGAGAACCGAATGTGATTCGCATGGCACCGGTTCCGCTGTATAACTCGTTTGAGGATGTTTGGAGAGCCGGAGAAGTTTTGAATTCGGTTGCCGGTTGATGGTTGTTAGTTGTCAGTTCATAAATTGTTAGTGATAAGTAGATTCTTTAATGCCGAAGTCGTATCAGGATCTTGACGTCTGGAAGGAGAGCAGGCAATTTGTGAAACTGGTTTATAAATTAAGCCGAACCTTTCCCAATGATGAGATATATGGTTTAACACAGCAGATGCGAAGGGCCGCAGTTTCTCAATTTGCCAACATATCTGAAGGACTGGGCAGGCGTTACAAAAAGGAAACAGTTCATTTTTTACCCAATGCTAAAGGGTCGCTGTACGAACTTGAAGCAGAAATAATAGTTGCTTTGGATCAGAATTATCTTACTGACGCAGCATATAATGATATCAGAGATCGCATTGGTTTTGTTCTTCGTCTTGTAAACGGAACAATTAAGTATTTCGAAAATGCCAAACTATCCTAGCTATGTCTGACAACTAACAACCAGCAACCAACAACTCTTTAGCATCATCATTGTTCTACTGAAATATGAAATCAGCAACCATTCTCGGAGCAGGACTTGTCGGCTCGCTGCTCGCCATTCATCTCGCCAAGCGAGGGTATAAAGTGGAAGTGCATGAACGCCGGCCGGACATGCGCAAGGAAAACATCCCCGCCGGCCGCTCCATCAATCTCGCCATGAGCGACCGGGGCTGGCGCGGACTGGAAAAGGTGGGACTGCGCGAAGACATCGAGAGCATCGCCATCCCCATGAAAGGAAGAATGATTCATGCGCTTGACGGCACTACATCGTTTCAACCCTATGGCAAAGAAGGGCAGGCCATCTATGCCGTCAGCCGGGGGGTGCTGAACTGCGCATTGATGAATCTTGCCGAGCAGCAGGACGACGTACAACTGTTTTTCAACGAACGCTGCGTGCACGTGGACTTGCAGAAGCACATGCTGCATTTCGAAAATCCGCGCAGCGATTCTTATTCTGAGAAATCATATGATCTGCTCTTCGGCGCCGACGGCGCTTTCTCCGCCCTGCGCCACAGTATGCAGTTCATGGACCGCTACAACTATTCGCAACAATACATCGAACACGGCTACAAGGAACTCATGATCCCTTCCGATGCCAACGGCAGGCACAAGATGGAAGTGAATGCGCTGCACATCTGGCCGCGCGGCAACTTCATGCTCATCGCCCTGCCGAACATTGACGGCACGTTCACCTGCACGCTCTTCTTTCCGTTTGAAGGAGATGTTTCTTTTCAGAAGCTGAAGACGGAAGGTGACGTGAGGAAATTTTTCACCGAATACTTCCCTGATGTGATTCCGCTCATGCCGGGTTACATCACTGATTTTTTTCAGAACCCGACTTCATCATTGCTCACCGTGCGCTGTTTTCCTTGGCAGGCGAACGGCAACACCTGCCTCATCGGCGATGCGGCGCACGCGATCGTTCCCTTCTTCGGGCAGGGCATGAACTGCGGCTTTGAGGATTGCTCTGTGCTGAGTGAACTGATGGACGAGCACGGTGATGACTGGAAAACGATATTGCCCCTGTTCGAAGCTCTGCGCAAGCCCAATGCCGATGCTATTGCTGATCTGGCGCTCAACAATTTCATCGAGATGCGCGACCTCGTCGCTGATCCGCATTTCCTGCACAAGAAGAAGATCGAGAAAATGATTGCGGAGAAATATCCGGAGAAATACATCTCGCCTTATCAGATGGTGTCGTTCTCGCACATTCCGTATTCCGATGCGCTGAAAAACGGGGCGGCCATCAACAATGTGCTCGATCAGCTCACGCGAGTGGAGCAGCTTGAATCGAAATTTGAATCTGCCGAGATTCAGAAAATGATTCTGCCGATTCTTTTTGGATGATAGATAGCACGCAGATAACGCGGATGGCTATGATTGATTAAGATCGGAAGGCAGTAAAGGCGCAAGACTCAGAGCGTCGTCAATTCTCGACGATGTTGGTCTTTGCACAGGCATGAAGCACGGTAAGACCAACATTCCGCATGCTAATTCTCCGAAGGCGTCCCGATCACATTATCACTCGGTTGTTCGAGATCTTTCAGTTTCGGCAGATCATCTATGGAATTAATGCCGAAGTAATTCATAAAGAACTGCGAGGTGGAGTAGAGGAGTGGTTTGCCTACTTCTTCGCTTCTGCCCGAGATGGTGACGAGTTCTTTTTCCAGCAGTTTCTGAATGGCGAAATCGCAATTTACCCCGCGGATGCGCTCGATATCCGGCTTGGATACCGGCTGCCGGTAAGCGATGATGGCCAGCGTTTCGAGCTGGCTGGTAGAAAGTTTTTTGTTGAGTTTCGTTTTCAGGAATTCACTTACCGTGTTCTGGTAACCCGGCTTGGTGAGAAACTGGTAACCTCCGCTGATGGGTACGATCTCAAAAGCGAATTCCCCTTCGTGAAATTTCTGAACCAGGATATCGAGATGTGATTCAATTTCTTCCTTCGTCAGTTCCGTGCCGACGAGATTGGCCAGCACCTTCTGAATTTCTTTAACGGTGATCGGTTCTTCGGCCGCGAAAATGAGCGCCTCAATATGTGACTGAATTCCTTCCATAAAATGATTTCCGGTGCTAAGATATTTGTTTCAATTGCGAGTGAGCGTTTCAGGTTGGATTGTTTTCCACGGTTCAATATGGTTTCCTGGTTTCTTGGTTTGTTGGTTTGTTAGTCTGTTGGTTTCTTGGTTTCTGGTTTTTGGTTTCATGGTGGAATGAAAATCATGTTTTCATTTTTGTTGACCGGTCAGCCATGCGCTCATGTGCCTTCAAAGTGCTTTGATAATTCATTCTAAGGATCAAAGAATAAATCGCCGTGGCAATCGTCTTTTAGCAGATGCATCGCCCGCCCGGTGCAATGAACAATCTGTGGTACCTTTGCGTTACTATCAAAACTAAATTCTAAAACAAAATGACAGCTCTTTTTTGGATTCTCATGATTGGTCTGCTTCTGATCGGCTTTGTCGTTCAGGCGCGGTTGCGTTCCAAAATGAAAGAATACAGCCAGCATCCCACACCGAGCGGATTGAGCGGAGCGGAAATAGCGCAAAAGATGCTGAGCGAATACGGCATACACGATGTGCAGATCACTTCCGTTGAAGGGTATCTGACGGATCACTACAATCCCGCAAACAAAACGGTGAACCTCAGCCCGGAAGTGTATCACGGCCGGAGCATCATGGCGGCTTCCATCGCCGCGCATGAATGCGGACATGCGGTGCAGCATGCTCAGGCCTATAGCTGGCTCACGATGCGTTCCACACTGGTGCCGGTGGTGAGTTTCTCTTCACGCTGGGTACAGTGGATTTTACTCGGCGGGATTCTGCTGCTCAATGTTTTTCCGCAGTTGCTCCTGGTGGGTATTGTATTGTTCGGCTTAACCACGTTGTTCAGTTTCATCACGCTGCCGGTTGAATTTGATGCCAGCCGCAGGGCATTGGCCTGGATTGACCGCAGCGGCATTATGGCACGTGAAGATTACGCGATGGCAAAGGACGGATTGAAGTGGGCCGCCATGACGTACGTAGTTGCAGCGCTCTCTTCACTCGCCACACTGGTGTATTACATCATGATCTTTATGGGCGGCAGAAGGAATTGATTTCCTCATAACAGAAAAAATATGAAAAGCCACCCGCATCCGGGTGGCTTTTTTCTTTTCGTACGGAATGATTTTTCATCATTCGGCTATCGTACTCACTCTTTATCAAACAAGCACATTGTCACCCGATCGTAATCCTTCAAAAATTTTTTCAGTTCCGTAAACAATATCATTCAGGTCATGTTGTGAGAGAAATTCAAAACCACAAACAAGAAGGACTATGAAAAAGCTACTATTGTTTTTCGTTGCGATGATCGCTCTCACCTACACATCGCAGGCCACCGCCCGATTGCAGGTCATTCACAACTCAGCAGATCTGGCCGCTTCCTCCGTGGATGTATGGCTCGACAACACACTGCTGCTCGACAATTTCGCATTCAGAACGGCCACGCCGTTTATTGATGCGCCCTCGGGAGTGAATTTCAAGATCAGCATTCAGCCGGCAAACAGTACGGATACTGTGAATGCGCTCTTCACGAAAACATTTAATCTGCAGGACGGCAAAACCTATGTCGTAATTGCCAATGGCATCGTGAGCGGAAGCGGCTATGCACCCGCCACTCCGTTTGACATGTACGCATATGACATGGGTCGTGAAGCAGCCACCTCAGGCAGCAACACGGATCTGCTCGTCTTTCACGGAGCTACCGATGCACCGGTGGTAGACATCAAGGAAGTGGGCGTTGGAGCAGGCACCATTGTAGATGACCTGGCTTATGCAACCTTTGCCGGCTATCTCGAATTGCCAACCAGCGACTATTCGATTCAGGTGCGCGATGCACACGGCATCACCACCGTGGCACAGTATGATGCACCGCTGGCTACACTCGGCCTGAACGGCGCCGCAGCAGTGGCGGTGGCTTCAGGATTCCTTGATCCCGGCGTGAACAGCAACGGCCCTGCTTTTGGAATTTATGTCGCACTGCCTTCAGGCGGTGACCTGGTGGCATTGCCATCTGCCGCCATCAGCACAGCGAGAGTGCAGGTGATCCACAACAGCGCTGACGCTGCCGCTTCGGTGGTGGATGTATGGCTGAACGACATCAAACTCATTGACAACTTTGAATTCCGTACAGCCACTCCGTATGTGGATGCACCGGCCGGCGTTCCGGTCACCATCAGCATTAAGGATGCTAACAGCACCGATCCTTCCAACCCGATCGCTTCATTCAACTACACGCTCACCGGCGGCATGACGTATCAGATCATTGCCAACGGAATTGTGAGTTCATCCGGTTACAATCCCGCTCCGGCTTTCAACCTTAATGTATTTGCCGGCGCACGCGAGAAGGTGAATACGCCGGGCAACGTGGATGTGCTGGTGTATCACGGCTCCACCGATGCGCCGACAGTGGATGTGGTGGAAACGGGTGTGGGTGCAGGCACCATCGTGGACAATCTCAGCTACTCGCAGTTTGCCGGCTACCTTGAACTGGCACCGCTCGATTACAAACTGGAAGTGCGCGATGAAACCGGAACCGTTACCGTTGTGTCCTATGATGCGCCGCTGGCTTCGCTCGGTCTTCAGGATTTTGCACTCACCGTTCTTGCGTCGGGTTTCCTGGATCCTTCCATGAACAGCAACGGACCCGCATTCGGTTTGTATGCGGCACTCAGCGTGGGTGGCCCGCTCGTGGCACTGCCTGTCGCAACCGGCATCAATGATGTAATGAACCCGGTGAGCGAAGTAACCACTTATCCCAACCCGGCCACCGATCAGATTACGGTGCAGTATGCCCTGCGTTCGGCCTCGGATGTGAAGATTGAAGTGAAGAATATGATCGGCCAAACGGTGAAGACCATTGATGCAGGAAACAAAACTGTCGGGAGCTATTCGCAGCAGATTGAATTGAAATCACTCAATGATGGATTGTATCTGCTGAATGTGAAAGCCGGAAAAGAAAACTATGCGACAAAGATTGTGGTGAATTGACGGGTGTTTTTTTTAGGCAGAGAGGGCATGGGATTCATCCGTGCCCTTTCTTTTTTTCCGCTGGCCGGAGTCCAACTTCCTGTTGGCTATTTTTGTGAAGTGCTGTTTCTCCGCCGCTGCTGTTACATTTTTCTCCTCTCCGTGCTGGCTTCCTGTGCGAGTCAGATTCCACCTACCGGCGGCCCCAAAGATGTCACACCACCCAAAGTCATACATGAAAATCCTCAGAACCTCTCCGTTAATTTTCGTTCCGACAAAATTGTGATCGGCTTTGATGAATACATCCAGATCAACGATGCGAATAACCAGGTTTTCTTTTCGCCGGCGCTCACGGGCAAAGTCTCCTACCGCCTGAAAGGAAAATCACTCGTCATCACCCTGCCGGATTCATTGAAGGCAAACACCACTTACACCGTGAACTTCGGCAGTGCGATCAAGGACAACACCGAAGGAAATATTTTACTCAACTATCATTATGTGTTCAGCACCGGCAGCGCGATTGATTCCTTCCGCATTCAGGGGCGCGTAGTGAATGTGCTTACCGGGAAATCCAAACCGAACTACCTCGTGATGCTGCACAGTGATCTGAGTGACTCGGCCGCCGTGAAGCAACGGCCGGATTACAATGCCCGCACCGATTCTTCCGGCCATTTCGTGATGGATCATCTGAAAGGCGGCACGTTCAGACTGGCTGCTGTGGAGGATCAGAATTTCAATTTCATGTTTGATCCCTCCGGAGAGATGGTTGCATTTGAAGATTCTGTTGTTGCCGTTTATGACACGCTTTCCTTTTACAAATTACTTCTCTTTAAACCGGCGGCGGAACAACAATCACTGCTCGGCACGTTTTCCCGGCAGGCGGGGCGTGCATCGTTTGCCTTCGCTTTGCCCGCTTCCGGCATGCGCATCACTCCGGCGAATGATTCACTCAAAACGTTTGTGGAATGGAATGCCACAACGGACACGGCATCTGTTTGGGTGAACGACATCAAAAGCGACAGCATCACTTTTTTTATTCATGACGGAAGTTTCAGCGATACGGCCAAGGTGCGGATGAAAGGAGCGGAGGGAAGGCAAAAAAGTGTGACCGTTCCGAAGCTCAGCATCTCCTCAGTCTCGCTCGGGAGAGCAGGAGCGCCGCTGCGCAAGGGCGACCCGCTGATGTTGTACTTCAACCTTCCCGTGGTGGCGATGAGTGAAAGCCGGAAAGTTTTTCTGCGTGATGATTCGGTGAAGAAGGAATATGAAGTGAAGCCCTTGCTGCTGGTTGATTCATCGAGCGGCAAGCAACGTTGCCGGATTGATTTTAAGTTTCTCGAAGCAAGAAGTTATTCGCTCATTATCCCTGATTCGGTGTTTACGGATTTGTTCGGCAATGAGAATGACAGCGCCAAGATTCAGTTTCATGTTTATGCGGAAGAAGATCTCGGCAACCTGAATCTGAAAATCTCCTTCTCCGATTCCTCCAAAGCATTCCCGTATTTCTATGAATTCAGAACCAAAGACGGAACACTCATCTCCAAAGACAAACTGAAAGCGGGAACAAAAACCCTTTCATTCAAACTGATTCCGCCCGGTGAATACAGTTTCAAGATCATTGAAGACCGCAATGGAAATTTCAAATGGGATACGGGCGATTACTGGAAACACATACAGCCGGAACGAATCTTCTTTTATTCCGGAGCCCTTACGCTTCGGGCGAACTGGGATGTGGATGCAGTGATGAAGATTGACAACCCATGATCGTTACTCTGTCCGTTGTTGGCGTTCTCTTGCCCGTGGTTGGCGTCCTCGCCAACCACCTCTAACTCGTGCCACCAATTACGGATATGCATATTGTCCGTGGTTGGCGAGGACGCCAACCACGGACAAAAATCTTCGCTTATTTGCGACCACACGTTATTTAAAGAAGCGAAGAGAAAAATTGCCAATAGAAAGACTATTGATTTCATGAGTGTGTATTTAATGACTTCAATTATTCCATTACAATTTTTGTGAGAAAACTCTCATCATTGATTTTCATTTTCAGAAAATAAATGCCTGCGCTCAACTCCTCACGATGCAGGAGTAGTTCGTGATCTCCGGCTTCTATCCGTGGTTGGCGTCCTCGCCAACCACATGCAACCAACCACCTCTAACTCTTGCAACCAACGACGGATATGCATTCTTCAATTAACTTTCTTCCATGTATTTTTTCACTGCCACCATCAACAGCTGGCAAATGTTGCTGGCTGATGATATGATGAAGGATATCATAATCCAATCACTGCATTGGCATCATGAAAATAATCGGGCAAGGACGCATGGCTTTGTGATCATGCCCAATCATCTTCACCTCATGTGGTCGCCCGTCAATACGTATTTCGAAGAGGCCAACGAATGGTCATTACTCAGCTTCACGGCGCATGAATTCAAGAAGTATCTCATGAAAAATGATCCCGGGCGTTTGACCCCGTACCTTTCCACAGAAGCCGATCGGCAATATCATTTTTGGGAGCGCCGTTCGCGAACGATTGAAGTTATGAGCCGTTCCATCGCCGAACAGAAACTTGACTACATGCATTTAAATCCACTCTCCGGCCGATGGAATCTTGTTTCTTTTCCTGAAGAGTACCGATACTCATCCGCAAAGTATTATATGCTCAACCGAAGTTCTTTTAATTTTATCAGGCATTATGCGGATTACATTTGAGCGAGCACTCGATGATCAGGAAGATGCTAACAAGATGAAAATGGGATGCGAGCGGTGGTTGGCGGGGACGCCAACCACGGACAAAGTACTCGATGATCAGGATGATGCTAACGAGATTAAAATGGGATGCGAGCGGTGGTTGGCGGGGACGCCAACCACGGACAAAGTGTTACACTCCCAACATATGACCTCATTGACGGAAACACGGCGGTAAAGGGAATGGGGAATCTTAGTTTTTAATGACTGAAACTTTAATCACCTGCCTGCGATCAGATTCATGAATCACCAGGAAATAATAATTATCCGGAAGATGTTCGGTCGAAATATAATTTAATCCTTTTTGCAACCATCCTGATTTTAACAGCGCTCCCTGGATATTGAAGATTTCATATTGACTCACTTCAGCCGCATTAACCTGAATATTATCAATTGAAGGATTTGGATAAATCTTCAAGACTGTATCCTCGTCAATAACCGGCGATTCTATTACAAATCCTTTGGTAGCGGCATAATCAAATACTACTAAAGAATCTAGGACTTCTACCACGTTGTAGAAATAAATATTTGAAACCTGCACTCTGACCCAGCCATAAATGGTATCACCTCCGTTAGGCATCATTAATCCAGCAATATGTGAGAGTCTATCGAGCCAATCACCATTTTGACACAATCCATAAATTTGAAAGTAGGAGGAAAAATACATGTAGGCACTTGGAATCCATTCCTGATGATATACATCAATAGTATCTCCATCTGCAAGCGACTTACACAATGTAAGAGCAGGTAATGTATCCCAGGGAAAACAATACAGCGAATCATACTCGGCAGCAATTCTGTTTGTTGTATCAATGGCACTAATACTCACTGTGATCATGCTTCCGCTCTGCCCGCCTTCACGGTTGAGAACAATTTCATAATCGGCAATACTGTCGTTATTAAGGTCAAGGTTATAGCCACATTTTCCATTCAAGTGAGGAGCATAGAGAACTCCAACAGTATCAAAATCAGGAACAAGATCACTATAAATAACATTAGAGTCTTGACCGGCCAGAATGAAATCTAACTGCTGGCCTTTTAAATTCATCGAAAGAAAAATCAGCAGACTTCCGATCCAGACTTTCATTATGGAAAAATACAAAATCCTAAGTTGCGCATTCTATGACAAATCCAAATCTCTGTCCGTGGTTGGCGTCCTCGCCAACCACCTTCCGTGGATTGGTTGGCGTTACACCGAACGGGGACACAGCTTATACTGACAGCCACTGATTTCTTTTCCTGAGGTTGGTGTCCGCACCAACCTCACTTTCACTTTGTTTGTTCGCTTCTGTCCGTGGTTGGCGTCCTCGCCAACCACCTTCCCTCTAGCAGTCGGCGTGGCATCGAACAGAGACACATCTGATGCAGAGATGAAGATTGACAACCCATTCTGTCCGTGGTTGGCGTCCTCGCCAACCACCTTCCGTGGATTGGTTGGCGTTACACCGAACGGGGACACAGCTTATACTGACAGCCACTGATTTCTATTTCATCCCCTTCACCAACTCCCCAAGCTTCCTGATTCCTTTCTCTACCTTCTCACTCCACGGTTGCGCAAACGTGAGCCGCATGCAATTGTAGTAGCGGTCCTGCAGTGTGTAGATTCTTCCTGGAGAAATATTGATGTTGTACTTCAGCGCCTGCTGAAACAGATCGAGGGTATTTACATTTTTATCCAGTTCCAGCCACAGCACAAATCCTCCCTGCGGTCGGCTCACGCGCGTGCCTTCCGGGAAATACTGCTTGATGGCCTGAACATATCGCAGGCATTGCGTGTGCAACGTTTTGCGCAGGTTGCGCAGGTGATGCTCATACCTTCCGTGTTCAAGAAAGTGCGCGATGGCTGCCTGAGGCAACGTGGCGGAAGAAATCGTGTGATTGAGTTTAAGCTGGAGAATCTGGTTTTTGAATTTTCCCGGAATCGTCCAGCCCACGCGGTAACCCGGAGCGAGCGACTTTGAAAACGAGGAGCAGTACAGAACCAGTCCGCTTTCATCATATGCCTTGCAGGTTCTAGGCCGGCTCTTTCCGAAATGCATTTCGCCATAGATGTCATCTTCAATCAGCGGAATGTTTTCTTTTTCCAGTAGCTTCACCAGTTCTTCCTTGTTTTGATCAGGCATGCAGCCTCCCAGCGGGTTGTTGAAATTCGGAATCAGCACGAGCGCTTTGATCTTATGTTGCTTCAGCGCCTTCTTCAGGTAGTCGAGTTCGATACCGTAAACGGGATTGGTGGGCAGCTCCAGCACCTTCAATGAAAAACTTTCAGCGAGCTGAAGGATGCCATGGTAGCTCGGGCTTTCGACGGCGATTGTGTCGCCGGGTTTGGTGACGGCACTCAGGCAAAGCGTGAGCGCATCCATGCATCCGGTGGTGGTCACCACATCATCGCCGGTAATCGTTCCGCCCCACAGCAAACTCATGCGCGCGATCTGAGTGCGCAGGTTCACATTACCCTGCACCGATTCGTAGTTCAATCCGTTTCCTTCGGTGTCGCGCATCACCTGCACCAACGATTTATTCAGCCGCGCTGCAGGGAGCAACTCAATCGGCGGCACCGCCACGGCAAAATTGAGCTGGCTTTGTGTGCTGAAATCACGAAACACTTCCGTGATGATCTCACCCACCGATGCATGCTTCACTTTTTTCGGCGGCTCGCAGCAACTCGGCAGCTCCGGAAAACTCTTGGGAGTGAAACGGACATAATACCCCGACTTCGGCCGCGGTTCAATGAGTCCTTTGTTCTCGAGGTGATAGTAGGCCTGAAAAGCCGTGCTCATGCTGATGCCTTTCTCTTCACTGAGGATGCGAACGGAAGGAAGCTTATCGCCGATGCGGAGCACATCCTGCTCAATCATGTCTTCAATCTGATGAGCCACCTGAAGGTAGAGGTGATCTGTTTTTTCGTTTCTCATGGTCTTGTGTCATGGCGAGAAGTGAAGAGACGAAGCAATCTTTAAAATAATTCAGGAGATTGCTTCGCTGCGCTCGCAATGACGTTCCTGTTTGCGGCAAAACTAATCTGATATGGTCAAAATATCCAAATCTGAATCTGTTTTGTGTCGAAAAGGTGCTGCAACTTTGTGCCGGATTTGAAAGAACCCTCCTCCTCCTCCTCTTCATGAAGAAGCAACTCTTTCAGGCATATATCGCCCTCGCCACCGTCAGCATCTTTTGGGGCACCACCTATCTCGCCATGAGAGTGGGGGTGCAGTACGCCAACGGTTTTGCGATGGCTGGCTTAAGGCAAGCTGCGGCGGGTCTGCTGCTGGCGGGCTTCTTCATGGCACGCGGTCACAAGTTGCCCGACCGGCATACACTCCTGAAACTTTTCATGATCGGGTTACTGATGTTTATGGGAAGCAACGGGCTGATGAGTATTGCCGTGAAGCACATACCAAGCGGGCTGGCAGCCATCATCGGAGCAACCGTTCCGATCTGGATGTCGCTGATGGGCATTTTTTTCCTGAAAGAAAAAAAGCTGAGCATGATGCTCTTTGTTGGACTGCTCGTGGGCTTTGCCGGCATCGCCGGAATTTTTTACGACTACCTCGGCGATCTGCTGAATCCCCAATTCCGGTTCGGGATGATGCTCGCTTTCATCGCCTGCATCAGCTGGTCGTTCGGTTCCATTTACATGATCAAGTCGCATCTGAAAGTGCATGTGCTGCTTGGTGCGGGATTGCAAATGTTTTTTGCCGGTATGGCCATCTTGCTGGTGTCATCCATTGCCGGGGTGCAGCCGGTGTGGGATGAGTTACCGCATGAATTCTGGACGGCGCTCATTTACCTCGTGGTGGTGGGATCGATCATCTGTTATTCCGCTTATGCTTTTGCACTGAAGAAATTGCCGCCGTCACTGGTTTCAGTTTATGCCTACATCAATCCGCTGGTGGCGGTTACACTCGGATGGATTGTGCTGCATGAACATTTCGATCTCGTTACGGCGGTTTCATGTTCGGTTACGTTGGCCGGCGTGTATATCGTGAATCAGTCGGTGAAGAAATCCATTGCTTCTTCAGCAGAATCGTTTGACGAAAACCTTGAGAAGCCATGATCATGATCAGAGATTTTAGAGCAGAAGACCAGCCGGTGTTTGAAAAACTCAACCGGGCGTGGATCGAACAGTTCTTCACGATGGAAGAAATCGACAAGCAGGTGCTTTCCCATCCTGAAGAATTCATCCTGAAAGAGGGCGGCGTGATCCTTATGGCATACTGGAATCACGACGTGGCCGGCACGTTGGCGCTTCGTAAAATGAAGAGCGGTGAGTATGAGTTGACGAAGATGGCTGTGGATCCGGCTTTTCGCGGAAGAGGAATCGGGGAAGCATTGATTGTTGCGCTGACGGAGCGGGCGCGGAAAATGGGATTGAAGCAAGTAATCCTCTATTCCAACACCGTACTCGAACCGGCCATCCGCCTTTACCGGCGTATGGGATTTCAGGAAACGGAACTTGAGCCGGGCAATTACGAACGCAGCAACATCAAGATGAAAATGGAAATCGAACCGGCAACGGTTTTATGAAAAAGAAAATGAAAACAACTATGAATAACATGATAAGTATTATGAGAACCTCCGTTAAAACGTTAGCGATGGCAAGCACCTTTGCCATCATGAACCCTGTCTTTGCGCAGGACACCTCGCACCAGTCATTCGGCTGCTGCGATCAATCGGCTGCGGCAATCGCCACAGAACAGATAGGCCTGGAGCCGTCGCAGTGGGCGGCCACCGGCGATGAATTAGAAACGATCAATCAACTGACTATTTCCGTTCAGCAAAAAGTGCAGCGTGATTTTGAAGTGACAAACTGTGCAGTCCAGCAGGGCAAAGTACGCAGCTCACGGCATGCGAGGAAAAACAACAATCAATCAGTGGTGTTTTGAATTTGAGGTGCGGCGATAGGAGACAGCAACTTCCGTCTCTAATATCATCGCGCTTGTCACGCTGAGCGTAATCGAAGCGTGTATCCTATTCGGACAGACTTCGACTGCACTTAGTCCAATAGCTTAGCCAAGCGAACAGGAAAACAAGTGATAGGTTCAT
This sequence comes from Bacteroidota bacterium, assembly GCA_018267315.1. Lineage (GTDB taxonomy): Bacteria > Bacteroidota > Bacteroidia > Chitinophagales > UBA10324 > JAFDYS01. The sequence goes on along the minus strand of JAFDYS010000009.1, from coordinate 80,439 downwards.
CTAGAATATTTTTTTAGGAGTGAACAGTGACGTTTATTCGATAATTAGCGGAATGGCTTGAGTGTGATCGCTGATTTTCATTAGCAGGAAATAAACGCCGGCAGGTAACCCACCGCGCTGTACTGCCAGTTGATGATCGCCCGCTTCCATCATTTGATCGAGCACGCTTTTGATTCTTCTTCCCGTGACGTCAAACAACTCAACGGTAGCGTGTGCATTCTCCGCTAAGAAAAATGATAGCGTGACTTCATTAGAAAACGGATTCGGATAAACTTCCAACGAAATTTCATCTTCACTTCCGTTTTCTGATTTCAGCGGGTTAGTTGTAAAATTTTGTGTTGCGCTCCAATCCGATGAAACATTATTCACTGCATCGCATACTGATTTTACTGACCAGTCGTATTGCGTATTAGGTGTGAGCCCAGCAAGCTTTTTGAAATTAGTAGTAGCCGTGGTTTTTGACCACGGCATGGTTCCGGTTTTGCGGTACCGAACACTATACTTTTGAGCAAGAGCCGCCGCATTCCAGTTCAATCGTGCATTGGTTGCCTTAATGTTGGAGGTAGTAAGCCCGGTGGGTACTTCACAGTGCGGAGTGAATTCCCAGAAGTCATTCGTAACATCGCCGCCCGGTAAATTAATGTCACCTGTACCGATATAGCCTTTGCCACCGATTGAAAAACCGACTGCATGATATCTTGCCGGACCAGGAAAATCTAAAATCTCAACCCAGCTATCTGAAGCAGCATCATACTTCCAAAAATCATTTAAAAGAACATCGCTACTATCAATGCCTGTTCCGACATAAGCTCTGTCTGCAATTACGAATCCAGTGAGGCCAATTCTTCCATGTCCGGGATAACTGGCTATCTGAGTCCATATATCTGTCGCAGGATCGTATTCCCAGAAGTCACCTTCATTTGGCCCTTCTGTATTTCCAGCTCCTACATATCCTTTTGGGCCTATTGAAAATCCGAAGGCCGAATTTCTTCTCTCGCCCGGCAATTTTGCTTTCTCGGTCCAGGTATTGGTGATGGGATCGTATTCCCACCAATCCTTTCTTTCACCCAAACCGTTGGAATTGGTTCCCATCCCGATGTATCCCTTGTCTCCGATACTCATTCCAGTCGCCCATCTGCGGGCGCCTCCGGCAAAATTTGCTTTTTGCATCCAGGCGTTGGTAGCTGGATCATAACGCCAGAAATCGTGCAGTTGCCCCGATCCATCGCCAGTGCCGACATAGCCATAACTTCCAATTGAAAATCCAACAGCGTACAATCGTCCTTCAAAACCGAAGCTTGCTTTTTGAGTCCAGATACCAAGGAGAGGATCATATTCCCATAAATCATTTTTTCCGCCACCCGAAGCAAGGTACCCTTTATCACCAATGCTGAAGCCGACAGCTCCCGCCCGCCCAAATGTATCAACGCTTGCAATTTGTTGCCATGAACCCTGTCCATAAACAAGGAGCATGATTGCCTGCAACAAAATAGTAATGCTGAGTTTCCTATTCATTGTGTATAAGGTTTTTGATTGCTGTTCAATATTTACTCGTTATTCAATCACGAACTTTGAGTGAAGTAATTTTTCGCCATCGTTGGTGACTATGGAGCGTGGGCCGTTGCTGCGTCCCCTGACCAGCAACTGAAGCGCAAGCTGCTCATGAATCTTGATTGTGTGTGATAAATCCCCATGCATCTTTATTCAAGAAGTAAAACTTTGCTGAAGAGTAATGATATTACCCGGTTGCGTTGCCGGCAACCGATTCTCCTTCCTCGATTTCCTGTCAGCATCGCTGCGGGGATTTCAATTTTAGGGATGGTTCACTTTTTTAATGGAGCATGATTTGATAAACCAAGCTAAAGGTAGGTAATAACTAAATTGATTCTTCTCTCCTGTTGTGGTTTCTTTCTGCCTGGGCGGATGACCCAACGGCTTGTATATTCTCTGCCCTATAGTCTAATGCAAACCAAGTTCTTTCCTGTTATTTTTGTAAAGAGCGAATTGAATGTCATCATCAACAACCTCAGGAGCTATGTCAAAGCAAAAGGTTATTCGTGCGCCCCGTGGAAATGAGTTAACGTGTAAAGGATGGATCCAAGAAGCAGCTTACCGGATGATTCAGAATAATCTTGATCCTGAAGTAGCAGAGCAACCGGAGGATCTGATTGTTTATGGTGGATTGGGAAAAGCGGCGCGCAACTGGGAAAGCTTTCACTTAATTCTGAAGTCTCTGAAGGATTTGAATGATGACGAAACGTTGATGATTCAGTCCGGAAAACCGGTAGGCATTCTCCGCTCACATAAAGATGCGCCGCGCGTTCTGATTTCAAATTCGATGCTGGTACCCAAGTGGGCAACGTGGGAAGTATTCCGCGAGCTGGATAAGAAGGGACTGATCATGTACGGGCAGATGACGGCGGGCTCATGGATTTACATCGGCTCGCAGGGCATCGTGCAGGGAACCTATGAGACGTACGGATCACTCTGTCAAAAACAAAAGTGGAATTCACTGAAAGGAAAACTGAACGTCACTGCGGGTCTCGGCGGTATGGGCGGTGCGCAGCCGCTGGCCATCACGATGAATGAAGGAGTTTGTCTCGCAGCCGAAATGGAACAATGGCGCATTGAAAAACGAATTGAAACGCGCTATCTCGACAAATGGTCAAAGGATATTGATGAAGCGATTGACTGGTCGCTTGATGCAAAGAAGGAAGGAGAAGCCATCTCGATTGCGTACTGCGGAAACGCCGTGGATCTATTGCAGCGATTGATTGACCGCAACATCACACCTGATACCCTCACTGATCAGACATCGGCACACGATGAACTGAACGGATATTTTCCAGAAGGATTGTCAGTTGAAGAAGCAAAAACTCTTCGCGAGAAAAATCCTGAAGAATACATCCGCCGCTCGCTCGATACGATGGCCAAGCATGTGAATCAAATGCTCGAATTGCAGAAGCGCGGAGCCATCACATTCGATTACGGAAATAATCTTCGCGGACAGGCGCATGACAAGCGCGGCGTGAAGAACGCTTTTGATTTTCCCGGCTTTGTGCCTGCTTACATCCGCCCGCTGTTCTGCGAGGGGAAAGGTCCGTTCCGCTGGGTGGCATTGAGTGGTGATCCGCAAGACATCTACACAACTGATGAAGCACTGAAAAAACTTTTCCCTGAAAACACGGGACTCATCCGCTGGCTCAACATGGCGAAAGAGAAGATTGCCTTCCAGGGATTGCCGGCACGCATCTGCTGGCTTGGCATGGGCGAGAGAGAAAAGGCAGGATTGCTTTTCAATCAGCTCGTGCGCGAAGGAAAAGTGAAGGCACCGATTGTGATCGGCCGCGATCATCTCGACACCGGTAGTGTGGCGTCACCCAACAGAGAAACCGAAGCGATGAAAGACGGCAGCGATGCCATTGCTGACTGGCCGATACTCAATGCACTCATCAACACGGCCGGCGGCGCCAGTTGGGTGAGCGTGCATCACGGCGGTGGAGTCGGCATGGGTTATTCCATTCACGCCGGCATGGTAATCGTGTGCGATGGCAGCGAAGATGCAGATCGCCGGTTGAAACGCGTGCTGCACAACGATCCGGCCATGGGAGTAATCCGGCATGCCGATGCCGGCTATGATGAGGCCCTTGAAGTCTCCCGTAAATTCGGACTGGATATTTCCTGAGGGCACTCTCCCAAGTCCCTGACTAATTTATTTTCCTGTTTAACCTGCGCAACAGCGCTTGATGCGCCGGTTCCTTTAACCTGAGCGTAATGATTCATTTCAGTTAATCCCCACTATCGGGTATTGACAGGGGGTATCTGCCGACGGCAGTTTTGTCGCGAAGAAATTATTCACGAAAAACAAGCCGTCATGCAAGCCAAATGGCTCATTCTCTCAGCGCTCTGTATAATTATCAGCTCCACCCATTTATCCAATGGGCAGAATTGTAATCTGCCGCAACCGGCAGTTTTTACTGTTAAAAATATAAGGAGTTGCGAAGCCACACTGAAGTGGAGTCTGGTTAGCGGAGCAGCGTTTTACAAAGTGAAATTCAAAAAGCAGGGATCAACGGTCTGGTCACAGAAAACCAGCACAGGTCTCAGTACCAGCTACACCTTTTCCGGACTGGATGCTGCAAGCACTTATTCTTTCGCTGTGGCGGCCTATTGTGACAGCCAGAATAACTCAGGTTTCAAAACCAAAAACGCAACTACGCTCACCTGCGAGATACCGGTAGTGCAGGCCATTACTTTCCCGGCTTCAACTACAGTTGACATTTCATGGAACGGATGTCCTTCATCGAATAATCAGATCAGGTACAGAAGAAATAACGCAGATCAATGGACGTACAAATTCACGGGCAATTTGCAGGAGGCAGAACTAACCGATCTCACCGCCAATTCCACTTTTATGTTTCAGTTATCGGCCTGTCCCGATACATCAGGCAACTGGTCTCAGTTAGATAGCTTTCATGTTGGAACTTCTGCAAGGCCTAACATCCTCCTCATCATTCTTGATGATGCACGGTTCGATAGCTACAGTTGCAATGGCGGGCCCTCGTTTTTCCAGACACCCAACATTGACCGCATTGCGAATGAAGGGGTGAATTTCAAGAATGCATTTTGCGTGGAATCATTCTGCATACCCAGCCGGGGTTCCATCGTTACCGGATTGTATCCGCATAAACATGGCGCCGTAGACAACTCATCGCACATTGATCCATCCCTGCCCACTGCAGCCACTATTCTTGACAGTGCAGGATATTTTACTGCGTGGATCGGCAAATACCATATGGCCACGGTTCCGCAACCGGGTTATGATTACTGGCTCGCTTCCATGGTTAATACCGGCACCGATGAGTACAACAATCTCAAGTATAACTGCAACGGTTCGGTGAAACGCATTTACAATCATGATACGGACATCCTCACCGATTCCACGCTGTCATTTCTCGACCGCTTCGGCGCCGATTCGCTTTTCTTCCTCACGCTTGCCTATCATGCACCACACAATCCGTATATCCCGCAGGAATCATTTGATGGCGCCTATAGCGGAATAGCGATGCCGGTTCCTTCGGATACGTCAAAGTTCCCGGTTAATTACCCCTCATTTCTCGACCAGGTGGGTGAAGAAAATTCCATTTCAGGAAGCGAAGTGTCCGGCGAATATGAAAAGTATTTTGAACTGCTGGCCGGAGTGGATGATGGGCTCGGAAAAATATTTCAGAAACTGGATGACTTGAACATCATGAACAACACCTGCATCATTTTCACCAGCGACAATGGTTTCATCCTTGGCGAGCACGGGCTATTCATGAAGCTACTGGCTTATGATGCTTCATCGCGCGTGCCGATGTTTATCAGGTATCCTGGACACATTGCTGATTCCACGCTGATCACGGATCAGATGGCCCTGAATGTAGACATCGCACCAACCATTTTAGACCTGGCCAGCATAGAGGGTAACTATTCTTTTGACGGAGTTTCCATGCTTAAACTTGCCGACCATTCCGCCACCCGAACGGAAATGTACTATGAGTTCATGAAGGCGCAGGGAATCAGCAAGGTTCCTTACATGCGCGCCGTAAGAACGTTTAATGCCAAATACATTCACTACGGATGCAACAGCGAAACGAATGAATTTTTTGATCTGGATCTTGATCCGCATGAAGATGTGAACCGGATTTTTGATCCGGCATATGCAGACCAAATAGATTCCTTCAAGAGCAAACTTGATTTTTACCATGACCTTTTTGAGGACACGGAAGAACCTGATATTGCATGTTCACTGCTGAATCCCACCTTTCCGGATACTCAATGGCGATCACCGGATGATGAAGAGTTTCCGGCACTCTCTGATGGTTTTATGATCTACCCTAACCCGGCATCGGATCAATTCATCATCGCCTTCTCTGATAATTCCAGTGAAAAGGAAATGCTTATCCGCATAACGGATATGGATGGTAGCGTGGTGCAGGAGCAACGAACGGAGGTTGAAAACGGATCCAACGTGATCTCTGTTACGGTGAGTGATAAAATGGTCAGTGGCGCCTATGTGGTATCGTTGATTACCGGCAAAACATTCCATTCATCCCCGCTGCTTGTCTCGAAGTAAAGCAGCCCGCCTTTAAAATCCGTTTCGGTAAATCATCTGGATGTGTGACCTGATGCGATTATTTTTGAGGTGATATTGGCATGAAAATCCTCATCACCGGCGGCGCCGGATATATCGGAACGGAACTTGTAAAAACGCTGGCCCAACAGGATCATGTGGAGCGCATTGTGGTGTATGATAATCTGAGCAGGGGCAGCTACAATTTTTTCATCGGGCGACATGATTTGAAGGGCAAGATCAGGTTTGTGCAAGGTGATATTCTTGACTCGAGAAAGATCAGGAAGGAGTTGAAGGGAATGGATATGGTTTACCACCTCGCTGCGAAGGTGACTACCCCGTTTGCCAACATTGATTCACATTTTTTCGAGCAGATCAATCACTGGGGAACGGCTGAACTCGTGTATGCTCTCGAAGAAAGCAACGTGAGCAAATTCATCTTCACGAGCAGCGCCTCCATCTACGGCAGCACCACAGCGCCGGCTACGGAAGACACACCGCCGCATCCCACGAGTTTTTACGGCATTTCAAAACAGCGGGCCGAAGAACACGTCATGAGATTGTTCACCAAAATTCCCACCCTCATCATCCGCTGCGGAAATGTGTATGGCTACAGCCGCTCCATGCGCTTCGACGCTGTTATCAACCGGTTTATGTTTGATGCCAACTTCGCCGGCCGGGTCACGATCAATGGCAGCGGAACCCAGTCGCGTTCTTTCATCCATATTGACAAACTCAGCCACATACTTTCAACCTTATCAAAAACAGATGTGCCTTCAGGCATTTACAACTGCTCGGATAAGAACCTGGAGATTCTCGATATCCTCAGCGTGCTGAAAAACATTTATCCGGATCTCGAGTACTTCCACATCAATCAGCATATCACCATGCAGGAATTAAAAGTGGATCCGGCCGGTAAGCTTTATTCCTATGTCTCTTTACCTGATTCCAATCTGGAAACGGAACTGCGGGAATTCAGGCAGCACTTTGCCTTTTGATCCATCCTGACGGATGCAACTGACTTCTCCGATTGTGAAAGAACATGCCCCATTTTGGTACTGAATAGAATGATGGCCGGAAGCAATTATTAGGTGATCTTTGCATCAGGACAATTTCAAAAGGATCATTCTTCCTTCCCCGACCCCCTAAGTATTAGAGTTAGGTTTTTACCGGAAACTGTAGTTGAGTGAGGTGTATTGAAAACATCATACTGCTTCTTTGTCTCCTTCAGGTGTGGCATGCACACGTGAATGCACAGATTTGTTCCTGCGATAATTATGGAAATGAGTTAGTGGTGAACGGAGATTTCTCATCGGGCAATACGGGCTTTACGAGCGAATATGAGTTCAATACCACGGCCTCTCCGGGTCGTTATGGCATTACCACCAATCCGCATACGGCAAACTTCTACTGGCCAACTTGTCCCGATCACACCACCGGAACCGGCAACATGATGTGGGTGGATGCTTCCTCTTCCACTTCCATTAACATCTGGTCAGAAACGATCAACGGAATCAACCCAAACAAGGATTATCTTTTTTCCTGCTGGCTCAATACACTTGATGCCACGGCACCCGCCGTGCTGCAATTCTCGGTGAACGGGGTGCTTATCGGCGATTCGCTCACGGCGCCGGTTACTACGTGCAACTGGGTGCAGTTTTGTGCGATCTGGAATTCCGGTTCCAATTCCGCGGCCACCATCACCATTACCAACCAGAGTCTGCTGGTATATGGCAATGATGTGGGGATAGATGATATCTCTTTCAGGGAATGCTGCCACCACTCAACAACCGATGTGGCCGCCACCATTTGTGATGGAGAAACGTACCAATTACCCGGTGGCGCTGCGGTTTCAGTTCCCGGAATATACAGTGATTCGTTTATGACGTCACTCGGTTGCGACAGCGTGATTGTTACCGATCTCTCGGTGCTCAGTAATTCATTCTCTTCGCAGAATATTTCCATTTGTGAAGGGGAATCCTATTATGCCGGCGGCGCCTGGCAAAGCACGAATGGTGTTTATGTGGACACGTTGGATAATGCAGCGGGCTGCGACAGCGTAATCACCACACACCTCAGTGTGCTTCCCCTTTCAACCTTTATGCAGGATGTAACTATTTGTGAAGGGCAGTCATTCTTAGCCGGCGGCGCCCTGCAAACGATCAGCGGTATTTACAATGACACTCTCTCGAATTACCTCGGCTGCGACAGCATCCTTACCACGCACCTGATGGTGCTTCCTATTTCGTATTATTCGCAATCTGTTTCCATTTGCGACGGCGATTCTTTTTTCGTCGGCGGAAGTTTTCAGAAAATGAGCGGCACCTATTATGATACGCTCATTAGTTTCACCGGATGTGACAGTATTCTCACCACCCATCTGACGGTGCTCCTCAATTCAACGGGCGCTCAAAACGTTTCCGTTTGCGACGGTCAATCCTTTTATGCCGGTGGCGCGTGGCAAACCGTTAGTGGTGTTTATGTTGACACGCTGGTAAACTTCGCGGGCTGCGACAGTGTGCTAACGACGAATCTCACCGTGCTGTTTCATTCAGCACAAACGCAGGATATTTCCATTTGCAATGGTCAATCCTTTTACGCCGGCGGGGCCTGGCAAACAACCGGCGGTGTGTATGTGGATACTCTGGTCAATGCCGTGGGCTGCGACAGTGTGCTCACGACAAATCTCACCGTGCTTCTTCATTCGGCACATGCACAGGATGTATCCATTTGCAATGGCCAATCTTTTTATGCGGGCGGTGCCTGGCAAACGACATATGGTGTGTATTTGGATACACTAGTCAATGCCGTGGGCTGTGACAGCGTGCTCACTACAAACCTCACCATCCTTCCCAATTCATTCTTTTCACAACCTGCTTTCATTTGTTCAGGCGATTCCATTTTCCTGGGCGGCGCGTATCAAAAAGTGGCAGGCACCTATTATGACACGCTCATCAATTTCCTGGGCTGCGACAGCGTGCTAATCACCCAGCTTACCGTGCTGCTTCATTCTGCTTCTGTCCAGCAGGTTAACATCTGTGATGGAGAATCATTTTTTGCCGGTGGGGCCCTGCAAACCACCAGCGGTACCTACATAGATACAATGGCAAACATGGCCGGTTGCGACAGCGTGGTTACCACGAATCTCATGGTGCTTCCTGCATCCGCTTATATGCAGCACATTTCCATCTGCGGGGGCCAGGCATTTTACTGCGGCGGTGCTGCACAAACTCAGAGCGGAGTGTATGTGGATACACTGATGAACTTCCTGGGTTGCGACAGCGTGCTCACCACCGACCTGTCCATTATTCCTAATTCTTCGTTTGCACAGGATGTAGCTATCTGCACCGGCGATTCTGTTTTTGCGGGAGGCGCCTGGCAGCATCAGGCAGGCATTTACACCGATCATTATTTCAATTACCTCGGCTGCGACAGCGTACTCACCACGAATCTGGTTTTGTTACCCGTCTTTTCAACACAGGTGAATGCAGTGATTTGTGAAGGAGAATCCTACCTGGCCGGTGGCAGCAATCAATCACAGCCGGGAGTGTATGTTGATTCACTGCATGCGATGACCGGATGCGACAGCATCGTGACGACCACGCTTGAAGTGATTTTGAAAACCACCACGGTTGTTTATCCTTCCATCTGTGAAGGAGAGCAGTACCTCGCCGGCGGAATGCTGCAAACCATGCCGGGCACTTACTATGACACCCTTACCTCCATGGCCGGATGTGACAGTGCCGTGATCACGCATCTCACCGTGAACCCGAACCCCGTGGTGGCGCTGGGGAATGACACCTCCATATGTACAGGTGATACACTCTTTATTGATGCCGGTGATGGTTACCAGAGTTACCTCTGGCAGGATCAAAGCGGAGGCAGAATTTTTCCCGCCACGGAAACAGGCAACTACCGGGTGACAGTGACCAACGTGTTTGGCTGTGCGGCCTATGATACGCTGGTGGTGGTAGATCTCTATCCGCTGCCGGGTAATTTTCTGCTATCTGATACCGTGATATGCGGAAATATTCCCGTTACAGTTTCTGTTCCCGGCTTTGTAAAATATGAATGGTTTGACGGAAGTGCATCTGCCGCCAATACATTCACCGGTGAAGGATCGTACTGGTTGAAGGTAACAGACGACCGCGGTTGCACGGGAGCGGATACCATTAATCTTGAAAACGCCTGCACCGATGATTTCCTGATGCCGAATGCCTTTTCCCCGAACCAAGACGGGCTCAATGATATGTTTCTGCCGATACCTGTCCGTGCATTCACTGAATATGATCTCAAGATCTTCAACCGCTGGGGGATGCTCGTTTTTGAAAGTGAAAATCTTTCGCAGGGTTGGGATGGCACCGAGCAGGGCGATAATGGCGAGCTCGGCGCTTACGTTTGGAAGATGGATTATACACTGGAAGACGGCACCAGGAAATCGGCATCGGGCTCGGTGCTTCTCCTTCGTTGATGGTGGCAGCGCCTAACCGGAAGTTGCGGATTTTTGCTCTCTGAAATTTTTTTATGCCCACCAACTTCAACCGTATCGCTCCGTTTTATGATACACTGGCATTCCTCGTGTTCGGCAAACGGCTGTTGGAGGCGAAGAAGGCATTCTTTCCCCTCATACCGCATCAAGCGCATATCCTGCTCATGGGCGGAGGCACGGGTAACATCCTAAACGATCTGCTCAACAGCAAGCAAGCCGTCACGATTGACTATGTGGAACCGTCGCAACGCATGCTGGATATTGCAGTGAAACATTTGCGTTCTGAATTCCGGGCTCGCGTGAATTTCATCTGCGGCGATGAACATCAGGTACCGCCAAATGCAACCTACGATGTGTGCACGAGTTTTTTTGTGCTCGACTGCTTCACACAATCACACGCCCTGGAATTTGCACGTAAAGTCACCTCCGCACTAAAGCCCGACGGGTTGTGGCTGTTTGCAGATTTTTTTCCGGCGGAGTTTACATTTCACCGACTGCTTACGGCAGCGATGTATGATTTCTTTGCTATGGTTTCATCCATTGAAGCGAAGGTGATTCCCGACTATGCCGGGGTTTTTGAGGACTGCGGTTTCACTGCAGCTCATGAAATGGAACTGATGAACGGATTCATCCGGAGCATGGTGCTGAAAAGAAAATGAGGTTACGGTTTCCTGAAGAACTCGTCAGGAATTGCGGCTGTGGAAATATTGGTTAGCGTGCCTTCGTATCGGCCGCGGTTACCAGAGAGAAGAATGTTGCCATAGCGCTCATAGTCGAGCCAGGGATTGATGATGGCGGCTGTGTCATCACTGAACTTTTCGAAATAGGCCCACTGTGTGACGAGGTAGGTACTGCGATCCACCCATATGTGATATTTGTTTTCGGGGGTTACTCCCACCGAAGTGAAAGTGAGTTGCAGCAAATAACAATCATTATTGACTGAATCCTTTGCTGTTCCGAGATAGGAGAGAGTTACCCCCGGGTCGCGCAGCTTGAACGGCATGGCCAGCCAGTAGCTGTCATTCATCAAAATTTTGTATGCACGGTCGTTGAAATAGGTCACGCTGTCGGCTTGCGTGATTTCAATGCCATGGCGGAATGCTTTGCCGGTTTTAGAATTAATATTTGAAAGCAGTAAAAGTTTTTTTGAAGGGATTTCAATACGCACATCGCCGGTCCATTTGTTCCACCACAATGTTCTTCTGCCGAAAAAAGTCCATTGCAGATATTGGGTGTTATCCCAGTTTTCTTTTCCGCCTACAACCATAATCACCGAATCAGCGATGGAAACTGCACGTGATTTCATCTGCGCCTGCGCAACCGTTGCATGCAGAAGAATCAGGAATAAGAAAATGGTGATCGTGCGGGTCATACGTTGTTAATCGCAGGGATATTCCACGATGTTCCTTTCTGTTTCACTCAACCGAATTTTGATGTCGTAACTCTTATCCATCCGCTTTCTGATCTTATCATAGATCACCATCACAATATTCTCCGCCGTCGGATTCAGGTTGCGGAATTCTTCGGTGTCTTCATTCAGGTTGTGATGATCGAATTTGTTGATCACTTCTTCTTTAATAATGTCCTTCAGGATTTTGAGATCAATCACATACCCTGTTTCGGGATCCACTTCACCCGACACCTTCACTTCGAGATAATAATTATGCCCGTGGTAGTTGGGGTTACTGCACAAGCCGAACACTTCGCGGTTCTTTTCATCGCTCCAGTCTTTGCGGTAAAGGCGGTGCGCTGCATTGAAATGTTCTATGCGGATGACGGCCACTTTCATGATTCAAAGGTAGTGCAGAAGGGTGGTCAATAGTGAAAGTCGTGCATGACTACTGAATTGTTAAGTCATTCAGCTATGTCAATTTCGCCCTTCAGATACGTGACGGCTCTTCCGCTCATTTCCACACGGTCGCCCATCAGTTTGCATTGAAGGAAACCGCCGCGCGCGGAAACCTGCCGGGCCGTGAATTCATTTTTGCCGAGCTTCTTGCTCCAGTATGGCACCAAAAGACAGTGGGCTGAACCGGTGACGGGATCTTCGTCTATGCCGGCATTCGGCGCAAAGAACCGGGATACAAAGTCAACATCATTTCCCCGTGCGGTGATGATGACACCCTGTGCATCCAGTTTTTTCATCTGCGAAAAATCCGGCGTACATTCTTCTACCAGCTCCTGCGACGGCAACAGCGCGAGGTATTTGATTTTTCCTTTCAGGGTTACCGTCGGCATTATGCCCAGCACCGCTTCCATGGTGGGCGGCGTTTCCACTTTCACCGGCGGATCCGCAGGAAAATTCAGCGTAAGCCACTCACCGTTGCGTTTGACGGTGAGCAAACCACTCTGTGTTTGAAACCGGATTTCGGGCTGATCATAATTAAGGTGATTGAAAAGAATATGAGCCGATGCAAGGGTTGCGTGCCCGCATAAATCCACTTCCACAATGGGAGTGAACCATCGCAGGTGAAATCCATTTTCATCCGGAACGAAAAATGCTGTTTCTGATAAGTTGTTTTCGCCGGCAATCTGCTGCATGGTTGCATCCGGCAACCAATGATTCAGCGGGATAACGGCAGCGGGATTTCCGCTGAACACTTTTTCAGTGAATGCATCGGCCTGGTAGAGGGTGAGTTTCATGGCAATAAATTTTGAGAAGTCGGAAATTGACTCTGTAAAATTGAAATACCTTTTGCGGACTGAGTGAATGCAGATTTTTGTTTTTCATGCATATCAGATTCAATTCAATCAGCGACCTTTAAAGCATGAAGCGAAGAATTCCGCTGATCCTGTTCCTCATCGTTGTTGCAGCAGGTATCATAGCCGGTTATGCATGGCGTAATTATCCCGCGGGCATTCTGCTGGGATTGGGAATCGGAATAATCAGCATGGTGGTTGCCCGGTTTATCCTTTCTTCCGGCAGAGAATCAAAAGAGCCGCCTGCTGCTGCCGGGCAGGAGCATTGACATTTTATTCAGCACATTTTTCGGTTACTTTTGGCGAAATTTTTCACCCATGAATTTTCCCGACAACATCAAATACACGAAGGATCACGAGTGGATCCGCGCCGAAGGCAACACGGCCTATGTGGGCATCACTGATTTTGCGCAGAGCGAACTCGGAGATATTGTTTACGTGGATATACCCACGCTCAACCAGTCGCTGAAGAAGGATGAAGTGTTCGGCACGGTAGAAGCGGTCAAAACGGTGTCAGATCTGCTGCTCCCGGTGTCGGGAAAAATTCTGGAGATCAACGGCGCTCTCAATGATCAGCCCGAATCAGTAAACAAGGATCCGTATGGCGATGGATGGATGGTGAAAATTTCTGTTGACAATCCCGCTGAGCTGAATGAGTTGATGGATGCGGCGGCCTACGGCCAAATGGTGGGTCACTGAGCCGCCGTGTTTTTCAGCACGCCCAATGCTCTTCCGATTTTAGTGAACGCTGCAATGGCCTGATCAAGATGATGCGGGTCGTGCGCGGCCGAAATCTGCACCCGGATGCGTGCCAGCCCCTTCGGCACCACGGGGTAGAAAAAACCGATCACATAAATTCCTTCCTCGAGTAATGCGGCCGCCATCTTTTGGGCCACCACGGCATCATACAGCATGATGGGAACAATCGGATGTTCGCCGGGCTTGATGTCAAACCCCGCTTCCGTCATTTTCGCCCTGAAATATTTTGTGTTCGATTCCAGCTTATCACGAAGCGTGGTGGTTTCGCTCAGCATGTCGAATACGGCAATGGCGGCTCCTACAATGGGAGGCGGAACCGAATTCGAAAACAGGTATGGACGTGATCGCTGGCGCAGCATATCAATGATTTCTTTTTTGCCTGATGTGAATCCGCCGCAGGCGCCGCCGAGTGCTTTGCCAAGTGTGGAGGTGATGATGTCAATTTTTCCCATCACGTTTCTGAACTCATGCGTGCCGCGGCCCGTCTTGCCCATGAATCCACTGGCATGTGAATCATCCACCAGAATCATCGCCTGATATTTTTCCGCCAGAACAACGATCTCATTCAGTTTGGCAATGGTTCCGTCCATGGAAAAAACGCCGTCGGTCACAATCATGCGGCTACGTGTTCCCTGCGAGGCCTTAAGTTGCTCTTCGAGATCGCCCATATCATTATGCTTGTAACGGAATCGCTGCGCTTTACACAACCGGATGCCGTCAATGATGGAAGCATGGTTGAGCTCATCGCTGATGAGGGCATCCTGTTCACCGAAGAGCGGTTCAAAAACACCACCGTTCGCATCGAAGGCTGCTACGTAGAGAATGGTGTCCTCCATTCCGAGGAAGTGAGAAATCTTTTCTTCGAGTGTTTTATGAATGTCCTGCGTGCCGCAGATGAAACGCACGCTGCTCATGCCGTAGCCATGCGTGTCAATGGCTTTCTTCGCTGCTTCAATCACTTTAGGATGTGAACTCAGCCCGAGGTAATTGTTGGCGCAGAAATTCAAAACGGTTTTTCCGCCCACGGTGATTTCAGCGCCTTGTTCTGAGGTGATGATGCGTTCTTTCTTAAAGAGTCCGGATGATTCAATTTCTGATAATTCCTTGCTGAGGCGATCCTGAATGGTGTACATGACTGAGTTTTTATGAAAGAGAGAAGAAATTCTCCGTGAAGATAGCGATCACTTCAACTTCTGTCTTTCGATCAATGAGTAAGTGGCTCCTTCGCTGCCGAGTTTGGATTCCCATAGTTCCACCGTTGCGACCGTAAAAGAAAAGGGTTTTACTTCCGGAAGTTCAAACGGAAGTTGCTTCAGTTGCTTGATTCTTGCCAGCGTGAGATGGGGATTCGGCTTCCGCTTTTCATCAGGGGGAAAACATTTTCTCAAAGCAATACTCAACTGCTCAAAAGCGGCATTCTCTTCAAACTGCGCCCAAATCATTACGGGTTTCCTTTCTTTCAAAATGGTTTTCAGCCCGGCGAACTTCATTTCAAATGAACCATAATCCGATGCCACTGTCTGCAACTGCCGGATGATATCTTTTACCTGATCTTCTTTGGTGTCACCCAGAAAATGGAGAGTGATATGAAGATTCACCTCCGGAACCATCCTGACGCCGTGAGATTTTTTCTGCGGAAAACCGGAAACAAGTTTGCGCTTGCATTCTTCCGGCACGGGAAGCGCAAAAAACAGTCGCGGCATGGGTGGAAAAATTCTCCCGTAAATTCAGCAATATTTTTCAATGCATTACCTTTGGAAACTTCATGATCCAGAATTGATTTTATTGTTACCACCGGCATATATTATATTGAAGAACACCTGTATTAACTGTTTGCTTCTGTTACCAAATTCTTTCGACTGATGAAAAAAATCATTACACTATTCTCCCTCATTTTCCTTTCGTACAACTCATACGCTCAATGGAATTATACCGGCAATGCCTTCTTCGGAACAGTGCGGGGAATGTATTTTTTAAATGCGGATACCGGATTTGCTGTCGGCTCAAACGGTGCGATCTCCAAAACGCTGGATGGAGGTGTCAATTGGGATCTGCAGGCGCCGGGCACAGGATTGATGCGCGGCGTACTGTTTATTGATAACGACACGGGATTTGTGTGCGGCCAATATGGTCAGGTTTTCAAAACAACTAACGGAGGCAACAGCTGGTCTGCCATTTACAATGATGGATCCACGTATTTCAGAGCAGTGGAATTTGTGAATGCTTCAACCGGTTTTTTGGCCGGGCCTAGTGGCATGGTGTATAAGAGCACCAACTATGGCAATGCATGGGCATCCACCTCCCTGGGAATCTCCGATGCCGATGTGATTCAAATCGGAATGGCGGATGAAATGAACGGCTACCTCGTTTGTGCAAATGGCGGGTTTGAACACGGATACATTTTCAAAACCACAGACGGTGGTGCATCGTGGCAACAGGTTTACAGCAGTGATACGCTGGGCATGCTGGCCCTTGCCGTAGTGGATCAGGACACAGTCTATGCCGGAGGCAACCTGCAAACTATTATTAAGACAACCGATGGCGGTGCCACATGGGATACTGTTTATTCAGGCAACGTGCCTGAAGCGGTGGTGCGCAGCGCCGCCGTAAGATCATCCGCTTCCATTGTATTTGCGGATGATTTCGGAAATGTGCTTTCTACGTTGGACTACGGAACCAACTGGAGCTCCGAGCTGGTGGGCAACAGCGGGCTTTTCAGCGTGTGCTTTCCGAATGCTGCCAAAGGATACACCGGTGACCTCGATGGAAATATTTACAGCGCGGTGTACACCTGCGTGATTCCGGAGAGCCCCGGCGCGATTAGCGGCAGCCAGGTGGTTTGTTCAGCAACGGAGGCCACCTACACGATTAATGCCGTGGCCGGCGCTGACAGTTACAGTTGGCTGGCACCGGTGGGAGCCACGATTCTTTCCGGACAAGGTGATACCTCGGTGGTGATTCAGTTCGGTAGCGCTTCGGGTGAGGTAAGCGTCGCCGGTGTGAGTGTTAATTGCGGAAGCGGCCCGGCCACTTCACTAGCGGTTACGGTGAACTCGGCGCCCCAGGCAGCGGCCATCACCGGTGCGGAAGCGGCTTGCGAAAATTCTCAGCTATCCTATAGCACGGCATCCATTGACGGGGTGAGCAATTATGAATGGATCGTTCCCGAAGGGGCCACCATTCTCTCAGGACAAGGAGATACTTCGATCACGATTATGTTCGGCGCATTTTCCGGTGATGTGAGCGTGACTCCGGCAGGTAACGATTGCGGAGCAGGCATCACAGCATCGTTAAGCGTAACCGTGCATCCGCTTCCTCAAACGGCCGCGATTAGCGGTGATGTAGTAGTTTGCGAAGGAAGCAACGGAAGCTACCTGACCACAGAAGTTGCCAATGCTGATTCGTACGAATGGACGGTACCGAATGATGCAACCATCCTCTCGGGACAAGGCACCGCTTCCATTGAAGTTCAATTTGGCGTGGTGCAAGGAAATGTTTCGGTGACTGCCGTCAGCAGCGAATGCGGAAACGGAAACACAGTTTCATTTCCCGTTGCGATCAATTCTTTGCCGCTCACACCATCAGATATTTTTGGAAGCACGGAATGGTGCAGCGGCGATACGGCATCGTTCAACATCAACAATGTGCTTTACGGCGAATCATACAACTGGAGCGTTCCAAATGGTTGCGTTATTATCTCCGGTCAGGGGGATACTTCAATCATGGTTTTGATGGCCACCGGCAGCGGAAACATTACGGTGTTTGCAAGTAACGGATGCGGCGATGGCGGTGAAGCGGTGCTCGGCATTGACGTGCATCCCGCACCGTCACCTACCATCACACAGTCAAACGATACACTCTACTCCAGTTCTCCGGCGGGGAATCAATGGTATTACAATGGAGAACTCATACCCGGTGCCACGGATCAAATCTATGTGGCTACGCAAAACGGAACTTATTATGTGGTGGTCACCTCAAGCTTCGGATGCTCGGCTGCATCGGAATCGCTTGAAGTGGTGGGGGTAGGAATTACACCGTTGTTCAGTGGATCCCTATTTGAAATTTTCCCGAACCCGTCCGCCGGCAATACGTACGTTCAGCTTTCGAATCTTATTCATGCAAAGATGGTGATGTATGATCAGCAGGGAAGAAAAGTTGCGGAACGAGTATTGGATGGAGACAAGATCATCATGGATGTTTCCTCATTTTCGAAAGGAATCTATTTCATCAAACTCCTGTCGGATGAAGATGTGATTCTCGATGTGAAAAAACTGGTGGTGCAGTAAAAACAATCAACACGGAAAAACAAAAGCCGGTGTATGCCGGCTTTTTTGTTTGCGTCAGCTTTTCTTTCCCGCGATCATTCCAATTACCCAGATCAGAAAAACCGCGCCAACGAGTGCGACGATGATCGATCCGATGAGGCCGCCGGTGCTGCTTAATCCAACCAGCGTGAAGAGCCAGCCGCCGACTACTCCGCCAATGATTCCGATTACAATATTTCCCAAAAGGCCGAAACCGGAACCTTTCATGATTTTACCGGCCAGCCACCCGGCAATGGCTCCGACGAGAATGAAGTAGAGGAAGTTCATGACGTTTTATTTTCCGAAAACTAAGGAAAATAGGTGGGCCAATCACGTGCTGCATGAATCAGTTTCTCACTTCAGCTCCGCCTTCAAAAATTTCCCGGTGTAACTCCTCTCATTGTTTGCCACCTCTTCCGGCGTACCCTCGGCCACGATGCCGCCGCCGCCGTTGCCGCCTTCCGGCCCAAGGTCAATGATGTGATCGGCGAGTTTGATCACATCCATGTTGTGTTCGATAATCAAAACGGTGTTACCCCGGTCGACGAGTTTGTTCAGCACTTCCATGAGCACGCGGATGTCTTCGAAGTGCAAACCCGTGGTGGGTTCATCAAGGATGTAAAAGGTTTTTCCCGTGTCCTTCTTTGAAAGTTCCGTGGATAGTTTCACGCGCTGCGCTTCGCCGCCGCTTAAGGTGGTGGCCTGCTGCCCGAGCCGTATGTAACCGAGCCCCACATCCTGCATGGTTTTGATCTTGCGGTAGATTTTCGGCAACGGCTCGAAAAACGTGACGGCTTCATCCACCGTCATCTCCAGCACGTCGCTGATGGATTTTCCCTTGTAACGCACTTCGAGTGTTTCGCGGTTGTAGCGCTTGCCCATGCACTTCTCGCATTCCACATACACATCGGGCAGAAAATTCATCTCGATCAGTTTCATGCCGCCGCCCTGGCACTCTTCACAGCGTCCACCTTTCACGTTGAATGAAAACCGCCCCTGCTTGTAGCCGCGGATTTTTGATTCGGGAAGTTGTGCAAACAAATCGCGAATGTCAGTAAACACGCTGATGTAGGTGGCGGGGTTGCTGCGTGGTGTGCGGCCGATGGGTGACTGATCAATCTCGATCACTTTGTCGAGGTGCTTCAACCCATCCACTGATTTGTAGGGCAGCGCTTTCTTGCGTGAAGAGAAGAAATGCTTGTTGAGAATCGGGTAAAGTGTTTCGGTGATGAGCGATGATTTGCCGCTGCCTGAAACGCCGGTGATGCAGATGAGTTTACCCAGCGGAAATTTCACATCCAAATTTCTGAGGTTGCGGCCGGTGCATCCTTTCAGTTCAAGAAATTCACGGTTGCCTTTTCTCCGTTCTTTCGGAATCGCTATTTCTCTTTTTCCCGTGAGGTAGTCAATGGTGGTGGAATGTGTGCGGTCATGCCGTGCCCGCCGGAGCATTTGTGTACGCAACTCATCAGCAGGTTCAGGTACCGTACTGTTCCCATTCATTTTTTCCGGATCAATTTCCGTTACCACGCTGCCTCCGTGTTCACCGGCGCCCGGGCCGAGATCGAGAATGTGATCGGCGGAGAGCATGATTTCTTTATCGTGTTCCACCACGAGCACCGAGTTGCCCACTTCGGTGAGTTCCCTGAGTGCGTGAATCAGCCGCTGGTTGTCGCGCTGGTGAAGCCCGATGCTTGGCTCATCGAGGATGTAGGTGATGCCGACGAGCTGTGAGCCGATTTGCGTGGCGAGGCGAATGCGTTGTGATTCTCCGCCTGAAAGTGACCGCGACGGACGGTTGAGCGTAAGGTATTCCAATCCCACATCCATGAGAAACCCGATGCGCGCACGAATTTCCTTCAGCACTTCTTTACCGATCTGAATCTGTTTTTCATTCAGCCGGGTTTCAATGTCGTCAAACCAAAGTTGCAGTTCCGCAATGCTCATCTCGGCCAGTTCGGCAATATTTTTTTCATCGAGCTTGAAGAAGAGCGATTCTTTTTTCAGCCGCGTGCCATGGCATTCCGGGCAGGTGATGGATTCCATGAATTCTTCGGCCCACTTGCGCAGGTTGTCCGATGAGGTATCGCGGTACCAGCGATAGATCATCGGGATGATGCCTTCGAAAGTGGTGTAGTAGTTGAAGTTTTCCTCTTCATCAAAATTCATGGCGATGTCCACCTTCTCTTCCTTCGAGCCATAGAGTATCATGTTCAGCGCCTCTCTCGGAATTTTTTTGACCGGTGTAGCCAGCGTGAATTTGTATTTGGTGGCGAGTGAGCGAATCTGCTGATACACGAAGTTGTCTCTCACTTCGCCCAGCGGAAGAATGCCGCCGTCGTTGATGCTTTTCGATTCATCCGGAATGATCACTTCCTTCTTCACCTCATACACAAAACCCAGTCCCTTGCAATGCGGGCAGGCGCCATAGGGAGAGTTGAATGAAAACGTATTGGGCGACGGTTCTTCGTAAGAGATTCCCGAGGCCGGATCCATCAGTTGCTTGCTGAAGTTGTACACCTTCCCGGGTTCGTCAGCGATCATGATCATCACCGATCCCTTGCCGAGTCTCAGGGAAAGCTGCAGCGATTTCTTCAGGCGGTCATGCGACTTCTCATTCACTTCCACCCGGTCCACGATCAGTTCAATATCGTGAATGCTGTAGCGGTCCACCTGCATTTTCTCTTTCAGTTCTTTGATTTCGCCATCCACTCTCACCTTCAGGTAACCCTGCTTGCGCACCTGTTCAAACAACTCGCGGTAGTGGCCTTTTCTTCCGCGCACCAGTGGAGCAAGGAGCGCAATTTTTTCGTCTTTGAAATTTTCTTTGACGTGATCGAAGATCTGGTCTTCGGTGTAACGAACCATCTTTTCGCCGCTCTCATACGAATAAGCTTCCGCGGTGCGTGCATAGAGCAACCGCATGAAGTCATAGATCTCGGTGATGGTTCCCACCGTGGAACGCGGATTCTTGTTCACGGTTTTTTGCTCAATGGAGATTACCGGGCTGAGGCCGGTGATCTTATCTACATCCGGCCGTTCGAAGTCGCCGACGAATTGGCGTGCATAAGAACTCATGCTTTCCATGTAGCGGCGTTGCCCTTCGGCGTAGATGGTGTCGAAAGCGAGGGAAGATTTCCCGCTGCCGCTGATGCCGGTGATCACCACCAGCTTGTTCCGCGGAATTTTTACATCAATGTTCTTGAGGTTGTGCACCCGGGCGCCGTACACTTCAAGAAATTCCGTTTCCTGCTCGGCAATTTCTGGAATCACATTTTCTTCCGCGGCGGAGTGAGCTTTCGAAGAGGAGTTTTTGGCCATGAAAAGTGGGCGAAGTTACCACATTAACATAGCAGGGTGAAGGGAGGTTTAAAAGTTTCCCTGTAAAAAAAACGGCTGCCGCATGATTGCAACAGCCGGTTTGAAAATAGCCGTACTTTTTTTACATGTTCATGTGATGCATGTGGCTCATGTTGGTGGTATCTCCTTCTGCCATACGGCGCTCCATGGTTTTAAATTGGAACGGGTGCACTGGCATTTCATTAAGTTCCGTTGCGCCTTCGCGGCACCAATAGACGCGATCGACAGGCACATTCCTGAAAACCTGGTGTGTTTTCGTAGCGGGCCAATACACATCCACTTCATCAATTACCGTGGCTTTGCCCACGCCGGCCTGCAGCCGCAGCGGGTTGGCGCCAAAACTGGCTCCATGACCGATCTTTGAATAAGTGGTACGCTGCGTTCCGTTTTCAGTGAACGTGAGTTTTACGATATTGTCCACTCCGTACCGGTTGTTCTTCACTCCTTCAAACCGGATGTTGACCCAGTTATTACCGAATCCCGGATTTTCATACAGTGCATTTCCAAATATATCGCCCCAGTAAAAGCCGCCGAAATCAGCATACACATCCTGATCCCCATCGTAATCAAGATCGCAGAACGCGATGCCGTGCCCTTTTTGCAACTGGCCGAATCCGCCGCTGATGGTGCAGTCTTCAAAAAATTGCCCGCCGTGGTTGTGAAACATGCGGTTGGGAAAAATCGCTTTGTAATCCGGTGCGCCGATGCCGAGGTAAAAGTCAAGCCATCCGTCATTGTCGAGATCGCCGAAGTTGCAGCCCATGGTAAACGTTTCGTACCCGAGATGCATTTTCTTGGCCACATCAGTGAACGTGCCGTCGCCATTGTTGCGGTAAAGTTTCGGGAACAGGTTGCTGTCCATCGGCAGTCCCATGAACTCACGGCATGAATTGATGGTGTAGCCGGGTTGATAGGCGGAAACATAAATATCCTGCCAGCCATCGTTGTTGTAATCAAACCACCAGCAGGGGAAATTGGATTTCTGCCCGGGCACGCCCGCTTCTTTGGTTACATCGGTGAAATGGATCATACCGTGTTCATCAAGTCCGTCGTTGCGAAACAGGATGCAACGTTTCTTGAATTGTGAAACGTACAAATCGGGTAATCCGTCATTATTGTAATCGCCCCAGTTGGCGCCTTTCACGTATCCTTTAAAACTGATTCCTGATTCTTCGGAAATGTCAGTGAATGTGCCATCGCCGTTGTTGCGGTAAAAATTGCTTTGCGTTCCCATTTCATGACCAAGAAATAAATCCATGTCGCCATCAAGATCGGCATCGGCAAACTCGGCCGTTTGCGACGGATGAAAATTCATGAGCCCGGCTTCTATGGTTACATCGGTGAAGGTGCCGTCGCCATTGTTGCGCATAAGGGATGGCGGAAGGAAGCCGGCCTTGTATTTCCAGCCGCCGCGCGGAAGGAAGAAATCGAGCCAGCCATCGTTGTTGTAATCCACCGGGAAAATGTCGAGCCCTTCCCAAACGCCCGTAAGGTGAGCCCGTTCTGTGTAATCCGTGAAGGTGCCGTTGCCATTGTTGTGGTAATACCTGATTTGGGTATTGAGGTGGGTGCCGGAACTCATGATGTCGAGATAGCCGTCGTTGTCAAAATCGTCAGCGATCACGCTGCCCGCCCACCCCGGATTATCAATGCCCAGGTCCACGGCAATATCATTGAAGCGGGGGCAATCCCATTCATTATTCAAACGTGATTGAGGGATGATGAGCGAGGAAGGTACTTCAGGCGGCACCGAGCCATACGCCTGGCAGGCCACATTGAGCAACCAAACCGAGAGGTGATCATCCGGATTCTTTTGGATAAGAGCGAGGTATCTCGTGATGGCTTCCCGCACCGGATCTTTGTGTTGATGAATGCCGGCTCCGCTGATAGGAAACACGCAGGACTGTCCGTTGTGATTATCTATACAGTTGGTTTGTTCCCCCAATCGCAGGTAAGCGAGTGCCAGAAAGTTTTCCAGTGAATCAACCACCGACCAGCCGTTATCGTTCTTGACCAGCAGTTTTTTATTCGTCAGGAACTCCTGATTTTTTTCGAGCGGCAAAAGCAGATCCAGACCCCGTTGCGTGGTGCCGTTGAAAATATTTTGGATGCCTGTGATGAACTGCAGTCGAAGATTGCCGGGCTCATTTTTGAGCCGCTGTTCTAAAATGGCCACGATCTCGTTGTTGCGGCCATATAGCGTGAAGGGATCAGAGTTTTTCACGATCTCATGGTAAATCTCCGGCATGGTGCTGGAGCTGTAGGAAACACTGACGGCGGCCTGATGTTGCTCTTTCAAATACAGATAGCGCCCGATGACTCCGCTGCAGCTAACCACACAAATAGCAATGAGGGGTAGGATGAGTTTCTTCATATTGAGCCTGAAATATTTTTTGTTCATAATTCAGGATTCAAACTTACGTGCGCACTTCACTTACCCCTGTTAATGCCAAGCTAATCCGGGACAATAACTTTCAAAACTTTGCAAAGGATTTCCGAAGATGCCAAATGATTAACCCTGGCGTAAGAGTTGATTCACACTTCCTCAACAAACCGGTTACATAACTGTCAACATTATTGCAATCGTTGGCGCGCCGGTATTCGCATCGCCGTACATGCATATAGCGGGTGTATGGCCGTTACGATCACTAATGAATTCTTTGCATCTTTAGCAGCTCTTAAACTCGGGTTTGAAATGAAAAGAATCACACCGGTCATTGTGGCTTTAGTTTGTCTTACAGGTCTTCAATGCAAACAGGCGTCAAAGCAAGCGCCGCAGGAAAAGCAAATCGCCACGGTACCTGCAACGGATGATGTGGTGATGTACGAAGTATTTGTCCGCAACTTCACCCCGGAAGGAACTTTCAATGCCATTATTCCGCAGCTTGAGCGGTTGAAGAAACTCGGTGTAAACGTTTTGTGGCTCATGCCTATTCAACCCACCGGAGTGGAGAATAAAAAAGGAACCTACGGTTCGCCGTATGCCGTTCAGAATTACACGGAAGTGAATCCTGCCTACGGAACGAAAGTAGATTTTAAACGCCTCGTTGATTCGGTCCATGCCAAAGGGATGTATATCATCATTGATGAAGTGGCTAATCACACGGCCTGGGATTGCCCGTGGGTGAAAGAACACCCCGATTGGTACACGCATGATAGCACGGGAAAAATTACGGTGCCGGCCGGAACTGACTGGACTGATGTGGCTGACCTCAATTATGACAACCCCGACTTGCGCGCAGCCAAAATCTCCACATTGAAATACTGGATTGATAGTTTCAACATTGATGGTTATCGTTGCGATGTTGCCGAATGGGTGGGCTATGACTGGTGGAAGGCATGCATTGATACGCTCAGGAAAATCAGGCCGGTGATGATGCTGGCTGAAGGCGCTGACCCCAAGTTGTATGATTCGGGATTTGATATGACCTATGGCTGGAGCACCTACAGCGCGATGAAAAAATTGTGGGTCGGAAAAGGGACTACTGCTACGATAGATTCATCCTACAAAGAAGAGCTACAGAAATATCCTGCGCACTATCATCACATTCGTTTCATCACTAATCACGACGAAAATAGTTGGGATGGGTTGCCGCAGGTGAAGTTCGGAACTCTTGACGGCTCGAAAGCGGCCTTCATTACGGCGATGACGCTTCCCGGTGTACCGCTACTTTATAATGGACAGGAAGTTGGATATCCTACCCGCATCAACCTGTTTGAAAAATACACGATTGACTGGTCAGCGAATCCTGAATTGCAGCAATGGTATTCCAACGCGCTTGCTTATTACAATTCAAGTGATGTGCTGCGCCGCGGAACCCTTGATCAGTTTTCAACTGAAAACAAAAGCGTGCTGATCTATGAACGAGCGGTGCTGGGTAAAGATCCGCTTTGGGTGATCGTGAATGCCGCCAATATAGAGGTAACAGCAAAGCTTCCGGCAGCGCTTCAAAACAAGAAACTGGCTGACGCGATTTCAAAGGAAGGAATAGCGACGGAAGCTACCATGAAGCTGCGTCCTTATGAATATCACATCGTTTCCGTCAGTCAGTGATTTTCAAGCGAAGAATCAATACCTATGCAAGAAACACAAACAACTCACCACGCCATTGAGAAACCTCATCTCACCTTTTGGCAAATCTGGAATGTGAGTTTCGGATTTCTCGGAGTGCAATTCGGATTTGCATTGCAGAATGCTAATGCCAGCAGAATCCTCTCAAACCTTGGAGCCGATCTTCATTCCCTCTCTCTCTTTTGGCTGGTGGCTCCCACGATGGGCCTGATCGTTCAGCCGCTGGTTGGCGCCATGAGTGATAAAACATGGACGCGCCTGGGCCGCCGGGCGCCATTCATATTAGCGGGAGCTGTTGTATCCATGCTTGCCATGTTCTTCATGCCGAATGCGCCGTACGTGATAGCTGCGGGAAGTGTGGGCGCTCTCATCTTCGGTGCGATAATGCTGGCCTTGATGGATGCTTCATTCAATGTCACCTTTCAACCCTTCAGGGCGTTGGTGGCCGACATGACTCCGGAGAAACAGCGCAACCTCGGTTATTCTGTTCAAAGTTTATTGATCAATGTAGGTGCGGTGATCGGCTCAGCGTTGCCATTCATTCTAACCGCCATGGGCGTAAACAACCAGGCGGCAGAAGGCGAAGTGCCTGCATCGGTGATCTGGTCATTTTATATCGGCGGCTCATTGCTTCTCCTGAGTGTGCTGGTGACCGTTTTCAGAACAAAAGAATATCCGCCTAAAGAATTCCGCGAGTACAATAACATCTCTGAAGAAGACAAAACACCTCATGAAAGCTTTTTTGCACTGCTGATAAAGATGCCGCCCACGATGAGGCAGTTGGCCGTCGTTCAGTTGTTCTCCTGGTTTCCACTGTTTCTCATGTGGGTGTATTCCACGCCGGCCATTGCGCAACATTACTGGAACACACCCATCGGTGATTCCAGTTCTGAAGCCTACAATGAAGCCGGCAACTGGGTTGGAATATGCTTCGCTGCTTACAGTTTGTATGCTGCCGTGTTCTCGGCCCTCATTCCGTTCTTGGTAAAAATCTCAAGCAGGAAAATCGTTTATGCTCTCGCCCTCATCTGCGGCGGTCTCGGATATCTTTCAACACTGTTTTTTCATAACCAATACATGCTCCTTGTCTCCATGCTCGGGGTGGGCTTTGCCTGGGCCGCCATCCTTTCCATGCCGTACGCGATCTTATCCGGTTCATTGCCGGCAAAGCGAATGGGCATTTACATGGGCTTGTTTAATCTCACCGTGGTGATTCCTCAAATCATCAGCGGATTATTCAGCGGTTTAATGCTGAAATATTTCTTCCATGAAAACGCCATCTACATGCTTGTGATCGCCGGGTGCACCATGCTTCTCGGAAGTTTCGCAGTGCCGTTTGTGAAAGATGTTTCTGTGGAAGGAGCCGGTGGACATGCAGCCGGTGGTGGCGGACACTAATCAAAAGTCTATTCTGAAATTACACCGGTAAAGCTCGCTCAAGGCCGATCCCTGTTACCAGAAATTTCGTTATTTCTTCTCAACAAACTCCAGGATATCACCCGGCTGGCAGTTCAGCGCTTTGCAAATCGCATCGAGCGTGCTAAAGCGTATGGCTTTTGCTTTTCCTGTTTTCAGAATGGAGAGGTTGGCTAACGTCAGGTTCACTTTTTCCGAAAGCTCATTCAATGACATCTTTCTTTTGGCCATCATCACATCCAGATTCACGACAATCGGCATGGCTTAAACAGTTAATTCGTTTTCAGATTGAATTTCTACACCTCTCTTGAATATTTGCGCAATCACAAACACGACTCCGGCAAGAAAAATAAATTCACCTGAGATCATCTCTTCCTGCAGTCCCGGCACTTTTTTCATGAGCCAGCTCGTATGCGCATTGTGAATCATGGCAACAATCCATGTTCCGAAGATGACATAACTGATTCGCTCAAGTATAGCTGCCACTTCGGCCGTAAACGGATTTGTCAGTTTTATTTTTGAAAGGACCATTATGATCAGGTATGTGGTGTATGCTTCCATTGCAGGCAAAGCAATGTTGAAGGAAACCATATTGAGGTACTGCACGAAAAGTGTCTGCCTCAGATCGTAAAGATTCTCTCCATTGTAGAGGTTTTTGGCAGCATCGGGATTGAAAAGAGTCATGACGAATGACACGAGAATCGCTCCGGCCTTAATCATGAGTCCGATGAATGTGATCCAGGCCAGAACATTCATGATTACAAGAATCGTTTGAGTTTTTGATTTCATAGAAGGATTTGTTTGGTTGAATTCGACAGCAAATATTGATAAAAATTTATTGATAAACAATAAATAATTAATGATAAAGTATAAACTACTGAAAGCCAGCAAATAAACTTTTGGACTTATCACGGAGATGAACAACATCGAGAAGCTGCTTTCAATTTCAGAGACTTTAGTTGAGCAAAGGCGGACGATGATTTAGCTCAAAGAAGTTACAAATTCTATTATCTCGCCGGTGAACAACTGGCATGAGTTGCATCATTTCTTCCGTTTTGAGCTCGGGGTAACTTTACAAAAAGCGAGGCCATGAAATCACGATTTCTATTACTCGTCATAAGCTGCTTCTCCTTTTCATTAGCAGCACAGGTAGTTCCCAATGCATCATTTGAAACATGGTCTGTTGTCAACTACTTCTACGATCCGCACTACCTCTTTACGTCAAACAGCGAAAGCTATTACACGGAAGGAACTCTTAGTGCGGAACAAAGCATCCACAGCCACAGCGGTCAATTTGCGGCGAAGGTGAAATCATTTACCACGAATGAGGGAACGTTACCGGGCTGGATCAGCATCGGCATGCCGGGCCCGGTGTTCATCGGCGGATATCCCATCTCTGATGTAGCTGATTCATTGAAGTGGTATATGAACTACAACATCATTCCAGGTGACTCCGGATTGGTGTATATTGAGTTCAGAACTGATAACATTCCCATTGCATGGGGTTATTACACCTTCACGGGCTCTGAGAGCAATTATGTTCCGGTTACCATTCCTATTGGCAACTATGTTCCGGTGCAGCCGGATTCATTCGTGTTCATCATTATGACCAATGTGAATCATGAGCATGCTCAGCCCGGCGGTTACATTGAAGTGGACGATCTTCAGTTCATCAACAGTACGCCGCTTGCATTTCCGAACGGAGATTTTGAAGACTGGCTACCCGTGAGTTTTGAAGATCCCCTGCTCTGGACCACGAGCAATATTCTCAACGTCTATTCTTCACCATCTGTCATCAGAACCAATGAAAGCTATGAAGGGCTGTTTGCAGCACGCATCATCAACCAGCATGGGATGATGAATGACGGCATGAGCTACCTACTGATCGGCGGCATCGGTGACAACGGCCCAATAGGAGGATTTCCCATTGCAGAGGTACCTGTTTCATTGAAGGGATATTACAAGTATGCGCCGGTTGACATGGATTCAGGATTGCTCCTGTGTGTCTTTACAAAATGGAATTCAACCACTCATCATACGGATGAAATCGCGAGAATGACAAAGGCCTTCTATGCTGCAGAGTCATACTTGGAGTTTGAACTTGCATTTGACATTGAATGGAGCGAAACACCCGACACAATGCTGATTGGTTTCTCCCCGAGCTTTCTTGAAAACGAAGAGGTGGTTCCGTCCATCGGCAGCACACTCACTGTTGATGATTTGTTCCTCGAATTCGGCAGCGGTATTGCCATGCCTGTCGGTGAATATATTAATTCAATACACGCTTATCCTGTTCCGGCGAATACGCAGATGCAACTCGATTTTGAATTGCCTCTTGCCACTTCAGTTTTAATTTCAGTTTATGACCTGAAAGGAAATGAAGTGTGGCGAAATGATTTGGGCTATCGCCCGGCAGGAAAAATTTCGCTGAGCATGCCGCTCAACGGATTAGCATCGGGGGAATATCTCTTTACGATCAGAACCGATAACGGAAAAGTGAGCGGCAAATTCTGTGTTGCAGAATGAGCCGTTGCTTTTTGAACATCTGTGTTTTAGTCTTTGCTCAATCGCCAGATCATCACACCGTGCGGATCAACGGAGAGGTTATTGAGATCGGAATACATGCCTCCGGTGCTCACATCAAACCCTTTCGTGTAACCGTTCATCCGCTCGGCGTATCGCTTCGCATCAATCTTCTTCACTTGGTTTGATGAATTGACAGCGACCATCACACAGTTCTTGTCATCATAACGGAAGTAGACATACACTTCATCTTCGGGAACAAACTGCATGAGTTTACCGGTTTGCACAACAGGATATGCTTTCCGGAAGTCAGCCAGTTTTTTCACGTAAGTAAATGCCTCCTGTTCCCTCGGTGATCTTCCTGCAGCTGTGAACTTG
The DNA here is from genome assembly GCA_018267315.1 of Bacteroidota bacterium. GTDB lineage: Bacteria > Bacteroidota > Bacteroidia > Chitinophagales > UBA10324 > JAFDYS01. The sequence continues at coordinate 50,323 of JAFDYS010000009.1, read as the reverse complement.
TTGGATGAATCGGCAGCCCATCCTCCCGGAAAATCTTTGCGCACAAAACCGTCAGTGGGGTTGGTGGTGCCGCTCATTAGAATTTCCGTTCCGTAGTACAAACACGGAATGCCCCGCATCGTCATGAGAATGGAAATCGCCTGTTTCCATTTTGAAAAATCTTCACCGAGTTCGGAATAAATCCTGCTCACATCATGATTATCGAGGAAGATCATGTTCTTGTAGGCATCACCATAGAGAAAATCCTGCGCCAGCGTGTAATAGATTTTTCTCAGTCCGGTATTCCACCCGAATGATTCTTTCAATCCGTCTTTGATGGCAAAGGCCAGGTTGAAATCGGTGATGCTCTCCAGTTCATTTTGTTTTCCGTCATGCCGCACGGGTGAATTTTTCTGGAAGAAGGCCACATCGGGCACATTCTGCTCCCATGTTTCACCCACCACATTGATGTTAGGGTATTCGGCATACAACCGGCGCAGGCATTCATTCATGAAATCATTATCGGGATAGGGATACGTGTCCACACGGTATCCGTCAATGCCTGAAAATTCCACCCACCAGATGGTGTTTTGAATCAGGTAATCGGCCAGCAGCGGGTTGCGCTGGTTGAGATCGGCCATGTGCTTGTCAAACCATCCGTCAGCATTCAGCTTGCGGTCGTATTGCGAGCCGTATGGATCGGCGATGGTAACGGGGCGGTAGTTGCAGCGCGTGAATTCAGGCCACTGATTCACCCAGTCGGGCGATGGCATATCCTTAATGAACCATGCTTCCGTTCCCACATGATTGTACACGTAATCCATGATCACTTTCAGTCCCTTGTTGTGTGCTTCATTTACAAGTTTCGCATAGAGATCGTTGTTGCCAAGCCGCGGATCCACTTTGTAAAAATCAGTGATGGCATATCCATGGTATGAATAGGCCGGTTGATTATTTTCCTGCACCGGGTTAAGCCAAAGGGTAGTGATGCCAAGGTCTTTCATGTAATCCAGGTGATTGATCACACCCTGTATATCGCCGCCATGCCGTCCGCCGGGATTGTTGCGATCCACTTTCATTTCATACAGTCCGGCAATGCTGTCGTTCGAAGGGTCGCCGTTGGAGAAGCGATCAGGGAAAACGAGGTAGAGCAAATCGCTCTCATCAAATCCTGCGATTTGCCCGGGGGTGCGCTGGCGCGCTTTCAGTTCATACGGCTGTGAAAATTTTTCCTTGCCTTTAATAAACTGAATGTTCATTGTGCCGGGTTGCGCTGCGGTGCTGACATCTACATAGAGGAAGGTGTAGCTAGGATTTGTCGTATGAACGATTTCACCCAAGGCCACACCGGGATAATTCAAACTGATTTTCCAGTCAGCAATCTTATCGCCATAGATGAGAATCTGGAGTTTTGTGTTGTGCATGCCCGTCCACCAGAATTCAGGTTGCACTTTTTTTACCGGGTTGGTTACAGCAGCAAGAATGGTAAGTGAAGCTGCAAGGAACAGCAGCACGGTGAGAAGAAATTTCTTCATGATAAAAAAGATTAAGAGCCGAAAAGTAACAGATGAGCGTGAAGATAGTTGCATCCCAACGGCCGTTGCGATGAAGTTTCTGTAATAAGGGTTCAGAAATTATTTCCCCGGCTGATTCCTGATATACCTCACCGAAAACCCGTTGGCGCGGCGGTAGGTGTTCTTGATGATGGATGGATTTCCTTTTTCGAAGTGAATGGCATACGCGGTTTGTTCGCCGTCAGGGGTGGAAGTCCAGTAGAATCCCCATTCATCTTTGAAATTGAAAATGTCCGTAGGGCTGATGTTGGCACTTTTGTTTCCGCCCATCAATAGGTTGAGTCCGGAACTTCCGCCTTCCAGCAAATAAGGCAGCGCCTTGGCATCGCCTCCGTAATAATCAATGAGCTGCTGCCATTCCTGAATGGAGGGCAAGTGCCATCCCGGCGGAGCCGCCGCCATGGCATTGCTGTAGAAATACAGTCGTCCGTATTTCTTGTTGTTGATGGAATCGTTGTCGAAGTACCAACTCTTGAGAGTGGGGTAATCCCAGTTGAAGCTCATCCATATCTGATCACCGATTCGCACGGAAGGAAAATCGGCCGGCGAATGATTCGAATTTTTTTCCGATGAGTGAAAGGAACCCAAATTCAGGAGCGCCCATAAAGTGAAAAGCTGAATCATAGAGCAGGTTTCATTACGAAAATAAGACCATTTTCCTTTTCAGGAAACGTATTAAAAGAAAACAGGCCCCATGGGAGCCTGTTTTCCACCTCTTCAAGCAAACTTCTATTTATTGTGCCGGCTTCACTTCCGCTCGCCTGTTCTTCTGGCGACCTGCGGCCGTGGAGTTCGTCGCTATCGGTTTCTTGCTTCCGTATCCGATCGTGGTAATGTTCGCAGCCGGCACTCCCTTCTTCACCAGGTAATCTCTCACCGATTCAGCACGGCGTTCGGAGAGCGGGTTGTTGATCTTGTCAGAACCGGTGATATCAGTATGTCCTTCCACTACCCACTTCTGATTCGGATACTTGTTCATGATCTCAGCGAGCACATCGAGGGTCTGATACAATCTCGGTTCGATGATGGCACTGCCGGTCTTGAACAGGATGTACTGCGAGCTCATGCTGAGCTGATCAGCCGGCGGGAACGGACATCCGTTGTTTTCCTTCGGACCCGGCACATCCGGACACTGATCCACTTTATCAATCACGCCGTCGCCGTCACGATCCGGGCAACCATTGAGTTCCTTTGGCCCGGGATCATCCGGACATTCATCGAGTTTGTCTATAACGCCATCACCATCGCGATCCGGGCAACCTCTCAGTTCTTTTGGTCCGGGCACATCCGGGCATTCATCATACTTGTCGATCACGCCGTCACCGTCACGATCCGGACAGCCGTTGAGTTCAATTGGTCCGGGATCATCCGGGCACGAATCGCGCTTGTCAATCAAACCGTCGTTGTCACGATCCGGACATCCTTTGAGCGCAACCGGTCCGGGATTATCCGGGCATTCATCGTCTTTGTCGAGAACGGTGTCGCCATCGCGGTCAGGACAACCGTGAGTAGCACATGTTCCTTTTTCGGTCGGGCACTGATCGAGTTTGTCTGAAACGCCATCCCCATCACTGTCTTTAAGTTTATGATCCGGAATGAAGAAATGAAGCCCCGCATAAACATCAGCCCCTTCAAGGTCATTAATAGCCATCAGTCCGCCCAGCGCATCCCCGCCAATGAAGAAGTAACCGGCTCTCACGCATACGCCGAGGCGCGGCGTGAGGTGCTGATAAGCAAGCAATGAAAACGGAATGCTCACTTCAAACCATTTGTTCTCATAGCGTGGTGTGAGCGAATAAACACTGGGTCGCTGCACTCCCTGACCACTGCTGTGGCCGAATGACTGAATGACCGTGGCATTCAGAAAAAAGCTTTTGTAGAAATTCCAGTCAGCCGTGAAGTTGAGCGAGGTCGGCAACCCCATCTTGAAATCGTTGTTGACGAAAGAAGCTGCTGAATCGCCGTAAAAAATCTGGCTGAGTGTTTCGTCAAAATCCAGGTTGCTGTTGAAGTGCTCCGACCGGTAATCAGGCCAACTGGCCTGCGCTGCTTCCAGGTGAAAGTTGGAAGCGCCTTCATCCAGTTTGATAGATCCTATGTCAGTGAGCGCTAAGCCGAGTTTTATGACATAAGGATTCTTGTCCGGATCAGCATAGGTCTTGCAATCCATCTTGTAAGTCCAGTCGGCTGAATCTTTTTTGAATTCATAAGTGAAGCCGATACTGCCACCCCATCCGTGACCGTGGATGAGATCGCCATAGTTGTTAATATTCTCCCAGTTTTCATAGTTGACCCGGCCGTAGTCGACATTAACATCCTGGAAGTACATGGTATCAGCATTGGCGATGTTGTAAGATCCCTGCACATTCTTAATGTAAGCGCCGCCGCTCGGTTGAAGGTACTTGATGCCCGCGCCGCCCTTGAGTTCATGTTTACCTTTTTGCCAAAGCACGCCGGCATACTGAATACCATACTCGAACCATCCGAGCGTATTAACCCTGATTCCGTCGTCACTGAGAAACTGGCCGTACAACGGTTCATAGCGATTCTCCCAATAGGCCTGTTGCGCCTGGTGAGCCGGCACTTCACTGGCCACACTGTAAAATCTCGCCCCCGTGGTAACGCCGATGGCATGTTTGCGATGAGCGAAGCTTACAAAAGCAGAAGGCCCCAGCGCCTCCGTTGAAAAGGTGAGATACTGTTTTGCGTTGGGATCATTCGGATCAAATCGCGTGTAGATTCTCGGATCAGCAGTAGAGTGGTTCTTGATCAGATCCACGATGGTCCCGATTCCGAAAAACTTGAGTGAGTCTTTTGGTATGTAGAGAAATGTATTGTCGAACGTAACGCTTCCCGATCCAAGATTGACATCCCAACTCAGTTTGGAGTCGGCCATAAAACTGGGATTGAGCGTGGAGCCGAGAATACCGGCATAGTTGCCGTTCCGTACTCCGAGATACTGCTGTGCATTCACAGAATAACACGCCAGGAGCAGTACGAGGGCGGGGTAGATTCTTTTCATAAAAGGTGTAGCCGATTTAACGTAGTAAAAGATGTGCATAAAGATTGGAAATTATCCGGCATTTGAGTTAACCTGAAGTTTCCATTATTCACATCATTACGTAGGAAAACCCCTGAATTGTTGCCTGTGGCAAACAATTTCATTCTGATTTCAGAGAAGAGCGGAGTTGAATTAATTATCTGTTAAAAGTGCTGCCGTGTTGGCCGGTGCGGATATTAGCCGGAGGTTGTTCAGTATGAAGCCCGGGAATTCTGAATACATCCGTTGGTTTCCCCAGCGCCGGTGGATGATGATCTTCCGGTTTGTCGAGTACATGAACACGCACGGCTGCTGATCATAGATGATCTTCTGTAACCGCTTTGACATGCTGTGGCGGAGCGAATCATTGAGCGTGAATTTGATGGAATCAATGAGTGCATCGCTGGCGGCATTTCCAAATCCCGAGTAATTACTCCCGCCATGAGTTTGTGATGTTTCCGAATGCCACAGCTGTGAATAGTCTTCCTGCAGCGCACTGTATGACATAGATACCAGACCGAGATCAAAGTCATGCGACTGCAATTGTTCGCTCAGTGTTCCCTGTTCCAGAAACTGGGGCGTGACTTTGAAACCGGCCTGGGCTGCCGATTCGGCAATCATGTTACTGATGTCACGCGTGAGGTTGCCCTGCTCCTGTATCAGCAGGGTGACATCCAGTGAAGTTTTGGTCCCGTCAATTAATTTATCTCTCACGCCGTCGCGGTCGCTGTCTTTCCATCCGGCTTCATCGAGCAGCCGGTTCGCTTCATTCACATCATAAGGCAGCAGCGGAAGATCGTGGTTGAAATCAGGACGGATAGGGGAGATGATGGATGGCCAACGGGTGGCTTTGCCCAGCACCACCACGCTGATGATCTGGTCTACGGGGGTTAGCAGCGCGAATGCTCTGCGTACGCTGCGGTCATCAAAAATTTTATGGTGATGAATGCCATCCGGTTTCATGTTGAACACGATGCTCGTACCGGAATAGCTTTCCAGAAAGGCCGAATGATAGTTCAGGTTGAAGGAGCTGTCTTTCTGCAAATCCACCAGCACCTTGGTGGGCAAGTAGTTGGTGGCATCGAAGGTTTGTGCTTTGAATTCCAGTTCCAGCGCATTTTCATCTTTCATGATTTTGAAAATGATCTGATCGGGATAGGAATTCAGAAACGGATTGGCAGCATGGAGCTGCTGCGTCCAGTGATTTTCTTTCCGCTGCAGGATGACGGATTGCCCGCGGTCCCACTGCACTACTTTATAGGGACCGCAACCGTAGAAGTAAGCGGGATCATTTCCGTATTTACCGTCGTTGAAATTGTTTGACCACGCTGCCAGCTTCGGATCATGTTCGTAATGCAGTGATGAATCATCGAGCTGCTCAAAAGTGTAGTGCGACAACATATTCTCACGATCAAAGAAGGCGCGGCACAGTACCGGAATGTCCGCGAGAAATGTTTGGTTGGACACGTATGCCCGCTTCATGATGAGGGTGAATATTTTCGGATTAGCCGCATCAACTAAGACCGACTTCACATTCTGTGTATAGCTGCTGATGTTTGGGCTTATCACGGTCCGGCACTTGTGAACTTTTAGTGTGAAGATTACATCTTCGGCCGTCACAGGTGTGCCGTCATCCCACCGGGCTTCATCCAGCAGGTTGAAGGTGTATTGAAGTCCGTCGGATGAAACTGCGGGCAGCGATTTGACAATACCCGGCACCACCTGTGGATGCGCGAGATCGGTTTGAAGTAATTTGCCCTGTGTGAGCTGAAGAATCATCACGGCCGGCGTGGTTTTAAATGCGGCCGGATGCAGGTACGCCGGGTCGCTCATCAGGTGCACCACCAGCTTGTTTTCTTTTGACCAACCTGTTAGGAATTCTGTTGCATCCGGAAACTCCAGAACATTTTTGAGTTCGCCCTGTTTGGTATCGGAGGCCTGTTTTCCTTCCTGCAGGCAAGAGGAAAGCAAAATCACGCAAAGGAGAAAAACAGCGTAGAACAGTTTTCTCATAGAGCACCTTTGAGTGGTGAATGTAGCAACTTTCAATGCGGGGTCATTTCTTTTACTGAAATTTATCAAGATGGAACGTGTACTTATCACAGGTGGTTCGGGATTGATCGGGCGGCAGTTAACCGCACGGCTGCAAAAAGAGGGATATGAAGTTTGTTGGCTCACGCGAAGCAAGACAGCCGCACCGGGTGTAACGGTGTTTACGTGGAATCCTGAAAAGAAGTTTATACCGGCGGAAGCATTGACTGAAACGGATCATGTCATTCATTTGGCGGGCGCCAGTGTGGCATGGCTCTGGACATCCGGTTACAAAAGAAAAATTCTTTCCAGCCGGATTGATACCGCTCAATTGATTTTCGACCAAATGAAGATAGTGCCGAACAAGGTGAAGACATTCATCTCCGCTTCCGGCATTGGTTACTATGGCGACGGCGGTGACCGGTGGCTGGATGAAAAGGCACCGGCGGGAAATGATTTTCTTGCAGAAGTGTGTGTGAAGTGGGAAGAGGCAGCAAACCAATTTCAGCAACTCAACAAAAGGGTTGTGATTTTCCGGACAGGAATTGTACTGGCGAAAGAAGGAGGAACATTGCCGCCATTAATTCTGTCCATGAAATTCGGCATTGCTCCCATCTTCGGAAACGGAAGACAGTTCTACTCTTGGATTCATATTGATGACTTATGCAGAATGTATTTGAGCGCGTTAAAAAATGAAACAATGCGCGGCGTTTACAATGCCGTAGCACCGAATCCGGTTTCATTCAAGGAACTTGTGAATGAAATTGGCAATGTTCGCGGCAAAAAGAAAATCAATTTCCCTTTGCCGGAGTTTTTAATGCGACTCATGCTTGGTGGCTTCGGTGATACGTTGCTCGGCGGCCAACGGTGCACCTCCGATAAAATTCAGGCAGAAGGATTTTTATGGGAGCATTCAGATCTCAGACATGCTATTGAAAACCTTCTCCCGAATTAGACGGCTGCATGCTGCCTGATGGTTAATTTGCCGCCGTAAGATTTGCAGATGTCACCGGCCCTCATTCTCTCCATCGTCTTTCTCTATTTCATTGTTCTTCTTTTCATTTCATTCTACACAGCACGCGGCGCGAATGCGCAATCTTTCTTCATCGGTAACAAAAAATCAAAGTGGTACATCGTGGCGTACGGCATGATCGGCACCTCACTCAGCGGAGTCACGTTCATGAGTGTGCCCGGCGAGGTAGGAACGAAGCAGTTTGCTTACATGCAGATTGTGCTCGGTTATTTGTTCGGCTACTTCATTATTGCACTGGTGTTGCTGCCCTTGTACTATCGGCTCAACCTCACTTCCATTTACACGTATCTGCGCGACCGCTTCGGCAACACCACCTACAAAACAGGCTCGCTATTTTTCATTTTATCGAGAACGCTTGGTGCTTCCATTCGTGTATTTCTTGTGGTGAACATGCTTCAGGTTTTTGTGCTTGATCCGATGGGAATTCCTTTTGGCGTCACGGGCGCCGTCATCATCGCGCTCATTCTCGTTTACACCTTCAAGGGCGGTGTGAAAACGATTGTGTGGACGGATATGATTCAAACCACCTGCATGCTGGCGGCATTGATTCTTTGCACGATATTGGTCATGAATCATCTGGGTTATTCCCCCGCGCAGATGGTTTCGGCAATCAATGAGAAAGAGCTCACGAAAACTTTTTTCTGGGATTGGAAGGACAAGAAGTTTTTCGGCAAACAATTTCTCAGCGGCATTTTCATTACAGTAGCCATGACGGGGCTTGATCAGGAGATGATGCAGAAAAACCTCAGTTGTAAAAATCTGAAGGAAGCACAGAAGAACATGTTCACCTTCAGTTTCATCCTCGTGCTGGTGAATCTGATGTTTCTCACGCTCGGTGCGGTGCTTTTTGTTTTCGCGCAGCAGCAATCCATCACCATACCGGCGCACACCGATCAGCTCTTTCCGCTGATTGCATTGGATCACCTGGGAGAAATTGCGGGATTGATTTTCCTGATCGGATTGATTTCGGCCTTGTATCCAAGTGCCGATGGTGCACTCACCGCACTCACAAGCGCATTTTGCATTGACATCATCAATCTTCCTGAAAGAAACATGGATGAAAGAAAAAGGACACGCATTCGTTATCTGGTTCACTTCTCCTTTGCGGTGGTCTTTCTTCTTTGCATCATTTATTTCAGAGCGAATGTTGATTCATCGGTGATCAGCACCTTGCTCGCCATTGCCGGGTACACCTACGGCCCATTGCTCGGACTTTACAGTTTCGGCATGTTCATGAAGAAAAAGATCCATGATAAACTTGCTCCGGTGGTTTGCGTAGTCTCGCCGCTGATTTGCTATTATGTGAATCTCCATTCACAGCAATGGTTCAACGGCTACCAATTGGGATTTGAAGTGTTAGTGCTAAACGGTTTGCTGACTTTCCTTGGATTGCTTCTGATTTCAAAACGCACGATCATAGAACACGGATGACGCGGATGAAAAAGATGATCGCTGTTAGATTTTCTCTGTGCCTGTGCTTCTCTTTGGTTTTATTATTCTTAAAAGCCGCCCTTGCACAGCAGTCAAACTTTCGCAATCCGCTTGACCTTCCGATCCAGCTTTCCGCCAACTTCGGTGAATTGCGCACGGATCATTATCACACCGGATGGGACATCCGCACGAATGGAAAAACCGGTTATGCCGTACATGCCGCAGCGGACGGATATGTTTCCAGAATAAAAGTTTCTCCCTTTGGCTTCGGTAATGTGTTATACATCACGCACCCCAACGGGTACATGACCGTGTATGGCCATCTCGACCGGTTCAACGATGCCATTGCAAAATATGTGAAGCAGCAACAGTATGCGAAGCAGAGTTTTGAAGTGGAGTTGTTTCCGGACGCATCAAAGTTTTCAGTAAAAGAAGGAGACCTGATTGCTTATTCGGGAAACTCGGGAAGCTCTGAAGGCCCGCACCTGCATTTTGAAATTCGCGATGCCGGCGGTGAATCGTATCCGCTCAATCCGAAACAGTTTCTTCCGATAACGGATATGGAGCCGCCGCAATTCTCCGCACTGTATGTATATGACCTGAGTGGTGGAAGAAATGCCAGTCAGGAAATGCGCTATGCGGTTACAAAGCGTGACAGCATCTACCATGTGATCAACAAGACAACAGCGGCCGGAAAGAGCAAATTGGCGGCGCAATTTGATACGCTTCTTCTGGCAAGTGCTGCCTTTGGTCTGGCCGTGGATGCGCGTGACCTGCTCAACTCAGCCACCAACGGCATCTATCAGTTGGAATGTGTATTGGATGGAAGTGTGATTTATTCTCTCCGGATGGACCGCCTTGATTTTGCCAACGGACGGTATGTGAATGCGCATCTTGATTATGCGGCCTGGAGAAATAGTAAAACGGCCGTTCAAAAATTATTTGTAATGCCCGGTGATAAGAACACGATTTACTCACCGCTGGTGAACCGTGGCCTCATCGCGTTGAAAGACACCCTTTTTCACCAAATACGAATCAAAGCAACGGATGACAATGGAAATACTTCATCGCTGCAGTTCGTAGTGAAGAGGATTTCAAATGCCGTGCAAAAGGAAGCGATGGCGTCCTCACCCAATCATTTTGCATTTGATCGTGCCAATACATTCAACAGTGACAGCATCAAACTCAGTCTTCCGGCCGGCGTGCTGTATGAAGATGTGGATTTCGTCTATTCAATGGATAATGCAGCAGCGCAAAAATCTTTCAGCGCAATTCATCATGTTCACAACGCTTTCACACCGCTTCACAGTTTTTGCGACCTGTCCATTCTGCCTCGTAAAATTCCAGAGACACTGAAGTCAAAAGCGGTGATTGTTTACCGGAATGAAAACGGGCGCATCAGTAGTAAAACCACGCGGTGGGATGGAAATTTTCTGGCCACCAGAATCCGTGACTTCGGTGATTACTTTGTGATGCTTGACACGGCAAAACCGAAGATTACTACTGCCATCGCGCAGAACCAGCTTATCACAAGCAACCACATTTCATTTACTGTTTCCGACAACCTGAGCGGCATCACCCAATACAATGCCTTCACAGATAATCAGTGGACGCTTACTGAATACGATGCGAAAAACAACCGTATGCAATGCGAGATCGGTGATTCACTTCCCATAGGAAATCATGAGCTGAAACTGATTGTGAAAGATGAAGTGAACAATGAAGCAACATTCATCCTCCTCTTCAGAAAGTAGTTTCGTTGCAGAAGAAGGGCTAAGCCATAGCTTTGTCCCCCACATCACATGAAGATTCTTTTCTGCGGCAAAGATTCATTCACCTATCACCGCACACGGGTGCTTATAGAAGGTTTGCGCAAGCATCCTCACGCAGGGTGCGAATTGTTTTCCATTACGGGACGAAACAGAGAAAACGGAAAAGAGCTTTCGAAGCGTTCAGCAGAAGCGGACTTTGTGCTCGTGCCGGCATTCCGTCATAAAGACGTGGGCTGGGTGAAGCAATACAGCCGGGCGCCTGTGGTGTTCGATCCTCTCATCTCCACGTTTCTCACACGGGTGGTGGATTACGGGCACTATCACAAGGCGCCGATGAAATATTTATTTGATCTCACTACCCTGCGCAAAGCCGACCTGCTTATTTCCGATACGCTGGAGATGAAAAAATATTACAGCCGCCGTTATGGAATAGCGGAAGACCGCATCGGGGTGGTGCAGGATGGCTATATCACAGATGAATTTTTCCCTACAGAAAACAAGCACAGTGATGCTATGTTCCATGCGGGCTTCTACGGCAGTTTTGTACCGTTGCAGGGAGCTGATATAATTGCGGAGGCCGCTGCGCTGCTGCGGAATGAGGATATTGTATTTGAGATCATCGGTGCCGGTGCCATGTATGCTTCCTTTGAACGGTTCATCCAAAAGAATAAGCTCAACAACGTAATCAGGCACGGATGGCTGCGGCATGATCAACTGCCGGATGCCATTGGCAGACTCGATCTTTGTCTTGGCATTTTCGGGCGATCGGGTAAAGCGGCGAGGGTAGTGCCGAATAAACTGTTTCACTATGCCGCCAAAAAGAAATGCATTGTCACACGCGAATCGCCGGCACTATATGAAGTATTTCATCCGGGGCACGACATTGTGGCCATTGGTTGCCATGCCGATGCATTGGCTGAATCGATTCTTGATTTGAAGCGTGATGCAGTGCGGCGTGAACAGATTGCGGCGGAAGCATACAAGACTATTTCAGAAGGATTCACCGAACTGAAGATCGCCGAAGCGCTGCTCAGTTTTCTAAAAGAGTGCGGTGCTAAAATGAACTTTAAGCGAAGGGAAGTGTAATGAATTATCATCCACTGCAAACATGAACTATGATAAAGGAAGGAGACAAGGCACCCGCATTCAAAGCCAAAGATCAAAACGGCAACACGATTCAGCTTTCTGGCTTAAAGGGAAAGAAAGTGATTCTTTATTTCTATCCTGAGGATGACACACCCACGTGTACCGAAGAGGCCTGCAACATGCGCGATAATTTTTCGCTGCTGAAGAAAAAAGGATTCATCATTCTGGGCGTGAGTCCGCAGGACGAGAAGTCACACAAAAAGTTTGCAGATAAGTTTCATTTACCTTTTTCATTATTAGCTGATCCCGATCGAAAAATTACCATGGCTTATGGTTGCTGGGGATGGAAGAAGCTATTCGGACATGAATACATGGGGGTACTGCGAACCACCTTCGTGATTGATGAAAAAGGAAAAATTGAAAAAATCTTCAGTAAAGTGGTCTCTAAACGACATGCTGCTCAGATTCTGGAAAGCTATACGAATGAGTAAAATACCTGCTCAGGTCACGAATTACTCGGTTCGGGCATAAGTCATATCGTGCTAATGAGATCACCCTCTATTTTTGAGCTCCCGAATTAACCAATCCTACCACAATGAAAAAATTGTCCGCAATTATTGTCACAGTAGTGCTGCTAACCACCCTTTTTGTCAAAGAATCATTTACTGACAGCAATCAGCCACCCGCGGGTCGCACGGGAGCGAACATCGGCTCCACAGAAACCACATGCGGAACCAGCAGCTGTCACAACAATACCCCCAATTCCGGAACAGGCAATGTGAGCATCACCTTCAGCGACACAGACCTGGTGTATGTACCGGGTCAAACGTATGACATGACAGTTGCCACTGCGGAAAGCGGTAAAACCAAATTCGGTTTTGAAATCACTGTAGTGGATGCCAATGGCGATTCAGTTGGAACCTGGATCATTCCGAACGGAACTAATAATGTTTCAAAGCCATCAAATGGCGCGGTAAACCACCGTAAGTATCTCGGACATAAAAATGCAAGCTCCACCAGTACATGGAGTTTCCAGTGGAAGGCGCCGGTGACTGATCGCGGCCATCTTACCTTTTTTGCTTCCGGCAATTGTGCAAACGGAAACGGTTCAGAGAGTGGCGATCACATCTACACTACTTCCTTGTCCGTTGATCCTTCAGTGGGAACCGGGGTGGTGACACCCGTGGCGGAAGCGGCGGATTTCAAAATTCAAAGTCTGGGTTACGGAGCATTGAATGTGTCCATTCATCAGCCCCAAAACGGCCAAGTGCTGATTCAGCTTTTTGACATGAATGGAAGACTCATCAGTAACCTGCTCGACGAAAACATCCCGGCCGGTGAAATAAACCGTACACTGAAGCTGGGCAATCACCTGAGCAGCGGCATGTACCTGGTACGGTTTGACGGCAACACCACGCAACAAACCCGCAAGATTTTCTATAGCCATGAGTGAATTATTTTTACCCCGCTATGCGCAAAAACTTCCTTGCTAGTTTCATTTCATTTAGTGTGATCTTGTTTGCTTCGTGTGCAACGGATAAAACCCCGGAACCGGTGGTTACGCCTCCGTGTATTCAGGACGGACAGGTTATTTCTTATGCCAATGACATTGTTCCGATTCTGAATACCTATTGCAACGATCCGGCTTTCGGCAGTTGCCATCAATCGAATAATGATCCTAATGCCAGCGGGTTTGATTATACCACCTACGATGGCTTCGCCTCAGAGGCGCCGGATAACATTGTAACGTTTGTACTGGGGCCGAATGCCACCATGCCAAAGTCAATCAGCAATGGCCCGACCGCCATGACGGATTGCGATAAACTGAAACTTCAGACCTGGCTCGACCAGGGATTCCCCAACAATTAAAGGCACGCTAATTGAAATAACTGTACGCTTTTCGTCATTAAATCATAAACCATGAAAACCATTCTTGTTTGCATTATGGCCACTGTTGCCGGTTTAATCGGCAATATGGCCGGCGCACAGCCCGTTTTCCTCGGAACGACGGACACAGTAAGTTTCTTTTCCTCCACACCGGTGGCGGATATTGATGCACGATCTGTACAGGCTGTCGGTGCAATCAATCAGAGTACGAAAGATATTTTCTTTAAAGTGCCCATGAAATCCTTTGTGTTCAAAAAAGCACTCATGCAGGAGCACTTCAATGAGAATTATGTGGAGAGCGACAAGTTTCCCAACGCCACTTTCAAAGGCAAGATCACGGATGATGTGGATCTCACGAAGGATGGAACCTATTCCGTTACGGTGTCGGGTGATTTCACGGTTCATGGGGTGTCAAAACCGAAAACAGTTCCCGGTACAGTAACCGTGAAGGGAAACAACATGTATGTGAAAGCATCCTTTGATGTGAAACTGGCCGATCATGACATTGCCATACCCACCATCGTTTCGCAGGAAATTGCGGAGGTGGTGAATGTGAAAGTGAGCGGTATGCTTACGGCATCGCCGAAATAATACATTCGAATCGTGCAACTCCTTGCAACATCACGAAGGCGGGGATGGCAACAAAACTTCATGCCATCGCTCGCCTTTTCGCTTTTACTTTGCGCCAAATCTCTTGAAGTATGAAATACATATTTACAGCAGCCATCTTGCTCGTTCTCACTTCACGCCTTGTGGCACAGCAGGACCTTTCACAAATTGTGGAAGAAAACACCCAAACCAACGCCAAAGAATATGTGACTGCAACATTCAAGGGATTGAAGATCATTAATGCGGAAACTATTGAGACCTGTAAAAAACATGATCTTGAATTCGATATTCAGCACCGCTTCGGCGATGTGGCTACCAACGGCAATGTCAATGTGCATACGTTTTTCGGGCTTGATCAGGCGTCGGATATCCGTTTCGCTTTTGAATATGGTATCACGGACCAGCTGCAGGCCGGCATTGGTAGATCGCGCGGCATTGAACCCTACCGCGAATTATATGACTTTAATCTCAAGTACAAGTTACTTCAGCAAACCACTAATAACAAAATGCCGCTGAGTGTTACGCTCTTTGGTGTTGCCGGAGTCTCGGGCCGCAAGTCATCCACTGATTCTACTTCAGATGCGTACTATGAAGGCAATTGGTCGCACCGGTGGTCCTACGTAACTCAGGCCATCATCGCCAGAAAATTTTCTCCCGGCGTTTCGTTTGAAATTGTGCCGACATGGACACACCGCAACTATGTAGACTACCAGGATGAAAATGACATGTTCTCACTCGGCATCGGAGGACGCGTAAAGATTACCAAACGCATGGCCATTATCGCAGACTACTTTCACAACTTCAGCCAGTACCGGGCTGATGCCAAAGATGCCAATGGCAACAAACTTTATTTCGATCCGCTGAGTATCGGACTGGAGATTGAAACCGGCGGCCACGTGTTTCAGCTGATGTTTACCAACTCGGAAGGCATCCTGGAAAATTCATATCTCCCGCAAACAAAATCCAACTGGGGTGACGGGGAATTCCGCTGGGGATTCAACCTGTCAAGAAACTTCACACTCGGAGGAAAGAAGTGGTGATTCTTTAAGTAACCGGATATCTGCTTGGTGTTAATGTTGCGATTACCACCGAAAGGTTCGTTCCACATTCCGTTAATTCGTTGCCGGTACACATTCAGGTGATGCACTTATTTTTGATCGCAACCTGTTTTATTGCATGCAAGTCATCCCGCTTTCTGAAGGAACCTACACTGTTGACATATCGAAGCGATTCGTCCCATTTCATCCGCAAACCGATCATCTCTCTGACCGGCCGGCATCGCTGGTAGTTGACATCGTTCCGTTTCTTATTCAAACATCGGGTGAATTGGTGGTAGTGGATCCCGGGCTGGGGTTTCAGGGAAATGATGGTGAATTTATGATTCACTCTTCCATCATGCGACATGGTTATTCGGCGGATGATGTTTCACTGGTGCTGTTAAGTCACCTTCATAAAGATCATGCGGGCGGACTCGCTTATGGAAAAGATGGCGCCTACAACCTCATGTTCCCCAAGGCCACCGTTTATTGCCAGGAGAAGGAAATGGAATATGCCTTCACGAAAAAGGAATCGTCTTCTTTTGATTTTGAGAAACTCGAATTCATTCGCCGTTCACCCAAACTCAGGTTCATGAATGGCGATGGGACCCTCAATGAGGAGATTCGTTTTGAAATAAGCGGCGGGCACACGCCGTTTCACCAGGTGTTTTTTTTCGGTACAGAAGAAAAGAAATACTTTTTTGGTGGTGATGTGGTGCCGCAGCCATCACAAATCATCAGGCGATTTGTGGCCAAATATGATTTTGACGGAAAGCTCAGCGCCCAGCGGAGAAGGGATTATTCCATGCGGGGCGCCGAAAGCAACTGGACCTTTCTCTTTTTTCACGACGGCAAAACGCCTATGGCACATGTGAATTTCCGGCATCAGCAGTTCCGGATCATCAGCGTGTGATTATTTCTTGTGTTGCTGTGAATAGAGGGTGAGTATCAGCAAACCGGCCAGCGCCGCAAGTATGGATCCGCTCAGCACCGAGAGTTTTGCTTCATCAAGCAGAAACACATCATTGAATGAAAGGCCGGCAATAAAGATGGACATGGTGAATCCGATGCCGGCCGTACAAGCTACGCCAAACACCTGCGTCCAGCTCACCATGGAAGGACGTTTGGCAAGATTATATTTCACGGCCAGAAAAGATGCAATGAAAATGCCGATTGGTTTTCCGAAAAGCAATCCGAATAGAATTCCGCCGCTGAGTGGTGATATTAAGGCCGCCAAGTTTTCTGTTGGGAGCATGATGGCGGTGTTGGCCAGGGCAAACACGGGCATGATTCCGAAGTTGACCGGACGGTGAAGCGCATGTTCGAGTTTTTCAATCAGTGTAATCGGCATGGACATGGCGAACAGTACACCGGCCACCGTGGCGTGCACGCCTGATTCAAAAACAAAAAACCACAGCAGCAGACCGAGCGGCAAATAAAAGATGAAGTGATTCACTTTCATGCGGTTCATTAATAGCAGAATGCCAAAGCAGAGAGCAGCTAAAAACAGGTAAGTGAAATGAAGTTCCGAAGTATAAAAAATGGCGATAATGAGCACGGCGCCCAGGTCGTCAATAATGGCCAGGGCCGTGAGAAACACTTTGAGAGGCATAGGCACTTTCTTTCCCACCAATGAAAGCACCCCGAGTGAGAAGGCAATATCCGTGGCCGTGGGGATGGCCCATCCTTCAAGATAACTCGAATTGATGTTAAACATCACATAGATCAGCGCCGGCATCAGCATGCCGCCCGCTGCGGCAAGCGCCGGGAGAAGGGCTTTTTTCCTGTCTGACAATTGGCCGATCAATAATTCCCGTTTGATCTCCATCCCGACCAGGAAGAAGAAAATGGCCATCAATCCGTCGTTAATCCAATGCACGATGGATTCATGAAAGAAATGCGGCCCAAACTCAATGTGCCAGAATTCAAGGTACTGATGACCCAGCGGAGAATTACTCAGTGTAAGTGAGAGGGCCGTCATCAGCAACAGCAAAATGCCGGTGAGCCGGCCATCCCGGGCCAGTTCCTGAATAGGGTTTAAAATGGTTTTACGGAGGAGCATTCTGCGGTGGCGAAAATAATAGAGCCGGAGAGAGCGCTTCAATCAAGTTGGGTCGAAACCATATAATGCCACAACTTTGCAGTAAAGAAAAAAAATTGAAGAGATCCATTGTCAGGTTAGCGGGTATTCCGCTTTATATCCACTGGTCATTCTGGTTGCTCATCATCTGGATTGTGATCAGTAATGTGAGAAAGGGCACTGATGCCGTTCACATCGGATGGTCGCTGGTTTTTATTGCGCTCATTTTTGTGTGCGTGGTGTTGCATGAATTAGGTCATGCGCTCACGGCACGGCGTTTCGGCATTGGCACCAAAAGCATTGTGTTACTACCGATCGGCGGAGTGGCGAACATTGAAAAGATTCCAGACAACCCGAAACAGGAATTGTGGATTACGGTAATGGGGCCGGCCGTCAACCTCCTGCTCGCACTCATTCTCTTTCCGTTCATTCACGCCGACATTACAAATGCGGCGCAACTGGAAGAACTCGCCATTGTAAGCAGCCGCACTCTGGTGTTCAATGTATTTGCTGTGAATGTATTCATGTTGCTCTTCAACCTCATTCCGGCTTTCCCGATGGATGGCGGAAGAATATTAAGGGCAACAGCCGCTTTCTTCACTTCATGGAAAAAAGCCACGCGTATTGCCACCATTGTAGGTAATCTGATTGCAGTGGTCTTTATTGTTGCCGGTGTTCTGAATATGAACCTCATGCTTTCTCTCATCGGGCTCTTCGTCATTTTTGCAGCGCAATCCGAGCTTCGCTATGCTACCACCAAATCTGTACTTGAACATTTTAAGGTGAAAGATGCCCTCATCACGAATTACTATCAGCTTTCATCACATGATCCGCTGAATGAGGCAGCTCGGTTATTACTTTCAACCCAATCAAAGAAGTTTGTGGTTATAGACCAGGGTTCACCGGCAGGCATTATAGGTCATGAACAAATCATCAAAGCCCTCGCCGAAGGAAATGCTGCCGCACCGGTTTCTGCCTATATGCAAACAAACCTGAGCAAAACAGAAGCGGAGGAATCACTTCAGAAGGTGTATGATCAACTCATGCGGTCTGAAGAAAGCACAATGATCGTAGAGACAAACGGACAATTTGCCGGCATCATTGATCTGGAAAACATCAGGGAGTTGATTGCCCTGCAGGCCGGTAATAACGGATGAGTTGATGAATCCGCTCGGGTGCGCAGAAACAAACGGGTGCAATTTCGTACTTTGGATCGGTCATGTATCAGATAGACGGCATAGTGATTTTTGAGAGCATTGATTACGCTCTTGTACCCATCTACTTTTTCTTCATCATGCTTTTTGCATTTGCTATTCGCAATGCCACGCTGCGCGATTCGCCCATGCAGAAATACTTTATTCCCGGTCTGATGGTGAAGATTGCGGGAGGACTTTCATTCGGACTTATCTATGCTTTTTACTACGGCGGCGGTGATACATTTTACTACTACTGGGATTCAAAGGCCTTCAACATGGCACTTGGGGACGGACTCACCCAGTTCTATCGTTTGCTGACATTGCCTGCCGGGGAAATCACCATTTACACGAGCAAATACACCAGTTGGATTTGCTATTTCAGAGATCCGGCGGGCTGGATGGCTGATAAGGTTTACGGCATCATTAGCATTTTCACCCTGCATTCGTATTGGGCCATGACCATAGTGATGGCAACACTCTCATTCAGCGGCGCCTGGGCGCTTTACCGAACTTTCTACAAATTATATCCGCAGTTAAATCAGCAACTGGCGTACTGTGTGCTTTTTGTTCCGTCCGTTTTCTTTTGGGGATCGGGTGTGCTGAAGGACTCGATTACATTCGGTTGCCTGGGTTGGATAACCTATAGCTCGTACCAGATTTTTTTCCGGCAGAAGAATGTGATTGGTAATCTCATCATCATCCTCATCACGGCTTACATCGCCATTGAAGTCAAGGCTTATATCATCATCAGTTTCCTTCCGGCTTTGTTGTTCTGGATATTTCTCACGTACAGGAGCCGGATACAGCTTCAGTTCATTCGCGTGATCAGCGGGCCGGCCGTAATCGTGATGTCGCTTGTATTCGGGTACCTGCTGGTAGGCAAACTGGGTGAAGAATTTTCGAAATTCTCATTGCAGAATGTGGTAAGCACGAGCCAGAATTACCAGATATGGCACAGTTACCTCGCTGAAACCTCCCACGCTTCAGGATATTCATTGGGGACCATTGATGGTTCATGGCAGAGTATTGTCAAAGCTTTTCCGCGTGCAGTGACGGTAACCCTGTTTCAGCCGTTCTTGTGGCAGGCGCACAGCATCGTTATCCTGCTTTCGGCTTTTGAGAGTACGTTCATACTGGGCTTTACGCTCTATATCCTTTATAAAAACGGTTTGAAGAGAACCCTGGCGGCAATCATTGGAAACCCCAATGTCTTCTTCTGTTTTTTCTATTCCATCATCTTTGCTTTCTCCGTGGGGCTCACCGCTTACAACTTTGGCGCGTTAGTTCGCTATAAGATTCCCTGCATGCCATTCTTCCTCATGGGACTCGTAATCCTGAATCACCTTACGGCTGTTGATAGAAAGAAAAGGGAGCAGGAGGCCGGACAACATCGCGTTAAAAAACAAATGGGAAGAGCAATTCAACGAAAACCTCAACTGGCATTTGGAAAGCTACCATCTTAGGCTTTTAGTAATTAGACACCATTTTGGGACTGTAATGATTTTAGGTGAGTTTCAATTGACTCCGTAGGTGCTGGCTTGAGCCAAATAACTTGAAATAGCAACTACGTGGAAAGAATGTGAAGGAATCGGTCAAGTTGCGATTGAAGTGAATATTTATCAAGTATAGTTTGACGTGCTTTCTTTCCTAATCTTGTTCTTAGTTCATCTGACTCAACCAGCTGAGATATTGAGGATATCCAATCTTCAAATGAGTTAGCGAGATAACCATTTACTCCATGCTGCACCACTTCCGTATTCATCCCCACCGGCGAAACCACCGGCGGCGTTTCAAATGACATGTATTGAATGGCCTTGAAAGCGCATTTGCCTTTTGACCAGATATCATCAGGCAATGGCATTAACCCGATATCCATCTCCCGGAATTCTTTCAGTTCATTTTCAAAACTGAAATCACTGCACTCCATATGCAGGCCTTCTGCCCTGAAATTCCGGTCGCCAACCAGTTTAAAGCGAATCTTGTGACCATAGATTTCATTCAGTTTTCTCAGGGCAGGGAGTACTGTTTCAAAATGCTTCACCGTGGTTTTACTTCCGCTCCAACCGATGCAGATGGGCTCGCCCGCCCGGCGCGCCGGGCCCGCCGGTTTGAAAACCGCGGTGTCAACAATGGTGGGAATGATGTGTACGTGCTGAGAAAACTGTCGCGCGTATTCGGCCAAAAAATGATTGCCGGCAATTACCTCATCAGCCATGCGAATGATATCAGCCGTCTTTGATGGTCGCTTGAGCCAACGTAGTTTTCTGTTCTGTTCAGAAACATCATCCAGCCAGATGGCATCATCAAAGTCGAAAATCACCCTGGCCCGCGACCGGCTGAATTGCTTCTCGAAAAAAACGGAACCCGTCATGAATGCTTCCCGCTGGATGAAGATCACATCATACCGGTTGCTCCGGAGCACATCACTCAGCCGGATTCGTATGGCTTTAAGAAACACGCCCAGTTTTCCAATCCATTTTCCCGAGCTGTAAAACACCCGGTCATCCTTTTCATCAATGAACCAGGAATAGTCATAATCAAAACCGGCTTCTTTCAGGTAGGGGAAATACTGCTCCATACGAAAGCGCTGGCTGCCGTTCCGGTTTGGACGGTGAGGACCGATGAAGAGGATTCTTTGCGTCAAGGAAGTGATGAATGAATGACTTGATACTAAGAGCTTGATTGTAATCGATCAATCGGTTGCAAAGGCGAAGATTGAGGGGAAAATGAAAAGCTTGTCATTCGACGCCACGTTCTTTCTTTCCGTAACCGAATGAGTTGATATAGGGGGAATATTTTCGTCTCTGAAATGAATTCTTTAATTCTACCTGCAAAACTATTATGATCAATGTAGTCAACAGCACTCGTTGCATGAATAGGTTGGGCTACAAATGGAATGGATAAGCGAATTGTATTTATGCTGCCATTTTGAATATGATCAACCCAGTTATCAATGGAATACCTTATTGGCATCATGGTATCATGAATATTTTTTGCAGAGGCACGTGAAATCACATAAGCTCCGGATGATCCCAGTGCCTGAAAGTTCACAGGGTAAAACAATTGAAACCCGCCACCAATATCTTCAGATCCCACAGTTGATATTTCAATACGTTTAAACGACTGGAAATAAAGTAAGATTACCTCTAGGTCTTTAATTGAAGACTCGAGTTCCGGAATTAATTGATGAATCTCGAAATCAAGAATAACATCGTCTTCAAGAATAAGAGCAACTTTTTCAGTGGATTGTAAAAATTTCTCGTAGCATAATCGATGACTAAGTGCACATGCGACAATTCCGGGCCGCAGCCACTGTGGGTTTTTCTTTATAGAATTAATATCACATAACCGTTCTAGCTTTTCAGCCGTCAGTTCCCGCCCTTCCACCGCTTCCACAAATTCCACATCCAGCCCCAGCTTTTTGAATTGGCGCTCCATTAACTGTCTACGCCGGACGGATCGCCTGAGATTGATGCAATAGATTTTCACGCCCTGTGCCGTTGCGATGGATTAGTTGAGATGACTATAGATACGAATGTAATTCTCCGTTCCTGTTTCAAGTGAAAAAAAATCTTCCGCGGCTTTACGAATTTCTTCTTGCGGCATATTCAACATCTCCAGGGATTCGACCGCAGCTTGTTTCAATTCCTCTTCTGTAAAACCGGAAAGGCAAACGCCTGTTTTACTTCGCTGAATAATCTCTTTCACATCACCCACTCCCGCATTGCAAATAACCGGAATCCCCATCGCCAGCACTTCGCCCATCTTGGTCGGTGAAGAGGCAATCTTGGAGAAACTGCTGCGGATAAAAAAGATAGCCAGCCGGGATAATGAGAGCAGCAGCGGCATTTCATTCCTCATGGCTGAAACCACGATGATATTGCCGGATGGAATACCGAGCCGCTTGGCCGGTTCCGTCACCTTGCGCGCATCATCCCGCGTAATAATCAGAAATTTCGCTTCGGACCTTTTCTCCAATAGCTGTTTGAAAAAGCACAGCATTTCTTCTGTCATGTACCAGGTTCCGAGAGAACCGGAATAGGACAGGACCAATTCATTCTCTCCGATGCCAAGTTTCAAGCGTAATTCTGTCCGCTGTGATTCAATGATATTAATTGGCGAAAAAAGATCCATGTCAACACAGCATGGAATAACGTGAATCTTATCCGAAGACAGGTTCAAATTGCTTTGCTGGAGGAGATATTCTTTTGCCTTATGCGTCAATGTTACCACCGCGTCGCTTTTCTTCAACAACTCATCTTCTTTCCTTTGGAAATAGCGATACGTGAAATGGTAAACCGGGTTGCTCAAATTCCAAGAACCGCCGTCCACGCGTTCATCAGCCCAGAATCCCCGCATGTCAAAGATGAGTTTGGCCGTGAACTTCTGCTTCAACTGCAGACCAATGATGGCGGGTATGTCGCTTCGCGCATGAATAATGTTAAATGGTGATTGCCTGAAAAGTAATGCGCATGCGGCCTTTAGTCTCCGGTAATTCATCCAGGCAGAAAATCCGGGAATGCGGTTGGAAAATGAAACGGGGTGCCAGTCAATGCCTGATGCTTTCAATTCGCTGCGAACCGGTTCCTCTTCGGCTGAAAACCGGTCACTCTTTTCAGCGCTGACGATAGTGATTGCGTAACCTGCTTTCGCCAACCCTTTCAGGTATGGAATAACCTGCGACTGGCCGAGCGGATCCGTCATGCCATCGTAAGAAATATAGAGCACCCTGCTTCCCTTCATCAGGTCATTGTTTCACAAAGGTGGCCTTGAGACTGTCACCGGTTCCGAAAATGGTGAGCATCTTATTCACGAATGATTTAAGCAGCATCAGCAGTTTGTTTGATTCGAGTGTTTTCCGGAGTGCTTCATCTTTTGATGTAGGTGAAACCGATTGTTCGGGCGTATGGGTCACGCTGCTTTGTATTCTTGAAATACTGATGCCGGTGGTTTCAGTTTTCATTTTCCGGAATCCATGTCTGGAGAACAAGTGTTGAATAGTGCGCGGGGTGTAGTAACACAAATGCTCGGGATAGGAAAGCACATTCCACTTTTCCCTCAGGAGCAATCGCGATATGGAATTGAAGTTGGGGGTGGTGAGATAAACAGCGCCACCTGGCCTGACGATCCGGCTGAAATGTTCAACTTCTTCTGACGGATTGTTGATGTGTTCAATTACTTCAATGGAAATGAGCACATCGAAAGAAGCGGCTTCGTAGTTGGAAGCATTCAGTTTTCCCTGCTGCATCTTAATTCCTTTGCTACGGCAGATCGCCACAGCTTTATCGGTGTATTCAGTTCCGTAAACATCCCATCCACGTTCCTTGGCCGCTTCCAGAAAGTAACCAATGCCACAGCCCACATCAATCATCCGGTTGGTCTTTCTGAATTTTTCCAGCCGGTCCAGTATTTCGTGAAACCGCTTGATTGTAACGGGAGAGAGGTAATCATCACGTCCATAGGAGGAATAGAGATCAACCAGCTCTTTTTCTGACGGAATGGTTTGCGAAAAAACAAAACCGCAACTTCCGCATTGCACCAAATAAATCGCATGATATCGCCGGAGTGATTGGAGAAGATTTGATCCGCAGATCAGGCAGTTTTCATGGAGGCGGGCTGTCATTGCAGATTCTTTTCACACCAGCGCTGCAGTACAATGAGATTCCACAGGCGGTTATAAAGATAATGGCGGCCCGAAAAAAACTGTTGCTTCAGCGACTTCACTTCTTCACGTTTCAGCAATCCGGTGTCGCTTACAATTTCATCAGAAAGATATTTGTCAATCAGGTAGCGCAGTTCTTTTTTCAGCCATTGACTGAGTGGTATTCCGAAACCCCATTTGGGACGATCAAATAATTCTGCCGGCAGCAGTTCTTTCAGCAGGAGTTTGGGAAGAAGTTTCAGTTCACCCTGTTTCATCTTCAATCGTTCATCAAGGTTCAATGCAAACTCCACCAGCCGGTAATCGAGGAACGGCGTGCGACACTCGAGTGCATGGTACATGGTGGCCCGGTCAACCTTCACCAGCAAATCATCCTTCAGATAGAATTTGAGATCAAACAGTGATTGCTTTTCTGCAGCAGACAAATTTCTCGCCGTTGCATCAGGCAATGAAAGTGATGATGGAACAAACCGGCCGGCCAGCAACCGCATGGCTTCCTGCCGGGTAAATAAATATTGCTCCTGCGAAAAGAGGTGTACAGGCAACTGAACCGCAGCATCATAATCCAGCAGTTTTCCCGCGCGCTGGTACCGGGAATCTAAAACGGAAAGGCCGGCTGCCAGCGGTTTACGCAGTCGTTTGATGAGCGGATGCTGCAGTCGCCGGGCCCAGCGGTACATGCCATACCCCATGAAAAGTTCATCGCCGCCATCGCCGCTCAAAATCATCTTCACATATTTCCGCGCCAAATCTGAAACCAGCAGGGTAGGAATGGCCGATGATTCAGCCAACGGTTCATCATAGAGATCAATTGCGGTGGCGCACCATTGCAGCGCATCGCTGTATTGAAGGATGAATTCATGATGATCCGTTTTCAGATGCTGGGCAATACGGCGTGCATACGTTGCTTCGTTGAATTTCTCTTCCCTGAATCCAATGGTAAAAGTGTTTACCGGAACAGAACTCTGCGATTGGGCCATGGCGGTGACCAATGATGAATCAATTCCTCCGCTAAGGAAGGTGCCGAACGGAACATCGGAGATCATTCGAAGATTCACAGAGCTGGTGAGCAGTCTTCGCAATTCATTTTTTGCTTCCGCAGGATCACAGATGACGTGTTCCGAAATTTTTTCTTCTGCATCCCAGAAGGTTTTCCAATCACACGCTCCGGTAGTAATGTGAAGCATCCGGCCGGCCGGGAATTTTTTGATTTCATTCCAGATGGTCATGGGTTCCGGTATATAGCCCAGCTGGAGGTAAAGAGAAACGGCTTCGTGATTGAGCGTGAGTTTTTCTTTGACCGGGGAAACCGTCAACAACGACTTCATTTCAGAAGCGAAGTACCACGCCCCGTCACTTTCAAAATAAAAGAGCGGCTTCACTCCCAAGCGGTCGCGAAGGAGATAGAGTTCTTTTTTCAGGCGATCATAGAGTGCAATGGAGAACATGCCGTTGAATTTCTCCACTGCCATAGGTCCATGGGCTGCGAACAGTTCCAGCATCACCTCGGTATCGGACGTGGTGCGGAGTTTCAGCGGAAGTTGCGTAGCCAGTTCACGAAAATTATAAACCTCGCCGTTGAACATCATCACCCACTTTCCATCCTGCGATATCATGGGCTGGTTAGCCTCAGCAGACAAATCAATGATGCTCAGCCGGCGATGGCCGAAGGCCACATTGTCGTCAGTGAAAAATTGTTCGGCATCCGGTCCGCGGTGCGCAATGCATTGTGTCATCTTCCTGATCACATCAGGAGAAGGCGCATTCTTCGGCGAAAAGTATCCGGCTATGCCGCACATGAATTACTGCATTTAACTGTTGCAAGCTAAAGGTCAAACGGGTGCCGGCTGCTGATTGATTCAGGAAGTTTTACCATGACTATTTGTTACCTGATCAATCAGGGATGCCAGTTTTTGAGTTTGACCGTAGCGTGTGTATCGTTTCTGAAAATCCGCATCGGGGATCTGTTCATGGTACCTGCCTTTTTTATGAAGTTCAAACAACCTGTTGAGCTGATGAACTGCCGTTTCCGAATCGGCGCACAGGCAGGCCATGTTATAGGGTGCAAGCATCCGGTCAACAATATCATTGTCAGTTGGGCAGATGAGGATGGGTTTACCCAGGCCGATATATTCATATAGTTTGCTGCCGATGATGCCGCTGAAATCTTTCCAGGCAAAATGCAGCAGCACATGCGATTCCATTTCTCGCTGCAGCACATCCCGGCGCGGAATCCGGGACGTAACCTGCAGAAATGACTCCAGCCCGCGGTAAACGGATTGAATACGCGCAAGCTGTGATTCCACATACCCCGCACCCAGGAATTGCAACCGTACTTCATCCGGATTTTTGTCTTCAACAAACCGGCGGAATGCCGATGCAAAAAATTCGAGGTGCTGGCCGGGAAAAACTGTTCCGACATACGTGATGGTGAACGGGCCATGGCTGTTGGTATAGACGGCATTGGGAATCTCATCACTGAAGTAACCATTTTCGATCACTGCCGAATGATTAATACGTAATAGCTGGATTATCTCTGTCAATACGGGCTGTGACACGCTGGTGACCGCCGCTGTGGTGCGGCACCATTTTTTTTCATAGTGCCGTTCAAGCCGGTTGATCATTTCGGATGCAGCGCTCCTGTTTATTTTATTGATGTTGCTGGTAGTCCATGCATCCCGGTAATCTGCAATCCATGGTAAACCAAATTTCCTATGGAGCCGGTACCCGAATTTGAAAAGGATAAATGGATTTCCGGTAACGAGTATGGCCGACGTGCCGGGATGTTCTTTGAGATAATTTACAGCGAAGTCATAAATATTTCTGAACGGAATAAAACGGTTGGTGATAAGCTGAGCGATGATTTCCCAAAGACTCAGCAATTTTCGAAGCAACCGATATTTCTTATCACCATGCCGGGAATAAATGCGGTCTCTTAAGTTGGGTTTGTAAGGAAGGTAGATTACTTCATAACCGGGATGAATTTCATGCAACAATTGTTGCGAAGTCGCCTCGGACAATGATTGAAGTTTTTCTATTTCAACATCCCATCTTCTGGTTATGATCACGGGAAAGTAACCGAGTTCATTCAGGTAGCGCGCCCAGCTGTAAGCGCGCTGCGCCGCCGTGAGATTGCACGGCGGAAAGAAGTAACTCAGTATTAAAACCCGTTGCACAGATGAATTTTAGAATCCCGGTGGTTCAGCGTGATGAATTCCCGGAAAGACTTTTTAATAATGATGCAAATTCTTTGGCCTGGTTCTCGCGCGAATAACGCATGGCCCGTTCAACATCGAGCTTAGGTTCGAAAAGGGTCTCATGATTTTTTTTCGCCCTGATTTTTTCCAGGATGAAATTCTTCAGCTCTTCCACAGAGTACACAATGGCACCGGCCTGCAATTCATTAACCATTTCATCCAGGATGGAGTGGTCGCCGGGAACAATCAGCACCGGCCGTCGGGAAGCCACAGACTCATACATCTTGGATGGAAGCACCGGTGTCCACCGGTCTGAAAATACAATCAGGAAATCGGAGTCATTCATCAGTCGCTTGGCCTGGTCACGCGGAAGACGTTTCGTTGTTTCGATGTATGCATTCAGTTCAGGAGAGTAACCGGCAACACGCTGATGCTGCTCGGGGTAAAACTCCAGGCCAATGAAATGAATCTTGAGTTCAGCCGGGGTGATGGCGCCCGACTGATGAAGTTCCTTCACGGCCTGTAACAGCAGTTCTGCCTGGTGACCCGGATAAAGGGTACCGCTGTAACAAAACGTTAGCGGCAGATCTTTTTTTGATGTATCGGTTTTAACGGGTGACAATTCTTCAAAGCCGTTGTAAAACGTGTAAGCGGGCTTGTTGTGCAGCTTACCCAGTTTGGCGGTCAGCAGCGGATCCACTGATGTGAGGAACGATGATGATCGCAGATATTTTTTTTCAAACAAAAATTCCCATTGCCATTGCATCAGAAAAACCATTCCCGATTGCTGCGCGCGGTTGTGGTTGAGATACCAGCCATCACGGTAATCAGCGATCCAGGGAATCCGGAATTTGCTGCTGAGCAAATGAGCATACTTGAAAAGAATGAATGGTTCACCCGTGGCAATAATCCAGTCCACTTTATTTTCCTTCAGATATGATTCGGCGGCCAGATAAATGGAATAGTTCTTATCAAAACTTCTGAAAGGAAATGAAAGAAGTAAGTAAAGCAGACTGAGGGCGCGGCGCCGCGTAACATACCGGGTATCGCCGTAAGTGGCCAGCAATCTTTCCGGATAGTTTTTCTTCAGCGGCACACGGATCAGCGTGCCGCCTTCCGTTTCTTCCAGGGTTGTTTCAGCCGCACCTTTTTGCGAGACAATTTCAACAGCCGTTGATGAGGCATCCTCCCACGATTTGGTGACGACGACAGGATGAATACCGTTCTCGGGAAAATATCTGAACCAGCTGTACGGCCGCCGTCCGCCGATGGTATTCAGCGGTGGATAATCATGGGCGAGGATGAGCACGCGCATATTCAGTCTTCAGGATTGCAGCGATGATGATGATTCCGGCGAACGAAAAACACTTTTGATACGACGAACCAGGGGACTCAGTTTCCGGTAATATTTCAGATAGGATGGGAAGGCCGAATGAGGAACCGGCGCCGTCTTCATGAACAATTCAAAATCCGAATCTGACATTCCCAGTTTTTTCAGCAGAAAATTCTTGTCAGATTGCAGCAGTTCGGGATCAGAGTACGGAGGAGCTGCAGCAATCTTCAGCGCTTCATTCCGCGTAAGCTGGTCGCTGCAAATAAGTGTTGACAGGTGCGCCTTGCGTTTATCTACGCCGTATTTCTCAGGGAGTATATAGCCCTGGTAGAAACGGGTAAAAACATTTTCATAATGTTTTGCTCCATACTCCTGCCAGTCCAGTTCATCCTTCAGTATTCGCTTCGCTTCCTCTTTATTATACTCCACAAAATTCAGCGGGTTAACGAATTTGATTCCGCACAAGCGGGTGTAATACTGATACCTGAAAAACCCGATGCTCGGATATTTTTTGAGTTTCACGGTACCATATTTTTTTTGAATGGCGCGCAGGTTCATAGTGTCGAGCTTGTATTGCGAGGTGAAGTTGGGTGGCAGCCAGCCTTCGGTCATGACGTTGTGCCCGCTCAATAAATATTTCAGCCGGTATTTCCGGCATACGCGAAAAAAAGCTCCGAGCAGTGCATTCTCCGATGGAATGTCGAGGTCAATCACCGATGATTTAAAATAGGCGATTTGCAGATCTCGCAGTTCCTGCCAGTCAATTACAAACGTGTAGAGATCAAATCCGAGCCGCTTCACCAGTTCTTCGATATTCTTCACGGCCAATTCAGAATTCCAACCGTTGTCAACATGCAGCACGAGCGGATTGAGCTTCCATTGCTTGCAGAGGTAAGCGAGGTACGAACTGTCCGTGCCGCCGGAGAGCGTCAACAAGCAATCATAAGGTTTTCCTTTTGATGATTGCCGGATATTGGCAAGCAGTTCATTGAGTTTCTTCTCACCGGCTTCCTTTTCAAAAACCTGTGTTGCCCTGAGCTTGTCAAAAGTTCTGCAGATGTTGCAGATGCCATCGTTGTCAAATTCAATTTCGGGGTAATCGTTGGTGTCAAGTATGCAACGGGAACAAATCTGGTAAGGCCGGGGTGCAGTCATTTCAGGGTGATGCAAGCTGTTCAAGTTCCTCGTGCGAAAGATAGTTGATTAGCACGGCTCGGTGCTTTCCGTAAAAAACAAACCGGCTGCCGGCCGCCACAGCCGAAGCGCCGTACTGAAGGGCCGACTTGAAATCTCCGGCG
This sequence comes from Bacteroidota bacterium, assembly GCA_018267315.1. Classification (GTDB taxonomy): domain Bacteria; phylum Bacteroidota; class Bacteroidia; order Chitinophagales; family UBA10324; genus JAFDYS01. The sequence continues at coordinate 20,078 of JAFDYS010000009.1, read as the reverse complement.
GTGTTTCCTCCCCCGCAGGCAATCACGGGAATGGAGACGGCATGAGACACCGCCGTAATCAAATCAAGATCGAACCCCTGCAGGGTTCCGTCGCGATCCACCGATTGAAGCAGGATTTCACCGGCGCCGAGTCCTTCCAGTTTCTGTGCCCATTGTACAGGATCATGCACCGGCACTTTCTTTTTTGAGTGAGAAAATATGGAGTGACCCTTCAACCATGTTTTCTTCACGTCCACAGATACCACCACGCTGCTGCTTCCGAACCGCGCCGCCGCCTCCTGAATGATTTCCGGATTTTCCATTGCAGCAGAATTGACGGACACTTTTTCAACACCGCAGGCGATGAGTCTTCTGAACTGATCAACAGTTGTTACACCGCCTCCGTAAGTAACCGGCATGAAACATTCCGTCGCAATCTGTTCAACGTATTCATAAAATGGTTCGCGTTTTTGTTTGGCGGCAGATATGTCGAGCACAATAAGTTCATCCACTTCCTTCTGATTAAAAATCTTGACGGCATTGAGCGGATCGCCTACATAAACCGGGTCCGCAAACTGCCGGGTCTTGACAAGAATCTCTTTTTCCCGAAGGAGCAATACGGGAATTACGCGGGGAAGAAGCTGCCTGGAATTGATGTTCAAGTTACTGAGGTGGTTACCTGTCAAAGCTATTCTTTTCCGTCATCTCTCTATTCAGTGCGGATGTGAGAAACATCACCGACTTAGATCAGGGCGGTTTATTATTCTTGTGCCATCATGCGGTTGCAGTTCATCAATCATTCCTGCTTCATCGTGGAAGAAGGCGATGTGAGACTCATCTGTGATCCGTGGATTGAAGGACGGGTGTTCAATGAAGGATGGGACCTTATTTACAAGACACCTTTTTCTTTTAACGATTTTAAATCCGTCACCCATATCTGGTTTTCGCATGAGCATCCTGATCACTTTTTCCCTCCCAACATTCAAAAGATTGCACCGGAAGTGAGGAAGAACATTACTGTGTTGTTTCAGGAAACGAAAGACAAACGGGTCGTTAGCTTATGCCGGAAACTCGGGTTCAAAGAGGTGATAGAGTTGAAGCCGGATGTGTGGCTTCGGCTGAATCCCGGTCTTGAAGTGCTGTGTGAACATTACCAGGAAGGTGATTCGTGGATCATGTTCCGGACGAAAAATGTTGCAGTCTTCAACACCAATGACTGCGGCATCCGTGACCGGCGGCTGGCAACAAAAATCAAGCAGAAGATCGGCAAGGTGGATGTGCTGCTCACCCAGTTCTCCTACGCATACTGGGCAGGAAATGCAGATGACAAAACGTACCGTCAGAAAGTGGCGGATGAAAAACTCGAAGGATATAAATTCCAGTGCGACATTTTCGAGCCGAAATACACCATACCCATCGCCAGCTTTGTTTGGTTTTGCCATGAAGAAAATTTCTTCCTCAACGATTGCATCAACCGTCCGCAGAAAGTGTATGATTTCCTGAAGGCAAACACCAAATCTGAACCGGTCATACTGTATCCGGGGGAATACTACACACCGGGTGAAACGCATGATTCGCAACGCTCCGTTGAAAAATTGAATCATGATCTGGAGCAGGTGATGATCAATCCGAAACTCGTGAAGGGTAAATCAATCGAACGCGCTGACCTCATTGCACGGTCAAAAACATTTGCCGCCAACCTGAAAAAGAATTACGGCATCTATGTGAACCTGCTCAAACCCGCAAAGATTTTCCTCACGGATTATGGCGAAACCTATTCGCTTTCCGTCAATGACGGATTGATGAAGCAGCATTTCAGCAGAGAGGATTGTGACATCGAGCTCTCATCCGAATCACTGGATTATTGTTTCAGTTTTCCCTGGGGGAATGACACGCTCGGCATAAATGGCCGGTATCAGCGACCGAAGAATGGAACCTATTCACGCTTCTACAATTTCTTCCGCTTCGATCAGTTGAAGAGCCGCGGCATTCAACCCGATCTCAGCTATTTTGTATCCATGGCCATTCGCCGCGCTCTGGTAAAGGCGGGGATTTCGAAAGTGTAACCGACGGAGTTAAAATTTCTCCACAAAATTTTTCAAGAGTTCAAATCCAAACCGGTGGCTTTTCTCGGGATGAAACTGCACGCCGGCAATATTTCCCCGTTCAATGGCCGACGCGAACGGGTAGCCGTAGTTTGATGTAGCCAGCACGTCATTCGCATCATTCATCTTCAGATGATAACTGTGGACGAAATAGAATTTACGCCCGGTGGCGGTGTCGCTGAACAGACGGCTCGGTTTTTTCACATCAATAAAATTCCAGCCCATGTGCGGAATCTTGAGTTTGACAGGTGCATCGTTGAAATGAAATTTCACTACTTCGGCATCAAACCATGAAAGCCCCGGAAGTTGACCTTCCTCACTTTTTTTGGCCATCAGCTGCATGCCGAGGCAAATACCAAGTGTGGGAATTTTCTCTGTGAGAACTTTTTGGTTGAGTGATTCGATGATGCCGAGTTCATTCAGCCGCTGCATGCCGGCATCAAAGGCGCCGATGCCCGGTAAAATAATTTTTGCGGCTTGCTGAATGACGTCTGACTGATGAGCGACCGTTGCCCGGGCCCCGATCTTTTTGAGCATGTTGATGAGTGAGCCGATGTTGCTAACGCCGTAATCGAGAACCACCAACATCTTCCTGCTTTTTTACATTTGCCAAGATAGGTTCATTTCGTGCACAAAAAGAAATCGCTCGTCCTACTCACTGACTTCTTCCCCTTCGGAGTGTATGAGCCCTACCTCAAGCATGAAATGAAATTTCTTCCTCAGTATTTTGAAGAAATTCTGCTACTCGTTACAGTGGAGAAAAGCAATAAGCTCATCTATGAATTGCCTTCCAATGTACGAGCGGCGCATCTGAATCAGCAACTCAGTTTTGCAGACAAAATCTTCGGATTCCACTTTCTCTTCAGCCCGCATTTTTGGAACGAATGGAAGTTTGTGCGAAGACAGTACAAGATGAAATTGAACAGCATCATGCTGAAGACGATGCTTTCCTATTTACAAGCGGCGGCAAAACTCAAACGCCAGATTGCGGCTCAGATAAGAAAACATGAACTGCATGGAAAGGAACTGATCTATTACTCTTTCTGGAATGATTTCCGCTCGATCGCCATTGCGCAACTGGCGAAGCAAACGGGATCCGTTGCTGTGGCCCGGGCGCATGGCTGGGATGTTTACTTCGAACGGCATCAGCCGCCATACCTGCCATTCAGGAAATTTCTCACAGAGCACCTGGATCGCTGCTACTACGTATCAGAAAACGGACGATCCTATACTTCGGCAAAACTTGGGTATGTTAATCATCCCAAACTGAAAGTCGCGCAGCTTGGAACACAGTTCTCCGGAACAAATCCTGAGTCGAACGAAGAAACGTTTGTGATCGTGAGTTGTTCCCGGTTTGTGCCGCTGAAACGGAATCATCTCATCGCCGATGTGTTGCGGCATCTTTCCTTTCCGGTTCGTTGGATACACTTCGGCTCCGGCTTCGCCCGGGAAGAAGCGGAACGGCACATCCACGCGGTGTTACAGGATCATTCAAACATAAGCGTGGAAATGCGCGGTGATATAAGCAATGATGATTTGTTTCAGTTCTACGCTAAGCAACATGTTGACTTGTTCATGCTCACCAGCGAGTATGAAGGCATGCCGATGGTCCTTATGGAAGCCATGTCATTCGGCATCCCCGTAATGGCAACTGATGTGGGCGGCATCGGCGAAATGGTGAACGACGAAAACGGATTCCTTATTCCAAAGGATTTTGATGCGAAAGAAGCGGCGAACCGGATAGCGGGCTACAGACAACTCAGCGCAATGCAAAAGCAGGCGTATCGGAAGGCCGCATTTGAAACATGGAAAGAAAAATTTGATGCCTCGAAAAACTATCCGCGCTTCGCGGAGGAACTGCTGTCACTTGCGGAGCAGCGATTTCATGGTTGATTTCATTTTAAGCAGGGGGGAATTGATTTTCGTGATTTCAAAAAACCCTTTCTGCTCCGCGCCGAAGGAACGGAAATAATTTTCAACTCCGCGGATCATCGAACCTTCAAAGTCAAATGACTTCACGCGATTTTTCAATTTGTTGAAAGCCGTCCAGAACAAAAAACTCATGGCGCCGCTGTTTCCGAAGGCATCATCCTTGGCGCCGATGATGTAATACGCAGTACCGGCATCCCAGGCCACAAAAATGGCCGCAGCGGTTTTGCCGGATGCATCCTTTGCCAGCCATATGCTTCCGGCATGGTTGGCTGCTGCGGCAGAAAATGCCCGCGCTAAAACATCTTTCTCCAGCGGCAGTTTCATTTTCTTTTCGCGGAAACTTTTCTGAAGGAGCGTGAGCAGGGCAGTGCTGTCATTCGCTTCTTCAGCCACGAATTGTTTCTCTGCTTTGGCCATTTCACGACGGATTTTGTCACTGAAGTTTTCTTTCAGTTGCTGCGGGTCAGAAATATCCGGAAGCACATAGGTGTATCGGGTGCGTTGCTGAAAATTTCTCCAGTGAAACGGCAGCCAGTTTTGAAAGCGGTGATTCCATCTCGATTCAAAACTGCTGCATTCCGGCAATTGAGAAAGCAGTTGTTCGAGCATTTCTGTTTCCTCGTTGTTCCGTTGCCGGATGCCCGATTCCGTGAGCCGGTAACCGGGCCCGAGGAACTGCGTGAGATGCGGCATGTAAATGTGAAGGCCCAGCCGGTCTTTCTTTTGCGCGTAGAGGTAATACGCTTTCAGTTCATCGCCATGATTCACCTCAACAACTTCCCACTGATTACCGCACACGGCATCCAGCCACCACGGCAAATGAAATAAAGGCGCTTCAGGCCAGTGATGCATGCGGTAATAATTTTTGCTGTCAGCCGGCTTCACCATATTCACAAAGGTACGGGTGGCGTGAGAATGGATGTTTACCTGTTGCTGACTAACTTGCCGCAGCATGGTCAGGCGTACGCTCAAATATCTGGTGAGGGTGTTGACCGGGATGTATCGGTGGCGGAATTCGGGTAAGCGGCTTGCGCCGCCGCGGAAGAAACAGCAGCGGATCCTGTATCTGAATCTTGAGGAAAACAAGTTTGAGCGCTACCTCTATCTCTTCGTCAAGTTTTTTCTGCTTGATGGTTACGCGGTTTATATCAAAAGAAATTATCGGTTCCTCGGCGACCTTGAACAGTATTCGAAATGGATACTGAAGGAAGACGGGGTTTTCTTCTGCACACGCGCTCCGCAGAAAACATCCATCATCATTGAAGATGATCCTGAAACCGCCCATACTTTTCTTTCATACGACTACTTTTCCCGCCGTGAGAAATCCGATAGCCCGGTGTTTTTCGTCCCGATGGCCATGCATCCTTATCTCTACAAAGATCTCTACTGGGATGTGGGATACGGAAATGAAAAACGTTACCGGAGCGTGTTCTTCGGCGGCAGTTTCAGGAAAGATGCCTATCACCATCTCACTTCATTCAATGCCTTTCCTATTCTTAACCGGCTTGAATTGTACGAGCGCATCGTTTCAATGAATGAAGCGGTGCTCCCTTCAGGCGCTGATGAACTGAATGACATTAATGAAGAAGGAAAGATCATTTTGGTTGACCGCGGGCGATTCAGTATTTCGCAGGGACAATGGAGGAGGTACCTGTCGAGGTTTTATTTTTTTCTCGCCTGTCCCGGGGTGAGTATGCCGTTGGCCCACAATATTGTCGAAGCCATGTCATGCGGATGCATTCCCATTATCGAAGAAGGATACGCTTCACTTTTTATTCCCCCGCTCACTGATCGTCAAAATGCGCTCTTCTTCAATCAGGCAACTCATCAACCCGAGGAGGTATTGCGCGCGGCTCTTAAAATGCCGGATGATGTCATCAAAGAAATGCAGTCGCAGGTTCTGCGGTACTACGAAAATTACTTAACCCCGCATGCCGTAGTGAAAGCAATTGAAGAAACGAAGCCGCGCACGATTTTCCTCAATGCCGAAGCGCACAGCGTAAGACTCGTCAGTGAACACAGGTAATCCGCCGCCTCAGGTGAGCCGGATCTTCCGGTCGCGCCAGTCAAGAATCGGTTTTTCGAAATAATAATACGATGCGGCTGAAATCATGAAAATAATAATGAGCGCCAGCACGAACTGAATGAACCAGTGCATCGAAAGAGTGGTGTAGGTGATGATGATTCCGAACACGGTGTAATGAACCAGGTACAGGCAATAGGAGTACTGGCTCACGTGACCGAATACCGCTTTCGCCGGACTGAAGTTGCCGATCTTTCTCACAAACCAGTGATCATTGAGAAATGGCACCCACAGACTGATGAGAATGCCCACCAGCGTAAAGCCGATTGTTCCGGGAATCGTTTTGGCGCCCACGAAATCATAAACAAGGGTGTTACCGATATAAATGTTCAGGATGAGAAAGATGATGACCGAAGCCGCAAATACTTTGGCGCTGCTCAGGCGGTTGAAAAATTTGGGATAGTGGATCTTGATGTTAGCCATGGCAAAGCCGTAGATAATGGCATCGAGACGCAATGGGATGTTCTTCCTGATTTCGGATTCATATTCCGGTACCGGCTTCGTAATGGGATAGTACCGCGCAATGAGAATCAGGGCGGCCCATGCCACACAAAATATCATGATGGTATTACCGGAATATTTGCGCACCGGAAGCATGATCAGCACCAGCGGAATGATCAGGTAAGACCACTCTTCAATGGACAAACTCCACGACGGCGCGAAGAAGTGTTCGACGGAGTCAGAGAAATTCTGAACGAAAAAAAAGTAATACCATGAGTTGGGCGGCGCCTGGCTTCCGAATGTTTTGTGAAACACCAGCAACAGCAGCACCATGTAGTAGAGCGGCAACGTGCGCAGCCAACGGCGCTGATAAAATGTGATCAGACTTTTGGTAGATGGTTTCTGCAGCACATCACGGATGATGATCTGCCCAATGAGGAAGCCGCTCAGCACGAAGAACAATTCCACCCCGTAAAACCCGAGGTAATACATCAGCGGCGACTGCAATCCCGAATGGCAAACCAGCACGAGAATGATGGCCATGGCGCGCATGGCATCCAACCCGAAGTTTTTTCCCTTCTCGGAGTTTTTCAGGGAGTGGGATTCATTCATCATGGGGCGCGATACCGGGGTGCTCACAATAGTAATGCGGCGTCAAATCTATTCAAGTCCTCACCGACGCGAAAAAAGATTTTCGTAGAGGGAAACCAGCTTGTCCGTGTAGTCTGTTATACTGAACCGCCGCGCTTTTGTTCCTGCGTTTATACTGAAAGTGGCATACACTTCTTTGTCTATGGCCATGCGGCTGATCTTCTCTGCAAACCGTTTCGGATCGGGCTCCTTCAACATGTACCCGTTCACGCCATCATCCACAATGCCCCGGTTTCCTTTTCCGTCAAGGCAAACCACCGGAAGCCCCGTTGCCATGGCTTCCACAATGGCCAACCCGAACGGCTCGTAGGTAGCAGGATGCACATATACATGGGCCGCATAGAGGTATTGGGCCACATCATCCACCTTGCCGGCCAGTGTGATTTCATCCTGCAGGCCCGCGGCGGCAATTTCCTGTGCAAGCGTTTGATGCAGCGGGCCGTCGCCCAATATGGTCAGCTTCACGTTCTGTTTCATGGACTTCAGTGCTGAAACCACGTTGATCAAAAACCTGTGATTCTTTTTGGGAACCAGACTGCCGGTGGATACCAATTTGATTTCTTCCGCCGGCGCCTGCCGCACCATGAACCGGAACCGGTCGAGGGCAATGGCATTATCCAGCACGTTTATCCTGTTTGTCAAATCGGCCGGAAGTCTTTGATGGAAATAGGCAGCTGTGTCTTCAGAATTTGCAATGAATGAATTGCCACACGACCGGTAAGCCCTGATGAGATCACGCTTCTCCAGCCAGTTGGTGAATCGTGTTTTATGGAGCAGCGTGGCCATGCCGAATGGTTCAAACTGCGCCATGTTATCATGCAGGTGCGTGATGTATTTCACGCCCGCAAACAGGCAGTGGCGGGTGAAAAACTCCGCTTCAAAAAGATGGGTGTGAATCACATCCGGTTTGAAAACATCAGCCAGCCGGCGGTAGTCGCCAAAATCAGCGTCAGCATTTCTCAGTACGTGGCGCCGGTAGCATGACGAAGTGACTTCCACGGAAAGCGGCTCTGACAGATAGCGGAATTCATTCTCATCATGCAGCAACAGCAGCTTCACCTGCATGGATTCCCTGCGTTGCAATTCGCGGCAGATGTCGAGCACCAGCCGTTCGGCGCCGCCTTTTTTCAATGAGGGAATGACGTGAAGGACGTTCATGCTTTTTTCGAACAGATGAAAAATACGCTGCTGCCGGTGTTCTTCAGTTTTTTCAGATTGAAGGGTTGGCGGAAATCAGGATAAGGATACAGCGCGGGAAAAATCCGTTGTCTGATCACAAAAAGATCGCTAAGATGCGATTCCCATTTTGCCGCCGTGTAGTTTATCACGTCATAAAGAACAGTCCTGTCTTCTTTGCTGTGTGAGTGCGGAAGGAAAAGGAATTTCATTTTTGAAAAGGAAGGTTGCCTCAGAAACTCATACCACCTCATGTGCGTGGTAAGAACGATTTGCGTGATCATTCCCGTCAACGCCATGGCGGAGGTGGGCATGCCGATGATGAGTGTACCGTCCTCTTTCAGCACGCGTTTCATTTCGTACAGTGACTGAGGTATGCTGTTGACATGTTCGAGTACGTGAGAGGAGAAAACCACATCGAATTGCTCATCCGCATACGGCAGTTTTTCCGCCACGCCCTGATCTACCGGTAATGAAACAAGACTTTCAGAGGAGTACCGCCCCACGCCGTGAGCGCCCGGCTGCGGATCAATGCCCTGAATGGCGCAGTGCAGTTCTTCCGCGGCGGCTCTCAGGTTGTATCCGGCACCGCAGCCCACATCAAGAAATGAGGAATGCGGTTTAATGAAGGGCTTCACCGCTTCCCACTCGGCGCGGCGTATTTTTTCCTGGTAGAAATTCACGCGCTCCGGCGGCAGGAGGGGCCACAAGTAGATCTTCTGCAGAAATTTTTTGAGACCCATTAATCAGCTGTTCAGGAAATCGTGGAGTTTACCGCGGGCCATGGCGTTGAGTTTTTTAACATATTCGTTGCCGCGGGCGGCGATCGCTTTCCGGTTCGCAAGCGCTTCCTGCGCTTTTCTGAAAATCGCTTCTGAGTTGTCATACTCCTCCACCACCAGCGACCTGGCAAGAAACTCATCGTAATCAAAAAAGCCGCTGCTGTTGGAGGCGAGGCAGGGCACGCCGAGCGACAAACTTTCCGCGATCACCAGCCCGTAACATTCGCTGAAGGTTACATAAAAATTCAGCGACATGCTACCAAGCACTTTCAGGAAATCATCATACGATTCCGTGAAGGGATGAGCCCTCAACCGGCCGGCGCTGTTCAGGTATTCAAAATCATGATCGTCATGCACGTGCACGGTGGCCTGTTCGAGCATGAGCGCCGCGGCTACCTGGTTGTGTAAATTTTTACGGAAGGAGTTGTGCGTGAAAACACCCGCGTGCAGGCCGCTCAGAGTTTGCGTCTTCACCCCGTCGTTTTCATTGCCGATGTTGATGAGGAAGTGAGAATCAATGCCGGTGATTTTATTGAGCGTTTCGGCAAGCCCTTTCTTAAAGAATCCGAGCCGACGGATGATTCCATGCTGGTTCAGCCCCATGATTTCATGAAGATGGCTGGCATGAACCGGGATTTCTCCGTGCGAAGAAAGAGAGCCGTGGTGTGTAAGAAAGATGTGATCCCTGAGCGGAGCCGGTGCATGTTTGTGTATTGAAAGCAACAACTCTTTCAGACATTCCGCATAACCGCTGAACACAATGCGCTCAAACTTCAGATCTGAAATTGTATGGCTGATTTTTTTCAGGTCATCTTCTGAAAAAATATTTTTGGATTGCCGGTGCGGGACGGCCACCAGTGCTCCGGGGAAAAGCGCGACCGCGCCGTTATACATTCCGCGCCAGTCGTTTCCGTATGGCTTACCCGTAAAAGCGAGCAGCGAACTTTTGGCGCGCACCGCAGTCATTTCCGAAATGAGTTCATCTATGCTCACCCTGGTTTGTTTTTCACCCCACAAGGATTTGATTTTGGAACTCCAGTTCATTCCCCGGTATATTTCAACATGGTTTTCCCTGATGAAGGATTGCTCTTGTAACGAAGCAGTATCATAAAAGTAAATTGCTTCCACAAGCGCCACATTTTTTGGCGATAAACTTTCTCACGCTTGTCGTGATAACTGTTTTTTCGGAACAAATGATTTCGTGAATCCAGCATGGATTGCATGACCAGGTTGCAGGCCAGCAGCAACTGATTGCACAGGAAATAGAATTTACCATGCACCTTCATCATGCAGAGCCATTCGCTGATGGTGAGCTGTTCAAACCGTTTCAGGTGAGGCATGCTGCCGCCGCCGAAATGCAGAATGGATTCACCGGGCAAATACAGGAGAGCGTATCCGCGTTGCCGCATCCGGTGCCCGAGTTCGCAGTCTTCGGAGTAAAGAAAGAAATCTTCATCAAAGAAGAACCGTTCCTGTAATACGGTTTCTCGTTTCATCAAGAGGAAAGCGCCACACAGCCAGGGAGCATGGGAAACCGTTTCATGCATTTGCTCATCCAGCTTCCGCGCGTGATCCTTAATTCTGTTTCCGAAAAGTTTGAAGTAAACGGGATTGAGCTGCAGGTTTTTTTTGATGGAAGCGGCCAATTGAAAAAAACTTCTCTGGAAACTGCCGTCAGGGTTTTTCAGTCGCACACCTATGGCGCCGATCCGCTGATGGGCATGTTGTTCCAGGAATTGCAGGGCATGTGAAATACAGGAACTCTCCAGCAGCATATCCGGATTCATCAGCAGCAGGTACTTTCCGTTGGCCCGTTGCATGCCGGCATTATTCGTTCTGCCGAACCCTTCATTGCCGCTTTGCGGCAGCACCGTTACATCATCAAACTTGTTTTGAAGCAGTTCCGCAACAGGCGTGCGGGATTGGTTATCGAGGATGAGCACTTCTCTGGAAAGTGCCGGTTCGTATTGCTGCAGCGATTCCAGCAGGGGAACGAGGAATTGCTCCTCATGGTAGTTGACGATGATGATGGAGAGGAGTGGTGAATCCGTGCCGGCCATTTATAATTGATTACGCCCGCTCATTTCACTGAGCATTTAAAGATCATCACTACATCGGTGAGATTGCGTGAAAGAAGTGATTTCCTCCGGGGTGATTTTGGAAACAGAAAACGCAGATAGGTCAGCAGTGGCAGGTGATCTATGAACTCACGCAGGGGATTCACGCGCCAGGGAGAAGCGTAATCATCCACCTTCAGCCCGGCCTGTGTGATCAGCTCGCGCGCCGTTTTCTGGTTGAAGAAACGGAGGTGCGTTTTATCCATCACGCCGATCTCCGCATACTCGAACTGGCCGAACAGCATGCGGAAACGGTTTTCGGCATTGCTGATGTTGGGCAAAGCGATGATGATGTGTCCGCCCGGCGCCAGCCGCGTGACCGCTATCTTCAGGATTTGCCACGGATCGGAAAGATGTTCCAGCACGTGTTCAAAAAGAATCACGTCAAACGTTTCACCTTCCAGCAACTGCCAGGTTTCTTTCGACTCCAGATCACCGCAGATGGCTTTTTCCAAAAAGGGCTTCGCTTCATCCAGCGCCCTGCTGTTGATCTCCAAACCGGTTACGCGGCAACCGGCTTCCTTCAGGCGGCGCGAGAAATCACCGGTGTGGCAACCCGCTTCGAGAACGGATTTGTCTTTACCGATCCAGCCGAGAATGGTTCTCCATTCAGAAGGAAGTTCATCCTTTGAAGAGATGTCGTGTTTGTATTGCAGCGTTTCTTCGAAGATCACTTTTTGGCATATGAAATTTGCGATGACAATTTTGGATTAACGAGCGCTTTACGAAATCTGTAAAATCCTCTGCGGAGCTCCGGTATTCCCCGAATCGGCTCGTATCTTATTGATTTGAAAATTAACCTTAAAAAATTTCCCCAATTTTTTTCTTTGAGATTTTCGAGTGCAAGGAACTCCAGGTGATCCGCGCGATGAAAATTGATCTCCCGAGAATATTTTCTACCGCTCGCTTCATTCAAGTGGTCCATTAGCTTCAGGAAGTTTTCAGATTTCGCTATTTCATTCTTGCTTGAGTTGATCCTGCTGGAAACATGTACGCGGTAAACTCCTGTTGCCATATCGAGATAACCAAATGAACCTTTCAGTCCGATCAAACCATGAAATGCAAGGTCCCCATGAAAAATATCTTTCAACCATTGCGGCCAGGGATTGGGCGCTGCACTGCGACGATAAATGATGGTGCATGATGGAGCGACTTTTCCACGCTTCAAAATCAAATTGAATGAATGAATAGAAGGAGCTGGTGAGGTTAAAAAAAGTTCCGTGGGATTGGGATTATCATCACGCATCACAAACGCATTGGTATAGCAAAAAGCACAATCGGGGTTCAATTCAAGAAATGAAATCTGTTTCTGCAGCTTAAGCGAGTCAATCCAATAGTCATCACCTTCGAGGTAGGCAATGTATTTGGCAGATGGAGTACTTATCAATTCAAGCCAATTCAAAGCAGGGCCTACATTTTTCTCTTGAAGAATAAGCCGGATTAGTTGCGGATGTTGCTTTTGGTATTCAATGATGATTTCCCGCGTTCCATCCGTTGAACAATCGTCAGCAATAATTATCTCCCATGGGAAATCCACTTTTTGCATCAACACACTATCCAATGCCTGCCGGATGAACTTTGCATGGTTGTAAGTGATTATGCAGACAGAAAGCGTAACCGCATCACTCATCTCGTTCCTTTTTCACACATTAAGAAAATGCTGGAACATAAATCAGGATATTGCTGACCAAGCTGATAGCATCCCTCCAAATACTCTTTGCTGATAATGTCAGTATTTAGCAAACGGTCCCACTGAAAATTAGCAAGGGCTTTAAAGAAAATTCCTGAGCGATGCACCACATCTAAACCGGCGGACTTGGCATCTCTTTCTAAGGTATCCAACGTGTAAGTTATTCGATGTCCATGTTCTTTCTCTGCCGGAGTTACTGCTGTGTTATGGCTTATCAATCCCATTTTCACTGCTATTTGCCTTGACGGAGCATTGGCATTCGGACACACTAAAAAAAATCTACCGGTATCTGACAGCCATTCGTCATTTATTCTGGTCATCACTCCAACCGGATCATCAAGATGCTCCAGCACATGAGTCATAATAATGTTGTCATACATTCTCGGAAGATGTGCTGTTTCGAAAACTGAATTGATAATCGTTACTTTTTCTCCAAATTCTTTATTTGCCATTCTACTTGCTTCATCAGATGCCTCTACGCAGGTAATATCATCAAAATAAGGAAGCAATCTTTTTGTAAAATCGCCTTTATAACTCCCCAGCTCCAGTAGGTTTCCTTTTTTGAAAAACGGAATAAATGATTTGAGCATGAAGGGGTGCATAACATCAAAGTCGAAGTTGTAAGCGTACTGATGATCTGATGTGTCCTTAAATTCTTTATTGTAGTCTCTCAAACCCATCTCTCAAATATCTAATTTCATTATCAGTAAATCGTTTTTGTTTGCAAACTTACCGAACTCAAATTTTTTATAAAGATGAATTGCTGGTTTATTCTCTTCTGACACTTCTAATTTAATCTCCACAAAACTATTTTGTCTGGCGTAATGAATGCACATCCTGAGCAACTCTGAAGCTACTCCTTTGCCTTCATAATTTCTGGTAACGCTGACGCTTGTAATAAATCATGATCTGGATTGAAGGTTATTAAAATATGCAGCGATCAGCCCGATGAGATTCTTTTTTGACCACGCTTCGAACGTAACTGCTTTTTCAAAAAGTTTTTTAGAATATTCGAGAACATCTGTTTTCTCATGGAGCGGAGGCATGAAATACGCCCTGCATTCCTTGAGATGGGAATATATTTGCTCGTGGTCAGCAGTTTTGATTTTGTACTCCAAATCCGGTGTTTCTATTTGAAGGTGTTCCATTTATTCTAATTCGGCAAGTCCAAATCCGAAACGGCCAAATTCATTTCCGTTGTACAGCAAATAGATTTTGTCGTCGCAATTAAAAACGTGCGGGTAGCACTGCATTTCAGAATCCCATCCTTGCGAAGAGACGTCAATTCCTGCTTTACCATCATCTCGGGTCCAGGAGTTCAAATCGTTTGAGTAAGCATAGCCGATTCTGTAGGAGCGATTACTGTTGTTCCTAAAATCGGTGGCGTGTCTGTAACAAAAGAACATGTGGTATTTGTTTTTATAGTGAATGACTGAAGGAAGTGCCTGGCATTCCTCTTCATTTAATTTATCAGCAACTATTTTTTGGCTGTCGCGAGTCCAGTTAATTCCATCGTCAGATGTTGCATGCGCAATCTTATACACTCTTGCGGGAGGTTCATCTTGTTGGTTACTCCATAACGTTCCGTAGATATACCACATGTGAAAGGTGTTGTCGTAAATTTGAACGAAGGCATCACCGACTAAGAAGGGTTCTTTTAATGTGGAACTCATTATCGGTCCTGTCCCAACTTTTTTAAACGTCAGGCCATCGTTTTCGCTAATTGCCAAGCCAATGGATGTTTCAACTGATACAGAAACTCTTCTGCTCCATCCGCAGGTATATGCGAATATTTTATTTCCGTTTCTCACCGGATTGATTGGAAAGATTCCATGTTCGTCAAAGCAGCCTAAATTTCCCAATGGTATAACTGTGCTTCTGGAAATTTTCAGAACTGTTTTGAACTTTTTATCCATGTCAACAAATGAAATATGACTTAAGAACTTTCCATTGGAGTCTTTTTTTCTTGTTGAAAAATATATGCGTACAAAATCCTCGAACACCAATGATTGCGGCGCTTGTGCGAATTCGACACAACCATTAGCCAATTTGTGTTCGGTTGGATCAAAAATCTTCCCCAGTTTTTTCATTGCGTTTAACGAACCTGATTTAACCCTCGTGAACTGCTAACCCGAACCCAAATCTCCCGACTTGATTTCCGAGATACATCATGTAAATCCTTTCATCCAACTCAAAGACGTGGGGATAACTGATCATTTCAGAATCCCATCCGTCGTTTGAAACATCTATTCCGGCATTTGAATCGTCTCTGATCCAGTTTTTCAAATCAGGGGATGAGGCATATCCAATGCGATACCCCTTTACTTTCCCTCTGAATCCTGTGCTGTAGCGGTAACAAAAAAACATGTGATACTTACCGTCATGAAAAAAAACATCTGGGCTTGCCTGTGCTTCATTCTCTTCCAGTTTAGTCTCGATGATGTCCCGGTTTTCTTTCCTCCAATTTATTCCGTCAACAGAAGTAGCCATTCTTATTTTGTATACGGGTTCGGGCCTGTTATTATCAATAATCCATTTTTTTCCAGCGATGTAGTACAAGTAAAATGTGTCATTGAATTTCCTGATTTTCGGACCGCTTATAATGAATGGCTCATCAACACTGTACGACAGAATTGGGCCGCTACCAATTTTCGAAAAAGTTTTCCCATCATCAATACTTCGTGCAATGCCGATTGCTACGTTGAACGGAACCGATTCACATCTTGTCCATCCGCCATAATAAGCCAGCACTTCATTACCGGTTCTGATTACAGATGTGGGATAGGTACCGAACTCATCAAAGGTTCCAAGTTCACCTAACTTTAAAATTGGATTTTCTGCGATGTTTATTACTTCAAATAAGTTGTTTCTGTTCAGGTCAACAAAAGCGGTGTAGCTTACATATTGTCCATTGATGTCTGGTGCCGGTCTGCAGGAAAAATAAACACGAATAAATTTTTCAAACACCAACACAGAAGGTGCCTGCGCAAATTCTTTGAGCCAGCTCAAATTTTTTATTTCGTGTGGATTAAAAATCCTCCCCAGTTTTTGCCACTTGAACATTTCTGCCATTTAGATAAATTCATAGGATGATTTTAAAAACTCCTGGATTTTTTCTTTTGGATTAAACATGAGTACATCTACAATAGACAGGGATGAAACAAAGTCATTATTGAACTGCTCGTACCTGATGTCATGAGACTTAAGAAAATGTAAATCAATCCCTCGTGATTTAAACGTGTTTTTGTTGTACAAATCAATTCCTCCAATGGAATTTAGGTAAATATTTGCTCCTCTCGCATCACATATACTGAGCACTTTAGCTTCACCCTTTAGCGAATGATCAATTTCAATTGATGATGATATTATCAATGGAGTCTTGATTTCCAAATACGCTGCCACAACGTTCAGGGAATTCAGAATAAATCTGAATAAATTGGTTTCCTCAAATAAGATCGCTGTTTCAACAACGGGATAGACAGCATTAAAATTTGGTGATCTTTTGTAAGCCACTCTGATTTTATTCAACATTTTATTTCTCTCGGATCTCCAGATTTCAGCCAGGCATCGCTCTTTCACGTCTAAATAATCCGAATCTTTTTTTAAAGGAAGAGTGATGTAGGATGCCCTTCCGTTGACAAGTATTCTGTTTCTGTTAATCCATCCTTTTTTGGAGAATTCAATGTTGTCATATATTACAAATTCATCGACGGCAGTTATTAATTGATAGTATCCCAGATAAGGGAAGAAATACGGCTGCATCACTGCGATTGTCATACGTCAAATTACCTCTCAAGATGGTTTTGGAGAAATTCCCGCAGCTTCGATTTGCTAAACATTTGTGAGAACTTGAGAAGTGACTGATGAACAAATTCGTTCTACTTCTTCGTAGGTTAAATCATGCGACAAAGGCAAGGAGAGAACTCTACGACTCACGTCTTCCGAAACGGGACAAGTGCTTCCCTTATAATGCGGCAGACTGTTTAACGAAGGGAAAAAATACCGACGTGTGAACACTCCATCATTCTCCAATTCTTTTCGCATGGCAAGCATTTCTCTCTCGCTTGAAAAAATTGCAGGGAAATACGCGTAATTGTATTCAACACCAGCCGGAATTTCTAAAGTTTTATTTCGTGATCCTGCAAGTAACCTGGTGTACCACATGAAAATTTCCTTCCTCTTTTTAATCAACCAATCAACCTTCGGCAGATTACAGAGTCCCATGGCGGCATGCATCTCGGAATTTTTTCCATTCACTCCCAAACAGAAATAGTCATCACCGCTATGACCGAACTGGCGGTGATGGATAATTTTTTGTGCAAGTTCATCATCATTGGTAATTATCGCTCCGCCTTCCACTGTATGAAAAAGTTTTGTTGCATGAAAACTACACGTGGAAACATCTCCGAAGTTGAACACAGAAGTGCCGTTGAGTTTTACTCCGAATGCATGAGCGCCGTCATAAATTACTTTTAACTTCTGCTTTGCAGCAATTGAACCGATGCCTTTCACATCACATGGAATTCCGTAGACGTGCACCGCAAGAATTGCTTCAGTGTTTTCAGTAATCGCCTCCTCGATTTTGTTTGCGTCAATGCACAAAGTATTAGGATCAATGTCGACAAATACGGGAGTACAGTTTTCCCATAAGATTGAATTGACCGTAGCGACATAGGAAAAGGGAGTGGTGATGATTTCTCTTTTCAATCCCAGCGCCTTGATGGCAATTTGCAAAGCAATGGTTCCATTGCTGCAAAAGATCAGGTGCTTTACTCCCAGATAGTCTTTCAGTTTTTGTTCCAACTCCTGAACTAAGGGTCCATTGTTTGTTACCCAACCATGCTCCCAGATTTTTTTCAGGTAGTCGTAGTATTCCTCGATGGGAGGCAAATAGGTTTTTGTTACGTTGATCATGCGTTGTTTTTACGATCAATAATTCATCTTGTTCAAAATCCAATCAATTGCTTTGTATGGAAATCTAAGGTATCTCTTTTTCAAAGATGAAAACCGGAAGTAGCGGGTAATTATTTTATCACTCCATCGTCTTTCATTCCTGATCTTGTGCGAAGCTATTTTTGACCAATCATAGTACCATATGTCCAGTCCGCGAAAGCGCTTCGTTCCATATTGATCGAAATATTGCAGCACCTTGCGGTCCCAGAAATATTCATTTTGTTTTTGAAAACTGGTAAGGTCAATGCCCCGCTTCTTATACCCTTCCATCCATTTCGGATTCGGTGGTTGCAAAGGGAGTTCTGTTGAGAGGTTCTTCAAAAAATTCAGATGATTGTATTGACGAGCTATAGAAACGGCATTTCTGTTATTGACTATTTTCTCATAGCACATATACCAGCGGTTTTTGCTTAAGGTTCTTTCAATGTCCATTAAACTGAAGTGAAGAAATCTGATGTCGTTAAGATGCACGATGGATTTGTAGGATGGTAATCTGGTGCTGTGAAGTTTTCCTCCGCCCAAAGGAGTAGTGCCATCATCCAGATACGCAATTGGATAAAACGCTTCAGAAGTGAAGTACTGAGAGAGATCAGGAGTGAAATTCACAATGCGAATCCCGAAAGCTGTGCCCGGGGCAGCATTCATCATGGTGGTCCACTCGGTAGAATTTTCCCAGTTGGCGGAGAGCAGTTCATCGGCATCGAGCGAGACAAGTAATTTCTTCCCGGAAATTTTTCTGGCTTCCTGCAGGAGCATCGCACGCATGGCAGTTTCATCGAAGTCAGGACGGTTGTTATGAATGACTGAGACTTTCGGAAATCGTGATGCAATCGTGAGAGTTTGATCAGTAGATTGCTGATCGCACAGAATAATATGATCGGCCCAAATACTCGCGCACGTAAGGAATCTTTCGAGGATCCAATCCTCATTCTTGGTGGGAGTAAGGCAGATGATGGAAGGTTTTTCATTCATAGCCGATGCGCACGACATCTTTATTCAGGAATAATCGCGAAAGAATATCTTCCATAATCATCGAGAGTCACTTTTTTCAGATTAAGAAAATTGATTTTTCTTTCGCGGAGTGTATTGACCACAAAAGACCGATAGTCACTTTTGTGTACGTCATCGATGAGCATTATTGATCTGTTTTTTGTGTCAAATAGTTTGAGTGTTTCTTCAAAATATTCTCTTCGGATTTGCATATTTCCCAAATCATAAAACACGAAATCGAAAGAAGATGAGCCGGCATTTTTGAAAAAATCACTGGCAAGTATAAGACCGTTTACTGGCAAGTCCCGTTCTTTGAGAAATTCTGCAGTCTTGTTCAACCAGCTGGCATTATCGTCAACTGTGCACACGTCCGCATTTCTGCTTTCCTTTGCGTACTTGCGAACAACATATGAGCTAAATCCTGAGCCTAGGTCCACGACCCGATTTGGTGTAAGTAAACGGCAAGCATTCAGCAGGAATGCAGCCTGTTCTAGAGAAACAACATGTACTTTATCAGAATAACGGGTGCAGTAATCAAGGTGCAAGTCTGAAAGTTCGTCATAACATTTTTTAATACGGACAGCATCAATCAATAGTGGATTACTCTTCCTGATGTTTGAGATGTCTTCAACAGACACCCGGCTTTCCAGAACTTCAGCGAGGTTTTCTGAGAAAACAGCGGTGCGCCATTGTATTGCCCGAAGGATTCGGGTGATCAGTTTGTTCATCATCAGTATTTGAGTACACCGGATAGCTTGATTTCCCCGGTTACATCATTGAGTACGATCATATTCAGGTTTTGATCCGGGATGGCGGCGCTATGGTAGAAGTTTGCAGGCTGTAACTCAAGGTGGAATGCATTTCGCAAGACTTCATAATCCGTGATGCCATCACCGAAATAGAGATCTATATACAATCTTCCATTTCCCGAAAAGGGGAAGCAGCCCATCTTGTATGAAAGTCCAAAATCCGGAGCACCATCTGTGTTGAATTCAATATTGAGGTGGTGATTGTTCAGTGCAACAAACGGTCGGTCAAGATTGTCTTTTACCACAAATCCCAACATCACATTTCTGCTCAGGGTATAATTCTCAATAGACACATCAAACCTGAATTGACATCCGGGATATACAGTGGTTGACAACCTGCCGTCACAGTATGTTCTGATTGTATGAATGT
>JAFDYS010000008.1 GCA_018267315.1 Bacteroidota bacterium | reverse complement strand
ACAAATAATGCACAATCGGACAACGTTTCTTCTGACACATCTGGAATAATATCGGAACAGAAAAGCGGCACATCCATCACCACAAAACAAAAAGATGACCTTGCAAAGATTTACTCTCAAGCCATCGCCGATTACATCCGGCTGGTCAATAAAGAATACAAACTCTCTTTTGATACATTGTTTTTTGGCAAACATGTTTACGGACAACCTGACGATTTTCCGGACATAGAATTGCCGGCTGTTATTGAGCAAACAAACATTCAGCTTATCAGCCCCGAGCAAGGCGCGAAAAAGCAACAGGAAAATAAATCGTCGTTCTACATCAACTTGATTGCCTGGATGTATGCCGACAAGGCCGAATTTACTTTCGTTACATTCTCAAACGGAATGGCTCATCAGTTTGACTGTTTTATAAACTATAAAAGAAGCGAAAAGGGTTTTTACATGGAGAGTTCCCGATTTGAAAGTTTTCTGTTTAAGGAAAAATGATGACTTCGAAGCATTCATATTACTGGCTTGCTTTGTTTGCATTTTGTTTTGCAACATTTCAGCTGATCATTGACGTCATAAGACCAAATTACAATGGCGACAGTGCAACAGTTAATTACTTGCTGGGAATTGCACCCAATTTTTTGCCGTCAATAGGAATACCTGCATTGTTTATTGTTTTGATTCCTCAACTGAAGCGGACGAATAAATGGTTAAACGAAAACGTGCATATAACAGCAAACGTAATTTCCACATCTGGACTTATCTCGTGGGAATTTATTCAAGCTACTTCAACCAAATTGTACTTTGACTGGAATGATATTTTTTGGACATTGATTGGTGCTCTTGTTTTCCAGCTTATCTGGATGTTAGCACCTGAGGCATACAAACAAACATATAGCGTAACAAGACCAGAAAACGGCAGCCACTGACATTCCACTGCTAGCGCGCTGTGTTCTCGCGGAGATTTTGGCATGAAACTCCGTGTGCCCGGTGCAAATTACTCTATCTTGAAAACTGCGAAGCCCCGGTTTTTGACAAGAAAGAAACCTGGCACACATCGCTACTGATGCCAATACTTCATTTCGCTGCCGCAGAAAATTTCTGATTATGCCTTCTTCAACTCCTTAATAGAGGACTTAATGAATCCTTCCTTATCTTTCTTTGCCTCTTTTATAATTGCCTTAATGTTTGGCGGGATGGTCAAATATTTTTCAGCCCACAAATGAATTTCAACCAGGATTGGAAATAGTTCAATTCCCTTTTGAGTGAGTTTGTAAAACACTCGTGCCTTGGTTCCCGGATTGTCCACCTTTTCAATGATCTCGTTTTCTTCCAGTGCCAACAATCGGGCAGATAAAATATTGGTTGCAATACCTTCTTCCGATTTCAAAAAGTCGCCATAGGTTGACTTATTGTAAAACATCATATCTCTGATTATCAGCAGCGACCACTTGTCTCCCCACATATCAAGAGAGCAACTTAAAGGACACTCAGACCTTTTCTGATTCTTGTTCATAAAAATATTTTTTCGTTAGCACTTGCATATTGCAAGTGTAGTTGTATGTTTGCACTTGCAAAATGCAAGCAAAGGTATTAACGGATGAATAAAATCAATACAACGGAGCAAACAATTTTTTGGCAAGCGGGACATCTTCGTGCTTTGAACTACTTGTCGCGTTTCTGCGGCGTAACCCCCGGCGTTCAAGTTATTGGAGCAAGCCGCACAATTAAAATATTAACTCACGCGAAACAGCAACCATGAATTTCCAAAAGGTAAAAACGCAGTCCATCAACGTTGAAGGAACAGAATTTTATTATCGCAAACTCGGTGAAAACAATTCAGGCATTCCGGTAATTTTTCTGAATCATTTAGCCGCAACAATGGATAATTGCGACCCCAGAATCATGGACGGGTTGGCAACGCAACATCAGATAATTTGTTTTGACAACCGTGGTGTGGGTGCTACAAAAGGAACAACACCCAGGACAGTAGCTGAAATGGCGAAAGATGCAATGGCATTTATTCATGCGTTAGGTTATTCAAAGGTTGACCTTGTTGGATTTTCATTAGGAGGATTTGTTTCACAGGAAATTTTGCTGCAAGAACCGCAACTTGTTCGTAAGGCGATTATTGCAGGGACAGGTCCTGCCGGTGGCGAGGGAATCAAGAGAGTAACTGCAATTACCTACATGGATATTTTCAGAGGACTGCTGACTTTCAGGGATGCCAAGTTTTATCTGTTTTTTAATCAGAACAGCATCGGTAAAAAGGCTGCAAAAGAATTTTTAAGCAGGTTGAAGGAACGGACGGAGAACAGGGATAAAAGCATATCTGTAAGAAGTTTTCAACGCCAGCTTAAAGCCATTCATGCCTGGGGATGCCAGGCACCTCAGGATTTATCGGTTATAAAACAACCTGTTTTAGTGGCGAATGGTGACAATGACAGAATGGTTCCAAGCAGCAACACCGTTGAATTGAAAAATCGAATTCCGAATTCTGAAATTATCGTTTACAAAGATGCAGGACATGGCGGCATCTTTCAGTATCACGAGGGGTTTGTAAAAAGTGCATTGAAGTTTCTTAATAAATAAAGCAATCGTAAAAAAGAATGAGAGCGTTTACAGTAACCAGATACGATGGTAAGGAAGAATTGGAACTCACTGAAGTTGCTGCGCCGGTTGTAAAGGACAACGAAGTGTTGGTTCAGATACATGCAGCAGGAATAAATTTGCTGGACTCCTTGATTAAGAAAGGCGAGTTCAAAATTTTTCTTCCCTACAAACCGCCTTTTGTTTTAGGTCACGATGTAGCAGGCGTAGTTACAAAGGTTGGTACGGCAGTAAATAAATTCAAAGTGGGTGATGAAGTTTATGCCAGACCATCTAACTTTCATATTGGAACTTTTGCCGAATACATTTCCATTCCTGAAAACGATTTAGCACTTAAACCCAAAAATATTTCAATGGAAGAAGCGGCATCCATTCCATTGGTTGGCTTGACAGCATGGCAGGCATTAATTGAAATTGGAAAACTAAACAAAGGACAAAAAGTTTTCATTCAGGCAGGTTCAGGAGGTGTAGGAACTTTTGCAATTCAGTTAGCGAAACATGTAGGTGCCACCGTAGCCACGACAACAAGCGCAAGCAATTTTGACCTGGTAAACAAATTAGGTGCTGATGTCATTATTGATTACCAGAAAGAAGATTTTGAAAACCGGTTGAAAGATTATGATGTGGTACTGCACAGCAATCGTGATTCAAAAATTCTTGAAAAATCTTTGCGGGTATTAAAGCCGGGAGGCATACTCATTTCATTGACCGGACCGCCAACACCCGGGTTTGCAGCAGAACTGAATTTAGGATGGCACTTGAAATTTCTGACTAAACTTTTGAGCTCAGCTGTAAGGAAAAAAGCGAAGAAACTAAATGTCAACTTTTCGTTTCTGTTTATGAAAGCAGAAGGTAACCAGTTGAGTGAAATTACCACCTTGATAAACTCAGGAATTATCAAACCCGTAGTTGAAAAAGTATTTCAGTTTGAACAAACGAATGAAGCAATGGCTTACGTAGAGACAGGCAGAGCAAAAGGAAAGGTTGTGGTGAAAATGAAATAAGAATGCCACTCCATAAAAATGTACTCTTGCAAGCCTGTGTTCTCGCGGGGTCTTCGGAACGAGACCCCGCGCGTTGTTGAGGGACATTTCTCCCTTTTGCACTGTCAAACCCTTGCGAATCTTGGGGACAGGGCGATACAACACGATTCAAACAATCCCTGCCCCTTCGGGAGACCGGACTGAGGAGTAAACAACTTCAAACAACCTCCAACCATTTCAAACTTGAAACCCAAACCCTTCAACTCATCGCTGTGCGAGCCGTTGATTTCGTTGTGCCACACAAAAAAGAATAACTGATAACTTTCAGCTCGCATGCTGAAGTACCTGCTCCGCCGCATCCTGTTTTTCATTCCCACCCTCATCATCATTACCCTGCTGGCATTTGTGATCAGCGCCAGCGCACCGGGTGATCCCGTTTCACAGATCCTGCGAACATCGGAATCAGCCGAAGCATTTAGCGGCTCCGGCACGGCGCAACATCAACAGGAGCAATTATGGATTCACCGCCTCGGACTTGATCTGCCGTTGTTTTACTTCAGTGTAACTCCTTCCTCTTTTCCTGATACGCTCTACCGGATTTACAATAAAAAGGAAAAGAGCGCCGTGAAATCATTGCTGATGAAATACGGCAACACGCAAACGGTTGAATCATTTCATTCCTCAGTGAAAGAATATCAGCAGACCGTCAGTCAGTCATTCGCAGATTCGGCTGAGCAGATGCAATTCAGCAAGCAGGTAATTGCTGCATACGTGAATCAATCCGCATACATCGGATCGCAATTGCTTGCAGCTTCCGATCCCGATTTCATAGCAAACAAAATTCAGCAAGCGAAAGCGCTGACGGCGAAGTATCCGTTTCTTCAAGAAGCACATGCGGCTGCGAATAAAATGGAAGAAAATTTCAACGCCATGGAAGCCACTTCGGAGCGCTGGAAAAACTTCATTCCTTCCATACATTTTTATGGCAACAACCAATATCACCGCTGGCTTTTCGGTGATGGTAACTGGCTCACCGGAAAAGGCGCCGTGAATTCAAAAGGATTGATCCGCGGCGACTTCGGCATTTCACTGGTGACGCAGATGCCAGTGAGCACGGTGATCTGGAAACGCATTGGCTGGTCGCTGCTCTTCACTTTTCTCTCTGTCATTTTAGCTTACCTCATCAGCATTCCCATTGGGGTGCGCGCGGCGGCGAAGCACGGTTCCTTTTTTGACCGGGCTTCATCCGTAACCCTGTTCTTTCTTCATTCCATGCCGGCCTTTTGGGTGGCGACACTGCTCCTCGTGGTATTTGCCAACCCCGATGTGTTACCATGGTTTCCGGCATCGGGTGTGAAGCCGGCATCCGGTTATCCTGAAGCGGCATCTTTCATTCAGAAAATACAGATCACGATTCCGTACCTGATCCTTCCGCTCATTGCATATACTTACAGTTCACTCGCTTTTCTCAGCCGCCTCACACGCACCTCCATGCTGGAAGTGCTGCACCAGGATTACATCAAAACGGCGAGAGCCAAGGGATTGAGTGAACGCCGCGTGATCTGGCATCATGCTTATCGCAATGCTTTGTTGCCGCTCATCACGGTGTTCGCGAACATCCTTCCGGCAGCCATCGGCGGCGCGGTCATCATTGAATCCATCTTCACCATTCCCGGGATGGGGCTGGAAACCTATCAGGCCATTCAGCGGCAGGATTACCCGATGATCGTGGGCGTATTTACACTCACGGGCGTACTCACCATGATCGGTTATTTGTTGGCAGATGTGATGTACGCCATTGCTGATCCGCGAATTTCATTTTCTAATAAGTGAGCACGTGATGATGAAAGAAAAAAGCATGCGATGGCGCTCACAAGTCTGGCGGGAATTCCGCCGCAACAAACCGGCCCTCATTTCATTGTACGTGATTTCGATCGCCATCATCCTTGCGGTGCTGGCGCCCGTATTGGCCAATGAGCGGCCGCTCTACATCAAAATTTTCGGACAGCATTTTTACCCGGCCTTCACCTTCAGCAAAACTTATTTTGTAAAAACACCGGAAGGATTGCAGCAACTCAACCTGAATGCTGTTGACTGGAAGCTGTTGCCGAAGGAAAAAGTGATCTGGGCGCCCATACCGTATTCGCCGGGTAAAGGCGATTACAACAATGCCAATTTCATTTCACCCTTTGCGCCGCAGAAGTTCATGGACCGCGGTAACCTGGTAGAAATGCCGAACCGTTTTCGTCACTGGCTGGGAACGGGATCGAGGGGAAATGATTTGCTGGCCGGGCTCATTCACGGAGCGAGAATTTCACTCACGATCGGAATCATTTCTATGAGCATTGCCGGACTGATTGGCATCGTCATCGGGTTATTCGCCGGTTTTCTCGGCGATGATAAAGTGAGTACCACGCGGGTGAGAATGATCATGACGCTGATCGGAATTTTCTTCGCCTGGTTTTATGCTTTTCAGTTGCGGGGTGAATCGCTTCATGACGGATTGAAAGGAAGCAGCGGCGGATTCCTCTGGCAATTTTTAATCAGTCTTCTGCTTTTCATCTTAATCATTCTTCTTTTTTCCTTCCTGGGAAAATGGATGGGAAAGTTTCCCGGACTAAAGCGGAAAATCACCGTACCGGTTGATTCTCTTCTCTCGCGCTTCACAGAGGTAGTGGTGTCACTGCCGATTCTTTTGCTCATCATCACCATCGCTGCTTTTTCAAAACCATCGCTCACGAGTGTAATGATCATCATCGGGCTTACCAACTGGACGGGCATTGCGCGACTCACACGTGCTGAGATGCTGCGTGTTCGTGAGATGGAATACATTCAGGCGGCCCGCGCACTCGGTTTCAGCTCATGGCGCATCATGTTCCGTCATGCGTTGCCCAATGCCCTGGCTCCGGCATTGATTGCGATTTCGGTGGGCGTAGCGAATGCCATACTCATTGAATCATCACTTTCATTCATCGGGGTGGGTGTGCCTTCCACCGTTGAAACGTGGGGATCCCTCATTAGCTCCGGCCGTGAAAACTTTTCGGCGTGGTGGATGGTGACCTTTCCGGGATTGTGTATTCTGGTCACAGTTCTTTCACTCAATCTCATTGGCGAAGGACTCCGTGACGCTTTGGATCCGAAGCTGAGGAAATAGCTTCGTGCATTACGGCACCGGATCATGTCCATGTCCGCCCCAGGGGTGGCAGCGGGAAAAGCGCTTAAGTCCCAGCCAACCCCCTTTGAGGGCGCCGTATTTTTTGATGGCTTCAATCATGTATTCCGAACAAGTGGGCGTGTACCGGCAGGCCGGCATCAGCCATGGCGATATCACACGCTTGTAAATGGTGACCAGCGCGATGAGCAGGGAGCGGAAGAGGTAATTCAGAAATTTCAGAGCTGCAAAATTACTTTCTGAAGCGATGCAATTACTTTCTCCTGAATCAGCGAAAACGGTTCAATTTTTTTGGAGGTGTACACCAGTCCGAGAAGCATTGTCTTCTGTTGCTTTTTCAATTCATCATACAACAATTGTTTGTTCAGCCGGTATGCTTCACGCATCAATCGCTTGATCCGGTTTCGGTCAACAGCCCGCGGAAAATTTTTTGAAGAAACGGTGATGAGCACCTGCGCCGGAGCGGATTTTTCATCAGCACTTGTTGATGTAACTGTAATTACTTTGAATGGCTGTAAATAAAAAGACGAACCGCTGCTAAACAGTTCGTCAATTTTCTTCTTGCCTGAAAGGCGTTCTTCCTTGCTGAAAGTATGACGGGATGACAAGATGCTTTTCACAACTCAAATCCGATTCTCCAAAGTTCTGAACTTTGAAAAATCTCAGCGCATTATTTCAGCCGCTTTTCATCCGAAACGGTGAGCTTCTTGCGCCCCTGTTTGCGGCGGCGCTTCAAAACTTCCTGTCCGTCTTTTGTTTTCATGCGCTTGCGGAAACCGTGCTTGTTCACGCGCTTTCTTTTCGAAGGTTGGTATGTGCGTTTCATGTTTTCGGTTGTTCGTTAATGATGAATAGTTAATGGTTAAGATCGAAATCCGTTATCCGTTCATGGAAACCAGGAATTCTTCATTCGACTTGGTTCCTCTCATGTTCTCCAGCAGAAAGCGCATCGCTTCTTCTGATGTCATATCGGCAAGATGATTTCTGAGGATCCACATGCGTTGCAGCATGGCCGCATCAAGCAGCAGGTCATCGCGGCGGGTGCTGGATGCTGTAACATCCACAGCCGGAAAGATGCGCTTGTTGGAAAGCTTGCGGTCGAGTTGCAATTCCATGTTACCTGTTCCCTTGAATTCTTCAAAGATCACTTCGTCCATTTTCGAGCCGGTGTCAATGAGCGCTGTAGCAAGTATGGTAAGTGAGCCGCCGTTCTCAATTTTTCTGGCGGCACCGAAGAACTGTTTGGGCTTGTGAAGCGCATTGGCTTCCACACCGCCGGACAGCACTTTGCCCGATGCGGGCTGCACGGTGTTATGTGCGCGGGCGAGTCGCGTGATGGAATCGAGCAGGATGCACACATCCATACCGCATTCCACCATGCGCTTTGCTTTTTCAAGAGCGATGGCCGCCACTTTCACATGCTTGTCGGCCGGCTCATCAAAGGTGGAAGCAATCACTTCAGCACGCACGCTGCGTTCCATGTCGGTTACTTCTTCAGGGCGTTCATCCACGAGCAACACGATCAAATAAACCTCGGGATGATTTTTTGCAATGGCGTTAGCCACGGCTTTCAGCAACATCGTTTTGCCGGTCTTCGGCTGCGCGACAATCAAACCGCGTTGGCCTTTTCCAATGGGTGTGAACAAGTCAATGATGCGGGTCGAGTAATTGTTATGGTCGTCAAACAAGTTGAATTTCTCATGCGGAAAAAGCGGAGTGAGATAATCAAATGGCACCCGGTCGCGTATTTCTTCCGGTTTGCGGCCGTTGATAGATTCCACTTTCAGCAGCGCAAAATATTTTTCACCTTCTTTCGGCGGTCGAACAGCACCCGTAACGGTGTCGCCGGTTTTGATGCCGAATAATTTTATCTGCGAAGGGGAAACGTAAATATCATCCGGTGAAGAGAGGTAATTGTAATCCGAAGAGCGAAGGAAACCATAGCCGTCGGGCATGATTTCAAGAACGCCTTCGCCGTCAACAATTCCGTCAAGATCCACATTGAAGGCGCTTTCTTTTCTTGGGGGCAGGCGCTGGAACTGTCCGTTCCTTTCATAGCGCATGCCATCTCCCTTCTCATCGCCTGTTTGGGGAGGTTGAACTTCTGCCACTGGTTTCATTTCCTCTGCCAACGGAACATCTTTCAGTTCGGGCAGGGGAGTTTCTGTTTTGGTTTCGGCTGGCGGCGCATCAGCGGGTCCGCCGGGTTTGCGGCGATGGCGCTTGGGTTTGGCATCATCAGCCGCTTCTTTTCCGCCGGCAGCCGGCGTAAGTTCAGGCGATACGGCCTGCTTGTCAAGGATTTTGTAAACGAGATCCTGCTTGCTGAGTTTGTGGTAGTTGTCAATTTTGAGTTGCTCAGCGATGTCGCGTAACTCGGGAACGAGCATGTCGTTCAATTGCAAAATGTCATACATAAAGATTCTTGTGAAGGCAGGTTTAAATGCTGAAAAGCATTAAAAGGGTTGAGACTTTAAATTGTAAATCCTGATAGGTGAATGATTTGGAAAAAGACTGTACCCCGATAAACGAATTCTTCGGATGAAGAATGGCGATGAGTACAGGGCAAAGGTAAACAAAGATTCAATAAATGCAAATCAGGCAACTCCGGACTGTCGTTATCCGGTTTCGGCGCAAGCCGGCAACCTATCTTTGCCCCAATGATTGAAGCCGGCAAATACCGCCATGTGTTTTTTGACCTGGATGAAACGCTCTGGGATTTCCGCCGCAATTCTATGGAAACACTGCGCGATCTGTTAGCCACCCATGAATTTCAAAAACGGGGAATTCCGCCGGAGCCGTTCATTCAGCGCTACCATCATCACAACGAGCAGTACTGGACCTTGTACCGGCAGGGTACCATTTCGAGGCAGGAACTGCGAACCGCACGATGGACAACCACCCTGAAGGAATTTAACGTGCATGATGATGAATTTGCAAACCACCTGTCAGAAGAGTACCTGAGAATTCTTCCGACTAAAAAAAATCTCTTCAGCGAAACCATCGAGTTGTTGCAATACCTCAAACCCAGGTACAAGTTGCACATCATCACCAACGGATTCGAGGAAGTGCAGTTGCGGAAAATCGAAACCTCAGGTCTCGCATCGTATTTCACCCACATCATCACTTCGGAGCGTGCCGGCAGCCAGAAACCCCGGCGCGAGATCTTTTTGTATGCCTTTGACATCACAGGCGCTTCGGTCCGCGAAAGCATTTTCATCGGCGACAGTCTGGAGGCCGACATCACGGGGGCCAAAGGCGTAGGCATGGACCATGTGCTCTTTAATCCGGAACGTATGCCGCATGCGGCCGAGGTGATGCTTGAAATTCATGAACTGAAGGAACTCAGGGCATATCTCTAAAGCGAAGCGGCGGAAATCATCAGCCCAACCACCACAACAATAGTCAACGCCAGCGTGTAGAGAAAATAGGTGGCGAAAACCTTAGAAATAGTTTTCACCCATGACTGACTGTACACTTTTCGCATAGCGAAAATCAGGTAGATACTCATCAACAAAAAGAAATATAAGGAGCCGAGGTGTACGCCCGGTATCAGATTGATGAAGGCAAGCAGCAGTAGCAGCAGAAATAGGAATGAATGAAAGTGCAAGGTGAAAATGGCGTGATCCACGAGGTAAACGTTCTTCCTTACATAAAGCAGCTTCAGGATGAGTGCAAAAAATGGCAACAGCAGGAACATCAGTTTCGGGATGTTATGCATGAAATTTTCCTGGAGCGCTTCAAGGAGGGAGGCCGTTCCTTCTTCACGCCGGCGCTGATCAATCTCGATGGTCTTGATGTCAATGGCCTGGCGGATCAGTCCGGGTCGCCGATCCTTCGGAAGTTTATTGATGGAATCTTTGTACGCCTCCACAGTCTTAGGCAAATTTTCAGCATCATTTACCGTGAACCGCACCACGTTTGGTTGTTGATTTCCCGAACGGACAGAGATGGGGCTCTCCGATTGATCCAGTACCGAATCAAGTACGGAGTTGACAGAAAGACGGTTCAGTGAATCAATCACCTGTTCTGCATCCGGTATGGGCATGGCTTTGAGTCTTGCAATCAGTAGTGAATCTTTTTTTAAAGCAGAATCGCTGAGCAGTGCTGCCGGATTTTCATGAACATCGGTCGGGTTTATCAAATGTGTACTGAAGAAGGAGAAGTAGATGAGAAAGAAAACCACACTCACGAAAATGTAAAGCTGCACAGGTTTCATGTATGAAGCGCGCTTGCCCCGGATGTATTCATTGGTGAGAAATCCCGGCTTAACCATCAGCGGAATCATGGTCCGGAAAAACTTAGAGTCGAAATGAAAGAAATCGCCGGTGAAATGGGCCAGCAAGTGCCAGAATGATTCATGAAGTTCCACATCCTTCTGTCCACACGCGGAACAATAAGAACCTGTGAGCAGGGCGCCGCAATTGAGGCAATGCTTAGGTGAAGAAATATCGCTGTTGCCGGCTGACTTTTCAGCAGCATGCTGTTTATGATCTTTCATCAGGAAGCGCCTTCAGTTTCTGAAAATAATTGCAGAAAAGATAGGAAGTAATTTCCTCGCATATGCTGGCGACCTGCGGATCGCGGCTACTCTTCAAACACTTCGATGAACCGCTCCTTCAAAACGAGATTGCCGAACTTACCGGTGAACCGCGTAGCGCGGACGATGTGGTTATCTATCCAGTGATAGTTTCCGCCGCGGGGTTTTCCGAGCAAAAGTCCGTGGTACCTGAAGCCCCATTTCTTCAGCCACGTTTCGGTGATTTCACGGAGCGGTTCCGTACGGGATGAAAAAAAGTAGATGATGTGGCCCTGTTCATACCATTCGTTGATCTTCGCCAGCGCATCCGGGTACGGCTCACAGGTCACCATGCGATCCGGCTCTTCATTGGGAATGTCGTCGGTAATGGTGCCGTCAATGTCAATAAGAAAATTCTTTTTGTCTTTGGCCAGCTTGGGGCTGATGTGCCGGCCTTCCTCATCAAATGCTTCGTGCAATAAATTCTGCTCGTTCATCAAATTAGTGGTGGCACAAAGTTATGGCAACAGTTGCTGATGCTTCTGCGATGTTCATCTTTTCTTAACATGATTTTACGCACACCGGTTAAGAAGATTGGATACGCCCGCGGGCTGATTCCAGATGACCGGAAGCGGGAATCAGCGTGGTGGCTTTGCCCAAACCGTGTGGCGGCAGGTGGTGGTAAATAGTTTCGTATTGACCGGCTTTCACGAGGTAGGTTTCGTGCCAGATGCCCACGGCTCCGTTCTGTTTGATGTGTTTGTTGAAATGCTGCCAGGCCGGAAGATGCACTGATGTTTTGCTGCGCGCATAGTTTTCAAGATGTTCAAAGGATCTCCAGTACTGCACATTCACATTCGGGTTGGAGAAGCCGCCGCTGAACCCGCCGAGGTAACCGAGCTCCGGATGCGTTTCGAGTTCACGGATCATTTTCGGAAAGGCCATGATGACCGGTCCCCATTGCGAAACTTTCCACCAGTGGTTGATACGCATACCGATGAGGAAGACTACAAAATCACCTTCAATTTGTGCGCACATGCGTTGGTTGATGATGGCAGGCATTTTAAAAATTTCCGGCAAGGTATGATGGCCGGGTGAATTGCTATTTTTCGGGAAAGGAAAACTTATGGCAACCACGTATCCGTTTATTCCCTACCAGCGTGAAACTTTTTCGGCAGTAGAAATGATCCGCCGCAGCCGCGAATTTTACGGGTTGATGAATCAACGCAGAACCGTGCGGGAGTTTTCACCGAAGCCCGTTCCGCTGGAAGTGATGGAACACCTCATCTTGACGGCCGGCACGGCGCCCTCCGGAGCGCACAAGCAGCCGTGGACTTTTTGTTTAGTGAGTGAACCGGAAATTAAAAAGCAGATAAGGACAGAAGCCGAGAAAGAGGAATATGAAAGCTACCACGGCCGCATGAGTGAGGAATGGCTTGAAGATCTCGCGCCGCTGCAAACAGACTGGCAAAAGCCGTTTCTCGAAATCGCGCCGTGGCTGATCGTTGTTTTCAAAAGAGCATATGAAAATGTTGATGGCAGGTCGCGGCAGAATTATTATGTGCAGGAATCGGTGGGCATTGCCTGCGGCTTTTTGCTGGCGGCCATTCATCATGCGGGCCTATGCGCGCTCACTCATACGCCGAGCCCGATGAATTTTCTATCTAAAATTTTAGAGCGGCCGGAAAATGAGCGACCCTTTCTGCTCATTCCCGTCGGTTATCCGGCGGAGAGTGTAATGGTTCCGGACCTGAAGAGGAAAAGCTTGCATGAAGTGATGGTGAGGTACTGACGAATGTCATTTCAGCTGGCACTTTTCAACCTATAGTTTTATCGCCCGCATTCATATGCAGCGACTTTCAATTCTCGTTTTGATTCTATTCTTTGCCTGCAACAGCAGTGAACCGAAAACGGAGACGGCGGCTTCATTGGGTTATCAGGATGCTTCTATCTCACTGGTGAAAGAAGTGTTTCAGATCGAATGTGATCACATGAAAAATTCCGGCAAAAACATTTCCGGGCTAAACACATATGATTTCCGTGCGGAGGCATTTCAGCAAATCCTCAAAAACCCCGACCGAAAATTGCTGCAGCACTATGAAGTTCTGTATCAGCAGATCGCCGATGCGGAATTTCACATGACCACTGCAGAGAAAACGAACTATCATAAGGCAGTAGATGCTCTTTATGCAGCCGGCTGCCCGTAATGGCTGACGATCTTATCTTTGACCTTAGAAATTTCTCCGTGAAACCGTTTCGAACACTTCTCTTTTACAAGTACGTGCACATTGAAAATGCAGAGCAGTTTGCTGCCGCTCATCTACAGTGGTGCATTACTCAGGGATTGAAAGGAAGAGTGCTGGTGGCTGAAGAAGGATTGAACGGAACCATTTCAGGAACCATTGATCAAACGCAGGCCTACATGGATCACCTGC
>JAFDYS010000007.1 GCA_018267315.1 Bacteroidota bacterium | reverse complement strand
TCCTATCGAGCTGTCAACAAACGAAATGATTGAACAACGCATTCACTATACTCACTTCAACCCCGTCGAGGCAGGTATGGTAAGTGAGCCTGAATATTACAATTGGAGTTCGGCTATTGACTATGCCGGGGGAAAAGGATTGCTCACGGTTGAGCATCTGGTTTAGATGTGGGGGCACGCGCACCCTGTGCACCAAGCTCAGCAGCATGCGCGCGCCAGAGTTTGGGCAAAATTTTTTGAATTTTTATACACTTTGCGCCCAATGATAAAATCTTTGCTGGAAGCTTTCGTCAATCTGTTATTCATTTAACCAAAAACCACAACTCTTCTTTATGAAAATCGCAGTACTCGGTACCGGCATGGTGGGCGACGCCATTGCCTCCAAACTTATTCAGCTCGGTCATGAAGTGATGATGGGCTCACGAACCGCCAACAATGAAAAGGCCTGGGCCTGGGTTTCTCAAAGCGGACCCAATGCATCGCAGGGAACCTTTAACGATGCGGCCAAATTCGGCGACATCGTTTTCAATTGCACGAATGGCATGGGAACAATGGAAGCGCTCCGGCAGGCAACAGCGGAACATCTCAATGGTAAAATCCTGATTGACATTTCCAATCCGCTCGACTTCAGCAAGGGCATGCCGCCCAGTTTGTTTGTCTGCAATACGGATTCGCTTGCCGAGCAAATACAACGTGAGTTTCCGGAAACCAAGGTGGTAAAGACACTCAACACCATCAACTGCAATGTGATGGTGAATCCTTCGCTGGTGCCGGGCGAACACGATGTATTTGTATCAGGCAATGATGCCGATGCGAAAACGAAAGTGAAAGAAATAATGAAATCATTCGGATGGCAAAACATTGTAGATCTCGGCGACATCACTACAGCCCGCGCCGCGGAGATGTGGGTATTCATCTGGGTGCGGCTCTGGGGATTTGTAGGTCACCCCAACTTCAACCTCCACATCGCGAAGGCGTGAACAGGCAGCGCAGTAACTTTTTCAGTTGCTAAAACGACATAGGTGCAAACATTTACTTTCTTTGCACGCAAATTCATTCCTATGATTCGCAAATCACTTGTTGCACTGGCATTATGCACGACCCTTTCATTCAGCACCCGCGCCCAGAATGGCTACTGGATGTCGGCCGGTGAAATGATCTTCTCGTACGGATCCGTCGACGCACCCAGTGCCGTTGACATCACACCTATAGTTCGCTGGTCACCGGTTTTCAACTTCCAGGGGCAGTACCACTATGATTTCAGCAAGTCGGTTGGCATCTATACCGGTCTCGGCATCCGCAACGTGGGTTTGATCAGCCGCATTGACTTTGTTGACAGCAGCGATGTGGGCGCCACACCCATTCAAAAAGAAGCCCGCGTGAAAGAACGCTCATACAGCTTAGGGCTGCCGCTTGCACTCAAGCTGGGGGACGTAGATAAAGGAACCCACTTCACAATTGGCGCTGAAGCAGAACTCATGTTCGTTTACAAGAGAAAAATCTTTGTAGATGACGGTAAGTTTAAGACCTATGAATGGTTCAGCGATAATGTGAACCTCTTCAACCCGTCAGCATTTGCCGAGGTGAACTTCACCCATGGCATTTACATACGCTTCAAATATTACCTGATGGACTTCCTCAATTACCAGGGTATTGAGATCAGCGGAATGAATATCAAAGACTACGGACAAAAGAGCCCGTTGTTCTATGTGTCCATCGGCAGTGCAGATCTCGTAGGTGACTTTGATGATGATTTCACTTCAAAGCCGCAATCCACTTCGGCCTTCTTCAAGACAAAAAAGAAGGATTGGAAAAACCTTGATGCCACTGCACAGGCGTATTAATCATTTGCTGGCTAAACTTACTTGCTGAAGATTACTGACTGCATCAACCCGGGTTGATGCAGTCTTTTTTCATCTATGAAGAATCAGGAAAAACTTTTTATCGGCATTTCTGATTGCGGAAAGAAATTTCCCAACTATGAAAACTGGGTGCGCATTCATGGCGGCGAGGTGGACGTGATCAAACTCGGATACCGGAATAATAACCTGGATGACGCTGCACGTTGCGATGCGTTTATATTAAGCGGCGGGCACGATGTGCATCCGAGGTTTTACGGCAAGCCCGAGTACTTTGACCTGCTTGACCCCACAGATATTGATGAACGCCGCGATGAGTTTGAAATGAAAATCATTGAGGCGGCAGAGAAAAACACCAAACCCGTGCTCGGTATCTGCCGCGGATTGCAGATTACCAATGTGTATTTCGGTGGCACCCTCGTACCCGATATTTTCAGCCACCTGAATGTGGAAGGTCACAACCAGGATGAAGACAGCGACGATTCACTTCATCATATCCATGTAGAGCACAACTCCAGACTCTTTCACATCGTGCACGAAAAATCCGGTGAAGTGAATTCGGCACATCATCAGGCCGCCGATAAAATCGGAGAGGGGCTCAGAGCCAACGCCTTTTCAAAAGAAGGAATTGTGGAAGGACTGGAATTAGTGACCGAAGAGGATGAAGCGGGTGTGCTGCTCGTGCAATGGCATCCAGAACGCATGCGCAATCAGCAGAGCCGCTTCGCAGCCAACATCAGAGAGTGGCTGATCAATGAAGCGTGGAAGTGGAAATAAAGAAGTTGCCGGTCAAACTCGCTGAAACCCGGGAATCCGTCCTTTCCATTGGCCTATTGCGTGTGCACCATCTTAATAGATTGAGAGAAGTTGTTCAACTTCATTTCACATAAATAAGTACCCAAACCCAGTGAAGGCATGCACTTCCAGGTTATCGCGTATTCTCCCGGTGGTTGACTTTCATTCACCAGCCGTGCCACCCTTCTTCCTGACAGGTCATACACTTCAAGCCGTACATTCACTTTGCTTCCGTAACCCGCAGGAACCGTGTAGGTGATCGTGGTGATGACCGAAAACGGATTCGGCACGTTCTGATTCAGGCAGTTTATCCGCGGAGCAGTAATCTCCGCGGTGCCGCTGAACATTTGAATGCTCCGGTACACGCCGTTGTTGGTTCCTGCATAAACATACCCGTTGTGGCTCTGCGCAAAGCATGAGATGTTCTTCAGCACACCCAATCCATCATTCCACGGCACCCAATTGTCTCCGTTGTCAGTGGAATGAAAGATTCCGTTGTGATAGGTGCCGCAGAATAATTCTTGACCATTGAACTGAATGACGGAGAGCACCGCTGTTTCCGTGAGACCTGAATTAACCGGTTCCCATGAATTGCCTTCATCAGCAGAGCGAAAAATTCCACTGCCGGTTTCTGAACCGTTGAAGCAGGAGGTGGCAAGCATGGTTCCGTCGTCTTCAACATAAATGCAATGGATACTTTCGTTGTTACCGATATCGCGTTGCTGCCAGGTGTTGCCATCGTCAGTTGAAAAGAAAAGACCTGAACCATCCGTTCCTATATAAACATAGCCCGCGGCGTTAACTGCAATACTGTAAATGGCATTTTCGGGTGTGTTTTCAAAGGTGGTGATCTGTGTCCAGTTTTCACCACCATCAGAAGATTGATAAAGACCCAGCGCATTCGCGGCATAAATTGTTCCGGCATCGCTGAATCCCAGACATCCGGTTATCGGGTTGAGAAGTCCGTTATTCTTCGCCACCCAGGTGTTTCCGTTGTCATCCGAACGGAAAATCCCGTCGTATCCGGTGGTGTAGAGAATTCCGTTTTTATCAGAGTAAACGGAATAAATGAATAAGTCAGTAAGCCCGTTATTGATGCTGTTCCAGGTTGCGCCGCTGTCGGCGCTCCGCATGATTCCGTATCCCCAGGTTCCTGCAAACACGTCATTCTGCAGATTAACAGCTAAACCCGTGATACTTCCGGAAGGTCCGAAACAGGGAGTCCAGAACTGTGCGCTTGTGGTTGTTAAAAATGAAACAGACAACAGAATCAGCAGATATACCTTTTTCATGGCTGAGAATTTCAGGCAAAACTGAGACCGCTATGGCGCTGCAATAATGAGGGCAGTCATTACGTGGGTTGATAAAACTCACCCCGCATAGTATTGCATCAGGTGAAATGATAGCCGGAATGAATTTTCAGCGCAGTGGCCGGCCATCAGGATTTACCGCTCAGTTTGTTGATGAGTCCGGTGGTGGAGAAATCTTTGAGTAGCGGCACAATTTCCACGCGCCCGCCGGCGGATTCCACCACCTCTTTACCTACCACATCTTCTGCTTTGTAATCGCCGCCTTTCACCAGCACATCGGGTTTTATTTCGGTAATGAGTTGCAGGGGCGTTTCTTCATTGAATAACACCACCGCATCCACCACTTCAAGTGATGCAAGCACATCGGCACGGGAAAATTCATCGTTGATGGGCCGGCCGGGTTTGATTTTATGAACTGATGCATTCGTGTTGAGACCGACAATCAGGATATCGCCGAACGAGCGCGCGGTGTTAAGGATATACAGATGCCCGCGGTGCAGGATGTCGAAAACGCCGTTAGTGAATACAATCTTCTTGCTTTGAAACCGCCACAGGTTAATGGCGCGGTGCAACTGATCGTGTGTGAAAATTTTCTTCTGAATGAATTCCTCGAAATTCATTTTGGGTTTTTCATAGTTTACCGGGTGTGCCATAAATATGATTTCTCGACGTAAGGTAAAGCAGTCCGCTTTTTCTCCTAATGATCCCGCTCAGTTTTCCTGCAGCGGCTTATAATGCCGGTTCACAATCGGCAAAAGAATCAGAATGATGAGTCCGAAAAAGAGCATAGCGAAAATTTGTGTGGCGTGGGAGAGAATCGCATAAGCGAGTCCGTCATTTTCAGCCACACCAAACAGCACGAGCGTTTGCGTAACGATAATATGAAACGTGCCGAATCCCCCCTGCACCGGCGCCGCCCACCCGAAGCCGCCAAAAACCATTACAGCCAGCGCGATCACAAATCCCAAATGACTGGTTGCGGGAAAACAAAAGAAACAGATGTACGACATCATGAGGTAAAGCAGCCAGATGAGAAAGGTGTAGAACAAAAACAGGTTGCGGTTTTTCAATTGCCCCACTGATTTCAACCCTGTAAGAAATCCGCGGATGATGTATTTGAGTTTGATGAAGTACCGGGTGCGCCGGAAGCGGGTGTACAAAAACCAGAATAGAAAAAGTCCGCCGGCGAAGGCCGCAACAATCACTACATAAAACAGAACGCTGTGTGAAATGAAGGCCTGCAGTTTTCTTCCCATCGGACTGAATACATACTGCATGCTGAAGTCGCTCATCTTCTCAAACTCGAGTAGCACCACCACCAGGAGCAAAACGAAAATGGTAAGCACATCAATTACGCGTTCCACCACCACGGTACCAAGCAGCTTGTTCACCGGTACTTTTTCATAGCGGTTCACGATGGCGCAGCGCATCACTTCACCCAGTCGTGGAATGGCCAGGTTGGCCATATAGCCGATCATCACACCGCCGAACGTGTTTCGCACTTTGGGTTTGAAGCCCAGCGGGTGAATAAGCATGTTCCACCTCATGGCGCGGAAGATGTTACTCAGAAAACCGAACGCAAGCGCACCCACTGCCCACCACCAGTTAGCGGCCTGTAGTTTTGATTTTATCTCATCCAGATTCTGATTGCGGATCACCAGCCAAAACAAAACAGCGCCGATGGCGAAGAACAGAACGATACGCAGCGCCGAAAAGAGTTTGGCTTTCACAGAAGATAATTCAGGGCAGAATGGGTGTAGGCAAAGTTAGCACGGGAATTCTGCGAAGCGCTATGAAAGGAGTGAAGTGAAGGAACCAAAACGTTAAAGACAGTGAATGACCGGTTACCCCCCGCAAGTTTTTCACCTAAGTTTATTGGTTTCCTCATCGGGGAAAATGATGGCGGGTTTGAAACTTTTCGCCTCATCAAAATCCATGGAAGCATACGAAATGATGATCAGGATGTCACCCACCACTGCCTTCCGTGCCGCCGGTCCGTTGAGGCAAATGGTTCCGCCGCCGCGTTTTCCTTTTATCACATAGGTTTCAATGCGCTCGCCGTTGTTCACATTCACCACCTGCACCTTTTCATTCTCGATCAGGTTGGCGGCATCCATCAGGTCTTCATCAATGGTGATGCTGCCCACGTAATGAATATCCGCTTCGGTGACTTTCACCCGGTGGATCTTTGATTTTACTACTTCGATTATCATAGGACGCGCAAAAATAAACCGTTGAATGGATAACGCTCGTTAGAGTGAATGGTTCGGTTTTAAAGTAGGAAGGAAGATTGGGAAATGCCATGCATGAAGACCCTCCAACCAATCCCGCAGTGTTTACCGGTAAACTTCCAATACGTGCCTGCGGTTGGCAATCAGTTTTCCATCGAGGTAAAACATGAGCAGCAGGGTAGGAGGTTTTGACGGGTCACCGACGGGTATGGATGCTTCATAAGCCACGGTGTGC
Organism: Bacteroidota bacterium; assembly: GCA_018267315.1. Classification (GTDB taxonomy): domain Bacteria; phylum Bacteroidota; class Bacteroidia; order Chitinophagales; family UBA10324; genus JAFDYS01. Next base: position 42,161 of record JAFDYS010000007.1, on the reverse strand, counting down.
TGGCCGGTGGGATAGGTTTGATTTTTCAAAACATCCTTTACGAGTTTGTGATCACCGGTGAAGATGACGAGATCCACCTTCTGTTCCTTGTAAATAGAAAAAGTAAAAGTGCCCGTGATGTAACGCATCAGCGGTGTTTCATTATTCACGCGCTCGCCGGCCGGGTCGTATGGCATATTCTTCAGCTTGCAAACGTACCGGCGCAGTGTATTCATTACGGATGTGTCGTTATCATAAATGGAATAGGGTGAATAATTATCCGTGATTGCCCATACAGCCGATTGCGCCGCTTCATTCTGGAATTTCTTCTGATCAATGAATGTGACGAGCTCTGAAAGCTTACCGGTCGCCGCATTTCCATAGCTGAATCCCGAAGCACTTAACGGGGATCCGTCACCTGCTTCGGTGCACATCGCAAAAAGAGGAATGGATTTTTCTTCGCCCGCATTGAGTGCGAATCGCGTGGTAGCGGTAACCATCATGCGCTGCAGGTTGGTATCTGTCGGCATCAGAAACCGGCCGGCTGTCTCGGTCAGTTGCAGCGGCGTGGTGGTCAGGTTCTTTACTGTGTACTGCATGCATTCGCTGAAGTAACCCGAATGGTACCGGTCATCTTTTGGCTGGTAGGTGCTGATCGTCACACTCACTTTTTTCTGCCGCAGTGCTTCTGACAGCGGGATGGAAGCGAGCATATGCTGGCTTCCGGTGAGCAGGATTAATGAGCAGAAGGTGAAAGCGCTTCGATTCATATGAGGAAAAAACGAAGCCTTTTCTCCGTTAGTATTTATTCAATACAGAAGTCCTCAGAGGATGGTGTTCTTCGCTTCGCTGAGTTTCTTCGGGAAGTCAGTGTTAAAGTTGAGCCCCCGGCTTTCTTTTCGTTCCAGTGATGAAACAATAATGAGATAACCGATATTGATGAGGTTTCTTAATTCGCACAACTCGGGCGACACAATGGTGCGTTGATACAGTTCTTCCGTTTCACGGTAAATGAGTTCAAGGCGCTTGAATGCCCGCCGGAGCCGAAGATTACTGCGCACAATGCCCACGTAATTGCTCATGATGTTCTGCACTTCCAGCCGCGTAAAAGTGATGAGTACCATCTCTTCAGGGTTAACGGTTCCTTCGGCATTCCAATCCGGAATTCCTTTTTTGAACGGCAGTTTACCGATCGCTTTTATCGCCTCGAGATAAGCGCGGTGAGAAAACACCATGGCTTCAAGCAGTGAGTTGGAAGCAAGCCGGTTGGCGCCATGCAGGCCGGTGCAGGCGCATTCGCCGCAGGCGTAAATGTTTTTGATGGATGTTCTTCCCAGTTCATCCGTCATGATGCCGCCGCAGAGGTAATGCGCTGCCGGTACAACGGGAATCATGTCTTTGAACACATCAATGCCGATGGACTTGCACTTCTCATAAATATTGGGGAAGTGTGCTTTGAATTTTTTCTTATCCAAATGCCGGCAGTCGAGATACACAAAATCATCACCACGTTTCTTCATCTCGTTATCAATGGCGCGTGCTACAATGTCGCGCGGCGCCAGTGACTTTCGCTTATCATACTTCTGCATAAATTCTTTTCCATCACTCGTCTTCAACACGGCACCGAATCCGCGGATGGCTTCCGTGATCAGGTATGATGGATGTTCACCCGGATTATACAATGCAGTGGGATGAAACTGGTAGAACTCCATGTTCATCACTTTTCCCTTCGCACGGTAAAACATGGAGATGCCGTCGCCGGTGGCAATGATGGGATTGGTGGTGTTACGGTACGCATGGCCGGCACCGCCGGTGGCCAGCAGCGTGATCTTGGCCAGGATGGTTTCCGTTTTTTTTGTCAGCGTGTTAAGAACGTACACCCCGTAACACTCAATGTTTTTCGTCCGGCGCGTGACTTCCTGCCCGAGATGATGTTGGGTGATGAGATCAATGGCGAAGTAATGCGTGTGCAACTCAATGTTCGGATGACGGGCGATCTGGCGCAACAGGGCGCTTTCGATTTCAAATCCCGTATTGTCTTTGTGATGCAGCACACGGTGCTCACTGTGTCCGCCTTCACGGCCGAGGTCGTATTCACCTTCTTCATTCTTGTCAAACTTGGCGCCCCAGTCAATCACTTCGCGCACCCGCTCCGGACCTTCCTTCACTACAATTTCAACAATGCGTTTATCACAAAGTCCGTCGCCGGCATCCAGTGTGTCGGCGATGTGCTTCCGGTATGAATCCTGATCGAAATCCCAAACAGCCGCCACCCCGCCCTGCGCATACTTGGTGTTCGATTCATCTTCGCTGGCCTTGGTGATGATGCACACGCTTCCGTATTCAGCCACCTTGAGGGCGTAGGTGAGACCGGCAATGCCGGAGCCGATCACGAGGAAGTCATATTTCTTCATAAGGCAAAGTAAAAGGAATGCCTGCGAAGTGAGTTTTTGATGATTCAAAGTGCCTGCGATGGATGCCGCCGGCAAAAGAAACCGGCAGGAGAAATGCAAGCCACACTTTCAAAGTATCAGTTCATACTTTCAAAACATCAGTGCGTAATTCTAACTTGATAGTATTCACTCTTGATTTAGAAGTACGTACTCCTAAATTGAAAGTATTAACTATTTCGACCGAAATAGGCTGCTATGGCGGGGAATCACTTGGTATTACCTTTCACTTAGTGCCAAATTTTTACTCATCATCAGCGTATTACACGGTCATGGCTCAAAAAACTGCGGGCGATGGCTTGTTTTATCTACGGCGGCATTTACTTTTGCCGCCCCTTAATTCTAACAGGAAAAACAAAGCAATTGTGAATACGCTCAGCTACAGAACCAAGCATGCCAACAGCAAAACCGTTACCCGCGAGTGGTGGCTGGTGGATGCCGATAACCAAACCCTCGGACGGTTGGCCAGTAAGATTGCCACGCTCCTGATCGGAAAACACAAACCTTCATTCACCAATCATGTTGACACGGGTGATCATGTGGTGGTAATCAATGCCGAAAAGATCCGCCTTACCGGAAAGAAACTTACAGATAAGGAAGTGGTCACTTACAGCGGCTACCCCGGCGGAAAGAAAGTGGAGTCACCCAAGAAAGTGCTTGCACGCAAACCCACCTACCTGCTGGAAGAAGCCGTACGCGGCATGCTTCCCAAAACACGCCTCGGTGCGGACATGTATCGCAAACTGCACGTGCATGCCGGCGACAAGCATAATTATGCGGCACAGAAACCCAAACCCATCAAATAATCTTTTGTAAAAAAATAGTTATGGCAGAAAGAATCAACTCGATTGGAAGAAGAAAGGAAGCCAGCGCCCGCGTGATCCTGCTTCCTTCTTCCGGCACCACTCAAATCACTGTGAACGGAAAAGACTATAAAACCTACTTCCCGCAAGGCATCTACCAGAAGATTGTGGAACAGGCAGTAAACGGAGCAGAAGTGGCCGACAAATATGATTTTGTGGTGAACGTGAAAGGCGGCGGCATGAAAGGGCAGGCCGAAGCCACCCGCCTCGGCATTGCGCGCGCCCTGGTAAAAGAAAATTCAGAGCTGAAGCCAAAGCTGCGCGCACTGGATCTGCTCACCCGCGATCCCCGTGCCGTGGAGCGCAAGAAACCCGGAAGAAAGAAAGCCCGCAAGCGCTTCCAGTTCAGCAAACGTTAACCGGTTGATTTGCATCACACCCATTGATCCATTCATTCATCAAGATAATTCAATCAACAAGTGAATAAACTCGAATACAAAGACCTGCTGGAAGCAGGCGTTCATTTCGGTCACTTAAAAAAGAAGTGGAATCCCAAAATGCTCCCTTTCATTTTCATGGAGCGCAAAGGCATTCACATCATTGACCTGAACAAAACGCTGGAGCATCTTGAAGAAGTTTCATCTGCAATGAAACAAATGGCTCGCAGCGGAAAGAAAATTCTGTTCGTTGCCACCAAAAAACAGGCGAAGGAAATTGTTTCCGAAGCGGCGCAGCGCGCCGGCATGCCGTTCGTTACCGAGCGCTGGCTCGGCGGTATGCTCACCAACTTCAGCACCATCCGCAAATCCATCAAGAAGATGCAGAGCATTGAAAAAATGCTCACCGATGGCACTGCTGAAAACATCACGAAGAAAGAGCGTCTGCGCCTGAGCCGTGAGAAAGCCAAACTGGAAAAGGTGCTGGGCGGTATCGCCACCCTCAACCGTCTGCCAGCGGCCATTTTTCTCGTGGATATCATGAACGAACACATTGCATTGGCAGAAGCCAAGAAACTCGGCATACAAACCATTGGCATGGTGGATACGAACAGTGATCCCACGCTCGTTGACTTCGCTATTCCGGCCAATGATGATGCCACCAAGTCCATCGCCATCATTACCAATTACGTGACCGAAGCGCTTATTGAAGGAATGAATGAGCGCCAGCGCGACAAAGACGCACAGGAAGCTTCAGAAGAAGAGGACGGTGCAGACGGAAGCAATGAACTGGTAGCTGCTGATGGAGAAGAAGAGGCGGATGGTGGCGGAGAAAAACGCGATCGCCGTGCTCCGGGCAAAGGCGGACCCATGCGCCGCCGCCAGGCCGGCCGGGGAACCGGTACCGCTGCCGGCGGACCCAAAGCCCGCCCCAGAAGGTAACCGAAGTTTCATGGCTGCCGTGTGCATCACGGAATTGACGTAACGAACTTATTATTCATCATTGGTATTGTAACCATCAAACACATTTAATTATGGTAGAAATAAAAGCCGCAGACATCAACAAGCTTCGCCAGCAAACGGGCGCAGGCATGATGGACTGCAAAAAAGCATTGACTGAAACCAACGGCGATTTTGAAGCCGCTATTGACTACCTGCGCAAGAAAGGCGCTAAGGTGTCAGCACTGCGTGCAGGCAAAGAAGCCAAGGAGGGCCTGGTGATCGCCGTAGTGAACGGTGCCAAAACCAAAGGCGTGCTGCTTAGTGTAAACTGTGAAACGGATTTCGTAGCGAAGAATGAAGAGTTCTCGTCATTTGCCAAAGAGGCCGCCCACATTGCTTTGCGAGATAATGCCACATCCGCCGAACAGCTTTCCGCCAAGAAGATCGGCGACATCACAATTGGTGAAAAAGTGGCTGAGCTGGTTGGCAAGATCGGAGAGAAGATTGAAGTTAAGAAACTGGTGGTAAGTGAAGGCGCTTTCGTGATTCCTTACATTCACAGCAACAGCAAACTGGGCGTGCTCGTGGCATTCAACAAGCCACAGTCCGATGCGATTGAAGCGGCAGGAAAAGATGTTGCGATGCAGGTAGCCGCCATGAATCCGGTGGCTATTGATCAGCACGGTGTGTCGCAGGAAATTATTGACCGCGAACTGGACATCGCACGCGAAAAAGCCAAAGCAGATGGCAAACCCGAGCAGATGATTGACAAGATTGCTGCCGGCGCGCTTAACAAATTCTTCAAGGAGCAAACTTTACTCAGCCAGGAATTCGTGAAAGACCCCAAGAAAACCATTGCCGATGTGCTGAAGGCCATTGACAAGGAACTCACGGTGGTTGACTTCAAGCGCGTATCCACTGCTGACTGATCATTTTACTTTACCGAAAACAAAAAGGAGGGAAGCGATTCTCTCCTTTTTGTTTTAGCACCTTCAGCGTATTTTGCGCACCTAATCACAAGAGCGTGGCGGTAAAATACAAACGCATTCTTCTCAAACTATCCGGCGAATCACTCATGGGTAATCAGCCCTATGGCATTGATCCCGCTGTTTCCAATTTGTATGCGGAAGAAGTGAAATCCGCCGTGCAGGCCGGCGCCGGTGTGGCCGTGGTAATCGGCGGAGGAAATATTTACCGCGGCATTGAATCGGAGGGCGCCGGTATTGAACGGGCCACCGGCGATTACATGGGCATGCTCGCTACGATGATGAATGGCATGGCCCTGCAAAGTGTGATGGAGATGCATGGCATACACACACGGCTTCAGAGTGCGATCAAGATGGAACAGATCGCTGAACCCTACATCAGGCGCAGAGCCATGCGACACCTCGAAAAAGGCCGTGTAGTCATCTTCGGAGCCGGCACGGGAAATCCTTTCTTCACCACCGATACCGCAGCAGCGCTGCGCGCTATTGAAATCAATGCTGACGTACTGCTGAAAGGAACACGCGTGGATGGCATTTACAGCGCCGATCCTGAAAAAGATCCGTTAGCCACCCGGTTTCATAAGCTCACTTTTGAAGAATGCTATTCCCGCAATCTGAATGTGATGGATATGACGGCCTTCACGCTCTGCCGGGAAAACAATCTGCCCATCATCGTTTTTGACATTAACAAGCCCGGTAATCTGCTGCGTATTCTTCAGGGAGAAGAACTCGGTACACTCGTTACCAATTAACAGAACGCTTCGTTTTTCTTTTTAAGAACAGCGGTATCATGCAAACCATGAGGCCGATGGCCACTACCCCATACGAAGCCATTTTATTTACTGAAAACAACAAGGGAGAAATCAGGCAGATCAGCATGCCGGCCATCACGATCACATCAGCCATACGGTTCCTGCGCTTCACTTTTCTGGTTTTCAGAAAATCAGCGTTCTCGTCAAAAATGAATTTCAGTTTATGAAAATCATAAAACAGCAAGGCCGCATTCAGCAACAGCAGAAAGGCAATGATGATGGAGGTGTTGAATGCCGAGTTGATGTGGCCGGGTTCGGAATAATGTATGCCAAGTGAAAGCATCACCATAAAAATATTCAGCAGCATCGGCAGCAGCATAACCGCACCCAGGGTGGCAAAACGCTGCGTGAGCAGCAGCAGACCGATAACGGCTTGCGACCAGGCAATGAATTGCCCCAGATATTCGAGCCCGTACTTTCTTAATTCATCCGTGAGCCACACGGGACCGATGAGGCCCGGAAAGGCGCCGTGAAACAGTTTACTCATGCCTGCGGTGAACATGATGAGACCCAGCAATATCCTGGTGCCGGTGATCACGAAGGGGATGAGCCGAAAGCGCATAGAAGGAGGCGTGTGATAAAGATAGAGGTTGCCTGTAACTGAATGAAACCAGCCATAAACCCGGTAATTAATTATTGCAGGATGATATACAATAGCGTGAAATGTGTAGCTTAGCTGAACATTATTCAATCCTATGCAGCATCAGCGGTTCGTAGCGCATATTTCCTGGGACAGCGAAGCAGGCATGTTCTTCGGAATTATTCCCGGCGTTTCCTTCGCCTATGCATATGCCCGCACCGAAGATGAATTGAAAACAGAATTGAAAGATGTGCTCCGGTGGACTATTGAAAACCTGGGGCAAAAGGAACTCGCCCTGCTCCGCTTTCATGAGAAGATTCAGTTACCCGACTGAAGTTGCACCTGCTGTTGTGTGCTATGGCTTTTGAATTAGCAGTACCGCACTTACATTTGTTTCCTCAAAAAATCACTGCGAATGACCGTTCAGCAAATCAAAGACGATGCAAGGAATCACATGGAGAAAACCATCCAGCACCTTGAAACGGAACTAACCCATGTGCGTGCCGGCAAAATTTCTCCGGCTATTCTTGATGGCATTATGGTTGACTACTACGGTTCTCACATCCCCATCAACCAGGCCTCCAATGTGTCCGCCGCTGATGCGCGCACGCTCATCATTCAGCCGTGGGAAAAAAGCATGCTCGGCGTGATAGAGAAAGCCATTCTCGCTGCCAACATTGGCATCACGCCCCATAATGATGGCGCCGTAGTAAAGCTGTTTCAGCCCCCGCTTACTGAAGAACGCCGCAAAGAGTTTGTGAAGAAAGCGCACACCATTGCCGAAACCGCGCGCGTCAGTATCCGCAGCATCCGCCGTGATTCAGTGGATCACATCAAAAAGCTGGAGAAAGAGCATGTGTCAGAAGATCAGATCAAAGACGGCGAGAAAGAAGTTCAGGACCTCACCAACAAATACATCGCGCTTGTTGACAAGCATCTCGCTGCAAAGGAAAAAGAAATTATGACCGTTTAGTGTTGTAATATCGTTCAACGCTGCACCACCACTTTCTGAATTTGACGCGACTGTACATCCTTCACTTCCAGTAAATAAATACCGGCCGGTAATGAAGTGATATCGAACGATTGTTTTGCGGGCAATTCTTCTTCAGCAAATAATTTTTCAAACACCACTTGCCCCGAGGTATTTCTCAGCGTAAGCTGCGCGGCATCACGGCACGTGATGATAAGGACATCGTATGCCGGATTGGGTGAAACGGAAACTGTTGAGGGAGTTCCGGAGCATTCAGCTGCGACAACCTTGCTGAATGAAATTTCATGATTTGCTCCCATGCACTTCAGCCGGTAATAATTAAAACCGGAAAATGGTTTTTCATCCGTAAATCGGTAAGCTGAAATAGTCAATGCATCTCCGGCAGCCCTCACTTCGCCAATGTCATCAAACATGAGCGCATTACCTGACCGCTGAATGATGAATGACGTAATCATTTCCTCTGACGCGGTGGTCCAGTCCAGTACTGCCCGGCCACCCTGGCACTGCACGGAAAAATCAATCAGCTCAACCGGAAGCAACAACACGCTGGTGCAGGTAGATACATTGGATGCGGTTACTCCGGTACTCACCGGTGTAGCAAAAGGCGATGAGTTGCCAGATGTGGATGTGGCCATCGCCGTTACTGACCCGCTGAAACTTCCGCTTAATGTCCAGTTACCTGTTGCAGTGGCCGTGGTGGTTCCGAAATAATCAGCACCCTGCTTGGTACTGTAACCGCTGCATCCCGCCGAAGAAGGAACCAGCGCGCGATACACGGTAATTTCATCGTTCGCAGCCGAAGTGCCGCTTACGGTGGATGCTGAAGCCGATGTGATCACCGGTGCAGACTTGTTGGAATTACCTGAACTGGTCAACCGAACCCCTTCATAACCGCCCGGTGGTGCATTGCAAACGAAATAGTTCGCATAGATGTGATTGTAAAGCGATCCGCTGCCGGAAACGGTGATGCCATCGTATTGATTGCCGGCAATCTTGTTCATGTCAGCGGCAGATGCACTGCCGATTTCATTGTATGAAGCGCCCGACTCGATCTCAATACCGTAGTAGCCATTGTATGAACACGTGGAGGATATGGGACCCACAATGGTAGCGCGGACCTTATTGTAATTTGAATTGCTCCCCGTGATGCGGATGCCGGCATATCCATTACACGATATCCAGCACTTATAAATATCATTGTATGAAGCGCCGGACTGCAAATTGATTCCATCATATTCATTTCCCTGGCAGAGGGTGCCCTGCCAGTCAGTACCCACGCGCGTCTCATAAATCTTTCCGTAGTCACCACCGGTGATCAGGATACCATATTGGCCACTGTTGGTAACCACGCAGCCCTTCCCTGAACCACCGATTTCAAAATTATCAGCCGCATCGGCAGTGACTGAAATTCCTGTTGTTCCGAAATCATCAACCGCTATGGCGTACACCTTGCAATCTTTTGCGCTGAGCCGCAACCCGGAATACGAGCCGCCGCCGCCGTTGAGTTTGATCAGTGGTGTGCCAATAAATCCGGGTGCGCTGCTTCCGTCCAGTGTAATGGAAGCGGAAAAAGCAGGCAAAGCCGAGGTGACGTTAATGGTTCCCGTCACGCTGAAGTTAATGGTATGTGCACCTCCTGCAGCATTGGCCTGAGTGATGCACCAATTGAGTGAACCCGATGTGCCGCTGCCGGTGCCGGGGTGGTCAAGCGAATTAACGGTATAGGTGGTTGCCGCTGCATGGCGTGCCACAAGGAGCAGGAGAATCACAATCAACTGCCGAAGGAAATGGTTTCCCGCCCGTTTTACTGATGACCTTTTCTGCATATCACGTCAGAGATCCGGTGATGCAATAGGTGCTCGTAACTCAGCTAAAAATAAAAATATTTTTAACCACAGCCGTTTGTTTCAAACCGGCATCAGGGATAAACCGGGAATGGCGGGCTAATCATATTTGCCGTTCGCCCATGCGATGGAGGGATTGATCCATTCGGGCAACGGTTTCCATAAGAACTGGTGACCCATTCCGGTACTGAGTTCAATTTCCTTGTAGTGATGAATGGCTTCCTTAGACCTTTCTTTAAACCGGGAGCAGGTTTCTCCTATGTCATCACTGCTTTCATAAATGGAAAGGATGTTTCCATAAAACCGCAGATCAGGATTCGACTGAAAGTTGGCAGCGTTGCATGCCGCGAGAAAGACGTAATTGATATCACGGTTCTTCATGTAGGTTGAAACATACATGGCGATGAGTGCGCCTTTTGATCCGCCCACTACGGTGATGTTTCCTGCCGGAGCTCCGTTCTGAATCAACTTCTGCATCTGATCGGCCACCTTACGTGCGTAACCCGTGATCGTGGCATCAGACGGCCGGATTTCACTAACCACTTCGAAACCGGCCGTGCGAAAACTGTTGAGAATATCATTGTAACGGTACTTCTCAAAAATGTCGCCCTTCGCCTGCGGATTTTCTCCTTCGAGAATAGCGCCATGCAGATAGAAAACATATTTCTGTGCGTTGACCATGGATGCGCTCATGATAAAAATGGTACCGATCAGCGGGATAATAATTTTCCTTTTCAAGAACCGGAGGGTTTCATCATTCAAAACTACGCGATTCCTGATCACACCATATTTCTAACTCCACACCCGGGTTCCTTCCGAACAGTTTGTACAAATGTCAATCTGCCGCCGCGAATTCAGCAATGAATATCTGAATTGACGGTAAGCATCGCCTTCCCAGATTTGAGTGAGCGATTGCTGCTTAAGATCACCCAGCTGATGACGGGCGTCTTTGTCAAAGCAACACGGCACCACTTTCCCGTCCCAGGTAATTACACAGGAGTGCCACATCTTCCAGCAGTGATTGAGCAAATTATTTTTGATCTGATAGTGACTATTGGATTTTTTATAGCGCGAATATTTTTCAATATCAGGAATCAACTCATTTCCGTTTTCATAATCATACACCTGTGCCGTTTTCAGCCACACATCATCGGCTCCCAATTCTTTTCCCAGACGTTTTACCTCATCCACCTGATGCTCGTTGGGTTTCACCACGAGAAACTGAAGAATCACTTCCGGCGTGACGGAGTTCAGTTCGCTTTTCTTTTTCAGAATATTCCTGGTTCCTTCCATCACTTTTTCCAGTTGCCCGCCTATGCGATACTTTCCGTAAACCTCCTGCGTAGTGCCATCAATGGAAATAATCAGCCGGTTCAGTCCTGAATGTATGGTTCGTGCCGCATTTTCTTCATCGAGAAAATGAGCATTCGTGGAGGTAACGGCGAAGATGCCACACTGTACTGCGTATGCCACCATACCGGTAAAATGAGGATGGAGGTAGGGTTCACCCTGGAAATAAAACGTGAGATACATCACATGTTCACGTACCTGATCAATAATCTTTTTGAAAAAATCTTCATCAAGCATTCCTGTCGCACGGGTGAAGGAACGAAGACCGCTGGGGCATTCCGGGCACCTGAGGTTGCATGAAGTAGTTGGTTCAATGGCGATGCTGACGGGCAATCCGCGCATCACCGGTTGACCAGTCCACCTCGAGTAATAGTATGAGGAAATTATTTTTGAAGCGTTGACCAGCTTTTTTGCCGAGAGATACGGTGTGTAACGTCGCAGTCCGTTGGTGAACACATTTAACACGCAGTGAAATTAGAAATAATGCCTTGCCGGTCGGGGCATTCCGGATGACACACTGTCTTTTTAACACGTGTGGATAATAACCCGATGAAGGTGTTAACAGTTAGAAACAGTTTACACAATTGAACTGCAATAAAGGTGAATGAACTGTGTATGAAACGTGCAAAAGCAGGTCACCGCAGTTTCTTGGGCGATGACCTGCATCACATCTTGATAACATGATAATGAAAGAGTGCCTTTTCAACGCAATCGTCATTCATGTGTTACCTTTTTTTAAAGAGAAGTTTATCACACACTGTGATTTCAACACGATGTGTATTAACCCTGAATCCATTGATTCACAAAACGCATCGATGTGGAATACGTAGTTTTGCGTGTGGATGAAGTTGGGAAAACACAACCGCATAACTTTTCATGAGCAAACTATCTACGAATTCACACTGCTAATAACCTCTAATAGTAATTTTCTTTTCATAAATTAATCTATTTAGAAATGGAAACTCTGTTGGCAGAACCATTGGAAGAAGCAAAGAGAGAACTTTTCAGAAACGGTTTCCTTGATGTGGAAGTGGACCCAACGCTTGATTTGTTTGCTGAAATCAATAAACTCAAAAAAGAAAAGAATGCGGTGGTGCTGGCACATTATTACCAGGAGCCCGACATTCAGGACGTGGCTGATTTTATCGGGGACAGTTTGGGTCTTTCACAGCAGGCGGCGAAGACAAGTGCTGATATGATTGCTTTCGCAGGAGTTCACTTTATGGCTGAAACAGCCAAGATTCTTTCCCCGCAGAAAAAAGTGGTGCTGCCTGATCTCAAAGCCGGTTGCTCGCTGGCTGATTCCTGTCCGTCGGATTTGTTCGATCATTTTAAGTCACGCCATCCGGGCCATGTAGTGATTATGTATGTGAATTGCTCGGCGGAGATCAAAGCCATGAGCGATATCATTTGCACTTCAAGTAATGCGCAGAAGGTGATTGAATCGGTGCCGGCTGATCAGAAAATAATTTTTGGACCGGATAAAAACCTGGGTAAATACCTCATCAGGAAAACAGGACGCAACATGGTGCTTTGGGAAGGTGCGTGCATCGTTCATGAAATTTTTTCAGCCGAGAAAATCATGAAATTGAAGAACCGCCACCCGAATGCTAAAGTGATAGCACATCCCGAATGTGAAACACAAGTGCTTGAATTGGCTGACTTCATTGCTTCCACTACGGGGTTGCTCAAGTATACCATCAATGATGGGGCAACAGAATTCATTGTGGCGACAGAAGCGGGTATTATTCACCAGATGCAAAAGTCATCACCGCAAAAAACGTTTATCCCGGCGCCGCCGGATAACAGTTGTGCCTGTAATGATTGTCCGTTTATGAAATTGAATACGCTGGAAAAACTTTACCTCAGCATGAAGTATGAACTGCCGGAAGTATCGGTGCCGGAAGACATCCGGCTGAAAGCAAAAAAATCAATTGACCGGATGATGGAGATCAGTGCACAGGCCGGCTTGTAAAATCGCTGCCGGTCATGCACGTTTTTGAATCAGTGAAATTGCTGTTTCTCCTTTTTATAACCTGTTGAAGCCGGAACGAGTTTCAGTTTTCCGTCATCCCCGTTTACCACCCTTAGTTTAAAGTTGCCTCCTTTCCTGGCAGCTTCTGCTTCCATATTCATTCGCTCTGAGGCATCCATGCGCTTGAGATTGCTGAATGGAATGGTGAACAACAGATCTGTTTTTTTCTTGTTGAAATCATATTGCCCTTCCACGAACAGAGTGACGACGGATGAAAGTATCTGCACTTCATTCAGGTTCATCATAGTGCCGTTCAGTTCAAAGTTGTTTTGCATATCGGCGAACTGAATGTTGGAGAAATCCCGATTCTTGAATACATACTTCGATATGTTTTGCAGCGTGGCGATATTCCTGAGTGATCCGTTTTTAATGGATGTGGTAATGCTGCCTTTCATGGAAGGCCCCACCACATCATATTTTTCATTCAGCTTCGCGGAGAAAGACACATCCGCATTGATGATACCGAAAATGTTGTTTGACGTCATGGCATCCTGACCAAAGTTGTTGAAGGAATACATGAGTTCGTTAATGCTCGCATCACGGATGTTTGCCGTCAGCTCCACCTCATGCTTCTTCTTCGTTAATCCATTGATTGCGGCATTCAGCTTAAAGGCGCCGCCGCTCGTGTTCATGAATGCGTCGTTGATCCTCACGAAGTCGGGAGCGATCAGCACATGACCGCTTACGTTGGTGGTAAGAAGGCGTTTATAACGAACTGCCGCGGCGTTTATATTCAGGTTAAGTTCCACGTGATTCGTCATCCAGTCAATAGTGGATGGAATGAATTGTGCTGCAGAACGCTTTCGCACAGCTTCCTTCAGTTCCGTGGTGGTTACGGGTTTCTTGAATGAATTAAAATTAACCGTGTCCGCCTTCACGTCAAGATTTACAATGGCATTGATGGATGGAATGAACAGGAAGGTGATGAAGTATTTGGCGTTCCCAGCAATCCGCGCTGAATTTCCATTCACCGCCAGCGCAATTGAATCAATCCGTAGATCATTTTCATTGAACCGGAGATGACCATTCACATTCCTGAAATGATAACCTGACCGGACCTGATCGAACGATGCATTATGCACGAGCATTTCGCCGTGCAACCGACCGAGCAATTTCTTATTAACCGTATCCACGTAGTTTACCAGCGGGCCATGAAACATGAATCGGATGTCAATCTTGCCGTCAGTAAACCGGAAGCGTTCCGTATTCAATTCTCCCTGCCGCTTTTTATCATACGTCATAGAGGCCGTCATAAAAAAGTCGGGAGTGATGAGGTTGTTTATGGTTAACTGCGCCTGAATGGGAATGCTGTAAATGGTTCCGTTAAAAACAGGCATCACGATTTTGGAATTGCTGTCATCGTTGATATGGGTGCTGTCAACGTGATTGGTGAACCACCCCAGCAGACTGAGTTGCTCATACGATCGCTGCGCAACCGTGAGTGTGTTGTTGCCGGATTTGAAATAGGCATCCACGGCCGGTTTACTGCCTGCTTTCAGTGAGCCGTCAATCCGGGCATACATGGTGACCGGTTTTGAAAGTTTGTACAGAGCCAACTTATCTGCAGAGGAGCGGGGCAGGCAGGGAAATGCTACAGCGGGCAGCAAGGAACGCGAAAAAAATTCCAGATGCATGAAGGGATCTCTACCCAGATCAAAGCGGGCTTTGATCATCATGGGTTGCTTCTCAAGCCGCACAGGGCTGTATGCCACCGTAAGTGTTTTGCTTGCTGTGTTCAGTGCGGCCTTCAGTTTGAGTTCGGCATCTTTCTCCGTGAAGAAACCTCCCTTCTCTGCATTAAAGACCAACCCAATCACCTGAACCAGACCGTTCACCTTGAATTTTATCAATGAATCGGAAGTTTCGAGATTACACTTCAGATCACGCATGTTCCATCCGTAGTACTTCATTTTTACTGAATCACGGATTTGCACTGCCACGTTTTCGAAAATGAAACGGTTGACAGGTATTTCAGGCGTTGCTGCCGCCGGTGTTTTTTTTCTTCTGCTCAGCGATGCATTGCAATACCCGTTGCTGCGGGTGAGCACTGAAATTTTTGCATTATGCAGTTTGATGGAATAGAAGTGAATATCCCCGGTAATGAGACTAAATACGTTGATCTGAAATGAAACTGATGAGGCCCTGAACAGCGTATCATGATGTACCGCAATCATGGAATCAGTGATGCTCACATCATTAAGCCGGGCGGAGAATGCCGGAAAGCGTTCCAGCATGGTGAAGTCGAGATCTCTGATGGAGACATTGCCCCGGATGCGGCTGTTGATCTCCCGTGTGATGGTGTTCAGGATGGCGTTCTCTCTTGAAACTGCCACGGCAAATCCCAACGCCAATACTGCTGTGATGGCAATAAGCAGGATGAGCAGGGTTCTTTTAAGCAGTCTGATATTAATTCGGGGCTTTTGCATGCCGGACCGGAAACGCTTGAATTATGAAACGCAAACTTATTACGCAGCGTGTCCTTCCCTGTTTTTGTCGCAACGCTGTTTTGCTTATGCGGGTGCGGTTTGCGGCAACTCAACCGGAATGCTGGTTTTTGAAATTACATTCCATCCGCCCAGCACATTTTTGATATTGTGAAAACCCTTTCGCTTCATCAACGAGGCGGCGATCACGGAACGGTATCCGCCCTGGCAGTGAATGTAAAAGTCTTCTGACTCCTTATCATCGAGTTTATGAAGCTGCTCATCGAAGTATTGCAATATGATGTTGGTGGCGCCCATAATATGCCCGGCTTCATACTCGCTTTCTTTTCGAACATCAATCACGTTGATGTGGTCGTGCGCATAATCAAGCTGCAGTTCCTCAGCATCAATGGAAATGATCATGTCGTAATTCCGTCCCGCATCCTTCCATGCTTCAAACCCGCCTTCGAGATAACCGACCACATTATCATAACCTACCCGGGCCATACGCAATATGGATTCTCTTTCCTTGCCGTGATCAGCAACAACGAGGATGCGGTCCTTCATGTTTAGCAGCGTACCCACCCATTCGGCAAACCGGCCGTGCAGACCAATGAAGATGGACCCGGGAATGAACCCTTTTTCAAACTTATGTTCATGCCGCGTATCCACGATGATTGTGTGGTCCGCTTTCATTTCATGCTCGAAATCTTCTATACTCAGCGCTCTCATGCTCCGGTTCATGACTTCATCAATCGGGTCATATCCTTCGCGGTTGATCCTGGCATTAAGCGGGAAGTATTGTGGCGGTTGGGTGAGACCATCGGTGATGGCTTTTATGAATTCATCTCTCGACTGATCCCGCATGGCGTAATTCATCTTCTTCTGAATGCCGATGGTGCTCCAGGTTTCTCTTCCCAGATTCTTTCCGCACGCCGAACCGGGACCGTGTGCCGGATAAACAATAACCTCATCGGGTAACTGCTTTAACCGCTGCATGGAGTCATACAACCGCGAGGCCAGTTCTTCTTTTGAAATGTTAGAACCGAATAAATCCGGTCGGCCCACATCCCCAACGAACAAAGTGTCACCCGTGAAAATGCAATAAGGGTTTCCGCTTTCATCATGCAACAGATAGCAGGATGATTCGGGGGTGTGACCCGGTGTGTGCAACACCTCGATCTCGATCTTGCCGATTTTGAACCGTTCGCCGTCGGTGGCAATGGTTACCGGGAGTTTCGTTACGGTTTCGGGTCCGTAAATGATGGGTGCTCCGGTGTGTTTCGAGAGGTCGAGATGCCCGGAAACAAAATCAGCATGAAAATGGGTTTCAAAAATATATTTCACTTTACTCCCGTGCTGTTTGGCGAGTTCAATGTAATGGTCGTAGTCACGAAGCGGGTCAATGATGGCCACTTCTCCATCCGATTCAATGAAGTAAGCTGCTTCGGAAAGGCAATTCGTATAGAGTTGCTCAACTTTCATGATAACACAGTTTAACAGTAATGAGAATACAAAGATAACCTGCAAATGGTTCTGGCGGCAACAGGATGCCACACAAATGCCTTGCGGAATTTGGCATCATTACCGTCAATTGAGGAGGCAGGTTCCGCGGAAGGCGGCGGGTCGCTTAGCTGGCGATAATTTCGTTTACCAGCTGCCCCAGGTCGTTCAATCGTTTATCATTTACAGAGTAGTAAATGAATTTTCCGTCACGACTGGTCTTTACGACATTGGCTTTTCGAAGAATGGCGAGATGTTGCGAGGCAACCGATTGCTCCAGGTTCAGCCGGTTGTAGAGCTCCGTCACCGTCATGGATCCAGCTTCATCAAGTAACCGGATCATGGATTGCCTGAGCGGATGATTAACGGCGCGAAGCACTCCCGCAGCTTTCTTGACCACGCTGTAGTCAACATTGATCTTACTCTTCTGATTTCCGTTTGCACTTACGCGCGGCATGTCTTTTAATGCTGCTTTAGTTGTGGTTGGCATTGTTGATAATTGTCAGTTTGATAGGTCAAAACAAAAGACAAATTCAATGCCTTCGTAATGGGAACAACTGTTTTAACGGGGTTTAACCTGAGCTTAACCTTTTGCAGGTTTGGTGAAGTACACCGGTTTGATGTAAGCCGGTTCGAAAGCGGTGGTGTTTTCAAAAACCGCAGCAGTAAACTTCTCTTCTGCTAACCGCACCATCAATCGGGATGAGGTGATGGTTTCCGCGTCAGCAATGATGGACTTGTGCACCCAACTCTTCATCGCCTTTTCCCGGCCGTTGCCACCGATCACCACCTGTTCACCGGCCCGTATTTCAAAAGGAAGTGTTTCAGAGAGCTCCAGGTTGCGCGGGGGAGCGATCACCGTTCCGCCGGCATGGATCAGGGAGAAGTAAATCTCATTGCGGCGCGCATCAATCGTGGGGCAGTAAACGGAATGAATGCTCTTGTTGCGTTCAGCCATTCCTTCAGCCAAAATCCGGAGTGAGTCAATTGCGATTAACGGCCTGGAGGCGGCGAAGCAAATTCCTTTTGCCGTTGCAGCGCCTATACGTAGCCCGGTGTAAGAGCCGGGACCCGCGCTTACAGCCACCGCATCGAGGTCGGCAGCTTTCATACGGTGTTCTTCAAAAAGTTTTTTGATGTAAACGGCCAGCAGCGCTGCATGGTTGGTACCGCTGTGGTCTTCCTTACATCCCATCACTGCGCCATCACGTGCGAGACAGACGGAGCAAATGGCTGATGACGTTTCGATATTCAGGATGAGCGCCACAGCAAAATGTTAGAACGTCACGTTCAGTTCCACTTCCTGATCGCCGCGTTTCACTTTCACTTTGGTGGTATCACCCTTTTGAAATGAAGCGAGTGCTTTCATATAAACCATAATGTCAGAAATATTGAAATCACCCATGGTCATGATGATATCTCCTTTCTGCATGCCGGCTTTAGAAGCGGGCTGCCCATCAGTAACGCCGTCAATCCGCAGCCCCGGTCCTTCGAATGAGTAGTCGGGGATGATGCCGAGGCGCACTTTAAATTGCGGTACATCGCCTGTATCAGTTTGTGTGGTTTGCGAGAAGGTGAGGGTTCCTTCCCCATCGAGTTGCATCAGGATTTTTTTGATGAATGACAGCACGGCATATTCACCTTCGTAGTTGACGAGATTCGCATCGTCACTCGGTTTGTGATAATCCTCATGCGTGCCGGTGAAAATGAACAGCACCGGAATATTGGCGAGGTAAAAGGAACTGTGGTCCGACGGTCCGATTCCCTGTTCGGTAAACTTGAGTTTCAGTGAATCGGTGGAAAGACTTCTGATGAACTTGTAACCCTCCGGTGAGGTGCCCATGCCTCCTACTTCCAACCCTTTATCTGCGCGATACCGGCCGATCATGTCGAGGTTGATCATAAAGTTGATTTTGGCGGTATCGTAGGTGGCGTGTTCCACCCAGTACTTCGAACCGATCAGCCCTTCTTCTTCACCGGAGAAATTGATGAAGAGGTAGTTGTTCTTTTCCTTCACATCATTGGTGGAAAGCCACCGCGCCAGTTCAAGCACGCCTGCTGTTCCGCTGGCATTGTCATCTGCTCCGTTGTGAATGGCTTTATCGCCACGGTAAAGAGAGCCACCGAATTCATCATATCCCAAATGATCAAAGTGCCCGCCGATGACCACCGTGGTGGCCGCCTGATTGTCGA
This sequence comes from Bacteroidota bacterium, assembly GCA_018267315.1. Taxonomy (GTDB): domain Bacteria; phylum Bacteroidota; class Bacteroidia; order Chitinophagales; family UBA10324; genus JAFDYS01. The sequence goes on along the minus strand of JAFDYS010000007.1, from coordinate 22,833 downwards.
GAAAGGCAACCACATTGTGTCCCGTAACAACCACCTTCTTCAGGTTCACCGTCATGTCGGCCACATTCAGCGCTTCGCGCTTCACACGTTTCCAAGACTCACCTTTTAAAAACACCACCGGCACCGTTGCTTCATAGGATTTCATTTCAAGATTGGCCTTCAGATCATCAGCTTTGTCATTGGTGTTAGTGAAGATGACAGCCACGGCTCCTTTAGCAATCGCATTGTCCACCCGCGATTTGATGTCGGCATACGGCGCATATTTCGAATGTGGATCATCCCCTTCCGGCGTACTGCACTCCATCAGGAAAATCTTTCCCTTCAGGTCTTTCATGTTGCTGTAGCTGTCATACTTTATTTGAGGGGCGTACATGCCAAAGCCGACATCCACGATCGAACCTTTCACCTTTTTGTTCGTGCTGATGTTGATGGGAAAATAATCTGTGTTGATGGTCAGGGTTTGACCATTAATGATCAACTCATTCTTTCCGGTGGTTTTTTTTCCGGCATCATAGGGAAACTCCTGCAGGTATCCCTTGCTTCCCTGCGGTTTCAGGCCGAGTGTCTTGTACTCTTTGATGATGTATGTGTAAGCCACTTTTTCGCCTTTCGATCCCACCAGTCGTCCTTCCAGCTCATCAGAAGCGAGGTAGGTGACATCTTTTTGCAGCCGTGCGACCGCGGCGGATTTTTCTTCTGTCTGTGCGAAAACATTTGCGACGGTTAGCAACCAGGCGAGTAACAGCAAGTGTGATTTCATGAAATGTTGGAGATGAAAAATGCGTGATGAAAAAAAGAGGGCTGTCACCGGCAAAGGTAACAGCCCCTTGTCAAACTCTTCTATCAGCTATTTCGATGCCTGCAATGTTTTTGTATAGAGATCGGTATTGCCAAGAACCTCGATGGCCTTCTTCACTTCCTGGTCATCGTTGAGTGAAGCTTCAATGCGTCCATCCTGGTAGTAGTATCTCGATGCAATTTCCTGGCTCAGCAACTCACTGATTTCATCCTTGAATTTCACAAGGTCCTTTTCTTTGTCATGATTCATTTCATTCTGAAGCTTGTCGAAATCATCTTTGATGGCATCCCAGTAAGTTTCCTTCTGTGCTGTTTCCTTCAGGTCGTTCATGGCATCTTCACTCTTGGTAGTGTAATCGTAATCTTTTCCTTTCAGCCAGGTCACAAAGTCATTGTACTCAGCGTCTGAAACGTGAAAGTCTTTCGCCGGCGGAATGGACTCGTGTTTCATCCGGTATTCTGTTGCGTAATCGAAGATGAGATTCTTCTGCAGCAAACTGATGGTTATCGGATTCAGTTTATCGGCATCGAGCTGAAAATCCGGATCCACGCCACCGCCGTCATACACCAGTCGTCCTGCACGGGTTTTGAATGAATGCTTGAGCGAGTCCGGAATTTTTCCCACACTGCCGTCTTCATTGCGGTGAGCGTAATCAATGGCCTGAATGCAACGTCCACTGGGCGTGTAATAATGTGCCGTGGTCACCTTCAACTGCGTACCATAACTCAATTGACGGGTGGTTTGCACGAGTCCTTTGCCATAGGTTTTTTGTCCTACGATCACACCGCGGTCATAATCCTGGATCACGCCGGCTACAATTTCTGATGCGGATGCTGAACCGCTGCTGGTGAGAATGGCCAGCGGAATCTTGTTATCGGTGGCGGAGTTGAGTGCATAGTAAACTTTATCCCACTCCTTCACTTTCCCTTTGGTGCTCACGATCTCCTGCATCTTGTCCACAAACGTGTTGGCTACGTTCACTGCTTCATTGAGCAAACCGCCGGGATTACCACGCAGGTCAAACACCAGTCCCTTCAGCTGGTTTTTGCTTTCGAGGTCTTTGAGAGCGCTTTGCACATCAGCGCCGCAGTTCTCCGTGAACTGCGTGAGGCGGATGTAACCGATGTCATTATTGAGCATGCCGTAATAAGGAACGCTGCTCACTTTCACCTCTTCCCGCGTCAGTGTCTTAGTGACCGGGTTCTTCTCGCCGGCGCGCAATACCAGCACTTTTACATCGGTGCCCGGCGCGCCTTTGAGAATCTTGCTCACGTCTTCCACATTTTTTCCTTTGGTGGAGTTGCCGTCCACTTCCATGATCTGATCACCGGCGCGCAGACCCGCTTTGTCAGCAGGAAATCCCTTGTACGGCTCAGCCACCACAATGTAATCACCCGATTTGCGGATGATGGCCCCAATGCCACCATACTTGCCGGTGGTCTGGAAACGGTAGCTTTCAATATCGGCTTCGCTGATGTAGTTGGTGTAGGGATCGAGTGACTCGAGCATGGCATCAATGCCCGTGCGCATGAACTTTGAAGGATCCACTTCATCTACGTAATACGTATTCACCTCGCGGTAGAGCGTGGCGAAAATGTCGAGGTTCTTCGAGATCTCGAAGTAGTTGTTGTCACCGGTGAAGGCCAGCGGCAGCATGGCGGCGATGGCGATGGAAAGTATGATCAGCGGCTTTCTGAATTTCTTCATAACAGGATAAAAATGATTTTAGGGAAAACGAAATTATGTGAAAATTATTTGCCCAATGAATGGAAGGTCGAAGGGAAATCCCGTTTGGTCGAATGGCGCTTTCATGGCGGCTAAGGGGATACGAGAGGAGCTACCGTTTGGTTACCGGCGAAGATTCTTTCCGGAGAAACTTTCCTTTGCAATCTTTGTAATACCAGATCGTCATTCATAAAAGAAAATCCTGCACCACATTCATATGAAGATCGGAATCGTTTGTTACCCAACGTATGGCGGAAGCGGCGTGGTAGCCACGGAGCTGGGCAAGGCGTTGGCCCAGAAAGGACATCAGGTTCATTTCATCAGCTACCGGGCGCCGGCGCGGCTCGATTCATTCGTAGAGAATGTCTTTTATCATGAAGTGTCATTTGCCGACTATCCGCTGTTCGAGCGGGCGCCTTATGAAACAGCATTGTCGAGCAAGATTGTGGACGTGGCCAAGTTTGAGCAACTGGATCTGCTCCACGTTCACTATGCCATCCCGCATGCGGCCACGGCATACATGGCTAAACAGATTCTAAAAACGCACGGCATTCATCTCCCTTATATCACCACGCTGCACGGAACGGATATCACCCTCGTGGGCAAGGATGCCACCTATGCGCCCGTAGTCACCTTTTCAGTGAACCAGTCAGATGGGGTGACCGCCGTTTCCCAATCGCTGAAAGATGAAACGTATCAGAACTTCCCCATCACACGGGAGATTGAGGTGATTCCCAACTTCGTTGACATGAACCGTTTCCGCAAGGCGAAGAAGGAACATTTCAAGATCGCCATTGCGCCGGCGGGTGAAAAGATTCTCATTCACGCTTCCAACTTCCGAAAGGTGAAGCGCCCCGAAGACGTGGTGAAGGTTTTCAAAAAAGTGCATGATGAGATTCCCGCGAAGTTGCTGCTCGTGGGCGACGGACCGGAGCGGCAGAACATGGAGCAATTGTGCCGCGACCTCAACCTGATGGATGATGTGCGCTTCCTCGGCAAACTGGATCCCGTGGAAGAACTGTTAGCGGTGAGTGATCTTTTTCTGATGCCTTCAGAAACCGAAAGCTTCGGACTGGCGGCGCTCGAAGCGATGGCCTGCCATGTACCGGTGATCTCCACCAACACCGGCGGCATTCCTGAAATTGTGGTGAACGGCCAAACCGGATTCATGAGCAACGTGGGTGACATTGACTCGATGGCCGGTAATGCGCTGATGCTGCTCAACAATGAGAATATGCTGAATCAATTCAAGAATCAGGCAGCCGAACATGCGCGACAATTCGATCTCATCAAAGTGCTGCCGAAGTATGAGGCCTACTATGAAAAAGTGCTCCAGCAGGGATTGGTAGACGCCTGATTTTTTCCATTTCATTTTCCTCTCACCGCTATTGGGGATTGACACGGGGTATCGCTCCGGTGCAATTTTGTATCTGCTATTCAGTTACCCGTCAACTTGTCAATCATGAAAAACCAGGCGCTTCCGATTCCCGATTCAAACCAGGTCATTACTGGACCAGGTTGTGAATCGAATCCTGTGATTACCGAAGGAAACTCAGTAGAAGATATTTCCTGTGAACCTCACCCCAGAAATCTGTAAGCCATGTTCGCATTCAAACTTCATAAGTATTCTGTTAAGCTGGTTCAGGTACTATTCCTGTGAACACTCCCGTTAGTCCGGATTTCTAATCCGGACTATTTTAGTGATCGGATTTTAAATCCGATTTCTCAGCAGGTCGGGATTACAAATCCCGACCAACGAAGGATGACGATTGCAGCAGGTGTTTTGGTTATAGCCCGATAAAGCAAGTTGCATGCGGTTGATATTGTTTACTACGGCGATATTGTTTCCACTTTTTGCTATTTGTCAGAAGTATGATCAAACCTGGGCGTTTGGAACGTATCAAAATGTGAGTCTCAAATTTCCAGGTGCCGATTATGAGAAGGATTCGCTGCATTCAGATATTTTTTACTTCTTTACTTCAGCCAGCATTTCCGATACTGCCGGAAACTTACTCTTCTACACAAATGGAAGAATGGTAATGAATCGGAATGGCGATACGATGAAGAATGGAGACTACCTAAGTCCCCAACTGCGCGCATTTGACGATTGGTACTACGGCTTTGATATCGGATTTCAAAATCTGCAGGGGACAATCGCCTTGCCCAAGCCAGGTTCAGACAGCTTATACTATCTGTTTGCTGTAGATTATGATTCTCTTCTGTGGCAAGTAGGTGGAATTGCCAGACCCTATTATCTAACCTTGAACATAATTGACATGTCTGCTGATAGTGGTTTAGGCGAAGTGACTGAAAAGAATAAACATCTCTTCGCAGATACTATGAGCAGTGCAGGAATGACAGCTTGTAAACATGCAAACGGAAGGGATTGGTGGCTGATCAGAAATGAATATCACACCAACTGCTATTATATTTGGTTAATAACTCCGGATACAATTTACCCGCCAAGTAAACAATGCATTGGTTATCCTATCGACGTTAATGACGGAAATAGTGGTTTTGAATTTTCTCCTGATGGTAGATATTTCGCACATCAAATTGCAAAGACTCTTTATAAAATATCCATGGAGTTCATGGAATTTGATCGTTGCTCTGGTCAATTGAGTAATCCTGTGTTAATTGATGTTCCAGACAGTCTTGCTAAAGGAGTTTTTACGAGTACAGAATTTTCACCTGATGGCCGATTTCTTTATGGTTTTATGACGCAAATAATATATCAGGCAGACCTGGAGGATATTAATATTGCTGGCTCACTTACAAAGGTTGGGGAATGGATTTATTCGGATTCGATTTACGGTTATTTCGGAGGAAATCCTCAATTAGCATCAGATGGAAAAATTTATATTCAAGGTCTATTTGGTAATCCAGCGTTATCGGTAATAAATGAACCTAATGAAAAAGGTACACTTGCTAACCTTACGCTTCAAAATTTCGAACTCCCAACCCTTTGCGCCTGCGGCATTCCCAACATGCCCAATTATCAACTCGGTGCGTTAGCTGGCTCGCCGTGCGATACACTCACCGGTATTCAGCAATGGCAGCAATATAACAGCATCACCAGTGTGCGGGTAATTCCCAACCCAAACGATGGCAGGTTTGCCGTGAGCTATCAGTTGCCGCAGAATAAAGAGGGCATGCTAACCATCACAAATCAATTGGGAGCGGTGGTTTACACAGAGCGAAGACCTCAGTGGTCGAGCATCTGCTCGATCAACCTCCCGCAGCTTGCAAAAGGAATTTATCTGGTGAGTCTGGAGAGTAATGGGAAGAGAAAGAGTGCAAAATTTGCGAAGCAATGAAACTTCTAAATGAAACCGCTGATCGCCGCCGTGTCCCGCTATATCGCTCAGAGCCACTGGCGGAGGCACGGCAGGGGAGAAAGTTCTCCAGCAGGGATTGGTAGACGCCTGATTTTTTTCCATTCCATTTTCTCTCACCGCTATTGGGGATTGACGCGGGGTATCGCGCGGGTGCAATTTTGTATCTGCCATTCAGTTACCCGATAACCTGTCAATCATGAAAAACCAATCAACTCCCGTTACTGATTCAAACCTGGTCATTGCAGGACCAAGTTGCGAATCGAATCCCGTGATTACTGAAGGAAACTCAGTAGAAGATATTTCCTGTGAACCTCATCAAAGAAATCTGTAAGCCATGTTTGCATTCAAACTTCATAAGTATTTTGTTAAGCTGGTTCAGGTACTATTCCTGTGAACACTCCTGTTGGACCGGATTTTTAGTCCCGACCAACGAATTTATATTAGTCCATGAGTCATAAGTCCACAAGTCACATGTCTCGTTGCTATGAGACTGGCTCACCACTTCACCATCACTTTTCCCATCGTCTTTCTTTCTTCCACGGCGCGGTGGGCATCGGCTAATTGCTCAACGGAAAATTCCAGACCACCTGCAGGTGTAATCACGCCTTGTTTCGCCAGCGCAACCACTCCCTGCAAACAACGCTGAAGCAAATCCGGTTTGTGATCGGCAATGCGCAGCATGCTCACCCCGATGAGTGATTTTGATTTGATCAGGAAACTGGCAGGATGGTAGAATCCGAACTGCAGCGCTTTGCGGATCTTTGAAAAGTACCCGGCATTCATCAGATCAGATGCGCCATAGCTCACGAATTTTCCGCCGCTGCCAATCAGGCGAATGCCGTCGCGCACATATTTCCCTCCCACTGAATCAAAGACCATGTCCAGTTTTTCATTACCCAGAATCCTTTTCACTTCAACTCTGTAATCACTCGTGGCATAATTGATCGGGTAATCAACGCCGATGGTTTTCAGGTACTCCATCTTCTTTTCAGAACTGCATGTGCCAAATACGACGGCGCCTTTGTGTTTCAGCAGTTGAACCAGCGCCGTCCCCACGCCTCCGGCCGCTGCATGCACCAGCACGCGGTCACCCTCATGCACGTTCACACACTCCATACAGGAGTAATAAGCGGTGCAGTATTGCACAGCAATCGCTCCGGCGAAAGTGAGCGGCATTTCTTCCGGAATCGCAACCACCACCCTTGAATCAGTGACCACATATTCAGCATACCCCCCGAATCGGGTGAGACCGGCCACGCGATCACCGGTTTTTACATTCGTCACTTTCGATCCCACGGCATCCACTCTTCCCACCACATCATACCCGATCACGCAGGGCAGCGGCGGGCAGTCGCGGTACTTGCCGTTGCGCGCAGAGATGTCAGCGAAGTTCAGCCCGAAGGCCTCCGTTTTTATGCGTACTTCGTGATCGCGCGGTTCAGGAAGCGGTACCTCCCTCACTTCAAATGCATCTTCGGCCTTGCCAAACCGGACTAGGTAAATCGCTTTCATGTTGAAAAATTTTCCCCGAGAGCAAATTACAAAGTTTCATTGCCGCACAGGGTTTCCTCCTACTTTTGAAGAGTGAATTATTTGGATGAACTGAATGATGTGCAGCGGGCCGCCGTCACCACCACGGAAGGCCCGGTGATGATTGTGGCCGGCCCCGGCTCGGGTAAAACGCGCGTGCTCACGTACCGCATCGCTCACCTTGTTCAACTGGGTGTGGATCCGTTCCGCATCCTCGCGCTCACATTCACGAATAAAGCCGCCACTGAAATGCGCGAGCGCGTGGAGAAGATCGTGGGTACGGAAGCGCGCAACCTCTATATCGGCACATTTCACTCTGTGTTTGCCCGCATCCTGCGGTATGAAGCAAGCAAGATCGGCTATCCCTCCAACTTCACGATTTATGATACGGATGATTCGCGCAACCTTATCAAGTCCATTGTGAAGGAACAGGGACTTAACGACAGTCTCTACAAACCATCCATCGTTCATAACCGCATTTCATCAGCGAAAAATGGTCTGATGGGTCCTGAAGAATACCAAAAGGACGTCAACATCATTGCTGATGATGCGGCATCTGGGCGCCCAAAGATCGGCATGCTCTACGAGTTGTATGCGAAACGCTGCTTCATGGCCGGCGCCATGGATTTTGATGACCTGCTTTACAAGATGTATTACCTGCTGGTGAAGTTTCCTGACGTGCTCTTCAAATACCAGAACCGCTTCCGCTATATTCTGATTGACGAGTTTCAGGATACCAACTTCGCGCAGTATTCTATTGTCAGAAAACTCGGCGCCGTACATGAAAATGTGTGCGTGGTGGGCGATGATGCGCAGAGCATCTATAGTTTTCGTGGCGCCACCATTGAGAATATTTTAAACTTCGAGAAGGATTACCCCGATCTCAAAATTTTCAAGCTCGAGCAGAATTACCGTTCCACCAAACACATCGTACATGCTGCGAACAAGGTGATCACGAATAACCGGATGCAGATCACCAAAGAGATCTGGACGGAAAATCACCACGGTGAAAAAATAAAAGTGCTGCGCGCCGTGAGTGATAATGATGAAGGCAAGCTGATTGTGGATTCCATTTTCGAGGAGAAGATGAGAAACCAGCGCATGAACAACGAGTTCGCCATTCTGTACCGCACGCATGCGCAGTCGCGCGCATTTGAAGAAGCGCTGCGGCGGCTGAACATTCCCTACATCGTATATGGCGGCGTTTCATTCTACCAACGAAAAGAAATCAAGGACCTGCTGGCCTACCTGCGCCTCACCGTCAATCATTTTGATGAGGAATCACTGAAGCGCGTGATCAATTATCCGGCGCGCGGCATCGGACAAACATCCGTAGAGAAAGCGCTGCTCGTGGCGAATGAAAAAGGCAAGCGGCTGTGGGAGGTGCTGGAACACTGCCATGATTATCTGCCCGGCAACCGGAGCAATACATCCATCAGCGATTTCGTCACGAAGATCAAGAGCTATGCGCTGATGCTGAAGACGCATGATGCGTACGCACTGGCGGCCCACATTGCAAAAACTTCCGGTCTGCTCCAGGAATTGTATAACGATAAAACGGTGGAAGGCCTGAGCCGCTATGAAAACCTGCAGGAATTGCTGAACGGCATCAAAGAGTTTTCAGAAAAGAGTTTTGATGCAGACAAAGATCCGATCGAGCAGGAGTGGGTGACGATTGACGGTGAAGTGCTGAATGAGAAGCAGCTCGACAAATCACTGGGCGCGTACCTGCAGGAAATTTCACTACTCACCGATTTTGACAAAAAGGTGGACAACGATGACCGCGTCATGCTCATGACCATTCACTCCGCCAAAGGGCTGGAGTTTCCGTGCGTGTATGTGGTGGGCCTGGAAGAAAATCTCTTTCCGAACATGATGAGCTTGAGCAGCCGCGAAGAACTGGAGGAAGAGCGTCGCCTGTTTTATGTCGCCATCACGCGCGCCAAGCACAAGCTCACGCTTTCCTTCGCCGGCATGCGCTTTCGCTTCGGCACTCCGCAGTACAATGATCCCAGCCGTTTTCTCGAAGAAATTGATCCCGCCGTGCTCGACGTGGCCATTTCACACCGCGAGTTTGCCGCTTCATCGCATGAAGAGAAGTTCAGCAAAGTGACGGCGCCCATTCGCCGCGAACCACAGTATGCACACAAACCTTCCGCAGATTTTGCGGCCGATGATTTCAATCTGATTCAAAACGGAATGGAGGTGGAGCACCAGCGCTTCGGCATCGGCAAAGTGATTCACCTCGAAGGAAGTTCGAAAGACAAAATGGCGACGATTTTCTTTCAGAATAATGTAGGTCAGAAAAAAATTATGCTGCGCTATGCGAAGCTGCGGATTGTGAAGAAGGATTTGATGGGGGAGAATTGAATTACCTTTCTTATTGCTGACAACGCTGCTTTAGATCATTGACAGAATAATATTTGAACACCTGCCAATCCTTGTTAATAATAAATGATTTATGAAAAGATATTCCCATTGTTAGTCCGATTGCTGTTCCACTGATCAAGCCCACCACTGCACCAGCAGTGGAATTGAGATAATCGTGCTCGCTCGAAAGTCCAAATCCATAGCCAAGAGCAGTTCCCGAAACTGCACCAATCGCAGTTGATAGCCCGGTAGTTCCCTTTTTTTTAATTTGAATCTTCTCAATCTCCCTGCATGAAACTTCCTCGATTGAGTGGCTATGGATGTCTTGCAAAAAGACCGTTGAATCAGTCACATCGTACAAAATCCTTTTAGGGCCATAGTCATCTCCATTGTTGATCCTGGCGTAATAGATTTTTTTATGTGGGGTGCCCGATTGACTGAATCCGATGCCATAGATCAGCAGAGAAACTGCGAGCAGGAAGATTTTTGTTTTCATGGCAGAATTATTTTAATGTTCGTTGATTATTCAATCTTCTTCTCCTTCTTCTCAAATGCTGAAAGCTTGCGGTTCGGATAATTAAGAAGCAAGAAGCAGTTGGTCATACAAAATTTAACCTCATAATTCCATTATCCAATGACGATACTCATATGAATATTGGGCGACAAAGAACCTGTATGGAAGCGGAGCGCCGGCTTGATATAGTTAATTAGCTAAAAGGGTAGCTGTGCTATGCTAAGCTGCGGATTGTGAAGAAGGATTTGATGGGGGAGAATTGAAAACAAAATGGAACACGGATGACGCGGATCGGGCAGATAATTACAGATATTTTATCTGCATAAATCAGTTTCATCTGCGTCATCAGCGATCTGTAATCAGAAGAGGAAAATCATGCGGTGCTACACGAAGCTACGGTTTGTGAAAAAGGATTTAATGGGGGAGAGAAGAGCTGTCAATACTATTATTGGCAAAGCTTTTTCATCGTGCCGATCAAATATTCAAATCGTGCACGGTCTTGACTAATAATAATTGTTTTCTCCGGAAATACACCGATAATTAATCCAAACAGAGAGCGGGTCTTTGCATTTTGTACTAAAAAAATCAAACTTCAACGGCTACATTTGGGATAACATGCAAAACACCACGAGGCACAGTGTCCAGGAAGTTTTCTTCGATCGTCTGAAGCAAAAAGCAAATCCGGCCATTTCATTTGTAGATGAAATAGCCGAAGTGCTTGAGCTGAGTAATGACAGCGCTTACCGCCGCCTGCGCGGCGAAACAGCCATTACCCTCGAAGAAGCGATCAAACTGGCCGGTCATTTCGGGATCGGCCTTGATGAGTTCACCTCCACCAAGTCCGATATGGTGATGTTTGGCCGCTCCACCTTCCGTGAAAAACCCGAAGACTTCTTTACTTACCTGCAAAAAACGGCCGAGCGTTTCGGCGCCATTGCGGCTATGAGGGAGAAGAAAGGAATTTATGCTGCCAAAGACATCCCTACCTTCTCCTACTTTCAGGTTCCGGAGTTTGCCGAGTTCAAACTCTACTACTGGCTTCGCACGGTTCGCGGCAACACCCTTATTCAGGATGAGAAATTCAACTTTGGTCTCGTGCCGGAAGACCTCATCAAAAAGTCGCGCGCCATCGCGAAATACTATTTCCAGATACCGTTTACAGAACTATGGAGTGAAGACACTGTGAATGTGGCGCTGAGGCAGATCGAGTATTTCCACGAAGCGGGCTGGATGCAAAGCAGTGAAGTAGCGGTGAGGGTATGTGATGCACTCGAGCAAATCATCCGCGGTGTGCAGAAGCAGGCCGAAACAGAACTGATGTGGTTTGATGGCAAGCTGGTTCATCCTGATGTGCCGTATGCTCTTTACTTCAACGACATTGCGGTAATGGACAACGCCATTTTCGTGCAGACCGATAAGTTTGCCATCTCAATGATCGGCTACAATGCCATGGATTATCTGTACACCCAGCATCCGGGCTTCTGCAGGGAAACGGAAAATTTTCTGAAGAAACAGATCAGCCGTTCGGTGCTCATCAGCGGCGCTGCGGAAAAGGAGCGCAACAAATTCTTCAACAAGATTTATTCAAAGATTGCCGCACTGAAAACGAGGATTCAAAGCAGTTGATCAGAACGGCAAGTCATCAGCCGGTGGTGGCGGCATGTCGTCCACGGACCCAACGGAAGCGGCCTTGGGTGATTCCATGGCCCCGGCATTCACCGATTCAATTTTCCAGGCCTTGGCATCGGTGTACCATCGGCCGTTGTATTCGCGCGATTCGAGGTCGAAGGAAACTTTTACTTCATCACCTTCTTTCATGCGCGAGATCATTTCAGCGCGGTCGTTCCAGGCCACGAAACAGATTTTTTTGGGGAAGCGGTCGCCGGCCGTTTCAATCACAAACTGCTGTTTGATCCAGTTGCCGTTTTGTCCTTGTCCTGACTGCGACGGGAGGATGGCGTAAATCCTTCCGGTAAGTTCATTTGCCATGGTGAGAAGAAGTGTTTAAGTATTGCTTCAAAATTAATGGGATTTGAAACAAAAGAATAGCGGAAGCGATAAAATCATTCCGGGGCCCGCTCATATTTTTTATTTTCGGAAAACACAAACATTCAAGATGATCACCCGATTGGTAAAACTCACGCTGCAGCCCGACAAGATTGAAGACTTTATGCAGGTATTCGCCGATGTGAAAGAAACCATTGCCGGCTTCGACGGCTGTCACCGCGTGGAACTGTTGCAGGATATCGCTTCACCCAATATCTTTTTCACCTACAGCATCTGGGAAGACGAGCATTACCTCAATCACTACCGCTTCTCCGAATTTTTCAAACTAACCTGGGACCGTTCGAAAAAACTTTTTGCCGCCAAAGCCGAAGCGTGGAGCGTTCGGCTCATTGAGCGGGCCGAGTCATCGAGTTTTTAAATTGCCTGATTCTGATTTATTGAACGGCGACTTCGTGATCCACTTATTTCCCTTGATGATAAACCGGTAGGGGAGATGCGCATGTTCACCGGCATACTCCACGCCGATGCGTTTCGTCCTCACAATCTTTGATGAAGGAATTTTCACGCCGCGGTCTTCAATCCATATCTTATCTCCGAGCAAATCCGTGCCGGTGTGCTTCACCTGAATATCGAGCGCTTTTGAAAGGGAACCCGGCCCGGAAGTGAGTGAAGGGCTGAGTGATTTCATTTTTCTTCTCCTCAGCATCGTTTCAATTCCTTCCACCGGCTCCAGTCCGCGGATGAGAATGGCATGCGGAATATCTTTTTCATTCGTCACCACATTAAACAGGTGATGCACGCCGTAGCAGAGATAAACATAAGCTGTGCCGCCCGTGGCATACATGATTTCCGTTCGGTTTGTTCTTCGTCCCTTGTGCGCATGCGAAGCGCTGTCAATCACGCCGGCGTACGCTTCGGCTTCCGTGATCATTCCGGACGTAATCACGTCACGGAATCTAGTCACGAGGAATTTACCGAGCAGTTCACGCGTGATTTGCAACACATCATCACGCATGTAAAAAGATCGCGGTAGTTTGGACATGGCATTTGAATCGGCGTTGCTATTTTACCAATGAATTTTGAAGAAGCATTGGACGAAGAACGAAACAAAGGAAGCATTTATCTCATTCCCTCCTCGCTCGGCGAAGGAAGTGAAGATTTTTTTCCTCCGTCAACGAAGAAAAAAATTTTCGCCATTGATTATTTCATCGTGGAGAATGAACGTTCGGCGCGAAGGTTTCTGCGCAGCATCGGATATAAAAGGAATTTTGATGAAGTGAAGATGATCAAAGCCGAAACTGATGATTCCTTTTCACCGGACGAAGAATTATTGCGGCTGCTGAAGGGTGGCTTGAATGCCGGGGTCATTTCAGAAGCCGGCGCTCCGGGCGTGGCTGATCCCGGCGCCGCGGTAGTTCGCTGGGCGCATGCGAATGGTGTGAGGGTGGTTCCATTGATCGGGCCGTCTTCGATCCTCATGGCACTCATGGCAAGCGGTATGAACGGACAGCAGTTTGCTTTTCATGGTTACCTGCCGGTGCAGTCGCATGAGCGAAAGAAAAAGATCAGGCAACTGGAAGAAGAGTCTTCGCAAAAAAATCAAACGCAGATCTTCATGGAAACGCCTTACCGCAATGAGGCCTTAATGAAAGATTTGCTCGAAACACTCAAACCGGCCACCCGGTTATGCATCGCTTGCAATATTTCATTGCCGGATGAATTCATTTTCACGCAGGCCGTGGCGTCCTGGAAAAAAAATATTCCCGATCTCAAAAAGAAGCCGGTGATTTTTGTGATGCTGGCCCGGTGAGCGGATCAGTGATATTTACCGCGGTTCACTTCGAAAGAGGAAAAGTGATTGAGCGGCACTTCTTCCACCAGCACTTCCGTCACTTCAGCACGATCGGGGCCGCGACGGCACCACTCCACAAATTGCTTCAGGTTTTCTTCATCTCCTTCGGCTTCGATGTAAACGGAACCATCATGCTGATTCTGTGCAAATCCTTTGAGATCGAGAGCCAAAGCATGTGAGCGGGCGCTGGCCCGGTAAAACACACCCTGCACCCGGCCGTGCACACGTATGATATAGTGTTTTCTTCCCATCCTGAAACAAATCAAGACCAAGATACAATTTTATATGTCAGTTTATAGGGGGGATTGCCCGTGCAGTGCCACTAACTTTACAGCAAACCGCTACCGATTGATTTACCTTTTCCCGGGGCTGGGTGCCAGTGAAAAACTTTTCAGGGCTTATGATTTTTCGCCTTATGAAGGGAAGGTGATTTCATTCCTGGTTCCTGAAAAAAACGAAACGCTGGAACATTACTGCAAAAGAATGGCCGCGGCAATTGATGAAAGCAAGGAGCGGATTTACATCGGTGTTTCATTCGGCGGCATTGTGGCACAGGAAATCGCCCGTTTTCTTCCCCCGAATAAAATCATCATCGTTTCCAGCATCAAGCACCGGCGCGAGAAGCCGCGTTACTTTTCATGGCTGCGACGGATTCCGGTTCACCGGATCCTTCCCGCCGGGCTGATCAAAGACTTTGGAGTGATGGTAAGCGGACTGGTGGCTAAAAAATCTCCGTCAGAAAAAAAACTTTTCAGGGAACTGGTACGTGATGCCGACACGCGCATCATTAAATGGGGCATTGATCAGGTGATCCGGTGGGATCAAAACATTTCGCCAAATGGCCTCGTACACATTCACGGCGACCGCGATATCGTGTTTCCGATCCGCCGGATCAAACCCGACTTTATTATTCACGGCGGCAAGCACTTTATGATTATGAGAGAGGTGAAGGAAATACAGTCATTGCTGTTGAAACAGATCCATGCGGTTTCGCAAACAAACCAATGACCTCTTCTGCGACGGTATGATGTCATATTTTTTTCACTCATAATTGCTGAACTTAGCAGGCGTCTTTCTTCGTTTATTTGCTGTGTATGGCCAAGGGACAAACCAACTACAAGCTTCGTGACCTGAAAGTGTTCGGCCCCGCTGATCCGCTTGCCGAAAGCAAGCGCAAGTATCAAACGGTGCTCGAAGAAGCCGACACGACCTATGTGTATGCCGAACTGTCTCTGTTCAACAAGCAATTTGATGAAGAAGAGTGGAACATCAAAGTGGAGCTGAAAGCATACAGCAGCGCCGGGCGCGAGATCTGCGATTTAAAAGTGGACCGCGCGGTGAAGACGGACGAAAACATTGTTTACATCCGCGAAGGATGGGGCAATCCCACCCCCGGCGCGTTTTGGAAGAAAGGCCAATACTATTGGGATGCATGGATTGACGGAGTGAAGGTGGCCAGCAAAACATTTTATGTAACAGCGGGCGGCAAGGTGACGGCAGATGCCAACCCGTATTTCAATATTCATTCGGTCCGGCTTTATGAAGGACCCAACAGCGGGATGCCACCGGCCGAGCGGCGTTACTTCAGCAAGTTCAATAAAGATGACACGCGCTTCGTGTGGGTGGAACTCACTATGCAGAACCTGTTGCCGGAGACCAATTGGCCCTGCGAATTGTTTTTCGATTTCTACAATGATGCGCGGCAGCTGAAAGGGCAGTGCCTCGAGTTCTTCTTCTTCAACCCCGATGCCAACGGGTTTTACACCATCACCACCGGCTGGGGTTCTGACTCCAAAGGCACCTGGTACACTGACAACTTCACCCTTGAGATCGTGTTCATGGATCAGCTCATCGCCGTGGTGCCATTCACCGTGGGGACAGAGTTTGAAGAAGGCGAAGTGCATGTGCTCAACCGTCCGCCGTATCAAACGCCGGCGGCGCAGCATCAGCCGGCCGCTGAGAATACCGAAACACTGGAGCAGGCCGTGCAGAAACTCGATGAACTGATCGGGCTCACATCCATCAAACAGAAAATTCACGAGTACCTGCAGTATCTCGAGTTTCAGAAGCTGCGGATGGAGAAGGGAATTGCCGAGACAGAGAAGATTGCTTTACATGCGGTGTTTACCGGAAACCCCGGCACGGGCAAGACCACGGTGGCGCGACTGCTCAGTCGCATCTACGCGCGAATGGGATTGCTCAGCAAGGGTCACCTGGTGGAGGTGGACCGCGCCGATCTTGTGGCCGAATACATCGGGCAAACCGCGCCGAAGACCAAAGAAGTGATCAACCGCGCCCGCGGCGGCGTGCTGTTCATTGATGAAGCGTATTCACTGGCCCGCAAGTCAGATGATTCGAAAGATTTCGGACGCGAGGTGATTGAAATTCTCATGAAGGAAATGAGCGATGGCAAAGGAGATTTGGCCGTGATTGTGGCCGGCTATCCGGAAGAGATGGCCACCTTCCTCGACAGCAACCCCGGGCTGAAGTCACGGTTCAACCAGTACTTTGAATTTCCCGATTACCTGCCGCAGGAACTCGATCAGATCGCTCAGTATGCGGCCAACGAGCGGCATCTCTCACTGGCTGATGATGCGAGGAAATTTCTATATGAAAAACTTGTGGAAGCATACCGCAACCGCGACCGCACGTTCGGCAATGCGCGCCTCGTGAACGGATGGATGGATGAAGCGAAGCTGAACATGGGTCTGCGCATCATGAAACATCAGGACCCTAAATCGCTCAGCGCCGAGAGCTTCACGCTGATTGAGCCGCAGGACTTCAAAAAGATTTTTGTTTCAAAAGAAAAGACGTTGCCCGACATTCCGGTGGATGAGTTCCTGCTCAAGGAAGCGCTGAATGAACTGCATGCGCTGGTCGGCATGAACAACATTAAAGCGGAGATCAGCGAGATGGTGAAGCTCGTTCGCTTCTACCGCGAAGAAGGGAAAGATGTGCTGAGCCGCTTCTCGCTGCACAGCGTGTTCATGGGCAACCCCGGCACGGGCAAAACCACCGTGGCGCGCATCATCGCGCGCATCTACAAAGCGCTCGGATTGCTCGAACGCGGGCACCTCGTGGAAGTGGACAAGCAGGGACTGGTGGCGGGCTTCGTCGGACAAACGGCGATCAAAACGGCCGAAGTGATTGACCGCGCCAAGGGTGGAATCCTTTTTATTGATGAAGCGTATTCGCTCAGCTCCGGCTCGCCCAACGATTTCGGCAATGAAGCGATCGAAACGCTGCTCAAGCGCATGGAAGATCAGCGCGGGCAGTTTGTGGTGATCGTGGCCGGTTATACGGATAACATGAGACAGTTCCTTGAATCGAACCCGGGACTGAAGTCGCGGTTCGACAAGACGTTCCTGTTCGATGATTATTCTCCCGAAGAGCTCTTCCAGATCGCCCTCTCGCTGGTGCAGCATGAGAGTTTGAAGCTCGATGCCGAAGCGGAAGACCATCTGAAGAAATTCCTGCAGTTCATCTACGACCGCCGCAGCAAGTACTTCGGCAATGGCCGCGAAGTGCGCAAGGTGATTGAGGAAGCGGTGAAGAACCGCGACCTGCGCCTCGCCTCCATGAAGAAGGAAGAGCGCACGCCGGAAGTGCTGGCCACCATCACCTACGCCGATGTGGAGGAATTCAAACTTGCCGATCAGGATTCGGATACGCGCAAGAGAATCGGGTTTACGCTGCCGGGGAAAGAGAAGTAGCGTTCACTGATTCATTATCCAACTGAAGTCAGTCATTAACAAAGCCGGCATGCTGAAACCTGCCTGCCTGCCAGACAGACAGGTTTCAGCATCCCCAACTTTTTACTTATTGGTGGGTGGTGCGGACATCAACCGCGGGTTTAGCCGGCATTACAAATGCTGATCAATGGCATCCTCGTCACGGGATGAGAGGGGCTTTTTCTTCTTAAATGATTTCGCATTTTTGTTAAACTCAAATGAAAGGTTAATCCGGTAGTCAAAATCCTTTTTTTGACTTTATTCCGGTGTCGTCAATCATTACATAACCGTTGATGGGTCTCTTAGTAAAGTCCATTGCTCTGCAACCATTTTTTTCGATTCCTGTTTCATCAAAGTCGGGGTCAATACGACACATGAGTTCGTCTTTGAATATGCCGACACACATTATATAAAAGTCAAACCTCCCATCATTTCTTTTTCTTCAACATTTTTCAAGTGTTGAAGCGATTCACGAATTCTGTCTGCAAGTTTTTCGTTGTAAGCCATAGCAAATTCTTTCCTTTATGTATTGGAATGGAGAGCCATATTGTTTCCTTCTGTGTCAGTGAAAAAAGCCATAAATCCGTTTTGCCCGATAGAAGTTTTTGGCATTGTGATTTTACCGCCGGCCTTCTCAACTCTGTTTAACACATTTTGCAAATCAGGATTCGCGTTAAGGTAAATGATCGAACCGGTCATGCCCGGTGTGTGCATTTGACTTTGTGCTAACCCACCGGAAATTTTTCCCTTCATCGGATCAAATGGAAACATGGCGTATTTCATCCCCGGCATTTCCATTTCTTCCATTTTGATTTCAAAGATTTGTTCGTAGAACTTCTTTGCTCTTGCAATGTCCGTGGCTGGTATTTCAAACCAGTTGATTGCGTTTGTGCCGGAACTCATTTTTTCATTCATAAGATTTTTGTTTTGATTGTTTATTAAAATTAGTTCGTTATAAAATTATCGGTTACTATTTATTTTCTACAAAAGATTTCAGTCCGCCAAAAAATTTCTTGATGCCCTTGTCGGATTGCCTGCGAACCACGAGAGCATCCATAAGTTTTCCCAAGAAGCCAAACTTCATATCATATTCCATCACTTGTTTCACTTTAATTTGTCCGCCAACATTTTCAAATGAATAGGAGTGTTTGAGTTTGTGAACGGGAAAAGAACATGCAGTCAGTTCAAATGCCAGTGCTTCGTTTGGTTTGAACGCAGTTACTTTTTCTTCAAACCAGTTTTTACCGTCAAGCATATCTACTTTTCGTTTTGCTCCGATGCCCCTGTTACTTGATGTGAGAAGTGTTGACTTCTTAACTGTCGGGTCATACTGGTCAAGCATGTCAATGTTTGAAAGTGCATTCCAAATCTTTTCTACTGGTGCATCAATCGTGATTTCGTTGTGAATGGTTGTCATGCCAATTATTTTTCTGTGAGTGATTTGATGTTGTTTAAAATCTGCTGCTGAATTTGTCCCATCTTTCTTTTCATCATCAGGGCATTCATAATTTTCACCATGAAGTTTGCAGGTTCGTAATAAGATTCATTTACAATCTTTGTTTTGTTGTCGCCAAGTTTTTCAAGATAAAAACAGAACCGTTGGTCTTTAATCATTTTGCTCATGCCCATTGAATCTTCGACAATTGTCCAGACAGTTTTCTTTTCGTGTTCAAATTCCACAAGGCGTTCCGTCATGATTCCTTTTCTTCCACCGTTTTGCATTTCGCAAGTTCTTGTTTCGCCTTGCTTATCCATTCTGCCTTTGGCAGTGATAACTCCGGGATTCACCTTGTGCAATACATGGATGTCGGTAATGATTGCCCAAACACTGCTGATGGGTGCGTTAATAATGGCTTCGTTTTTTGCTTGCAGTTTGCTCACTGAATATGTTGTTTGAAAGTTTGTGCCGGCAAAGATAAAAGAAATAACTTGCAATATGCAAGTGAATATTTATTTTTGTGCCGTGAAGCAAAAAAATATTGAACACCGTTCCACTTGCCCCATCAGCACAGCACTTGACATTTTTGGTGATAAATGGTCGCTGCTGATTGTTCGGGATTTGATGTTCAACCAAAAGAAAACCTACGGTGAGTTTTTACAATCAGAGGAAAGAATTGCTACCAACATTTTAGCCGATAGATTATTACTTCTTGAAATGGGTGGAATCATTTCTAAAGAAGAACATCCTGATAGCAAAGCGAAAGTGCTTTACAAACTTACAACAAAAGGCATTGACTTAATTCCCACGATGGTGGAAATTATTTTGTGGAGTGAAAAACACCACGAGGTTCATCCATTTGCAAGTCGGTTTGCCAGGATGGTGAAGAAGGATAAAGACGGAATATTGAAGCAGATAAAGCAGGGACTGAAATCAAAATAATGCCTCGGTTCTTTCAATCTATTTAAGCTCCAAACTCCCGTAAATGATGGTCAGTATGTTTCCAGATAAATTGTCCGAACTGTTCACGACTTAAAATGCCTAAACCTGCATGTGGATGAAACTGAAAATCGTTTGTCGTATTGAAAAATGAATTCAGTAATTCAAGTAAAGTTTTCTTATCGCTTTCAAAATCGGTTGGCTTAGTCCCACCGCCATCTTCTCCTTGCAGGTAAGGCGGAAATGTGGGCAAATTGTGTTGCCATTCATCTTCTACCATTACCATTGAAATAATTTGTGGTCGCATTTCTTCAGGCGTTACCGGCACGGTGTTACGCAAGCCAAGAATATCTCTTAATGGGTCGCTTACATGACACAGCATTTCATTCACAGTCATTTTACCCCATAAGTTTTTGTTGGTGGCTTGTAAATTTTTAATGCGTTGAACAGTTTGTTCAAATTCTGACTTGATTAAAATATTTTTCATCGTGTTATTTTATATAAAGTTAGAAAAAGAGGCGGACACTTGTTTGCATACGCCTCCATGAAATTAATTTGATTCGACTGCCATTAATATTTCCATTCCGTAGTCGGAAAATATTTTTGCAACCACTTCTAAGTTGGGTTCTCCGGCAGGCAATGCTCCGAGTTTATCAAAGAACTCTTCAAAGTTTGAACCCGGAATTACTGTCCACAAAGTAGTGCCTGCTTTAGTGCTGATGTTTTGAAACGAATGTGGAATGTGCTTCGGGAAAAAACAGATGTCTCCCTTCTTTGCATGAAAGCGTTTGTCGCCAATCATCACCGAATACTCACCTTCAACGATGGAAATAATTTCATCTTCCCTGTCGTGCACATGAGGCGGAATGCCATGTCCCGGAGGAGTGATGCACTCAAATACATAATAATTGCCCCCGGTTGTTTGTTCAGATAGCAGTGCGGTGATGGAGTGACCAAGCACATTAAATATTTTGCCTTGTCCGGCAGTGGCTACAGTAGCCGTTTGATTTTTACTTTGCATGCTCTTTAATTTTTTGTTTGAAATAAATTTTAATTAACCATGCAAAGATGTGGTGATGCCGATGGTGAAAACGTTCACCTATGTTAACTAATGCTTTTTGCTGAAAATTGTTTTACGAATACGGCTGAGTGATTGCGGTTTGATGTTGAGATACGAAGCAATGTAATGTTGAGGTATGCGTTGCACTATGTCAGGTGCATTCTTCAGCAGCTTCAAATATTTTTCTTCGGCAGATTCTGTTTGACTTGAAATTAATTTCTGCTGCGATGCCTCATACGATTTTCTGGTTTTAACACGATACCATTTTTCAAACTCAGGAATTTCGTCCAATGCTTTTTCCCATTTTGTTTTATCGGCACGAAACACTTCTGCATCTTCCAAGGCCTGCACACTAAACCGTGATGGGGTGCCTGAGTAGAAACTTGTCTTATCGCCTATCCACCAGTTTTGAAAAGCAAAATACATGGTGAACTCATCGCCTTTATTATCGGTGTAAAAAGCACGAAGGCAACCTGAGTTGACATACGCCAGATAACGGCACTGCTCATTTTGCATATTGAAAAATTCTTTCTTCTTCAACACCACCGGGGTAAGTATGGAGGTAAATTTTTTAAACGCCTCATCGCTGAAATGGTCGGTTTCCTCAAAATGCATGCGAAGATTTGAAAACTGCTGCTGATTCATTTCATAGCAAAGTTAGAAGTTGTATTCATTGAAAAATATTTTTCAGATGATAACTGTAACCTTAATTCTTTCCCGGGTTCAACTTTCTCCTTTATTCTTACTTCCGCTTTTAAAGGCAGCAGGTAAGTTTCAATTTTGGTGTCAAACCCAATAGCGGTTTTTCAATCGGTGTTTCCGATTTTTGCTGTGGCAGATAATCCTCCCCAACCTTCTTCATTCCGTTTTAAAATATTTCGTATTTCGTTTAATAATTCTTTGGGAGCGAAACAAAAATCCAACCACCTTGTCCAAGATATTGCCACGGCTCAGAAGAAAAGCGATATTGAATTTTGAAGTCGGGCTTTACACATTGTAATTATTGCGTTGTGCAATGTGCATTGGAGTGGGAGGGCTTCTTTTCAAATTTATTTTTCTGATGCATTGGCATTAGAATGAGTGTCGGTCGTTGTCCAAAGTATTAAAAACAATTTGTTCAAAGCTCGTCAGTTGAGGGTTGCGGTGTCGTTTTAACATTGCACACACCGCATCAGGGCTCCCGACCTTCGGTGCGGGACAGGTTGGCGAAGTTTTAAAAAAGTGGGATTACCTGCCTGCGTGACGCAGTCAGGCAGGGAAGCGATACCGTTCACGCAATTTTTTGCAACCCCGCCTGAATGACGAAGTCGGGCAGGAAAATAGAAAAAGTTTCTGCCGCTTTCCTCTGTTGTCCCGACAAACATTTGTCGGGACACTTGCACACATCCCGCAGTATTGCGGGACACCACACTTTCCTCCCTGACTGTGTCACGCAGGCAGGGATTAACCCCGCTCGTACCGAAAAGGCACGTTCGGGCGGGCACCCAAGCCCCCCTTTTTTAAAATTTTCGCTAAGTAACACGAACAAAA
>JAFDYS010000072.1 GCA_018267315.1 Bacteroidota bacterium | reverse complement strand
ATACTTGTTGCGAATCATGTAGCGGTCAATTTGAGCCTGCTCTGCCACAGTCTTTTTCTCCTTGTTTGCCAACAACTCGCGCAAATCGTCCGCATTCAGATCAGGAGCATCCAAAATGGCCTGAATGCTCTCCTCCTCAAGGTCCGGCCCCGTCAAGTCCAGCACAACATCTAATGGGGCAACTCCCAGGCCCAAATCATCCTCTGGTGGCACTCCACCAAGTTCCACCATCATTTGTCTTTGCATGCGAAACGTATCCCTTACTTTTGCAATGAAATTAATCTGATCATGGCGCAAAATCTTTTCCACCGTCCTTTTCAACCATCCTACGTCATCTTCCTCTGGACGAGGTGCAAACAAGGCGGCCCGATCAATGCCATGCCCGCGTGCATACAATTCTAACTGCTCATTCAAATCTGCCACTGTCGCACCTCCTCCTCCTCCTCCTGCACCTCCCATCAGCCTCAGGCGATACATGAGGACTCTAAATGCCGGCCTAACTCTCTTCATAAGCTGCTCCAAGTCCTCAGATGTTCCGCATCCAGTTGCGCCATAAGCCAGACAGACGTGAAAGTGATCTGCCACTTCAAAGGAAACTCCAACCTTGAGAGCAGGAGAGATGCAAACCACGTCATAGTTGATCCACTCCTCATTTGGCCTATCGGCAAACCCTTCTGGGATGCTTTCCGACTTGGCATGCACAAATACCGCCCTCCCCTCTGGCCAGTAGCGCTCCCACAAGACTTTTGCCTTTTTCACGGCGGCAACAGTGCTGCAAGGGACAAACAACCGGATGAGGTCGCGCGGGTTCTTCTTCTTATTGTGCATCAGTACGCGCACATAAGTGGTCCAAAACTCCTTGTCTGACATGAATTCTCGGCACCTCGTCTCTGGACTCGTGTATCCATGGACCTTGTAATGCACCCTCACACTGCAGCCCAACCGGGCTAGCCACTCGCCTTCAAGATGCGCCGTAATGTCGGCGCTAGCCACCACAAAGGGCGCAGGGCTCTTGGCAATCAATTTCCGAAGAGCTTCCCATAACTCTCTAGCTCGCTTGCCGTCCTTTGTAGCGGCAATTCTGTGCAATACGGCAGTAATTTCCTCCCCAAACTGCACGCGCTCTACTGGTCGCTCAGCCTGGCGAGGAAGAGAATCAATGACAGTGGCCAAGGCAAGGGGTTCTTCCACAAGTTCCTTTTGGGAACGCACGCGATCCTTGTCAGGGGTCATGTGATGTGCCATGCCATATCGATCCGACAAGTTCCACGCCAATGATCTGTTACTTGTCACAACGTCAGGAATGTTATACTCGCGCATGATGGCCTTTGTCTTGCCGGACCCAGGAGGAGCCACAATCACATCAACAACAACAACCTTATGCTTAGGACGAGGTAACTTGTACTGCAAGTCCCCTTGATCCTCATCCAAGAGGAATGCGTTGCATTTCCCCTCCCAAGCCATTTGCTCTCGGCGCGCCTTTACCATTGGATCCAAGGGCATGAGCCTGATAGTGGCGTAAAAGACATGGCATGCTCTATTCAAGGCCGTAGATGCCTTGCTCTGTCGAGGAGGATCCACTGTCAAGTCACGTACCGCTGCTGGAGAGCAATTGAAACGCACCGTCCGAATGGGATTACCACATCTCCCGCTGTAAAACACCAAGAGATTCCTTTCAAACAAGACAAGTGGCACTGCATTGTCAAACTCTGTTTTGCACGCTTCAATCATTTGCTGAAAGGCGTCCGCGTCATACCTAACATTTGCAAGATTTGGAGGAGGATCACATGGAGAGACTTCGCAAGAAATTGGCATCTTTGGACCGCTTTTCGTTCGGCGCAAAATGGAGCCAAACTCCAACCTGTAATCAAGTTCAACCCTTGGCTGTGCTTTTGGACCAAAGTAATCACCCAATCTCCAAATTTCTCTCGCGCTCTCCCAAATATCTTCGTCTTCGGGAAAGGCTCTCAAAACAATGGCTTTCAGCTCCTCGAATTCTCCTCCTCCTCCTACTCCTCCTCCCAAATCTTCTCTCAAGTATTTTCTGAGCACTTGTCGCGCTCTCTCTGCATTTTGATACTCGTGCCTCCGCCCAGGGTCTTTGCAGTCCTTGTCCCAGCACCTGAGAATCAAGCAGTCCATCCCAAATGAAACTCCTTGAGTATTACTCTTGTGCTTTCTTTCCTGGATTGGGCACCATTTTTCCGTCAGCGACACGAGCAAGCGATTCCCTCCTTTCGATTTCCATGAGCCTGTGCTCTTGGCCTGCTTGTCAGGCAAATGCAAAGCCACTTCGTCCAAGAGCACTTGCTTGTCCTCATCAGTCATGGCCGTCACAGAGTAGCATTCTCCTGCTCCTTCTCCCCCTTCAAAGGGCAATATGAGGAGACCTTCCAATCCGCACTGCAAAAGGCATTCTCTGGCTTCTTGTTCCCTTGACGAAAATACAAACCCATCCAACCTCTGTATGCCTTTCCATGTCTCCACGTGCTGCAAAGGTCGTTTGCACAATGAGCCGTCTGTCTTAGACACCTTATCCGACCAAATTGTCCGCATTGCACTTGGACCTGCATCAATTTCCCACTGCAGATTGCAACTATTCTTGAGCTGCATACATGGTCCGTTGCTACTCACAAGACACTGAAAGACTAGGTGGAGAAACTGCGCCCCAGGAGGGGCACCAGGCCTGGGAGGGCACGAAAGAACGTGGCATATAGTGTCCTCTGGCAATGGCAAGACTTGGTGAGCCTTCCTAATGACCTCCTCAATGGTCACATTTACTCCTCCATCCACATCCACCACCAGTTTGCGTTGGAGTCCAGGAGGAAGAGGCTCATTGAGGAAAAGGACGCGCTCTTGGGCCATGGCAGCAGGCAAGTTTTTCAGCGCCTCTGGAGGAAGGAGGAAGCAATGGTCAGTCACAATGCGTGTCCATCGCAAGTTGTGAGGCTGTCCAGACTCCACCTCGTGCTCACGCAAAAACTTCCACAGCGGCAACTGAGAAATGTTACTCTCTGGGCAAGGCTCAACATACGTCGCTGCTGTGTCTTCTTGATGGGCGGTAAACTCGGTAGGAAGCACCAAACCATCTGACAGGCGCCATCCTCTACTTGTGGGCGGGTAGGACACCAAGTTCCACTCGGGCAAAAGCAAGGCAGTTCCTGTCTCTTGCCGATACAAGTTTACCATGTGCTTGTCAGTGTTTCCAACAAAGGGATGAGGACCATTCAGGATATCTAGCCTGTACTCTTCATGCAACTTGATGGTCTCGCCTTTTGGGTCGTCCTTTGAGACAAGAAAGGGCAAGACAAAGTATGAGCCGACCGCTCCCAAGACAATATGGCTACTAGCGGGATTTGGGATACACACAACGGTATCCTCATAGTTGGCAAAGGCCCCTCTGAGAAATCGAGCTTGTCCTCCTTTGGTGCAAAGAATCAGGCGAAATTTTTTGAGACTGTCATAGACAGACAAGTCTACAATGGCTTCGCGGGGCAGAGTGGACGCGTCCACATTAGGTAGCAATCGTTGAAGCACTTGCAAGCGAACGCGTTGCACAAATTTCTTGAGGGCGCTTGTGTTTTTCCAGAGGAAACGGCATGTTGGCCCGCTGAGGATATGAAAGGAGCACTTGTCTTGGTTGCAAGAGTCAAGGGCCTGGAGCTCCAATTGGCAGTCCTCCCCTGGATAGCACTCTAGAAAGACGTCCTTGATGCACTTGAGAACAATTGACAAGATTGGAACTCTGCGCAGATCCGGATACTTGTCGTATTCAATGTCAAGATCAAGATAGAATCTTATGATGACATTGTCTGGAATGCACTCGTAAAAGTTCCTAAGTCCTGGAATCATTGTCCCCATGAGAATGCACTCGTAAAAGAACTGCCAAGAAGGAACCGCAAAGAATCCTTGGGCTTTTTTGATCTTTGGATTTCCCCAATTCATGTCAAAGGCAACCATAATCATCGAATGACTTGATGCCCATCGCATTGCAAGTTCCTGAGGGGAAGCGGCAAGATGAGGCGGGCCTCGCAAGTGTTGAGCGAAAATGGGCAAGAAAAGTCCAAGTCCCACTTGATGATTTTTTCCCTGCAACAGAGAGGGTAAGACGGCAACGCATAATCCGCCGCCTTGAGGCGGAGTAGCGGACTTGACAAGAATGCTCTTGTGATAGTCTTTTGGGTTGCTCTCGTACACGGACCAAGTTCCATCATCTTGTTTTTCATATGTCTTGAATCCGACAAAGGCGCACTTGACAAGTTGATTTTCTTGCCACCAGTG
>JAFDYS010000071.1:17722-18203 GCA_018267315.1 Bacteroidota bacterium | reverse complement strand
TATAATGTCTCCCTCACCTGGAAGGAAGGAAGGCTTGGGGAACTTTCCTCACCGGAACTTGATACAAAGTTTGAAGTGGCCACACCGCCGAATTTTAATAAGGGAATAGACCGGATTTGGTCACCCGAACACCTGTACACTGCCGCAGCCAGCAGTTGCCTCATGACCACTTTTTTGGCTATTGCAGAAAATTCAAAGCTCGATTTTGCCAGCTTCGAAATTGATGCGAAAGGAATGCTCGATAAGGTAGAAGGGAAATTCCTGATGACAGAAATTGACTTGTTGCCACGAATCGTAATCCGTAATGAGAATGACCGCGAAAAAGCTGAACGGATATTGCAGAAGTCAGAACAGGCCTGCCTGATTTCGAACTCCATGACTGCAAAGGTGGTACTACATCCGACCATCCTGGTTGAACAATTGGCCTTTTCAAAAAACTAAAGATGGCGAATCAAACATTTTCTGAAATGATCAGCGGCGA
>JAFDYS010000071.1:15563-17690 GCA_018267315.1 Bacteroidota bacterium | reverse complement strand
ATGGTGCGGCCCATGCAAGATGATGGCGCCGATATTGAAGGAACTGAAATCAAAAATTGGCGACAAGGCCAAAATCATCAAGGTTGATGTGGATGAAAGTCCGCTCGCGGCTTCTGCATATAAAATCATGGGGGTGCCTACGCTTATCCTGTTTAAAAACGGTGAAGTGAAATGGCGGCAAAGCGGCGTAATGCCGGCAAGCAAACTGGAGCAGGTGATTAATCAGTACCTCTGATCTGTAGTGACAGGAATATTGAGCAAAAAGAAAGCGAGAATTGAATTCTCGCTTTCTTCTTTTTTCGTCGGGGTGAGTGGACTCGAACCACCGGCCCCCAGCACCCCATGCTGGTGCGCTAGCCAACTGCGCCACACCCCGAACGGAATGGGCAAAGGTAAAAGAAGAAGATGACACTCCTACCTCTTATGCAACTACCTCCCTCCAGTGCCTTTTTCCTTTCTGCGCTTTTTCAAATTCATCNNTTACTCAGGATGTTTTCTTCAAGCACCATATCCGTCTTGCAATAGCTCCTGAAAAATCCTGTCAGATTTTCATGTGATTTCAGTACCACATCATCGATGTAGTTCGTATCAATATTGATGCATACAGCACCGATGAGTCCGTAGTCCTTTCTGAAGATGGGAATGGTGGTGCACTTGAATTTGCGCGAGCCGATATTGAGTTCATAGTTTAGTTTGTCTTCATTCAAAGCCCTGCGTTTCTTGAGATCCAGCACCAGCACAGTGGTTCCCATGCCGGTCTTTCTTCCTGTCACCTCACCGCTTTCAATTTCCATGATGGACTTCGACGGATTCATCAGGTTATGCAGAAGGATTTCAATGCCCATGTCGCGGAAGGTTTGTCCGAATAGGCGAACGAGCCGCCTGTAATTTTCAAGGAATTCATTGTTGTCGTCAATGATCTTGTCGCCTTCATAAGTTCTGAAGAGTTTTTCATATTGCCGCAGCTCTTCATGCTCCAGTTGATTGCGCACACTGTTCTGCTCGCCAATGAAAATAAGTTGTTGCGCTGCCCGCTTGTTTTTATTCTTCAGAAGATAATGAACAGCCAGTCGGAAATCCTTGATGGAGAATTGCGGAAAGTTGTTCTTGTCAACCTCAAACGGATAGAAATCATATTCATCCAGGTTCTTGCCTAAAGCCGCCTTCCGCTCCCGATACTTCCCGATCAAATAACCTCCGGCGAACAGAATGAGCGATACAATCACTTCAGCAGCTACAGGCACTGCGATAGAATGTTCGAGATCAAAGAGGAAGATCATATGAACATGATTTTAATTCAAAGATAAAAGGAAGAGGAAAAGCGAAGGTCACTTCGGACTTATCAGGAAGTTTCACCAGCGATTCAACCGTCTCCGCTCGCTCTCGGCAGGCTCGAACTGACCAAAGCACGAGCGATGTACTTCACTCTCAGCTAAACAACATCCCCGGATCTTTCGGGATGGCTTTTCCAAGATGTTTGAATGCGAGTTCAGTGGCTTCGCGGCCGCGGGCCGTGCGCTTGATGTAACCTTCCTGGATGAGGAAGGGCTCATACACTTCTTCAATCGTGCCCGGCTCCTCGCCTACCGCTGTTGCTATTGTGTTTAAACCCACGGGGCCGCCTTTGAATTTTTCAATGATGGTGGAAAGAATACGATTGTCCATTTCATCCAGTCCATGCTCATCCACATTGAGCGCATTGAGCGCGTATTTTGAAATGGCTTCATCAATGTTTCCGCTTCCCTTCACCTGCGCGAAGTCACGCACTCTGCGGAGCAGCGCATTCGCGATTCGTGGTGTGCCGCGGCTTCTTCGCGAAATTTCTTCCGCCCCATGGGTATCAATAGTTGTATTTAGTATAGCGGAAGATCTCAGGATAATTTTCTTCAGCGTGGGCGCATCATAATAATCCATTCTTGAAACAATGCTGAACCGGGAGCGCAGTGGCGAAGAGAGCAAACCCGACCGCGTGGTGGCACCCACGAGGGTAAACGGATGTAGCTGTATCTGAACCGAACGGGCATTCGGGCCGGAATCAAGCATGATGTCAATCTTAAAATCCTCCATGGCTGAATACAGATACTCTTCAACCACGGTACTTAGCCGGTGAATTTCATCAATGAACAA
>JAFDYS010000071.1:13987-15557 GCA_018267315.1 Bacteroidota bacterium | reverse complement strand
GAGATCACCGGGTTTTTCCAATACGGGTCCTGAACTCACCCGCAGATTAACACCCAGTTCATGGGCAATGATAGTTGCGAGCGTGGTTTTGCCAAGACCGGGAGGACCGTGAAGCAATACATGATCGAGGGCATCGCCGCGTTGCCTGGCCGCCGTGATGAAAATTTTCAGGTTCTCCACCACTTTTTCCTGACCGGCAAACTCTCCGAACTCCTGCGGACGTAACACTTTTTCCACTTCCAATTCAGCCGCACTCAGGTTTTCTTCGCCGGCGTCAGTGTTTCGGTTTCTCATGATGAGCAAATGTAGAATTTGTGAGGCGTCTGCAATGCCACAATCTTCCGCATTTCCACAATGGAAAGGAACCATGTTCGTTACCCATTGCAGCGGCAATAAAAACATGTTAATGCAAACTGCCGTATACGGCTTGTTGATCAAGAGTTCATAATTTCGAAGCATGAGACGCACCCTTCTGTTGCTGATTCTTCTCACCCAAATCGGAATTGCCGGTTCGACGGCTTCTGTAATCCTCATTCCCATGGATACTAAGCAAGCTGATCACCTCAAAGCGTATGGGGTGGCCTACTGGGTGCTTGGCAAGGGATTGAAAGTGGACTGGATGCTCAACTACCGGGGCGGAAGTTTCTCCTTCCCATATTTCGCCGAAGGTGAAAATGAATGTGTGGTTCGCGGCGTAAGCTATGAAGTGGTTCCTGATGCGCAGTACACTTCCATCCTGTCACAGATAGCGGACCCTGAGGTGAATCAGGATGTCATCAAACTGGAGAAGGCCCCAAAGATCGCCGTGTACTCACCCAAGAACAAACAACCATGGGATGATGCGGTGACACTGGTGCTCACCTATGCGGAAATCCCCTATGAAATTGTTTACGATGATGAAGTGCTGCAGGGAAAATTGCCGCTGTATGACTGGCTTCACCTGCACCACGAAGATTTTACAGGACAATTCGGCAAGTTCTACGGTGCTTATGCCAATGCGCCATGGTATATTGAAGATGTAAGGGCCAACCAGGAAATAGCCACCCGATGGGGATTCACCAAAGTATCTCAACTGAAATTGGCCGTNNGCAAAAAAAATCCGCGATTACGTGGCCGGCGGCGGATTCATGTTTGCCATGTGTTCAGCCACGGATTCGTATGACATCGCCATGGCTGCGGACGGAGTGGATATTTGCGACTGGATGTATGACGGTGATCCGCCTGATCCCGGTGCGCAACAGAAGCTGGACTTTTCAAAGTGTTTTGCGTTCCAGAATTTCACACTGGTGAAGGACCCTCTGACTTATGAATTCTCAAACATTGATGCCACCAATACGCGCCGCGTGCCGATGAGTCAGGATTACTTCACGCTCTTTGATTTCTCCGCCAAGTGGGATCCGGTTCCCACTATGCTTTGCCAGGATCATACGCAGGTGATCAAAGGATTCATGGGACAAACCACGGCGTTCAGATCCGATGTAATAAAATCAACCGTGCTCGTGATGGGCGAAAACAAAGCGGCTAATGAAGCGAGATATATACATGGTGAATACGGCAAAGGGACATGGAC
>JAFDYS010000071.1:13482-13908 GCA_018267315.1 Bacteroidota bacterium | reverse complement strand
CCCTGCAGCCAAGAAGAAGAAGCAGAAAACCTAATTTCACGCCCCACTATTTTAGCAGCGTGTTCAAGCCGATTCTCATCATCGCACTCAGTTCCTTTCCCATTCTGTTATTCGGGCAGGACATGGAGCACCTCACCAAGGATATCAGGTGCTATGATAAGGTGGCATATTCCGCGCTCGATTTACTGGTAAGTTCGCGTGAAAGCGGAGGATATCAGTTGATGGCCGAATGGAGCCAGCGTGTTTCATCCGGTGACATCATCCGCAAGAAGTATCCGCTGGAAGGCGGGGTTCAATTCGTGATTCTCCTTACTACTGAACAAGGTGCTGATGGCACTGCCATTGAAATTAAAGACAGCCGCGGTGAGAAACAGGAATACGAAAGCAAAGTAACTGATCTCGATCGCAACCAACTCAACCTCTTTT
>JAFDYS010000071.1:0-13475 GCA_018267315.1 Bacteroidota bacterium | reverse complement strand
ACACCGGACCGGGATGACACGTATCAGATTCTGTTTCGCGTGGTGAACAATCACAAGCCCCAAACCTGCATGTACATGGCCATAATGAAGGGTGAGAAGGATCCATCTGAAGAATAACTGGCGCTGATGATGCTCTAATTCCAGAACAACCACTGAAATCCGATCTTGAAGGATCGGTCAGGCATGGGATAATGATATGCAGTGAAATTACCTTTGTAGCCCAAATCCTGATTCACATTCTGGAACATCACAAAGGCCCTGAGTGATCTTACTTTCAATGTGACGAATACATCCACTGACGGAAACCAATCAATCTCGCTTTCGTGCTGAATCACAAACTGACCTACGGCAGGATTATATCCCGGCGCATAATACTTGCTCCTGTAATTCGCATCAATGCCTGCTTTCACCTGCAACGCTTTTTGAAACACATGACTCTGGTAATACAAACTGGTCCTCCACACAAAGGCAGGATACGCTACCACTGAATCATTGGAATAAGATTGATACAACAGTTCGTTATCAAAGTGAAACCACTTTACCGCAAAGTTTTTCATGAGGAAAAACTGATAGCCCGTAAGCACCTTGTCATACTGCGACGGTTCTCCGTTCAAATTCCAGTAAACATAGTTTGAGTTCGACAGCCACGTCGCTTTCAGCGTCAGGTTCCATTTGCTGTCAACATAAATTCCGGTAAAACTCGTGACGGTAGATGAACTGAAACTGTTGTTCCAGTTATAGTAAAATGATTGGTACTGCTCCGCGATCACTGACTGATGCACGCTGCCCAGCATTACGTTTCCGCTGATGAATCTTTGATTGTTGAATTTGAATGTGGCGGAACCATTGAAATTGAAATCACCCTGATTACGATCGGCTATGTTGAGTTTGGCTTCAGCTCCCACAAAAAGTTTCTGCATAAAGGAAGTAGTGAAACTTCCGCCGATGATCACCGCCTGGAATTTTTCCTCCAACCTCTTATTTTGAATGTCCCAGACTGAATGCCGGAAGAATGCATCGGCATCAAAATTCACTTTATGTCTTGCTGAATCTTCTTTGAATTTTGAAATCCTGAATTCATTCATGAACCGGTCAAAGGCAAGCTGGTCACGAATGCCGAGGTGAGGAAACAATGGCTGTTCACTGTAATACTCCCGATCACCAATTTCATCATTGAACTTGTAGCTGCGATGCTCCCATTCAAACCGCTGCTGCAACCGGAAACGAGGCAATATTCTGTATCGCGGTACGGAATCTTTCTTCGTGGTCACATCTTCCCTCTTGCCAAGATTAATGGCATTGGTCATTACAATTTCATCATTCTTCCATCTCGTTTCCGCAAATTGTAAACTCACCGGCACTACACCGCGGTTGAAGAATCCTTCATTGGAAAAAATAGAGTCATTCGTTACGCCGCCATTCTGTTCCA
Organism: Bacteroidota bacterium; assembly: GCA_018267315.1. GTDB lineage: Bacteria > Bacteroidota > Bacteroidia > Chitinophagales > UBA10324 > JAFDYS01. The sequence continues at coordinate 12,046 of JAFDYS010000071.1, read as the reverse complement.
GTTTGAAATCGTTGAGGAGGTAAATGAGAGTTCCGCGATAACGGTTGTCAGGAGTTGTGTAACGGAGGAAGGCATTGAAGTTGCTCAGCTTAGAAACTTGCCGTGCATACATGCCGTCTGTGCGGTTGCGGTTGAAGTCGGCACCAAAGCTGAATGAGCGCCCGATGTTTTGCGAGTTGAGAATATTGGTTCTGATTTCTGACCGCGTGCCCTGCTGATAGGCAAATGACGTGTAAGGTTCTCTGGTATCATAGAGTCTGACTNNATGTCGAATGAATGAAGCCCGATGTCAACATCCACATCACTGTTCGGAACCAGAAACATGGGTTGTGCCGCTGCCCCGAGATAACCGAGATGCATCCAGCCAAAAGGAATTTCAGCGGGATGAAACCGGTTGAACAAGTTCATTGATGTATCAATGCCGAGGGCCGAATCAGGATGATCAATGAGGTAATACTTCGTGAATTCGGGATAATAGCGGAAAACGGTATCCTGAGCCGATGCCGTTTTCAGCAGTGAAAAGAACATCACTGCCAGCGGAAGGAGGCATCTCAATTTTTCTTTCATGCATTCACACGTGCTGCAGCATTTCTGAAAGCAACAACATCATTTTGGGTCCGGCTTCGCGCGCGGCGCGCACCACATCATCATGGGAAATTTTCTGGGGCACCAGCGGGTTGCCTTCATCCGTGATTACTGAAACGCAAAAGATGCGCATACCCATATGATTGGCCACCATGGCTTCGGGAACCGTGGACATGCCTACAGCATCTCCTCCAATAAGCCGCAGGTAGCGGTATTCAGCAGGCGTTTCAAAGGTTGGACCTGTCACACCCACATAAACGCCCTGGTGCAATTGTATCTTATGTTGTTCCGCCACATCTAGCGCCTTCTCAATAAGTTTTTTATCATACACCGCATGCTGATCGGGAAAGCGCGGTCCCAGTTCCTCTTCATTCCTGCCGCGGAGCGGGTGGTCGCCATTTAGGTAAATGTGATCGTTGATCACCATCAACTCTCCCACTTTAATGGCCGGATTTAGTCCGCCGCTGGCATTGGTGATGAAAATGGTGTGCGCCCCGAGCATCTTCATCACACGGATCGGGAACGTCACTTGCTGCAAACTGTATCCCTCGTAGTAATGAAAGCGCCCGGACATTGCCACTACTTTTTTTCCGTTCCACATTCCTATAAGCAAATTGCCGGAATGACCTTTCACCGTACTCACCGGAAATCCGGGAATTTCAGAATATGGAATCTCTGTTTCAGTTTCCAGGTTGCTAACCACTTCGCCTAAACCGGAACCCAGCACAATGGCCACCTCCGGCCCGAATGATGTTTTTTGCCGAATGAACCGGACACTTTTCGATATCTCATTTAACAGCTCACTCATTATTTCTGCTTTGCAAAGTTTTCACGATGAAGTTTCTCACGAAGTCATCAAATGCACTTTTCTCCTCCGCTTCAAACTTCACCTCCACCGGTATGCAATATATTTCAACTCCCTCATTTAGTAACTGATCTTTGAAGGGCAATAATCTGACAGCATCTTTTTCTGTGGTGACTATCATTCTGCTTTCTGCCGGCAGTGAACGGTATGCCGTAATGATTTTTCTTATGTCGCGCATGGAATACGGATGATGATCTGCAAACATCAGTTCCGTGAGTTTCGTCACTTTCGATTTCAAATATTCAGCAAGAGCATGAGATGATGCAATACCGGTCAACAGCAATATATGAAGCTTTGAAACATCATGAGCCATTTTTGAAGCATCCCACATGAGATACATCAGTCCATAATTAAGCGTTGAAGCAAATACCTTTTGGTTAGCGCTCATTTGAACTTCCTTTTTCAATGCCATCACTGAAGCAGCACTCGCATTTGCGGGAACCTTGGTAATCACAATGGCATCCGCTCTTGATGCGTTTTGCACCGGCTCCCGCAGGTTACCAGCAGGCAGAAGGTAATCTCGCGTGAAGGGCTTTGAGTAGTCGGTGAGAAGCAAATTCAACCCGTGTTTCACTTGCCTGTGCTGAAAGGCATCATCGAGAAGAATTATTTGCAATGACGGATCGTCCAGCAACATAATCGGAATTCCAATGGCTCGTTCTTCACAAACGGCCACGGTGACCTGAGGAAAGTTCCTTTTTATCTGCAACGGCTCATCACCGGTATCCCTGGCGTTATCTGTTGTTTCTGCAAGTCGATATCCTTTGGTGCGGCGGCCGTATCCGCGGCTGAGTGTTCCCACCCTGAATTGATCGTGAAATGTTCTGATCAGGTATTCGATGTGCGGAGTTTTTCCGGTACCTCCTGCTGACAAATTGCCAATGGAGATCACGGGCAAATCAAATTCCACACTTTTTTTTATTTGCCGGTCATACAAGAAGTTTCTTGCACTTACCATCATTCCATAAATCCAGCTTGCCGGCACGAGCAGCTTTCGCATACTGCAATGATAATGCGCTTGGATGAACTGCTTGGCCAAATAATCACCCGGATCAACCTGTCCAAAAAAAAGAAGATCGCCTCTTTCGAAGCGACCTTCCTTGATCAGAGAAACCTATAAAAGGTTTTCTTCAGGGGGAACTTAGTTTTTTTCCTTGCAACCAATTACATAGGAAAGCTGAACAAACATTTCATTGTACTTCACTTCACCGCGGCCCCATAACCAGTTTCCATAACCCAATTTGACATCAAAACGCTTGTCAAAAATTGCTTCCACATTGAGATAACCGCGGAAATGCTTGGAGTTATTGAAATTATTGTTCTTATATGTGCTGTAAAAACGATCCGACGTTACCGGTTGACCTCCATTGCCAATACCGCCCACGTAATCCAGATTAAGTGTGGGAAGAATGGTCCACTTATCACTCACTTTCCATTGATATCCGCAACTTGCACCTAACATGAGCTGATCAGCATATGCCGTACGGTGTAACCACTGATCAAGACGCAGGTTGTATCCTGCAAATGCCTGGAAGTAGAATGCGTAGTTGTTGAAAGGAAATGAGTGCCCGGTGTGAAGGATAAATCCAAAGTCACGACCTAGAAGACCTCTCCATTCCGGTCCCGCTTCAATGATGGTATCCTTTACGTTGTAGGAAGAATCACCATCAACGTGTGTGTAGGACAAATACTGGTTATTGTATCTTGTATAGGCCTCACTGGGCTGAAGGTAGAGATCAGGAAACCTGACGCTTAACTCCGCGGCCATCGGCCATGCTTTGTGAAGAAACTGGTACTTCAAACTCATCCAACTGTCAGTAAATCCTGAATTGAGCTCCCATACCGCATAATGGTATGAACCATTTTCTCCAATAACCGGATTTCCTTCAGCATCGGTGTAAGTGTAGAGCTTTCCGGTGTAGGGATTAGAGCGTGAAGCTTCCCGGCCTTCCAGAAAATTAATTGTCCAGTCTAACTCCAGGTTCTTGCAAATACCTACGTAGCCCTGAAAATAGTAATACCGAAAATCGTGGAACTTCCCGTCAACCGTGGTACTATCGGCCGGAGTTACTAATGCAAAACTGTCAACATCATCCGTATAGTTTTTAGGAGTCTTGTTAACGTCAAGGTGAAAATGGGTATAGCGCTGCTTACCCACTTTACGACTGAAGCCGGTTGTTAAATAAGCTTGCCCGGGTTCCAAAACCCAAGGGCCACCGGCAAAAACATCACCCGTGAATATCACGAGGATCATAAGAGCGGCAGTAAAAACCCGACCACTCCGGGAATTAATCAAGTTAAGGTTTCTCATATGAAGTTTTGATTTGTTGCGACTAATGTACCGTTACGCAATATGCATGTCTGTTAATGACTCCTCATTAATGAATAACAGTATTTAAATTAACACTTCGTTTAAAGCCCTTCTATTGCTGATCTCTTTCATAGTCAAACTGATTAAAATCATGTGTAGAAAATTCACAACAAAAACCAAACAGCAATTTCGATCCTCTTCTTCCTACTTTTGTGTTGCGTTTATTAGATGAAACTCCTGCAAATCATTTCCGCTATTGAAGAGTTTGCTCCTCCTGCCTTGCAGGAAGAATATGATAACTCCGGACTCATCACCGGAAATTTGACTCAGGAAATTACGCAAGCACTTTTATGCCTTGATGTAACCGAACTGGTAATTGACGAAGCGATCCACTCCGGTTGCAACCTCGTAATCGCCCATCATCCGATTATCTTTTCTGGTTTGAAAAAACTTACCGGCAGTAATTATGTTGAACGCGCGCTTGTGAAAGCGATCAAGCACAACATCGCCATATATGCCGTTCACACCAACCTTGATAATGTAAGATTCGGAGTGAATCAGAAGATCGCTCAGAAACTGCAACTCATCAACACCCGTGTTCTTTCACCCGCCGGCGGTAAGTTGATGAAACTGTACACCTTCGCGCCGCATGATCATGCCGCTACAATTCGCGAGGCATTGTTTGCCGCGGGAGCAGGTGTGATCGGAAATTATGATGAATGCAGTTTCAATGCTGAAGGATATGGCACATTCCGTGGCAATGATGAAACCAATCCATATGTCGGGAAGCAAGCAATTCAGCATCGGGAACCCGAAACAAAAATTGAGGTCGTCTTTCCATTCTGGCTGAAGCATAAAGTAGTCGAAGCCCTCAGGCAAAGTCATCCCTATGAAGAGGTCGCTTTCGACCTGGTTGCTCTTGAGAATGACTGGGAACAAGCTGGCGCCGGACTGATCGGCGACTTACCTATTGGCATGCAACCGGATGAGTTTCTTCAGTTCCTGAAAGAAAAACTTGAAACCGGAACTATCCGGTTTACCTCACTTGAGCCATCGGCTGGCGTATCAGAGATCAGGACCATTGCTCTTTGTGGCGGATCGGGAAGTTTCCTGCTTCAGAAAGCCAAAAATGCCGGCTCTCATGCCTTTGTTACCGCCGACTTCAAGTACCATCAATTTTTTGATGCGGAAGGAAAAATCATGGTTTGTGACATCGGACATTATGAAAGTGAACAGTTTACGCCAGAGTTAATTGCAGAAGTGCTCCGCCGAAAATTTCCTACATTTGCCACCCGTTTTACTTCAGTTGTCACAAATCCCATAAACTATTATTAATGTCAAAAGCTAAAGACGCATCTCGCGCTGACAGTTCTATCGAAGAAGCCCTTAGGAACCTCTATCGCTTGCAGAAGATAGATTCAAAAATTGATGAAATCCAGATTCTTAAAGGTGAATTGCCGATGGAGGTGAAAGACCTGGAGGATGAATTGACGGGCTTGAAAACCCGAATCACCAAAATTGAGGAAGACCTCGGACAGGTGGAAGGGGCTATTGCCAATCGGAAGAACACCATTAAGGAATCAGAATCGCTGATCAAGAAATATCAGAAGCAGCAGAATAATGTAAAGAACAACCGTGAATACGATGCGCTGAGCAAAGAGATTGAGATGCAAAAACTCGAAATCCAGCTCAACGAAAAACGCATCCGTGAAGCGGAAACTGATATGGCTGAACGGCAGGAACAGATCGATGCCGCCAAGAAAGCAATCAAGGATAAAGAAAAGAACCTTAAGACCAAACGCGAAGAACTGGAGCGCATCATTGAAGAAACTGATGCTGAAGAAAAAGCCCTGTTAAAGAAATCAAAAGATCAGGCGGCAAAAATTGAAGACCGCTTACTGCAGGCCTATCACCGCATCCGCAGCACGTACCGCAACGGACTTGCTGTAGTCACCGTTAATCGCGATGCGTGCGGTGGCTGCTACAATGCTATTCCACCACAAACGCAGATGGAAATTCGGCAGCACAAAAAGATCATCATTTGCGAGCATTGCGGACGGGTATTGGTGGATGAAGTGCTGGAAAAAGCACATGCTTAATTACAAAGAAGAAAAACAATTTCAAGGGGAGCCAATGCTCCCCTTCTTTTTTTACATCCTGGCAGCGATGACGGGGTAGTGGTGTGCCATGATCATCCCGTATTTTTAAACCGGTAAAAGAACCCGTATCAACATGAAGAGCATATCAGCAATCGGTATTTTCATCACATGCATTTTGTCAATCGCCTCAGCGCAGGATTCGCCTCCGCCGTACACACTTCAGAAACCGAAACTGGTAGTTGGGATTGTGGTGGATCAGATGCGATACGACCTCCTCTGGAAATACTGGAACCTCTATGGCAACGGGGGCTTCAAGCGATTGGTGAATGAAGGATTCGAGTGCAGTAATACCAAGTACAACTACATGCTGACGGTGACTGCGGTGGGTCATGCCAGCATTTATTCAGGTACCACTCCTTCCATTCATGGCATCATTGAAAATAACTACTATGATGATAAGATGAAATCGGTCATCTACGTGATGTCGGATACCAGTGTACGGACAGTGGGTAATCCAACGGCTGAGGCCGGCATGTCTCCTTTCAGATTGAATTCCACCACCATTACGGATGAGTTGAAACTGGCAAACAAAAATTCCAAAGTGATCGGCATTGCATTGAAAGACCGGAGTGCCATGCTGCCCGCCGGCCATTTGGCCGATGGTGCTTTTTACTTCGATGCCAAAACCGGAAAATGGATCACAAGCACGTGGTACCAGGATAAACTTCCGCCCTGGCTGGAGAAATGGAATAAGTCAAAAGACATTAATAACTACGTGGCGAAGGACTGGACGCTGTTGCTTCCGCGTAAAGAATACACCATGTGCACTTCGGATACCACCGAATACGAGCATCCCCTGCCCGGAGAAAAACTACCCGTATTCCCTCATAAACTGGAGAAGGGCAACTACACCAATCTTCCCTACACTCCATTTGGACTTACCTTAACAAAAGACATTGCCATCGCCGCAATACAAAATGAAAACCTTGGCAAACGATCTGCTACGGATTTTCTGTGCCTGAGTTTTTCTTCCACCGATCTCGTTCAACATTACTTCGGACCCAATTCCTTGGAAACAGCGGATTGCTACGTACGACTTGACCGGGAATTAGAAAGTTTCCTTTCATTTCTTGACGGCTATCTCGGAAAAGAAAATGTACTGGTCTTCCTCACTGCTGATCATGGCGGCGCCATCAATCCCACCTTTGCGGAAGACCATCAAATCAATGGCGGACTGATGATGACGGACAGTATGGCCGATGAAGCGAACAAATATCTGGCTCCTCTATTGGGCGAAGGACATTGGGTTACAGCCGTAACGCCCGAGCAGGTTTATCTCGATCACCAATTCATTGCTTCAAGAAAAATCAGTGAAGAAGATGTGATACGAAACGTGATTTCTTTTCTGATGGAACACCCCGGAGTGCAGTGCGTTTCGGTGCCACGGTATAACATCAATACTTGCTCACCTTATATCGAAAAGCAAATGATGAATGGTTTCTATGCCGGCCGTTCGGGCGATATTTTATTCTCTATGAAAGCCGGCTGGGTTGACTGGATTTTCAAGGGCGGCACATCGCATGGAACCGTATTCGATTATGACCAGCACATACCGTTGATTTGGTATGGCTGGCACATCCAGCATGGTGAATCGGCAGCGCCGGTAGTGATTCCTGACATCGCTCCTACCATATCACGGTGGCTTAACATCGCTTCACCCAGCGGATGCACGGGCAACCCGATAACCGTTATTCCTTTGAAGTAATGATTGATTGAATGCAAACGATCAGTGCACCACGAGCAGTTTTTCGCATGAAATAACGTGATCACGATCCATAAGCTCAAGCACGTAGGTTCCCGCCGGGGTGCTTTTCAGCGGAATTGAAAATGATGATTTCCCTTCAGCAGACATTGACATCACTAGCCGCCCGATGTAATCATATAGGCGCACGGATTCATGATACGACGGATCGGCTATGTTCAACTGAACCGATTCATTGGCGGGATTGGGGCACAGTACCCATCGGTTGTCTCTTCCGCTTACATCATCCACCGATGTGTTCTCATCCACACTGATATTATCAATGTACAGGTTGTTCCCATGGCCGCTGATGGCATCAAACCGGATGAGCACATTATCGAAGCCGGCATACGGCGACAAGTCAACCCATTCTCTTCTCCATTGCGATCCTTCCGGTGTAAATGGCACATCCGTGAACGGAGCCGTCGCTAATTCATTCTTTGCTTTGTCGTACAACATTTCCCAACTGCCTCCGCAATTTATGCTGGCATCTATCCGCAGTTCATCAAAATAAAATTCGCTGTAGTAAGCATACGCCACATCGAAACCGAGAAACACCGAAGAGAGGTTGGTGAGATTCAGATTCTTCATGTACAAAAAATCTTCATCGCCATCCGAATCATTGAAATAGAACGGCATCATGATGCAGCTGGAGTTATTTTGTTGGCTATTAATCTCTGTAATCATCCAGCTGGGTCCGCTGTTTTTATTTTCAACGAAATATCCGTCAGGTAAAAAGGGTGCTGCAAAATTTTCGTGATATGGTGCCTCTTCACTGGTGCCGACAATGTTGAACTGCACGCTGTAGTCATTCAACTCATTCTCATCCGTTTCGCCGTTGGCTTCCGTCACCTGCACGTTCAATGTATGCGTGCCGGGTGCCACATTCAACTCCGGCAACAAAATAGTATCAGAAAAGAATGGCGCCAACTCTCCCTGCCATTCGATGAATTGCGGCGCGCTGCCATCAATGTTGTATTGCAGCACGGCTGTAGTGAGCGTATTGCTTCCGAAATTTTGAATTACCACTGACGGTGTAAGCGAGGTATTACACTGAAATGTAGGAATGGAATTTACACCACTGATGCCGCCATCATTATCATACAGCAGCAACAAATATGACGGTGATTCACCGGGCGTGAATATATGGGCTGAATACAATGGCTGAGGTATGTCGGGCTGTTGCGCCCAACTGGTAAAGGGAATAAGTGACATCAGCAAAAAGCCGGGAAGAAGCTTTTTCATAATCCCTGCCGGTTTGGTGGAATAAAGTTAGGTTTTTTTGAATAGCCACAGCACCTTATAAACTCACCAGTGCACTGCTGCCCCCGGCGAAGTCGGAGCTAATTAACAGCTCGTCTAAATTAACGCTTCCTTCATTAAGCGGGACAGCACAGTTCGTTATCATGCAATGGATGAAGTCCCGCCATTTTGAAAGATTAATTTTTCAACTCCTTCTTTTCTTCAATTAATACCACCATATTACTACCTGAAAGAAAAGAGTCGGGGGATCATGTGATTCCTCCGACTCTTTTTCATTTGAATCCGGATCGAATGATTCAACAAGACATCTAGTTGCCTATTTCTGATAAACAATCTGTCCCGTACGACTCATTCCGTCTGAAGTCACCCTGACAAGCAATAGACCGGCAGCAATGTCATCGCTTAGAATGATCTCGTATACCATTCTGCCATCCACCACTTCTGCATTCTCCAGAAGTACCGTCTGACCGATCACATTTACAATCTCAATCTTAACTTTATCATTCAACCCATCTTCCATCTGCAAATCAATAATCAGTTGTCCCATCGTGGGGTTGGGATAGAGACTCAAGCTCATACGCGGCATTTCATTCATCATATCCGTAAATACCCGGCTATCATCCTCCTGAGTCTTAAATGTTAAAGGATTGGAATAACTGGTATGAACCGTACCACAATCGGCTCGTATTCGCCAATTGTATTTGGTGCCGGACAGGAGTCCTGAAATAGTGAGTGTACGAAGTGAGCCGGACACGATAGTGGTGGTCCATGTCAATACATTGTTCTGCTTGTACTGAATTGTCCATGTCGTTGGATCCACAGGAGAAGTCCAATTGAGTTTCGCCGTATGCTCAGTGATATTTGTCGTTGACATGCTGGTGGCATTCTGGCAACTGCAGTTATTCACTATTACGCTTGTGGTCGCAATGCTGGAACATCCATTTGCATTTGTAACCGTAACCGTGTAAGTACCAGCATTGGCACTTGTGACATTCGTGATAATAGGATTCTGGTAATTTGATGAAAATGCATTAGGTCCGTTCCATGCGTATGAAGCACCTCCACCTGATGTGAGATTAAGTGTATTTCCCTCGCATACCGGGCTGTTACTTGAAGCGGTGGCCGACGGCTTCGTATTTACTATCAGTGCAACCGTATTTGAAGTTACAGAACCACAAATGCCGGTCACCACTACTTTGTAATTTCCTGCATTAGCACTGATGGCATTTGCTATTGTATATGAAGCATTGGTTGCACCAGAAATGCTGCTGCCACCCTTCTTCCATTGGTACGTAAGTCCTCCGCCTGAAGCCACAACCGTGAATGTGACAGGATCACCTTCACAAACGGTTGCGCCCGTCGGTTGTTGACTGATTGCAATAGCCGGATTGATTACTACGGATGTGATCGCCGACTTGCTGCAACCCGATGCATTGGTTACTGTCACTGTATAGGTACCTGCAGCCGCTGCTGTCGCATTACTGATGCTCGGATTCTGGATATTGGAAGAGAACCCATTGGGTCCATTCCATGAATACGATGTACCACCGCTGGACGACAAGTTCAACGTATTGCCTGTACATACAGGACTGTTGCTTGACGCAGTAACGTTGGGCTTGGTATTCACAGTGAGTGTAACTGTGTTCGAGGTAACACTGCCGCAAACACCTGTTACCACTACTTTGTAGTTACCCGCATTCGCTGTTGTAGTTGATGCAATGCTGAATGTGGCATTGGTAGCTCCGGAGATATTAATATTCCCCTTCTTCCACTGGTAAGTGAGACCGATACCTGATCCCGTTACGGTAAATGATGCGGGGTTGCCTTCGCATACTGATGCACTTACCGGTTGTTGTGCAATGCCAGTTGCCGGACTTACTGTTACACTTACAGTCGCTGATGCTGAACATCCTCCGGAATTGAAAGCAGTCACCGTGTAAGTGCCATTATATGCAGAGGTGACATTCAGAACCACAGGATTTTGCTGTGACGAAGAGAATCCGTTCGGACCAGACCAACTGTAAGTTACACCGCCTGTTCCCATCAGGATTAATGAACCTCCGGTACAAATAGGTCCATTGCTTGATGCAGTGACATATGGAATCGGGTTTACCATTACCGATGTAGTAGCGGTCGCTGAACAGAGCCCGCTGGATACACTCACTGTATAGACTCCGGTTGCAAGAGAAGTCACATTGGCGATTGATGGATTTTGCTGTGATGAGGTAAATCCATTGGGGCCACTCCATGAATAGCTTCCTCCTCCACCCGCATTCAGATTAAGTGTTGCACCTGTGCAGACCGGACTATTACTTGAAGCTGTTGCTGCCGGTGTTTGGTTGATCGTGATTGTGAAACTGCATGTGTTCACATTGCTGTTCACGTCAGTTACTGTATAGGTTACCGTTGTAGTGCCAAATCCAAAGAGTTCTCCTGGATCATGATTGCTGTTGACTGAAAGAATTCCGCAATTGTCACTTGCTGTTGGAGGATCCCAACTTACGTTAACAGGTGCCGTGGCACTACACTGTGTGATGTTCAAGGGGCAGCCAACAATTGAAGGTATTGCACCGTCTAAAACATTGACGTAGAAACTGCATGTTGCTGTCTGAAGACATGCATCTGCTGCTATCCAGGTAACTTGTGTTTGTCCTACCGGGAACACGACTCCGTTAAGTGATCCTAGTCCGCTGCCGGAAACTGCACCACTCAAGGTGTACGACAACGTAACACTTCCGCAGTTGTCTGTGGCAGATACTACATTGAACTCGCCGCCGGATGCGGTATAACTGCAATTGGTTGTTACCGTTCTTATCTGGTCTGGCTTGCAAACAATGTTTGGAGGAGTCTTGTCTTCCACCGTGATGGTCTGTGTGAACAATTCACTAGTGTTACCACAAGCATCCGTGAAGTTCCAGGTACGTACGCGAGTATATTCATTGGCACAAGCACCCGGTGTCGTCACATCGCTCAATAAATGAATCGTCGGAGTTGAGCAATTGTCTGTCGCTGCCGGCGCTGCAGTAGTCGCCACAACTAACCCTGCTATGTCACTGCATTCCAAATTGGCATCGAGGGAGCCGGCGGTGGTGGTAACTGTCGGATCCGTGGTATCGTGGATC
>JAFDYS010000070.1:6477-6969 GCA_018267315.1 Bacteroidota bacterium | reverse complement strand
GACCTCATTGAAAATTGATTCAGCGTACGTGATCGGCTGGAGCGACGGTGGCATCCTCGGATTGCTGCTGGCGATTCATCATCCGGAAAAGGTGAAGAAGCTGGCGGCCATGGGTGCTAACCTGGAGCCGGACTCCTCAGCCGTTTATGGCTGGGCCATTCGTTGGGTAGATAAAGTGGAAAAACAGGTGGATGACATGATTGTATCCAAGGATACAACCGCTCCATGGCCGATCATCAAAATGCAATTCGAGTTGCTGGCTGATCAGCCGCACATTCCGTTGAGTGATCTCAGAAAAATTTCCGCCCCCACCCTCATATTGTGCGGCGACAAGGATGTAATCACACTCGAACACACCGATCAGATTTTTGAAAATATTCCGAAAGCGCATTTGTGCGTGTTCCCCGGCGCCACGCACATGATTCCGGTGGAAGATCCCGCCACCTTTAATGCCACCGTGGAGAAATTTTTCACCCGGCCATTCACACGTCC
>JAFDYS010000070.1:0-6398 GCA_018267315.1 Bacteroidota bacterium | reverse complement strand
TAATCATTGGTCTCGCATCATGCCGGCAATCGCCGCAACAGTCCCAGGAGAAGCATGCAGACACTGATTCACTCTTCGAATCATTCGTTCAGCGATATATGGATGCCTTATGGAAACAGTATCCCTCCACGGCCATCGGGATGGGTTATTTCAAATATGCCGATGAACTCAAGATTCCTGATGCGACGGAATTCGCTGATGACATCCGCTTCACCAGAAGTTATCTCGACTCACTGCATGCCATGGAGTTTGCTAAGCTGAGTGAGAACAACCGGATTGATTACCTCATGCTGCAAAATGATCTCTACGGAACGTTGTGGTATCTTGACACATTCAAAGTGCAGGAATGGAATCCGGCGATGTACAACCTCGGCGGAGATTCCTATGAGATCATCAGCAAGCAGTTTGCGCCGATTGAAAAACGCCTGATGGTTCTCTCCCATCACCTGCAAAATGCATCGGCTTACTACCAGGCCGGACTGGCAAACCTGCGGCAGCCAACCCGTGAACACACAGAGTTGGCCGTTCAGCAAAACCTCGGTTCGCTGCAGATCTTCGACCAGTCGTTGCAGGATTCTATCACCGCCTCTTCACTCACTGGGTTGCAGAAGGATTCGTTGCGGCATAACATTGAAGCAACCAAAGCCGCCATCAACAGTTACGTAGCTGATCTGAAGAAACTACTTGCCGATAAGAATTATTCATTCAGGAGTTTTCGCATAGGCGAACAGAACTTTGACAGGAAATTCCACTACGATATTGTTTCCGATTTTACTCCCAAGCAGATTTTTGAAAAAGCAGTTACTGCAAAGAAGAATTATCACAACGAGATGTTCCGCATCAGTACGGAATTATGGCCAAAGTACTTCGGCACGGAAGCCATGCCTGCCGATACCCTCATGCGAATAAAAAAGATGATTGACAGAATCAGCGACAGGCATGTTACGCCGGAGCAATTGTTTGATACCATCCGGCAGCAAGTGACGGAACTGCAGCAATTCGTAGTAACAAAAAATCTGCTGTCGCTGGATTCAACCCAGAAGATTGTAGTGCGGAAAATGCCGGCCTACATGAGCGGCACCTCACTCGCCTCGGCTTCATCGCCAGGACCCTATGAGCCGCACAGCGATTTCTATTACAACGTAAGTGACTTAACGGCCATGCCCAGGGAAAAAGCGCTGAGCCAGTTGCGTGAACAGAATTATTACATCCTGCAAATACTTTCGATCCATGAAGCGGTACCCGGCCACCTTGTGCAACTGGAGTACAGCAACCGCTCACCAAGCATCGTGAAATCAGTATTCGGCAATGGCGCCATGATTGAAGGATGGGCGGTGTACAGCCAGCGCATGATGCTCGAGAACGGATGGGGAAATAATGCCCCTGAAATGTGGCTGATGTTTTACAAGTGGAGCATGCGTGAATGCTGCAACGTAATCATTGACTATGGGCTTCAGTGTCTCAACTATTCAAAAGATGATGTGGTGAACCTGCTGAAGAATGAGGCATTCCAGGAAGAGGCACAGGTTGAAGAAAAATATCACCGCGCCACCATTTCTCAGGTTCAGCTTTGCTCCTACTTCACCGGCTCCAATGAGATTCTTGCATTGCGTGAGGCCATGATGAAGAAACAGGGAGAGCAGTTCAACCTGAAGAATTTTCACGAGAAATTTTTGAGCTACGGCAGCGCGCCGGTGAAATACATTGCCCAACTGATGCTGAATGAGAATTGATATTTTCATCGATCACATTGCAAATTTTTTCGACACTGATTTCTCAGATTGACGCAGATTAAACTGGTCTTTGTCAATTTTCGATTTCTGTTGCAGGCCTTTGAAATGCTATTTCACTCCACAATCGCCGTTTTTGAAGTTCTCACCTGATTTTCCCAACCATTTTCACCGACGATTTCCTGCTGTTCACCGAAAATTTGCCGCCGCTTACCTTTTTAGCATTGGACAGGCAGCATTGCCTCAGGATCTTTGTATCATAAATCTTTAAAAATGGAACGCGTAGATCGTAAACAGAAGCACGGGGCACTCACTGTCGGAATCATTTTCTTTTTTGTCGGTATCGGATGGCTGCTTCGCCAAATGAATTTTCCTTTTCCCGATTGGCTTTTCAGTTGGGAGATGATCCTGATTATAGTCGGCCTGGTCATCGGAATCAAAAACAACTTCCGCGATGCGGCCTGGTTCATTCTTATCCTTATCGGAAGCATCTTTCTCATCCGCGACATCTTTCCTTTCCTCACCTTTTATAAATACTTCTGGCCCGTGGCCCTCATCGCCCTGGGTTTATTCCTCATCCTACGCCCGTGGCGCAGGTCCGATTACCGCCATGCCGGCAGGGAAAACATTTCAACCGGCATCACCGGTGAAATCACTGACAGTTCCGATCTGCTGGACTACACCGCTGCATTTGGTGGGATCAAGAAAAATATTCTTTCAAAAAACTTCCGCGGCGGAGAAGTGACGAGCATTTTTGGCGGCACGGAACTCAATTTCCTGCAGGCCGATATACAGGGAACGGTCATGCTCGAAGTCACGCAGATTTTCGGCGGCACCAAAATCATTGTGCCGGCTCACTGGGAAGTGAAGTCTGACATGACTGCCATTTTCGGCGGCATTGATGACAAGCGTGCCCCCTCGCCTACTGTGGATCACAGTAAGGTGCTGGTACTTGACGGCACTTCTATTTTCGGCGGCATTGAGCTGGTGAGTTATTGAGATTCACGGTGCCATCAACCTGATGCCAATTCATTGATTCAATCCATCAAATTTCCTTCCCCGACATGAGATACTTCCTGGCAAAAATTATTCACCAGATTGTAACCGGTAATAATTCCAACACACAGTTTGATGAACAGCTTCGCCTCATCATAGCCCGCAGCGGTGAAGATGCACTGGAGAAAGCGCGACGGATCGGGTTAAACGAAGAAGAAGTTTTTCTGAATGAAAACCGGAAACCGGTGCAATGGAAATTCATCGGTGTGACGGAATTGTATGAAGTGAGTGAAGAGAAAGACGGAGCCGAGGTGTGGTCGCACATCAGCGAGCAGGATTATGCCGAAGCATTTGTAGAAGGCATCAGGCGAAAAGCGGATGCCCTGCAACTTCGCCACAACCTGCATTTCCTTCCATCCATGTAACTTGGTCACGTGGCGACCTCACCTTTTTCTTCCGGACGGTATCAGCTCGCATTCGCTGTGGCTTTGCTGGTGCTTGCCGCGGCCAACGTCAAGATTCTGCTTTGGCTGAATATTACCTGGCAACTGGCGCTCATTGATGCGGGTGTTACGAATGGATTACTCACGCTCGGCTTGCTCGCCATAGTGAATTCGCTGCGCTTTTATGTTCCCTCTGCAAACCGCGTCATTTACCTCTCGTTGTGGTGCCTCATTCTCACGGCTACCTGGACGGCCGCTTCCTGGGGACTGCTGAAACTGTTTTTGAATGACAACGGCTACCTGAATTTCGTGCAGAGCTCACTGCCCATCCGGTTTACGATCGGCGCCTTGTTGTTTGGCATCATGGCTATATTCTCTGTGCTGTGGAATGAATTGGGAAAGGAAAAAGATCTGGACTTGCGGCGGGAAGAAGCAGAACGATTAACCCGTGAAGCCGAGCTCTTTAAGTTGCGTCAACAATTACAGCCGCATTTCTTATTCAATAGTCTGAATTCCATTAATGCACTTATCACCGTGCGGCCGGAGGAAGCAAAAAACATGGTGCTGAAACTATCTGAATTTTTGCGCGGCACGCTGAAGAAAGAAGATCACCAGTGGGTGAAGCTCGAAGAAGAACTGCACTACCTGCAGTTGTATCTCGATATCGAGAAAGTGCGATTTGGTCACCGCCTCCTCACCGTAATTCAATGTGATGAGGAAGCGCGGAAGCTCGAGTTGCCGGCCATGCTTCTTCAGCCGCTCGTGGAAAATTCCATCAAGTTCGGCCTGTATGATACCATTGATGATGTCACCATCACCATTGCGGGCAGAAAGGAAAATCAACAGTTGCTTATTGAGATCATCAATCCTTTCGATCCCGAAACCTCGGCTCCGCAAAAAGGCACGGGCTTCGGGCTCACTTCCGTTCAGCGACGCTTATCTTTGTTATTCGGAAGAAATGATCTGCTGAATACGTCGGCACATGAGAATATCTTTACAGTAACAGTAAAAATTCCGCAACGGACAGCATGAAAGCATTACTGATAGATGATGAACCTCTGGCCCGCAGTGTTGTACGTGATTACCTCTCTTCCTTTCCGGAAATAGAAATTGCCGGTGAATGCGGTGATGGCTTTGAAGGTGTGAAGATGATTCAGGAAACGACTCCTGACCTGCTCTTCCTCGACATCCAGATGCCCAAGATCAACGGGTTTGAAATGCTGGAACTCATTGATCAGAAACCGGCGGTGATTTTCACCACTGCATTTGATGAGTACGCCATTAAGGCGTTTGAAGCCAATGCCATTGACTACCTGCTGAAACCATTTACGAAAGAACGGTTTGATGCTGCTGTGAAAAAATTTCTGGAAAGAAAACAGGGCGCGGCAGAAACCCCTTCCACGGACAAACTGCTTGAAGCTACCTCGCAGAATCCGCCGCAAAACTCCCGCGTGGTGGTGAAGATCGGAACCAAGATCAAGATCATTCCCATTCATACCATCCACTTCCTTGAAGCGGCGGATGATTATGTAATGGTGATGACGGAAGAAGGGGCTTTCCTGAAGAACAAGACAATGAGTTTCTTTGAAAAGAATCTCGACGGTCAGGTGTTTGTGCGTACCCACCGCTCCTATATCGTGAATGTTCAGCAGATCACACGCATTGATCCATACGAGAAAGAAAATCATGTGGCCATCCTCAAATCAGGCCGCCACATCCCCGTTTCTAAAAACGGATATGCCCGGTTGAAGGAAGTACTGGGCGTTTGATCTTCCTTCAAAAAACACCGGGCAAAACCTGCCATCAACAGGAAGCTCCACGCGATTCATTCAAAAAAGAAAAGGGGCTTACTTACGCAAGCCCCTTTGAGAATGATTCATGAAACAATTACCTGTCGTTACTGATAATTACAGGTTTCTCCAAACTACCCTCACCGGATATCAACCTGACCACATACATTCCATCAGAGAGGTCGCTGCCAAGATTGAGATTCAGAATAGCGTGTCCGCCTGTAACCACAGTCTTTTGAACGATCATCACCTGACCGAGCACGTTGATAAGCTGAATGGTTACATCGGCATCTTCCGAAGTATTCATAACCACATCCAGTTTGAGATTGACTGATGCAGGGTTCGGATACACTTTCAGATCAGCGAATCCATTCACGTCTGCATTCAATCCTTCATCCTTAAGTGCCGGAGTCTGGAACTGCACGGTGGTCGAGAAGCAGTCACCTTTCACTTTCCATTTGTAAACAGAGGAGGGTTGTAGCCCGCTCACATTGTAGGAATTAACCGTGGCATTCAGGAATACACTGGCTGAGGGCGAACCCACCTTCCAGTATTGCAGTTTCTGCTTATTGGATGTAGTGCCCGGCGTCCAGGAAAGTTTAGCCGTTGTGGCCGTAATATTCGTGGTCGCAAGGTTAGAAGGTGCTACACAAGGATCCTGGTACGTGTACTCGATCGGAATCGTGTATTGTGTAATGCTGCCGTCCGAACAAATGGCCGCAACTTTCACCGTTACTACTGCATGACCTTTCAGATCAATGGTTACGCAACTTACGTTGGGGGAATTCACAGATTTGACCAACCAGTTGGTATGTCCTTTCCATTGATATTGTACCCGATAACCCTGCACACACTGCTGTGCATCCCAGCAAACCTTGATCTGGTCATTGGCCAGCGAGGTAATGGTTACATTAGTGGGTGTAGTACACTGGCAATTCGGCTGCTGAATGGTTATGCACTTACTGGTACTGCAACCATGTGCATCGGTGATCGTTACACAGTATTCTCCGGCAGTCAGACCTGTTCTGTCTTGAGTAGTTACCCCATCATTCCACAGGTAAGTGTATGGTGGTGTACCGCCGGTTACTGTAATATCAATCGAACCATTATTGCCTCCGTTGGTCGTTACATCAACATGCGTTTCAGTAGCTGAAAGCGCAGCAGGTTCCGTGATATTAACGCTGCAGGAAGTCGTACATCCCTTGCTGTCAGTCACAGAAACATTGTGCAGGCCAACACTCAGTCCTGTCGCTGTTTTTGTCGTTTCGCCGTTATCCCAGGCATATGAGTAACCTCCGTTGCCGCCAACAGGATTCACGGTTGCCGAACCATTGCTTTCACCATGGCATTTGACGTCATTGTTCTTTTGCACAGTGCATGTCAATGGTGCCGGCTGACCAATCAATACCGAACAACTGGTCGTGCAGCCCTTGTTGTCT
>JAFDYS010000006.1 GCA_018267315.1 Bacteroidota bacterium | reverse complement strand
CTGGCAGTCCACTTCTTTTTCCGGGGGCGGAGTT
Source organism: Bacteroidota bacterium (assembly GCA_018267315.1). Taxonomy (GTDB): domain Bacteria; phylum Bacteroidota; class Bacteroidia; order Chitinophagales; family UBA10324; genus JAFDYS01. Next base: position 68,225 of record JAFDYS010000006.1, on the reverse strand, counting down.
TGGGGAATCGGCGCCGGCATGCGGTTCAACTTCAACCAGGCAGGAGCCGTTGTGTTCGATGCGCAATACAAAATTTCACACAGGTCTGAAGAGGTTTCCTATCCTGAAAGTGATTCTTACGTGAACAAATACACCATGCGAAGGATCGTATTTAAGATCGGCCTGGCGTTCTGAAAATTAATGTGGGCTGATTCCATCAGGTGAGTTTGATGATTGATTGAATAATTGAAGCCGGTCCACGATGGTTTGAGGTAGCAGCAGAGAACCGGGAAATAGCACTGCATTTGCACCGATGCGGCAATGATCGCCGATCAACGAACCAAAACGGGTACTGCCCGTGGGAATTATTTTCGAGTCATGCACCACGGAAATTTCCTTCCACACTCTTTCATTGTAATGATTGGCAGTAATGGAGCCCGCTTCAAAATTCACATCGTTGCCGATCAAACTATCGCCTACAAAATTCAGGTGTGCAGCCACTGATTTCTCCATGAATACAGAAGTCTTGATCTCGCATCCCGGTCCAATAATGCTTGACCTGCCGAGATATACCCCTCCGCGTAAATAACCAGTGGCTGCCACAAGACAGTTTTCAGAAATGATCGCAGGTGCTTTTATGACTGCTCCGGATTCTATTGTGGCACTGCGATGAATGGCGATTCCATTTTTTATTTCAAACGCGTCATTCAGATTTGACATCATTTCACTGAGAATAGTCGGAAGGTTTGCCGTTATCTCCCATGGCATCAGGTCATGGTATTTTCCGAAAACGTTGTGGAAGTTGCTGATGTAGGTTGAGATCATGAAACTGGATGATTGGGTTCAGGACAGCAATGGCTATGGGGCATACACGCCCCTTATCAATTCAAAAGTAATCTTGCTGCGGGTAATATGGTATGCTTCCAGGCTTATACTATAGGTGATGAACCGCTTGTTGCGTTGCCGGCCCGAAAAAAAATCAGTTGTTGAGAGTAGATGGAAGATGAATGCCAGCACGAATCGGTAAACATTTCATCGCATGATATTCAATCGCACTTTTTCAGATCAGGAAGCAGATAGTGCGTGAATGACGTGGGATGTTGTGAAATCAGTTCCCTCACACGGTCACAGTGCGTATCGGTGATGAAGACTTGTCCGAATCCGTTATCAGCAATCAGGCGGAAAATATTCCGGGATCGCTTTTCATCCAGTTTGTCGAAGAGGTCATCAAGCAATAGCAATGGCAACAGGTTCTTTTCTCTTTTTATCAATTCATACTGTGCAAACTTGAGCGACATCAGAAAAGATTTCTTCTGCCCTTGCGAACCAAATCGTTTCAGGGACCTTTTGCTGAGGAAAAAATCAAAGTCATCGCGGTGAATACCTTCATTGGTGCGCTGCGTGATGCAGTCCTTTTCAAAGGAAGCGGATAAGGCAACAGCCAAATTTTCTTTGTTGCACACGCTGGCATATTCGGCAGACACTTCTTCAGTTTCTGATGAAAGCAAGGCATGGAACTGCCGGATAAGCGGAATCATGCGCGAGAAGTATTCCGTTCTCAGGTGGAAAATCTTTTCACCGGAATCACAAAGTTTCCGGTCATACGATTCAATCAGAGCCCGGTCTGTTTTTCTTCTTTCGGCAAAATGCTTCAATGCACTGTTCCTTTGTTGAAGCACACGATTATATTCGATCAGGTTTTCCAGGTAGGTGTGATCAATCTGCGAGATGGTTCCATCCATAAACCGGCGCCGCTCGTCACTTCCTTCATCAATCAGCAGTTGATCATCGGGAGTCACCATCACTACCGGAATGAGTCCTACGTGATTGGCGATCCGGGAATAGGCCACACCGTTTTTCTGCAGTTCCTTCTTTCCACCGGCTTCATAAACACAAACCATTCGCAGCACCTGATCATCGCTGAATGAGCCATCAATCCTGAAAAAATCCGAGTCATGCTTTACCGATGTAAGGTCAGAATGATGGAAATAACTCTTGCCCAGGCAGAGGTAATGAATGGCATCGAGGAGGGTGGTTTTGCCGGAGCCGTTATCACCCGAAAACAGGTTCCAGTGGGGTGAAAAATCAAGCCGGGCTAGGGGGTAATTTCTGAAATTGGTAATGGACAACTGCTGCAGATACACGAGTGCTGATTCTTAACTCCCTCTTGACATTTTTACCTAAATTCGCCGCCTGATTTTTTCCTGGTGGCAAAAACAAAAGTAGAAAAAGATCAAAACGGCGCTGATGTCGCTTTAGCTCAGCCCAAAGGCAAACCGGTTAAGGAAGCGGAGCGTTTTTCCGCTGAAACCTACCTGAACTGGTATGAGATCATGCTGCGCATACGCCGCTTTGAAGAAAAAGCCGGTCAGCTTTACGGGCAGCAGAAGATCCGGGGGTTTTGCCATCTCTATATCGGGCAGGAAGCCGTGGCGGCAGGAACAATTTCTGCATTACAGGCAGATGACCCCATCATCACCGCATATCGTGATCACGGCATGGCCCTGGCACGCGGAATTTCTTCCAATGAATGTATGGCCGAGTTGTATGGAAAGGCGACCGGATGCACGAAAGGAAAAGGTGGTTCCATGCATTTCTTTTCCAAAGAGAAAAAGTTTTTTGGCGGACATGGAATTGTGGGCGCCCAAATTCCGCTGGGGGCCGGTCTTGCCTTTGCAGAGAAGTACAAAGGCAACGCGAATGTGGTGGCTTGTTTCTTCGGCGACGGTGCCGCTAGACAAGGCGCCCTGCACGAAACATTCAATATGGCCATGACCTGGAAGTTGCCGGTTATTTTTCTATGTGAGAATAACCTCTATGCCATGGGCACCTCGGTGGCGCGTTCCAGTAATGTGATTGATTTGAAGAAACTCGGCTCAGCATACGATATGCCGTCATACGATGTGGATGGAATGTCGTGCGAGAAAGTGCATGATGCCATCGCTTCGGCAGCAGAACATTGCCGTTCCGGAAAGGGCCCCGTGTTCCTGGAGGTGGAGACGTATCGTTACAAAGGCCATTCCATGAGCGATCCGGCTAAGTACCGCACCAAAGAAGAAGTGGAAGAATACAAATCGAAGGACCCGATTGAGACCACGCTTTCCACCATGCTCAAGAAAAAGTTTGTGACCATGGCCGAAGTGGAAGCCATTAATCAGCGCATCATGGAGGAGGTGGATGAGTGTGTGAAATTCGCCGAGGAATCTCCTTATCCTGATCCATCTGAGATCTATACCGATAATTACATGCAGCAGGATTATCCGTTCATCACTGACTGAACGTAATTGAATCTGAACCAACGATTATTCAATATCATAAATCACACAGAACAAAAATGGCTGATCAAAAAGTAGCTCCGCCCCAGAAACTGGAGGACCGTCTCAACAATTTTGAACATTGGGTGGATGAAAACCGCAAAGTGCTCACTTATGTGGTGGGTGGATTGTTTGTGGTGGTAGCGGCGTATTTCGGCTTTACAAAACTTTACCTCGATCCGAAGAATGACGAAGCCAACAACCAGAGTTTCATGGCGCAGAAATGGTTCGGCATGGATTCGCTCAACCTGGCGCTCAATGGCGATGGCAACTTCCCGGGATTTCTTTCCATAATGGATGAATACAAATGGACGGAGGCAGCCAATCTTGCACATTATTATACCGGCGTCATTTATCTGAAGCAGGGAAAATTCGAGGATGCCATTGACCAACTGAAAGATTTTCACGGCAAGGATAAGATGGTCAGCAACATGGCCTACGGCGCCATCGGTGATGCATATTCCGAACTTGGTAAAAACGATGAAGCAATTGATTATTACAAAAAGGCGGCATATCATTTCGAAAACGAACTCACTACGCCCATGTTTCTGAAGAAAGCGGGCATGTTGCTTGAATACACCAAGAAGAATGCAGAAGCAAAAAAGCTTTATGAAGAAATCAAGAGCCGCTACCCCAATACCAATGAAGGGCGTGAAATGGACAAATACATTGCGCGCGTTGAAGCAGGCAGCAACAGCTAATCTCTTTCTTAAGGAGTTCTATTGAAAAATTTTTTAACGATCTTATGGCTGCCGGCCTGTGCGGCTTTGCTTCTTGTGCAAGGTTGCCACACCGGCAGTAATACACCGCACGCAACGGATGACTCGGTTGCCGTAAAGCAAAGTGATTCTCTCTTTGAGAGTCAGTTCTCACCCAGCGATCTGATAACAAACTGGGAAAAGCATTCCATTCCGCTTGATTCCGTATTTGACGGAGGACCGGGCAAGAATGATATTCCCGCCATTGATTATCCCAAATTCGTAAGTGCGGCGGAAGCGCATAAATTTCTCAGCGCGCCTGATTTCGGTGTATTCCTCGATTGGAATGGCGAGCAGAAATTTTATCCGCTGAATATTCTCAACTGGCATGAGATCGTGAATGATGAGATCGGCGGACAACCGGTCGTCGTCACATTCTGTCCGTTATGCGGTTCAGGCATGGTATTTAGCCGCGTGTTCGGCCGCGACACACTGCTCTTCGGCGTGAGCGGCAAGTTGTACGAATCCAACCTGCTGATGTTCGACAGCAAGAAGGAATCGCTCTGGTCGCAGGCCATGGGAGAATGCGTGGTGGGAGATGATCTCGGCACGAAACTTCAGCTGATCAATTCTGTTCTGATTTCCTATGAAGATGTGGAGCAATATTTTCCTAACGCCAAAGTGCTTAGTACGGATACCGGTTTCGATCGAAATTACTTTCAGTACCCGTATTCGGATTACAATTCCAGCGAAGAACTGTATTTCCCGGTTGGCAAAATCAGTGATCGTTACAATAATAAGGATGAAATGTTCGTGGTTCAGATCGGTGATGAGTCCGTCGCTTTCCACTGGCTTGATCTGCTGAAGGCCGGTAAGGCCACGAAGCAGACTAAAGAGGGATTGGTGGAGGCGAAGGTGACCAATTTGGTACCCGCGGCGATTAACAAGAATACCGGCGAAAAACTGAATGGCTATTTCTCTTATTGGTTCAGCTGGTATGCGACCTACGGGGAGAATGGAATCGTGTGGGGCAAATAATTCCTTCTAATAAAAATCTTCGCTTACCTCTTACTCATTCGTTGCCGCCATCTTGTAATCAGGATTCAGATACCGTTCACGAATCACGCCAAGATGATGTTTCTGGTGCCCCGCAATCACATAAAGCAATGCACGCACTGACATGGTTTTTCCGTTTGCCACACCGGTTCTCATCAGTTCTTCTTCATTCAGATTTTTGAAAAACGCAATAGAGGCGTTGCGCACGGCGACATACTCGGCAAGAAGTGATTTGAGTTTTAATTTGTCTGCACGGTTCTCGGTCGCAAAACTGTTTTCATCAAATCCGGGCAATTCTGTTTTATCATTTCGCGCAAACCGCATAGCCCGGTAGCAAAAAACTCTTTCTGCATCAATGATGTGCCCGAGTATTTCTTTAGGGCTCCATTTACCGGTTGCATACCGGTACTTCAGTTGTTTCTTCTTCAGCGGGGCGAAAAGTTTTACCAGCTCTTTCCGGTCCTTGCTTAACTCTTTAACGGGATCATCGGATTTGACCCTTGAAATGTATTGGTCGTAGTAAGGTGCGAATTCGTCCGGATTGGGTCTTGCGATTTTCATAGGAGGAATTTTCTACGTGCAAAATAGAAAATCGTGATGAGTTATGGTTTTCAGGCCTTCACCAGTTCAATCAGCGTGATCTCCGGCGGAATGCCAACCCGCCCGCTGTAACCCAGGAATCCGAGTCCGCGGTTTACATAGAGTGATTGATGTTCCCGCTGATACAGTCCGGCCCATTCCGGATACATGTATTTGGCGGGGCTCCATTTCAATCCCGGGATTTCAAAACCGAATTGAAAACCGTGGGTGTGCCCGCTGAACATGGCATCAATATCCGGAAACGCTTTCGTTACCTGCGCTTTCCAGTGTGACGGATCGTGCGAGAGGAGCAATTTTGTTTTAGCGGCTTCGGTGCCTTCCGTTGCTTTTTTCAAATCGCCATATTGCGGAAATCGTCCCACGGCGCTCCAGTTATCTACCCCTAAAATGGCGATCCGTTCTTCTCCCTCGCCCAGCCATGCGTATTGATTGCGCAACAGTTTCCAACCGAGGTTCGCATGAATCTCTTCAAGCATCTGCAAGTTCTTTGTTTTCTCTTCCGGCGATTTCCAGGTATAGTAGTCGCCGTAATCATGGTTTCCGAAAATGGAGAACACGCCGTGCCGCGCTTTGAGTTCTTTGAGCGCATCCACGTAATCAAGTGCCTCATCGCTTCGGTTATTTACCAGGTCGCCCGTGAAAAAGATAGCGTCGGGATTCTGTTCATTCACCAGTTTCACGGCTTCACGCAGCGGACTGTCACTGGTGAAACTTCCTGTATGAATGTCGCTGATTTGTACAATGCGAAATCCGTTGAATGCATCCGGCAAATTGCGTATGGGAATTTTCACACGCCGCACCTGGTAGTTGAATGCCGTGCGAACCATTCCGTAAATGAATTGGAAAAGGAAGAAGCCACCTACCAACAATCCGGTCTGAGCAAGGAATTGTGAACGGGAAATACCGGCTGAACGTCCTGTATCAGATTGCCCCGGTGTGAAAAGCGATACGGTCCATTTTCCCAGCCGGATGGAATCATCAAGCAGGAGAAATACATTGAGAATTAACTTGGGGACATAAAAGACAAACAAGCTACTGATCACATACACCCGGAACCATTTGGGAACGGAATAAAAATCAAAGAAGAAAAAATAGATAATGGAAGCAAGGGTAATGGCGGTGATGGCCCAATAAGCAATGGTGATGGTTCGTTTCCACATCTGCTCTGACTGAGCCATTACGGTGCGTATGGCCTGGAAAGCGTAAAAGTCAATCACCAGAAGAATTCCTGAAATGATCAGCAAGGGAACTATACGGGACATGGATGCGATTGATTGGTGCGGCTAAATTCCTTATAATAATTCAGTTGACTCGTTTAGTGACGAATGGCGTCAAAATGTATTTTAGAAACATCGGGAATTCTGTTTTTGTTTTGCGGTACATGATGATTCGTAAAATTTTAACTGCTGTCACGTTGCTGATGCTCTTTTTCGCAGTGAATGCATCGGCTCAGCGCCGCGCGTATGTGATCACCCGCGACGATACGCTCCGCGGCGCATTAACTCCTTTGCGTACCTGTTACGATGTAACGTATTATGATCTCGCCGTGAAGGTGGATGTGAAGAAGCATTCCATCAGCGGCTCGGTGGTGATGAAGTATCGCGTTACGGAGGATTTTGATTCCCTTCAGATCGACCTCACGGCCCGGCTTCGGATAGAAAAGATATTGTTTAAGGGTACGGCCCTTACCTACCGACGGGTGGTAAATTCCGTATTCGTCACTTTTCCCGAGACGCAGCATGCCGGCTCCATTGAAGAAATAACGGTCATCTATTCCGGCACCCCCGTATCAGCCAAGAGCCCGCCGTGGGATGGAGGATTTGTCTGGAAAAAAGATGCGAAGGGACGCGATTGGATTGGTGTAACCTGCGAAGGAGTAGGACCATCCATCTGGTGGCCCTGCAAGGATCACCTGAGTGATGAACCGGACAGTGTGCAGATGAAGTTCACCGTGCCCACGGGATTGATGTGTGTGGCAAACGGCCGATTGAGAGACACGCTGAACACAGGCGACGGCAATACCACCTGGACATGGTTTGTCAGTTACCCGATCAATCTGTACAACGTCACCCTGAATCTCGCCCATTACAGTTTCTTCAGCGATACATTTTCCACTGCGAATCAGCCGCTGCAACTCCATTACTACGTGCTTGATTACAATGTGCCGCAGGCCATGCTGCAGTTTCAGCAGGTGAAGACGATGATGGGCTGCTTTGAGAAATACTTCGGTCCTTATCCATTTCCCCGTGATGGTTATAAGCTCGTGGAAACGCCATACTATGGTATGGAACATCAAAGCGCCATCGCTTACGGAAACGATTACATCAACAACAAGTCCGGATTTGATTACATCATCATCCACGAGAGCGCACATGAATGGTGGGGTAACAACGTTTCAGCCAGCGACTATGCCGATCTGTGGATTCATGAAAGTTTCGCTACGTATGCGGAAGCGCTTTACATCGAATGCACGAAGAGTTATACCGATGCGGTGGAATATCTCAAAGGATTGCGATGGCAGATACGTGACTCAGTGGCCGTTGCCGGGCCGCGCGGAGTAAACTGGGACGGAACACGGTTCGACAACGACATGTACATGAAAGGCGCCTGGATTATTCACACGTTCCGTTCCGTGCTGAATGATGACTCGTTGTTCTTTCGCCTGATCCTCGGCATTCAAAAAGAGTTTGCGTTAAAAACGATTTCAACCACTGATGTCATTCAATACATCAACCGGGCTACAGGTCATGATTATTCTGCATTCTTCAATCAGTACCTGTATCATTCTTCGCCTCCCGTCTTTGAATACAAGCTGAAACAAAAAGGAAAGAACACACAACTCACCTATCACTGGAAGTCAGATGATCCGGCCTTTGCCATGCCGGTTGAGATTACTAATTCCTACAGCTATCTCTTTGGAAAGCAGATCAAGACCTTTGAGCGGGTGAATGTTACCACAGAATGGAAAACGATCACCATACCCAATTTTGAGTCAGGAGATTTTGATGTAAACACGGATAAGTTTTACGTGAAAAAGTCGCTGGTTCAGTAATCAAGATTGATCAGAAGCGAAGACGCAGTTCTGCTTTGAGTTCTGATTTGGTGTTGCCGTTGATTTCATCCAGTCCGCTGCCAATCGTGTTGATGTTGGAATAATAGGTTTGCGCAAACCGCACCCAAAGATCCACTCCGCGGGTAACCGAATAGCGCGCCATGAGGTACCAGCGAATGCCGCGGTTGTAAAACGAAGGCACGGAATAAACATACAGCACATCGCTTTCATACGTGTATAAGCGTGCATCATACGTGTCGCCATCGAAGAGACAGAAACGCCCGGTGAGTTGAAGCGGAAAATGCATTTCTTTAAAGATCACATCCTGGTACACAAGGAATCCATGAGCGGGGGCGACTTTTTCTGCCTTGAAGAAAACCCACTCGGCACGGCTTCGGAAAGTGAATGAAGGCGTGGCTTTATATTCAAGATGAAATCGGAAATTCTGTTGCTCCGTGTTCACCACATAATCGAGCGGCTCATCATTGAGTGTGGAGTTTTGCTGTTTCGATTTATCACGCCAGCGTATGTACATGCTAAAAATCTTATTGGGGCGATAGTTCAGTTGTGCAAGAAAATCGGTTCCTATGGAAGGCGCATCCACCTGGTAGGCCAGCCATGGTTTCTGGAATAAGTCAGCATACACATCCAGTTCCCACCCGCGGGCCGGGCGGATCACGATGCCCGAATAAAATCCTTTCTCATTGGTATTGGTGCTGCTTTCACCGAATGCATTGGCATAAGCCGAGTAAAAGTCCTTAGCATAGTTGCGGTAAACAAAGGCCAGATCTACGCGGGGATCTACGCTCACCAGCAAACCGGTAATGCCTCCCAATCCGCCGGGATCACTCAGCGCACCTTCACCAAAGAAATTGAAGTTGCGGTATTGCCAGGTGAAGTGCGCACCATAATTGTTTAGCTGATCGCCGCGGAATGCATAGATGTTGTAGGGTTGATACGTTGGTTCAACAGGAACTGAAAAGTCTGTGTGGAAGATGGTGCCGCCTGCGGAAAAGGTGCGTTTGGTGTACTCAATGTTGGCACCGTAAGCTTTTTGTGTTACCGTGTTTTTATCGGCGACTTCTGATTCCGTGCGATGGTAACCGTCGCCGCCGATGGAGGTAACGGTGTTGTTTTCATCAATAGTGTCAATCGTAACAATGTTGCCGTCAATTTTTTTGTAGGAACCGAAGATCGTTACATTCAGGTGCCTGGAGCCGGCGGTAATGGCCCCCCCTCTGAAGAAGTTGTATTCATCCACTGACGTATAAGCACGCAGCGGCCGCCCGCCATTCTTAATGGAAGTGATGTACGAACTTTTATACACCCCATAACCGGAACCAAGAATCAACCCTTCTCCAAAGTTCACCGTGTAATCGCCGATCACCGCATTCTTGATAAAACCATTGCCACGATAGAAGACGTGAGCCGAATAAAAATCGAATCCCTGTTTCTGTGTGCCGGTAAAAAACTGTTCACCCGCATCTTTTTGCCCCGTGATTCCATAGCCGAATTTAGTTCCGTAGGTGTACCGGTAACGTGTGTAAAGGTTAAGCGGGCTGCCGAGGTAGCGCGAGGTGGAATTGGAATCAGATGGTGAATATCCTTTCTGCTCTTCCAGTATTTGCGACCCGCGCATCAAAAGGGTGTAGTCACCTTTTGCAAGCAACTCACTAACTGAAATCCTGGTGGCTCCTATATCCGTGGTGACAGTAACAAAAGGCAGAATGGATCTAATGGTAGGCACATCGAGATATGGGACGGCCTGCAGTTCGAAAATGGAAATGAAATTGCCCATCTGTTCGCGGTAGTTCAGAATGGCGTTGATCTGAATCTCGTTGAGTAACTGCAAATCCATGAGTGCACGGAAATCATTTTGATCCGCTTTGTTGAGATTGATCGGATGCCGGCTGAGGATGTTAGCCAGATCAACGAGATTATCGTAGTCGAGCCGCTGATTTTCATCTTGCTCAGTCAGTTGTTCCAGTGCTTCTTCCTGTTTGTCCTGCGCTTCCTGCGGCAATTGTTGCGGTTGTTGTTGCTGCTGCTCCTGTGCGAGCACCTTGAAAGGAAACAGGAAGATTGCCAAGCAAGCCATCAAAATAAAAACGTCATTGCCAGTGACGAACCGTTGGATAATGTTGTGAGTGTCGCGAAGCAATGGCCGACTGAAGGGGATTGCTTCGTCAGAGCTCACAGCAAATGCTTTCGCATTTTTCCTCGCAATGACGATAGCTCTTTTCATTTCTTTCCAAAGACGTAGTTCACTGAAAGCCCCGGGGTGAATCCAAGAATCTGGTGATACGAAGAAGCGATGTCAATTTTAAGGTGCTGCACATTCAACCCCACACCAAAGGAATACTGTGATGGATTGGTGGCTACGCCGCCGCGCAGGTGAAGTACATCGGCAATCTGGTATTCAATGCCTGCTTTGATACGGGCCGGGTGGTCAATGTCTTTCTCGGCTTCAGCCAGCAACAAAATTTTTTCTCCAGGTTCGTAGGACAATCCGAAGCGGAACAGCGTAGGGATTTTTTCGTCCTGAAAACCCGAACTGATCGGTACCGGGTTGAATACATGAGCAGCAGCAGAGAGCTGTTGTGAAATTTTGATCATCAGCCCCGCTTCAAAAGTGAGTGCGCCGCCTGTTCCGTACTCAGCAACGGAGGTGGAGAGATAATCAATCTGAATGCCGCCGGAAATATTTTTTGAGAATAATCTCGCATAGGCCAACCCCATTTTCTTTTCATTATACAAATCGAATCCACTGTAGTTGATCGCCAATCCGAACACACCGGATTTGGTGGGCAACGTGAGTCCACCGGCGTAGTAACCCAGTTCACTCTGAAGAAATCGTTGTTCCGCGTAAAGAGAAAATGAAATGTCATTCTGAAATGCCATCCCGGCCTGATTGTTCAGCACCGAATAAGGATCTGATGAATTCATCGAAGTGCTGCCCAGTGCCAGCGATCTGGCACCGCCCACCATGGGTTCATTCGATGCGAAAATGATAAGAGGTAAAACAAGCAGAAGGAGCGGGAGGTATAAGTTCTTCATGCATCAATCATGAGTCGAACCAAATGTAATGATTCACTCCAAAGAAAAAACTTCCGGCGCTTTAACGTGTGATTAATATTGAAAGTGAAGATGCAAGGATTGGACTCTCAGAACAGTCCCATCAATTCTGCGCGCACCTTGTTCACCACTTCGCCCAAATGCTCGGGATTATCCATGAAATTGTATTTGTCCACGTCAATGATGAGCATTTTGCCTTCTTTGTAGTTGGTGGACCAGTTTTCATAATACTCATTAAGGCGGCGGAGATAATCGAGGCGAAGGTTGTCTTCATATTCCCGTCCCCGGCGCTGGATGTTTGATACCAGAGCACCGATGGAACCGCGCAGGTAAATTATCAGATCAGGCGGTTTAATGAGTGAGCTGATGGTGCGGAAGAGGGCTGTGTAATTTTCAAAATCGCGCTTCGTCATCAATCCCATAGCGTGCAGGTTAGGGGCAAAGATTTGCGCGTCTTCATAAATCGTGCGGTCCTGGATCACCGTACGTTCTCCGCGCTGTATGTCGATGATTTGCCCGAAGCGGCTGTTCAAAAAGTAAATCTGAAGGTTAAATGACCAGCGCGGCATGTTCTCATAAAAATCGTAGAGGTAGGGATTGTTCTCCACGTCTTCATAATGCGGTTCCCAGTTAAAATGTTTTGCCAGCAGTCCGGTGAGGGTGGTTTTTCCTGCGCCAATGTTTCCGGCAATAGCTACATGTTTTACCGGGGGCAGTTTGGGTTCTTTCTTCGCCATCGAAATCGATCAGGTATGGGGTAATAAATGATTATGCGGTGAAGATAAAAGAATTAGAATTTCCTGATGCCAATGATTTCTCTCACTTCCTTCACGGTTTTTGCGGCGCTGGCCCGCGCTTTTTCTTCACCCATTGAAAGCACTTTGTGAAGGAATTCTGTATCGTGATAATACGTGATCACTTTTTCGCGGATCGGATGCGTGAAGGTGATCATGTCTTCTGCCAATTGCTTTTTCATATCGCCATAGCGGATGGTGCAGTTGTTATATGCTTCATCGAAATGCTGCACGGTTTCGGGCGCTGATACCAGATTCATCAGCGTGAACAGGTTTTGAATCGGCTCGGGCTTCTGTTGATTGGGTTCCGTCGGCCCGGAATCGGTAACGGCGCGCATCACTTTCTTGCGGATCACTTCCGGTTTATCGGTGAGGAAAATCGCATTTCCTTCTCCTTCACTCTTGCCCATTTTGCCTGCGCCGTCAAGCCCCGGCACCTTCACCAGTTCCGTCGAAAAATTGAAAGCTTGCGGCAGGGGAAAATAATCCACGCCGTAAAGATTGTTGAAGCGCTGAGCGAAGTTGCGCGTGAACTCAAGGTGCTGCGTTTGATCCTTACCCACGGGCACCTTGATCGCTTTGTGAATGAGAATATCAGCCGCCATCAGCACAGGGTAGGTGAGCAGCCCCGCATTCACATTGTCGGGCTGGCTGCGTACTTTTTCCTTGAAGGAGGTGCTGCGTTCCAGTTCGCCTACATAAGCAAGCATGTTGAGGAATGTGTACAGCTCCGTGGTTTCCGGAATGTCACTCTGTATGTAGAGAACCGATTTTTCCGGATCGATGCCGCAGGCAAGATATTCTGAAACCACATGCCTCACCGTGTTGTGCAGATCGGCCGGATGCGGGTGTGTGGTGAGCGAATGATAGTCAGCCACGAAGAAATAACAATGGAAATTCCGCTGCATCTCCACCGAGTTTTTCACCATCCCGAAATAGTTTCCGAGGTGCAGATTACCTGTGGGGCGAATGCCGCTGACTACCGTTTCCATTAAGCGCGCAAAGTAAAGAAACGTTTCCCGTTTCAGTCGGGAAGAGTTTTAAAAGCGTGTGGTTATAAAATAGACTGCACCATGAACTGACAGGAGACTTTTCTCACACGATTATCAATGTGCGCTAAAACTGGTGTAACACTCCCACTAGTAATTCACTATTCACTATTCACGATTCATTATTCACCGTTAACCTTCACATGCAGCAATACCTGAATTTTTTCGTCCTGTTATTTTTGCAGACGTGAAAAGATGGTTCCACCCCCTTCGCGTGTTGTGGGCCTGGTATTACTTCTTGGTATTTGCACTTTTATTCTTTCTATTTTATCCATTCTTCGCCGTGTTCCTTTCGAATGAAAAATGGTACGCGTTAGCCAACCGGCTGCGGGTTTTCTGGGCGCGCCTTCTTTTTCTTTTTACCGGAATTGTTCCGCGCATCACTTATAAACACAAGCTCGATCGCAGTCGCAATTACATTTTCTGCTCGAATCATTTTTCATATCTCGATATTCCTATTTCGGCGCTGGTGGCCAGGAGAAACTGGCGATACATGGCCAAAGCGGAACTTGGCGACATTCCGTTCTTCAGTATTTTCTTCCGAACTATTGACATCAGCGTGGACCGGGAGAGCGGAAGGGATTCATTCAAAGCATTTCAGGTAGCCGGTGAAAGTTTATCAGCGGGTATGAGCATCGTGAATTATCCGGAAGGGAAAATTGGCCCGCATCCGCCGCGCATGGTGCGCTTTAAAAACGGCCCTTTCCGGATGGCGATTGAAAAGCAAATCCCTATTGTACCTTTGACGATGGTTGATAACTGGAAACTCCTCTTTGTGGACGGATGGCAGATGTATGGTAACCCCGGGATTTCGCGGGTAATTGTACACGCGCCGATTGAAACAAAGCACCTGACACTGGCAGATCTGGATGAACTGAAGGAGCGGGTTTACCACATCATCCAAAACGACCTGAACAAACTGATTCCCTCTCAAAAAAAACATGCTCATGAGTGACGTTATTTCTCTGGATGGTATTCAAAAAAATTACATCATGGGCGAAGAGGTCATTCAGGCCCTGCGAAATATCACCCTTACCATTCATCATAATGAATACGTAGCCCTCATGGGTCCTTCGGGTTCCGGAAAATCCACACTGATGAATGTGGTGGGTTTGCTGGATACACCCACTTCCGGCAAGTATATTCTCAATAATCAGGATGTGAGCCGGCTGAATGATAATGAGATGGCGGTGATCCGAAACAAGGAAATCGGATTCGTATTTCAAACCTTCAATCTCATGCCGAGGTTAACCGCTCTTGAAAATGTGGCGCTGCCCCTGATCTACGCCGGAAAGAACAAAACCTTCAGGGAAGAACGGGCGAAAGAGATGCTTCGGGCGGTTGGGTTGGAAGAACGCATGCTGCACAAACCGAATGAACTTTCGGGCGGACAAAAGCAGCGTGTGGCCATTGCGCGCGCACTGGTAAACAATCCCTCCATCATTCTTGCTGATGAGCCCACGGGAAATCTTGACAGCAAAACATCTATTGAAATCATGGGCATCTTTGATCAGATCCATAAAAACGGCAACACGGTGATCATCGTCACACATGAAGAAGATATTTCACATTTCGCTCACCGGATTGTGAAGTTGCTTGACGGTGAAGTGCACTCCGATATGATCAATGAGCAACGAACCGTACTCGCCTGAAACAAGACCGGAAAATCGGCGTACAGAGATCGAAACAGCAAGCTGAAAGCCGTGCTTGGCCGATCTCAACTTATTTTATATTTGCCGCTCACTCTATTTTCTTAACCCTAATTATTTATTTCAATGTACACCGGTAAAGTCAAATTTTTTAACAAAGCGAAGGGATATGGGTTCATCGTAAGAGATGACAACGGTGAAGAAATCTTCGTTCACGCCACCGGGTTGGTGGATGAGATTCACCAGAACGACAGCGTATCCTTCGAATTGAAAGAAGGCAAGAAAGGATTGAATGCCATCAATGTCAGAGTGGAAGCATCAGCGTAATACGCCGCTTCCGAAGTGAATGCTTGACCAGCCCCCGCATGATTTCCCGGGGGCTTTCCTTTACATGTAAATGAATGCCGCGAACGGGCAGTTACTTGGTGAATTTCTGCCTGATCTCATGGAGTTTCATCAGGGCCTCAATCGGAGTAAGCGTGTTGGGATCGAATTGAGAAATCCATTCCCTGATTTTTACAAGTTCAGGATCATCGGCGCTGAAGATGCTGAGCTGCATTTCGCGTGCGCTGATTTTCTTCACCCGGTCTTTCAGGTTTTTTGATATCGTTTTCTGTTCCAACTCCGCCATAATCTCATCGGCGCGTTCCACAACAGCCGGTGGTATGCCTGCCATTTTCGCCACGTGAATTCCGAAGCTGTGTTCCGCGCCGCCGGGCTGAAGTTTGCGCAGGAAAATCACACGCTGACCTGCTTCTTTCACGCTCACGTTGTAATTGCGGATGCGCTCAAACTTATTTTCAAGTTCGTTCAACTCATGATAGTGTGTTGCGAACAACGTCTTGGGTTTTCCTTTCGGATGGTTGTGCAGGTATTCGGCAATCGCCCAGGCAATGGAGATGCCATCGTAGGTGCTGGTGCCGCGGCCAATCTCGTCAAGAATTACCAGACTTTTGTCTGAAATATTATTGAGAATAGATGCCGTCTCCGTCATCTCCACCATGAAAGTGGATTCACCGGCGGCCAAATTGTCACTGGCGCCCACCCGCGTGAAAATTTTATCAATCATCCCGACGGTTGCTGACGAGGCCGGCACAAAGCTTCCAATCTGTGCCATCAATACAATCAGGGCATTTTGCCGGATGAATGCAGACTTGCCGGCCATATTCGGGCCGGTGATGATGAGAATCTGCTGCGAAGCATCATCAAGCAATACATCATTCGGAACATATTGCTCATCGTGTCCCAGTTGCTGTTCAATCACCGGATGTCGTCCGTCTTTTATTTCCAGAGTATTCCCGTCATTGAGTTGCGGACGGCAGTAAGTAAACTTTACAGCGGCATGAGCGAATGAGTGCAACACATCCAGCCGCCCGATTACCTGGGCGTTGATCTGAATCTGCGGCACGTATTCCTTTATTGCATTCACCAGCGTGTCAAACAGCGAAAGTTCGAGCTCAAGAATTTTCTCTTCCGCGCCGAGGATTTTTTCTTCATACTCTTTTAACTCCGGCGTTACATAGCGCTCGGCATTGGTGAGCGTTTGTTTACGGATCCATTCCTGGGGCACTTTGGATTTGTGCGCATTCGTCACTTCAAGGTAATAACCGAAAACCTGGTTGTAACTGATCTTGAGTGACGGAATGCCGGTGAGTTCTGATTCCCGTTTCTGAATATTAAGCAGGTAATCTTTTCCCGCATGTGATATGGTCCGCAGTTCATCGAGCGGCTGCGATACACCCGGGTTGAAAATATTTCCTTTCGCGGCCACCGGAGGTGCATCGGGGCGCAGTTCAAATTCCAGCCGCTCGCGAATGAGCCGGCAGGGATGCAACTGCTCCGCAAAGTTTTTGAGATGTGCCGACGGATGATTACTGAGCAGCTCTTTAATTTCTTCAATCACCTGCAACGCCTTACGGATGTGCAGCAATTCACGCGGCGAAATTTTGCCGAGCGCCACTTTAGAAATCAGCCGTTCCAGATCACCGATCTGCCGAATGCGGTTCGCGACCTGCGTGGAAAGTTCGGGGTCCTTGATCAGTTGTTCTACGGTATCGAGTCGTTCTTCTATCGGGGCCAGTTCCTTAAGAGGAAGCACTACCCACTTTCGGAGCATACGCGCGCCCATCGGTGACAGGGTGTGATCCATTACCTGAAGCAGTGACTTTCCATTCTCGTGATTGCTGTAAAGAATCTCAAGATTGCGGATGGTGAATCGGTCGAGCCAGACGTAGCGGTCCTCTTCTATGCGCGATAGGTGAGTGATGTGGCTGAGGTTGGGATGCTCGCTCAGTTGTAAATAATAGAGTGCAGCGCCGCCTGCAACAATGGCGGGTTGCATTTCTTCAATGCCGAAGCCCTTGAGTGATTGGGTCTGGAAGTGTTTCGTAAGTGTTTCGTAACCGTAATCAAACTGGAAAACCCAGTCATCAACGCCATAGGTGTAGAACTTGCTTCCGAAGAGTTGTATGAATTGTTTCTGCCGGTGTTTGGAAAAAATTACCTCGGAGGGTTTCAATGACTGCAGCAGCTTGTCAATGTAATCACTCTTGCCCTGCGCGCAGTAAAATTCGCCGGTGGAAATATCGAGGAAGGCAGCCCCGATCATTTCATCGCCGAGGTGGAGCGCACACAAAAAGTTGTTGCTCTTGTTGTCGAGGATTTTTTCATTGTCAGTGATGCCGGGCGTCACCAGTTCAGTCACGCCGCGTTTCACAACAGTTTTGGCCAACTTCGGATCTTCGAGCTGATCGCAGATGGCAACGCGGTAACCCGCCCGCACCAGTTTAGGCAGATACGTGTCAAGCGCATGATAAGGGAAACCGGCCAAATCCTGGGACGAGGCGTATCCGTTAGCCCGCTTCGTCAGCACAATGCCGAGAACTTTTGCTGTGGTGACGGCATCGGTATCAAATGTTTCGTAGAAGTCGCCTACACGGAACAGCAAAATGGCATCAGGATACTTCGCCTTGATGGCGGCATATTGCTTCATCAGCGGCGTTTCGCCGGTGACGGTGGCATTCTTCACGGTTCGGTGGCGGGTCATCAGTGCTTTCTAACCGAAGAGGCGTAAAAGCGCCGATGGAGTCACCTGATTTCTCCGCGCCTTTGCGCCTCTGCGGTGATTTAATTACGAGGGAAACAAAAGTACTAATTTACCTCCCTGACCGGTGAGAAAATTAAGAACAACGGAGTTGCAGCGGAAGAGCGCTGAGGAGATGAAGACTGCCGTACGGTTGCCTGCCGTGGTGGTGCTCGATAATGTGCGCAGTGCATATAACGTGGGTTCGGTTTACAGAACCTGCGATGCTTTTGCCGCTGAAAAAATTTTTCTCTGCGGTATTACCGCTGCACCGCCTAACCGGGAGCTGATGAAGACGGCCCTGGGCAGCACCGAGTCCGTTCCGTGGGAATATCGAAAATCCGTGTATGATGCGGTGCTCGAATTAAAAGTTTCCGGTTACACGATTGGGCTGGTTGAACAGACGGATAAAAGTATTTCGCTTGAAAAATTTCGTCCGGATGCAAATCAAAAGTACGCACTGGTTTTTGGCAATGAAGTGGAAGGCGTGAGTGAATCGCTGTTACCGATCGCCGATCTGGCGATAGAGATTCCGCAGTTCGGCGCCAAGCACTCCTTCAACATCAGCGTGTCGGCCGGCATCGTGCTATGGGAACTGTACAAAAAGCTCAGGTCCTGAAATACCCTGATGAATTGACGGGGCATTCCTAACTTAGCTCCAAACAATGGTGCTATGACTACCTCCTTCCTCTTAATCCTCGTAATCATTTTCCTGCTGCCGCTCATTCCGTCGTTTCTGCTTTACAAGTTTCTCCCGAGCAAAAGCACGGCCACCGGCCCGTTCAAGGGGCTTAACCTGAAATTATCCGGTGCCTTTGCCGGGTACTTCATCCTGCTGCTTTTTGCCGGCGGCATCACCTTTCCGCTGATGAATAATGAGCAGCAGAAGAAAATTGACGAACTCACCCGCGAATTGAATGACATGAAGGGAAGCGTGCAGGAATGGAAACTCACAGGCAATGTCGTTTCTTCCGTTCCCGAACAGACCAAGGTCTTTTATGATGAAGACCAGATTCGATTTGTGAGCACCGGAGACTTTGATGTGAAGTTTTATTGTGATGTGGAAGACGGAAAACCCAAACTGCCCAAAGCGCTGTGCTTTTTTAATAAACAAGATGGATACAAGGTGATCAACATCAACCGGCAAACCAATCCGGCGGACCTTGCCACGTTCAAAGTCACATTTAATGATTCCCTGCGCCAAATACTCATCGGCAATCCGATAGATATTCAAAGCAAGTCGAAGGACAGCATTCGTGTGGCTGAATCTTTATACAAGGATCTCGTTGCAAAGCATGCCGTCATTCCCAGCACCAGCAAACTGCATCAACTGGCGAATGAGCATGACTTCCGGTGAACAGGACGGCTAACCCTTACGCATCTCTGCGATGGTTTCATCCAGCACCTCGAGCGATCGTCCGGTTTCCTGGGTATTCATCCAACCGAATCCCATGCGGGTGGCGTTCAGGTTCATTTTCGGATCGGTGTTATGAATCATTCCGGAGGAGATGATCACGCCTTTCTTTTTCATTCGTTCATGCAGTGCAGGCAGGGGAATGCTTTTATCAAACCGCGCCCATACGGAGAGTCCGCCTTCGGGTGTTTTGAACTGAATCAATTCGGCAAATCTTTTTTTAAGCTGCGAACACAGGAAATCTCTGCGCAGGTGGTATTCCCTTAAAACTTTTTTCATGTGCCGCCTGATTTCTCCCAGTGAAAACATCTCCGCCACGGCCTGCTCGAGCACGGGATCGCCCTGTATGTCGATCACCTGACGGATCTTTCCCAGTTCCGCAATAAGATTCAGCGGTGCGGCCACATATCCGAGCCGCAAAGCAGGAGCCACCGTTTTGCTCAGCGTACCAATGTAGGCCACCATGCCGTTTCGGTCCGCGCTGGCCACCGGCAGCAACGGCGAACTTTCATAATGCAGATCGTAATCGTAATCATCTTCAATAATGATGAATCCGAATTTTTCGGCCAACGCCAGCAGTTTCATTCTTCGCGCTGCGCACAGCGTTACCGTAGTGGGGAAGTGGTGATGCGAGGTAACATAAACGGCCCGGATCTTTTTTCGTTTGCAAATTTTTTCCAGTTCATCCACATCAATACCCTCATCATCCACCGGTATGCGGACGAGCCGTGCACCTGCCGCCATCAGCGCACGATCAGTATAGTAATAGTTGGTTTGTCCAACCACGACCTGATCTCCCGCAGCAATAAGAACCATGGCCAGCATGAACATGGCCATCTGGCTGCCGCGTGTAATGAAGATGTGTTCCGGTGTGGTTTGCATACCGCGCGTGGTGTTCAGTTCCTCGGAAAGCACTTTCCGCAATTCATAGTTTCCGTTTTCCTGCACATAGGAGAGATGATGCAGCCCTGATTTTCTGGAAAGCACGCTCCGGTAAGATCGTCCCCAGGCATCAACCGGAACGAGACGCACATCGGGTCCGTCGTGAAACCCGATCATATCCCTCAGCGGCTTTGTACTCGGTTTGATGAACGGGTTGATACGAAAGTTATACCCGGTCTTTTCCCACCGAAAGTTTCCGGGTGATACCGTTTCCAGTTTACGCGGATGTATTTCGGGAAGCTGATCACTTACAAAGGTGCCTTTGGAAGGCAGCGAGTGAATCCATCCCTGCGCATCCAGTTCATCATAAGCGCTCACAATGGTTTTGCGGTGCACGGACAGCAGCTGCGACAGCTCACGGGTGCCGGGCATTTTCATGCCCCGTTTGATTACGCCGCTGCGGATGTGCTGAATGATGCTGTTGGCGATTTGTTGGTACACCGGTACCGATGAGGTTTTCTGAATGAGGATGAGGTTTTTCCAGGGAAGCATAACCGGACTACATTGAATGAACAAAATGGACTACGAAGATAGTCCGGACGCCTCATACATTTGTATCGTCAATGAAGATTATTTCAAACAAACCCTTTAAATCATGAAAGCAAAATTTTTAGTCCTCTGGGTTGCCAATGCGCTGTTCTCTTTCGGTCAGCTCACCTATGCCCAGCAAACCAGCCCTCTTCTGCCTGAAGTCGCTTCCAATCCGGTAACCGTACCGGGAGCTAATCCTGATTCCACAGCGGACGTTGCATCGCCCTATGCGCAGCAACCGGTTCTGTTTGAATCAACCGTTGTTCCCGATGCGTTGCTCCACGCGAGGATGACATTGAGGTTGGTTCACTTTGTGAAATCAGTGGAGGTTGATGAAAACTCCGATTATCACTTCGAAGGCCTTCGCTGCGAATTGGCAGATGAATGCCCGGTAACGCTGTATTGATGATGGAAACAGTCACCCTGCGTTCGCCGCGGCTTTTGGAAAGTGAGTGGCTGCGCAACTACCTCCGCTTTCTGAATATGCATGGCCGCCACGTTCATTGCTTTGAAGATGCCTGGTGTATTGATGGGGAACAGGACGGGTGCACCTTTGCTATCCCCGGCCCCAGCAGTTCAATCCAAGCGCTGATTGCCCGCTATCCTTCTTTTCTGCTGCGGCCGGACAGTTTGAAATATGAACCGGAGCTGAAGGAGATGGGATTCCGATCGACGGCCGCACTCCATTTTATGTTTATGCCGGTAGGTTCAGGTTTGTTGCCTGAAAGCAATCCGGTAAAAGTGATGCGCGTGGCGGATGAGCATGCCATGGAAATGTTTCAGGAAGTGCAGACCACAGGATTTCGGGATGATGCGACTTGGCATCGTCAACGGCATTCGCCGGAAAATGGTTTGAACAACAGAGATCTTAACCGTAATTCGCAGGCATTCTATCTCGCATTCATGGGCGATGAACCGGCCGGTGTTTCGCAGGCCGTCTTTGACAATAAAGTAGCCGGCATTTATGGTGTCACCACCTTGCCGGCATTCCGCAGGCAGGGCGTTAGTGCTGCCATATTGAGTTGCATCCGAAGTGAAGCGCGGGAGAAGAATCTCGAGCAACTGACCGTGCAGACCGTCCACGGTTCGTATGCTGAATTCTATTTCCAGCGGCTCGGATTTAAATCCGGATTCCTGGCAAAAAAAATGTCCAGAGTTGGCTAAGATTAATCATGTTACACTTGCTCCAATGAAATACAACGTTTCCCAGGCCATCGCGATTCTGAAACAGACGCCGCTCGCCATTGAAACATTGCTGAATGGTCTTTCTCCTGAATGGATCAACGCCAATGAAGGGCATGAGACCTGGTCGCCGTATGATGTGGTCGGGCACCTGATTCACGGCGAAGAAGACGATTGGATTCCGAGGATGAAAATCATTCTCGACCCAAACGGGGATCGCAAATTCCGCCCGTTCAACCGCACGGCCATGTTTGAAAAGAGTCGCGGAAAATCATTGAGTCAATTGCTGGATGAATTCAAATCGCTGCGCGAGCAAAATCTCCGGGAACTTAAAGCGGCCAACCTCAGTGAAGCAGATCTTTCACGCACCGGCATCCACCCGGAGTTTGGTGAAGTGACCTTGCGGCAGCACTTATCCTGCTGGGTGGCTCACGATCTGTCGCACATCGCTCAAATCGCCCGCGTGATGGCGAAGCAGTATAAAGACGAAGTGGGACCGTGGAGAAAGTATCTCTCTGTTCTTTCGAAATAGCCGGGTAACTTCCGATCAGCTTGCGGGCTTCATGGAAGCGAGTTCGCGGTCAATCCAGTAAATGCCGCGGGGTCCCTCGCCTTCCAGCAGCTTGATTTTGTCGAGGATGGTTCTGAATAACTTTTCTTCTTCATGCTGTTCTTCCACATACCACTGCAGGAAGTGGTTGGTAGCGTAATCTTTTTCTTTCAGGCAAAGCTCCACGAGGTTATTGATGGCGTCAGTCACCTTCAGCTCATGCTTGAAAATATCTTCAAACAGTTCAAGCAGCGACTTGAATTTCTCCGGCGGCTGCTTAAAAGCGGGCACCACGGCATGACCGCCGGCATCATTGATGTAACTGAAGAGCTTCATCATGTGCATCCGTTCTTCATCGGCATGGCGTAACAGAAAGGAAGCGCAGCCCTGCAAACTTTTTGAATCGCACCAGGAGGCGGCAGCGAGATAATAGTTGGAGGCATATCCTTCCATTTCGATTTGTTCATTGAGGGCCGAAGCAATCTTCTTTGATAACATGACTCAGTTTGTTTCTTGAAAAATACAAAGAAGCCGGTAAGGCAATGAACTGACTGTAAAAAGGTCACAGCTTGAATGAAATTCCAAGGAGGAAGTGTCTTCCTTCATAATATCTCGCCGGATTGTCAGGCGGAATGTTCGATGAGCGCGGGTCACGCGGATCGAGGTAACGGGGATCACGCCACTCGGTGGGAACATCATCACCGTACTCATATGCGCGGCCGGTAACCGGATTCACAATCGCTGTGTTCTTTGTGTCGAGCAGGTTCGTGATTTCAAGAGAAAGTGAAAGTTGTGTTTTGTGAATGTCAAACCACTTGCGGAAATTCAGGTTGATCCAGAATGAAGCGTCACTCAATTCACTGTAGCGGTTTTCGGGATTAGCATCCACCACATAAATCGGACGGCCGCTGTATTCTTCGTACCCGTCAAGCACGTAAGGCGTGTACCTTCTTCCCGTTCTGAAAATCGCTTCCGCATAAAAATTGAACTTGTTGATCCATTGCTGATGGAACAATCCATCCCCGCGGTTTACATTGAAAAGCACATACCCTTTCGAGTCAATTGGTGAATCCCAGGCCAGCGGCGTCTCTTTCGTAGTGGTGGTGTTTCCGGTCGCCAAAATTTCTTCCAGGTTTTGAGAGGAAGAAGAACTCTGCCCCGTAGCCACGGAGTACGAGAGTGACAGCGATGATTCAAACCACTTGCCTGCGCGCTTGATGTAGGTGACTTCCACGCCGCGCACGCGGGCATAGTCGCTGTTGATGCGGATGGTGCGGCTCACTTCTCTCCCCGTGGCATCTTCAATGAGTATGGTTGAAGAAGTGATGAAGTCGTACTCATCTTTCCAGTACGCGGCTACATCGAGCGCATCATTCAAACCAAGTTGTGATTTCAGTCCAAGTTCATAACTGATGTCCACTTCGGGATTCAGATCCGGATTGCCGATGAAGCCGAGCGTGGAGCGGTCAGCGTAATATGGATCGAGTCCGGCATAGATGTATGAAGGATGGGGATACACCGTACTGTGACTGTAGTTGAAATACATCACCTGGTTTTCCTTGATCGGGAATGAAGCGGCGAGCTTCGGCAGCAGGCGCAGTTTGGTTCTTCTCCCGAATAAATTCACTGTGTGATCGAGATAGCTCGTCCTGATTTCATCGGCGATCAATGCATCGGGATCGTCCACGGCATCATCAACATATCTTCCCGGTTGCCAATATTCTAATCGTAACCCCACGTCTGCAATCAATCCATGAAAGCGGTATTTGTCTGTTACGTAGAGCGCGCCTTTCACGGGAGAAACTTTCCAAACATCACTCACATCACCGAGGCGGAATGATTGTGTAAACTGTGAATCGGGCAATTGAATAGGGGCGCCGATCCACGGGCTGTAGATGTCAATCCACTGCATCTCATCGTGCTTGTATTCAAAACCATAAGCGAAACGATTCAGCGTGTTCTTCGAGTACATCGTAGAAGAACCTTTGAAGGTGTATTCTTCCACGTAGTGATCGTGCCAGAGTGTGGCTATGCCATCGTTGTTGTAAAGTCCCGGAGCGGGATTCACAAACACAATGGAATCCTGCGGATTGAAATAAGAAGTGGGAAACTCCACGATGGACTCGGGATTGAATTCTGAATTCACTTCTTCCGGCCACCACGGTCTGCCATTCGCATCGGCGCGAAGGTGAACGAAGAGCCGCGATAGCGAAACACGGTAGTTGATGCTCGGCTTGGGAGTGTGATTCCACTGCACGGTTTCGAGATTGGTGTCGTGCGTGTAGGTGTTCGCATTATCCGGCTGCAATGAAAAGGCAAACTGGTAACCCGGGGTGAACGGCACATCGGCACCGGTGATGCGCAGCATGTTGAAGTCCTGGTTGATGGTAAGTGACTTCAGGTAGGTGAATGAAATTCTTTTCGTGGGCGAGAAATCATAATTCAGCTTGAGCGTGCCGCTCCAGCGGTTGTCCTCATAAGGTGACCAGGATGAGGAAGGATAAATTGAAGATGTGACCTGCTCTGCGGGATTTTTGAAATAGAGATCAGAAAAATTTAGATTGATGGAAGTGAAGTACTTGAGCTTAGCAGGTTTCTCTTTTGAAAACCTCACAGGTCCGCCCAATCCCAAACTGTATACAGCCGCATTCCACACCGAATTCCAGTCATCATTGAATCCGAGATTGTCTCTTTTCGCAACGGCGCTGAGCGAAAATTTATCGCCGCCGCTGCGGGTTTTGGTGTTCACGATACCGGCGGATGCATCACCATACTCCGCGCCGGGCGCGCTCGTGGTTACATCAATATTGTCAATGGCATTGGTGCCGATGTCAATGCCGAATCCGGTTCCTGCGAGCGGGTCGGATGCGGAGACGTCATCGATGTAGAAACCGGTTTGATAGGTGCGACCCCCGCGGATGTGTATGCCTTCGGGATTTTGCTGCACGCCGGTTTGGGTGTTGAGCAGTCCCTGCACGCTGCGGTTCGGCACCGCTTCAATAATGTCGCGGTTGATCTGCGAAGAGCTTTTTGATTCCTCCACATCGATCAGCGGCTTCTCGCCGATCACCACCACTTCCTGATCAATGGTGAACGCTGAAGAATTCATCTGCATGTTCAGCACTTTCTGCTCACCGGCTTTGATGGTGATTCCTGTGAACAATAACTTTTCATAACCGATGTAACTCACTTCCACCTGGTAGGTGCCTGCAGGCAGTTCGATTTTGTAAGATCCGTTTTCATCGGTCACCGTTCCGTAGCGCGTGCCCTTAATCACGATGGTTACGCCAATGAGTTCACTGTTATCGCTCTTGTCCGTTACTTTTCCTGAAAGAGATGGCTGCTGCGCTGACAATACGAATGAGCACTGCATAATAAACAGCAAAAGCAGGATGCGCCGCATGGGACGAATGTAGGAAAAGGAGAGAGCAATTTGCCCGCAGTTATGCAATGATCATATGCACCGCTTCTTACTGCGCCGGAAGAACAACTCACAGTTAAATGTCCATGACTGATAGTGAGGATTAGATATGTTTTCAGGAAAAGCGATCTTCATTGTGTCAATTTTCAAAATGCATGAAGCTCATCGCCGAAATCTTAATTGCCATAGTGGCCGCCGAACATCTTTACATTCTCTGGCTCGAAATGTTTGCATGGACAACACGGGCCCGAAAGACATTCAAATCTTTTCCGGCAGAACTTTTTGAACCGACAAAACCCATGGCCGCCAACCAGGGGCTTTACAATGGTTTTCTCGCCGCGGGTTTAATCTGGTCGTTGCTCATTCAGGATGCACTGTGGGCGCAGCATGTCAGCATCTTTTTTCTAAGCTGTGTAATTATAGCCGGACTGTATGGCGCTTACAGTG
Organism: Bacteroidota bacterium; assembly: GCA_018267315.1. Lineage (GTDB taxonomy): Bacteria > Bacteroidota > Bacteroidia > Chitinophagales > UBA10324 > JAFDYS01. The sequence goes on along the minus strand of JAFDYS010000006.1, from coordinate 41,390 downwards.
TGCAGCGATCTATCTTCTTCGTGCAGGCATTGCCGGCAATTATTGCACTCATTGCGGTGCTACTGGCATGGTGAATATTTCTCATCTTCACGCCGGATGACGAAGAAGCCCTCCTTTAGTTGAAGTGATTTCCCTCGAACTGGATCTGATCCAAACACTTGCTATCGCCAGCATCATGTTCTTCATAGGCATGTGGCTGCGGAAGCGCGTAGCATTCCTTGACCGGCTCAATATTCCCGCGGCGGTGATTGGCGGTCTGCTCTTCGCCTTCATTAATCTCATTCTTCATGATCGGTTTCTCAACCTGAAGTTCGACATTTCCATGCAATCACTGTGTATGGTGCTCTTTTTTACCAGTATCGGTACGAGTGCAAGAATTCCCTTGTTGAAGAAAGGGGGCATGCAGGTGATCATGTTCTTCGTGATGGCTACGCTGTTTTGCTTCGTGCAGAATTTTGTGGGGATGGGAGTTTCCGCATTGTTTGATGTGAATCCCCTTTTTGGCGTGATGGCCGGTTCTGTCACGCTGGTGGGAGGGCCGGCAACGGGAATGGCTTTCGCTCCGCTGTTTGAAGAATCAGGATTGAGCGGTGCATCAACCATTGCTATCACGGCAGCTACTTTCGGCATTGTCTGCGGAGGTATATTGGGAGGACCGGCCGGCACGTATCTCATTCAGCGTTTTAGTCTCAGGCCAAAGAAAGAGTCCACTGCGAAAGAACTGCGGCAGGAGCTGTCAGAGGAAGCACCTAAAATTTCCATTGAAATTGAAAAGGAAGATTCTGCTTTTGTCATGACGATCATCATCGCCGCCATTGCCATGGGCATGGGCAGCATTCTCAGTTACTATTTTCAGATGGCGGGGTTGACGCTGCCAGCATACATCGGCGCAATGATCATTGGTGCGGTGTTGCGCAATATTGATGATCAAAAAGGTTGGTTCAGAATGGATCAGAAAACACTGGACTTTGCCGGTGGCGTGGCGCTCAATATTTTTCTCGTGGTCGCCCTCATGGACCTTAAGTTGTGGGAACTGCTTCATCTCGCTGCACCCTTGGCCGCAGTGCTATCGGTGCAGGTCATTCTGGTGCTGTTGTTCGCCATGATGGTGTCCTTTCGTGTAATGGGCAGGGACTATGAATCAGCAGTGATCGCAAGCGGGTTCATCGGTTTTGTACTCGGTACCACGGCCAATGCAGTGGCCAACATGCGGACCATCGTGAGTAAATACGGTGCCGCTCCGCGCGCTTTTCTGGTGGTGCCGATGGTGGGCGCCTTCTTCATTGACTTCACCAATGCCATTATCATCACTTTTTTCATTAACTGGCTGAAGTAATCCCGACGCATTGCTGTATCAAAAAGATCCTGATGATTCCTGGCAAAATGATTTTCCGTGAAGCGCTCACCAGCGACATCACGCAGATACAACGTGTAAGAAACAGTGTTCATGAAAACCGGCTGAGTAATCCGGCTTTGGTAACTGATGATGATTGCAGAAGATTTCTTTCAGTGGAAGGCAAAGGTTGGGTTTGTGAAGCAGACGGACGGGTAGTTGGTTTCTCCATCGTGGATGTACTGCGTAAAAATATTTGGGCGTTGTTCGTTCATCCCGATTATGAGCGGAAAGGAATCGGAAAACAACTTCAATTCCTTATGCTCACGTGGTATTTTCAAAATTACGGTGAACCGGTTTGGCTCGGCACGGCGCCGGATACCAGAGCCGAAAAATTCTACACATATTCAGGATGGCGACGGAAAGGGATGAGAGATAACGGAGAAGTGAAATTTGAAATGACGAAGGAAGAATGGTTGGCGCTTCAACCAAATCGCTAATGCGGCAAGTCCGGTGCGATTATTCCCACACAGGATTTTTCTTCCACTTGAGATACTTCTTCAGGTTGATCCAGAAAGCGAGCACCAGATAAATGATAATCGGAGAGGTGATGGCAATAAATGAAGTGTAGATAAAATAAATGCGGATAATACCGGGGGATATGCCGAGTTTTTCTCCCAGGTAGGAGCAGACTCCGAAAATTCTTCCTTCCACGAAATACTTAAACCGGTTCATACATGCAAAAATATAAACGGCGGGTTTACAGTCAAGTTTCAGTTTTCAACCATATCCATTTCTTATTATTCGGCAGGTATCACCAGGATATTCTGCTGTAATATTCTTGGTATGGTTTATGACTAATTTTGCATCAAAACCAAATAACAATGAAATCATTAAACCTGAAGTCAATCACAGTATTATTCATTGCTCTCGTTTTAACATCCGGCGCATCGGTTTCATTTGCCCAGGATGAACCCAAAGCACCTGCTGAACGCTCAGGCGGTGCAAAAAACGATGCAGAATTCAAGAGCGATTACCAGGCAAAAATGGCCAAGTTTGATGAGCGCTATGCCCAGCTCAAAAAGAAGGAAGCTTCTGCCACCGATCCTCAAATGAAAGCTGACATCGCAAACATCCTTTCAAAAATGGATGCAGTAAAAGCCGACATGAGCCGGTATGAAGCGAATTCATCAAAGATGTCGGAGCAGGAAAAAGAACAGGCAAGAAGCAGCATTAAGACCCAGATGAATGACATAAAGCAAATGCATGATGCTGCCATGCAGAAATACGGCAAAGGAGGTAAAGGTGGAGGTAATGGCAAAGGAGGTGATGTAAAGCACGATGAACAGGGTAATGTGAAGCAAGGCGATCAGAAGGAAATGCAAAAGCAAAAAGCCCAGGAAGAAATGAAGGGTGAAAAACGCAATAAGAAAGAAGGCGAGCCCAAATAAACTTTCGTTTAGGCCAATACCGGATAAGTCCGTTTCTCAGATGAAAGACGGACTTTTTTTATTCATAAGTATATTCCACTTCTTTGCGCTCACCAATTTGCTGCCGCCACATGGCATAGTAAAGTCCTTTATCGGCCAGCAGGTCTTCATGCTTGCCCTGTTCCACTATTCGTCCTTTCTCCAACACATAAATCCGGTCAGCATGCATAATGGTGGAAAGGCGGTGAGCGATCATGATGGTGGTTCGGTTGGTGTGAGTGGAAACACTACGGATCGTTTCTGAAATCTCCTCTTCTGTAAGGGAATCAAGCGCGGAAGTGGCTTCGTCAAAAACCATCAGGTTGGGTTTGCGCAGCAAAGCACGGGCAATGGATAATCGTTGTTTTTCACCACCGGAAACCTTTACACCTCCTTCGCCGATCATGGTATGGATTCCTTTATCAGCGCGCGACAGCAGATTTTGACAGGATGCTTTCTGTAATGCATCCAGTATTTCATCGTCGGTGGCAAGGGGATTCACAAAAAGCATGTTTTCACGAATGGTTCCGCTGAACAATTGCGCATCCTGTGTAACGAAGCCGATCTGTTCGCGCAATTCATTCAGATCAATATCATTAGAATCAATGGCATTATAGGTGATCTTTCCGGATAATGGCTGATACAATCCCACCAGAAGTTTCACCAGCGTGGTTTTGCCCGAACCGCTTGGACCTACGAAGGCCACGGTTTCACCGCATTGCACCTGAAATGAAATCTCCTTTACAGCAAACGTTTTGGAACTGCGGTGCCTGAAAGAAACAAGGTCGAATTTCACTTCGCAAATTTCACCAATGGTGCTGGGTCTCTCCGGACGCCGTTCCACCGGTGTTTCCATGATTTGATTGAAGTTGGCAAGCGAAACTTCCGCCTCGCGATATACATTGATGATGTTCCCCAGCTCCTGCAACGGACCAAATATGAAGAACGAGTAGAATAACAAGGTGAGAAATTCACCCACGTTAATCTTCTGCGTGAAAATGAGATACATCATGAGTCCGATGATGGATACGCGCAGGAAATTCACGCAGGTTCCCTGTATGAAACTCAGACTGCGGATATACCGGACTTTTTTTAATTCCAGTCCCAGAATTTTTATGGTGGTGTTGTTCAGGTGATCGATTTCCTGTTGGGCCAATCCCAGACTCTTCACCAATTCGATGTTGCGCAACGATTCGGTGGTTGCCCCGGCCAGTCCTGTCGTTTCCATCACAATCAGCTTTTGCATCTTCTTGATCTTTCGGCTCAGTACCGAGCTGATGATGCCGATGATGGGAATGGCAGAAAAGTAAATGGGTGCGATCACCCAGTAAACCGTGATGCTGTAAGCGGTAACCCAAATGATACCAACTACGGAAGTAAAGAGCACATTGACCAGGGGGGTTAAAAGTTTCTGCATGTCATCACGCACTTTTTGCAGTTTGCCGAGTGTTTCACCGCTGCGCTGATCTTCGAAAACTTCATAGGGCAACTCGAGCGAATGGCGAATGCCATCGGTGTAAATATCCGCGCCCGTTTTCTGAATGATGACATTGAGGAAATAATCCTGGAAATTTTTTGCGATGCGTGACACCATAGCCACCCCGATAAGACTCAGCAGGAAAAGCGAAATGACTTTGAAAAATTTTGCTGCCTCCGGATTCTTTTCCAGTGTAACATAGTTTACCATCTTGCCCATGATCAGGGGATCCAGCATGGAGAATCCCTGGTTGATTGAGGCCAGCAGCAAGGTAAGCACCAACAGTTTCCAGTAGCGTTTCAGGTAGGAGAGAAGTACCTTCATGAATTTTCAGAATGTGTTCAAAGTAAACAAATTGAGTTGAAGAAAATTCCATCACAGGCAATCTTCATGTAAACATCATGAAATGGAATAGCCATTACATTTGCTTAATGGTCGCTAGGCGTTTCCCCTCCATCCGCTGCTTTCTCCCCATCGTCATGTTGCTCACCGGTTGGACTTCCATAGGTGCCGCCAGTTCGTTTGAGGTGAAGGTTTTTGGAAAGGGGATACCCATGATCCTGATTCCGGGCATAGCTTGCTCGGGAGATGTGTGGAAGTCAACCGTGGTGCAATATCAGGATCGTTACGAATGCCATGTAATTACTCTGGCCGGTTTTGCCGGCGTACCTCCGGAGCAAAGCGACTGGTTCCTGGATCAGGTGAAGAATGATCTGATCTTTTACATTAAAGAAAAACATTTGCAGAAGCCGGTGATCGTTGGTCATGCACTGGGTGGTTTTGTGGCCCTGTGGCTGACTTCCACAGAACCCGATTTGGTTTCGCGGGTGATCATTGTGGATGCATTGCCTTTTTTACCGGCGGCCTTTTATCCCAGCGCCACGCCGGCATCATCAGCGCCTTTTGCAAATCAGTTACGGCAGAAACTGCTCAATCAAACTGATGAACAATTTCAGCAGGCGCAGATTTCAAATTTCAAAAACCTTATTACAGATTCAGCCACGGCCGTCGCAGCCAGTCAATGGGGTATTGCTTCAGACAAGGCAACCGTGGCTGAGGTAACTTATGAAATGCAGACGATTGATCTACGCGATGAAATTGAGAAGATCAAATGCCCCGTGCTGGTATTTGCCACCTACCTGCAATATTCACCGGTGCAAACGCATGACGGCATTGCGGCGTTGTTCAATGCACAGTATGCCAAACTCAGGAACTACCGGTTGGCGGTGGCCGACCACGCAAGACATTACCTCATGCTGGATGATCCTGAATTTATGTTCTCAGAGATGGATCCGTTCCTGGCGGCGAACTGACGGGCACAGGAAGGATGAGTTAAAATGGCTCATCAATCAGATAATGAATCATCCCGAGTGATCAGCAATTGGCGAGTATTGCCGCCATGGAAGGAGCACTTGATTATTTTTCATTCATGAAAAAAAAGCTACCCGGTCTGCTCACTGCCTGCCTTCTGTTGATTGCCTGCGGAAACCGGGCGGTTAAAGAAAACCCGGTTGATGAGGCCGCGCCGGTTCCGGCTGTATCGGCTAAAGAAATTTTTGAAACCGGCAAGGTGATTCCTGCCATTACCTGCCAAAGCAATCCGGCGCTCACGTTCGCACTTTATCTCCCGACTGAATATGACACTGCGAGGAAATTTCCCGCTATCATTTTCTTCGATCCGCACGCTGGTGGGAATTATGTGGTCAAAAAATATCAGCACCTCGCAGATGAGTTTCATTTTATCCTCGTGGGATCGAATGATTCAAAGAACGGATTAACGCTGGCGGAAACCAACACGATTGCGGGTTCGCTGATCAGCGAAGTACAGCATCGGTTCTCTGCCTTCGATCATATTTCACTCGCAGGATTTTCAGGAGGAGCGAAGGTGGCGCTTTCATCGGCTTCCATTAGCCGTTCCGTCCGCGATGTGATTTATTGCGGAGCCGCAACCCCCGCTACCGCTTTGCCTTCAACCACATCATTTCTTGGTTTTGCCGGCGTGGATGACATGAATTACTCTGACCTCGTGGCCTTTGATCAGTCATGGAATGCAACCGATAGGAATCATTACCTCATTGAGTGGAATGGAAAGCATGAATGGCCGGACTCAACAGTTTTTCGCGATGCATTCCGGTGGATTGAATTTAATATGATGCGGGACAAAACCATTCCGGTTTCAGCTTCGGTAATAGATGAATGGAAGACATCGGTAGAGAAAAAGTTTGCCAAAACAAGTGATCCTCTTCAGCAGGCCATGCTGCAACAGCAGGTGGTATCGTTTCTGAATGGATTGACCGATGTGAGTGTCAATCGCAACCATTATCAGCAAATTGTTTCATCATCTGCATTTCAAAAAGCACAGCAACAAAAGGAAAGTATTCTTCAGTCAGAAACGTCGAAGAAGCAAGAATACATCACCGCCCTTCAATCGAAGGATTTGAATTGGTGGGCTCATGAAATTGATTTGCTCAAATCGAAGCACGATCCCTCATCGCAGCGATTACTTGGTTTTATTTCATTGGCCTGCTACTCCGTTTCAACGGCATCGGTCAGTCAGAACCATCTTGCTTTGGCGGAACAAACACTTGCCGTTTATAAACTCGCCGATCCTGAAAATGCGGATCAACCGTTTATCAGCGCCTGCCTCTATGCGCGTCAGGGAAAAAATGATGAAGCGATCGAATCACTCGGTGAAGCGGTAAAGCTGGGATTGAACGATGTTTCGAAAATTCAGCGTGAGCCCGATCTGCAATCACTGCAAGCCGATCCGCGCATGCAGGTGTTGTTGGAAAAAATGAAGCAGTGAGATCAGCCCCGTTGCCGGGCAGCCCACGTAGAATGCAGGTCAGAGTGATGTGTGGCTTCAATGCCCGGCAGCATCGGTGGCGAAGTAACAATGGTTTCAGTCAGACTCAACTCATCAGATTGGGGAACCCGCCGTTGCAATTCAGGAGGCAGTGACTTCTTTGATTTCTTTGTTACAGTGGTACGTCTTTTTTTGCGCGCCATAATTTAGCCGGGTTTCTGTTTCGAAATTTAGAAGAGGTTACGCATGCAGCCCGCAGAGGTTGGTCGCAATTATTCACAGCAATTCAAAAAGTGTAGTGAAAACAAAAAGCCACTTCGCAGTGAAGTGGCTTTTGAAACAGATCTCAGGAGCTTATGGCCAAATGCCGAGCGTGGTGTATGCTGATGCCACGTTATTGATCGCCACCACAAAGGCAGCGGTGCGCATATCCTTGATCTTCGGATTTTTCTTCCACGTTTCACGCACCTGATGATAGGCGGTGATCATGGTGTCTTCCAATCCGCTATTGACGAGATCCTCTTCATCGGCGCCTTCCATCAGCCACGAACGCTCGCGCGCATCCACGCTCTTACCGGTGAGTTTTTCCAGTTGCTGCACAAACACTTTCTGGGTGTTTTCCTGGAATCGTTTGTTCATTCTTCCGAAATGAACGTGTGAGAGATTCTTCAGCCATTCAAAATAGGAAACCGTTACACCGCCGGCATTGAGAAACATATCGGGAATGATGAGCACATTTTTCTTGAGCAGAATTTCTTCAGCACCCGGTGTGCACGGACCGTTCGCGCCTTCTGCAATAATCTTCGCTTTGATCCGCGGCGCATTCTCTTCCGTGATCTGATTTTCCAATGCGGCGGGAATGAGGATGTCACAATCCACTTCCAGCGCTGCACCGGGATTCTTCACCACCTTCCCTTTGGGATAAGTTAGCAGGGTTCCGTTTTCACCTTTCCATTTCATGATGTCCTCCAGGTCGAGTCCTTTGGGATTAAGAACAGCGCAGTCAATTTCAGCGACGGCCACCAGGGTGGCGCCTGCTTCCTGGAAAAACTTGGCGGAATAGTAGCCAACATTACCCAGTCCCTGCACGGCTACGCGCTTGCCTGCAATGCCGTTGGTGAGTCCGTACTTCTTCATGTCTTCCGTAATGCTGCAAGCTTCTCGTGTACCGAAATAAACGCCGCGGCCGGTGGCTTCGCGGCGGCCGCGCACCCCGCCATTCAGGATCGGCTTGCCTGTTACACAACCGTATGCATCAATTTCTCCCGGATGAAATGCCACGTAGGTGTCAACGATCCAGCTCATTTCACGCTCGCCGGTGCCGTAATCCGGAGCCGGAACATCAATGCCCGGGCCAATGAAGTTTTTCTTAATAAGCTCGGTGGTATAACGTCGTGTGATGCGCTCAATGGTGTCATCGCTGTATTGCTTCTTGTTGATTTTGATTCCGCCCTTGGCGCCTCCGAAAGGCACATCAACAATGGCGCATTTGTAAGTCATGAGGGCTGCCAGGGCCATCACCTCATCCTGGTTCACGTCCTGCGAATAACGAATGCCTCCTTTGCACGGTACTTTGTGCTGAGAGTGCTGCACGCGGTATGCTTCTATCACCTCCACGCTTTTCTTTCCGGATTTCTTGTCTTCAACCAGCACAGGGAAGTGCATTTGGTAAACACTGTTGCATGTTTTAATCTGATACAGCAATCCGGGATCGTGATTCAGCAACCCCGCTGCTTTGTCAAAGTAGCGTTCGACATTTTGAAAAAAGGAATGACCGTTTGGACTTGCTTTCTTGCTCATGAGTTTTTATCTTTTAATTGTTTTTCTATCCGGGAAATCCTTCGCTCCTGAAGGATGAGGAAAATAATGAGGGCGGCAAATATAGTTACCAGAACAGTTATGACCACATAGAGCTTGTTACTCTCGCGGAGGAAGTCGCCTGCCTGCTGATCCAATGACTGACTCATGGCCGTAATAGAATTCAACAGAAGCAGGATAATGATCAGTGATTTCTTCATAGTGAAAAGTTAGGCGGTAACATCTGCAGGGCCGGCATGTACTTTCTTCTTTGCGTTAAAAATATCTGGGCCGCCTGCCAGCCGCAGATGAATGATCTGTATACGGGCAACCAGCGTCATGATCCATCCGGCGAGCAGCGTCCATGCCAGCACGGCCGGGTAAAAGACCCAGCGCATGTTGTTATCGAGATCGTAAGAACTGAAGGCCGGATTGCCGCCATTACCGGGGTGGAGCGAATCCGTTAGCCGTGGCACAATGAAAATGGCAGGAATGAATATGGCGTAGAACATGACATTAGTGACGGCGGCTACGCGCGCCCGCTTATCCAGATCTTCCATGGAACCGCGCAAAACGAAATATGCGAGATACAAAAGCAATCCTACGGCAGCGCCCAACAGTTTGGGATCATTCACCCACCACGCGCCCCAGGTGGCGCGGGCCCATTCCATGCCGGTAACCAAACCGGCGATTCCGAATAAAAGTCCAACTCTTACTGATGAGGATGCTACTATATCATCCTTCAGGTTTCTGCTGATGAGATAACGGATGCTATAGATCACTGAAACGAGCAACATCAGCGTCATGGCAAACCACATGGGTACGTGGAAGAAAAGATTACGGATGGATTCGTGTAGAATATCCAGTTCCGGAATGGGAACAAAGAAGCCCGCGAGAATGGTATACAGCAGCAAAACGACACAAAGAATTTTCCACCAGGCTTTCCAAAACAGACTCATGCGCTATCGTGTTTATTCGGGCAGCGACCCGTTTAAAGGGGAAGAATTAATGTGTTTTAGTCGCGCCAAAGGTAAGGAAATAAGATGAGGGCTAAGGCCACCATGATCACATCCAGTGATAGAAGTAATAGCAGATCGCGCCACGGAAATATTTCAATGTGAATCAGCAATGCGAACTGCGACAGCTTGATCAGCAGCAACAACACGGGCAGAATAAACGGCAAGCTCAGAATGGCCATCAATGCCACATTCTGGCTGGCCTTGGCTGCAATGGCTGACATCATGGTAAACGACAGGGCAAAACTGATGCAGCCGAGGATCACAATAGCCATAAAGTATCCTCTCTGTTCAATCGGGCTGGCATTCATGGTTGAATAAAGAAAAACACCAACGATACCGATCACCATCATCACCGCACAATTGTAAAGCAATTTTGCCACAATCACCCAGCGGGGGTGCGCTATGGAATAGTAATAGAGAAACCTTCCACGATGTTCCTGGATGAAACTTTTGGCCACGGCGTTTACGGCCGTGAAGAGCAGCACAATCCAGAACAGGGTCAGCCAGGTTTCAGGTTTCATCTCCACAAAACTGATGTAGATCAGAAACACGGTGGCGCCGAGGTAAAGCAGGATGCCGCTCAAGGCATATCGCTGGCGCCATTCCAGCCGCACTTCTTTCATGAACAGACTTCCGATGGCTTTGAGCATGGCAACGAAAATAGTAAGTGATCCGCTAAGCAACGGCAGTGATGCAGCTGGCATATTACATTTGTGATGTCACATTGTATGCTGCGACTCCTGTATCTTATTCTTCTATTTGAATTGCTTTTTATCTCATCGGTATTTTCACAGGATCAGCCGTATAAAGAGAAGCGCCGTGTTTATTTCACCTGGGGCTGGAATAAAGACTGGTTTACCAAAAGCAACCTTCACTTCAGTGATCCAACCTGGAGTTACAACTTCACGCTTTACGGTGTATCAGCGCATGACAATCCCCGGTATGACTACGTGCCTACGGGGCTTGAAGATTTTTCCATTCCGCAATACAGCTACCGCCTCGGCTGGTTATTCAAAAACCAATCTTACAGTGGTATTGAAATCAATTTTGATCACGCCAAGTACATCATTGATTCCGTGCAAACTGTTCACCTCAAAGGAACGATTGATGAATCCGTTTTCGATCAGGATACGCTGCTCACCAAAGAGTTTCTCAAATTTGAACACACCAACGGCGCTAACTTTTATCTCATCAATTATTTCCGCGGAAAGGATTTGTTTGTCCGTCCGAAATTCTCTATCACGGCCATTGGCAAAGCAGGCGCCGGCGTTGTAGTGCCGAAAACAGATGTGACGATCTTCACGTATCACCTGGATAACCGCTATCACCTGGCGGGGTGGATGGTGGGGCTGGAGGGAGATATCCGGTTTCTCTTCTGGTCGCATTTGTATGTGGAAGGTGGATTGAAACTCGCTTATTGCGACTACATGAATGTGCTGGTGATCGGCGATGGCAATGCGCACCACACGTTTGGAGCCATGGAGGCCATCTGGGGGCTCGGTTATCAGGCGGCTTTCTGAGCTGACGTAGATCACCGGCAGAAATATCAATTCCGCTTATATTGCGCTCATGAAGAAAATTCTGGTTGCTAATCGGGGTGAAATTGCGATCCGTGTCATGCGTACTGCACGTGAGATGGGAATTAAAACGGTGGCTGTTTTTTCTGAAGCCGACCGCAGCGCTTTGCACGTCCGCTATGCCGATGAAGCCGTGTGTATTGGTCCGCCTCCCTCCAAGCAGTCATACCTGCTGGGTGATAAGATCATTGAATCAGCGAAGAGGTTTGACGCCGATGCCATTCATCCCGGCTATGGGTTCCTCAGCGAGAATGCTGTCTTTGCAAAAGCGGTAAAAGATGCGGGTTTGATTTTCATCGGCCCGTCGGCTGAGTCTATGGATGCCATGGGCAGCAAGATTCACGCGAAGGAAATGGCCATCAAATACAAGGTGCCGCTTGTTCCCGGAACCACCGAGCCGATTGATGATTTCAATAAGGCAAAGAAAATTGCAAAGGACATCGGCTTCCCGATCCTGATCAAAGCATCAGCCGGCGGTGGTGGCAAAGGAATGCGCGTGGTTCAGAAAGAGGAAGAGTTTGAAGAGCAGGCCACGCGGGCCATCAGCGAAGCACAGGCGGCATTCGGTGACGGATCAGTCTTTATTGAAAAGTACGTGAGCGCTCCGCGGCATATTGAGGTGCAGATCATCGGTGACCAACACGGCAACGTGGTGTACCTTTTTGAAAGAGAATGTTCCATTCAGCGGCGCCATCAGAAGTTAGTGGAAGAATCGCCCAGTGCGGTGGTGAGTTCCGAAATGAGAAAGAAGATGGGAGAGAGCGCCGTGGCCATTGCCAAAGCATGCGGTTATTACAACGCGGGCACGGTGGAATTTCTGGTGGATGAAAAGCTGAATTACTATTTCCTCGAAATGAATACGAGGTTGCAGGTAGAACATCCGGTAACCGAATTCATCACCGGGCTGGATTTGGTGAAGCTGCAGATCATGGTGGCGCGCGGCGAAAAACTTCCGTTCAATCAGGAAGATCTGCAGATTCGCGGACATGCCATAGAACTTCGTGTGTGTGCCGAGGATCCATTGAATAATTTTCTGCCTGACATCGGCAAGCTCATCACTTACCGAAAGCCGCAGGGACCAGGCGTGCGCGTAGACGATGGTTTTGAAGAAGGCATGGACATTCCCATTCATTATGATCCCATGATCGCAAAACTGGTTGTGCATGCCGAAAACCGTGAGCGGGCCATGGAGCGGATGATCAGGGCGATTGATGAGTATCAGGTGAGCGGGGTGCATACCACGCTCCAATTCGGCCGATGGGTGATGCAGCACCCGAAGTTCAGAAGCGGTGAATTTGATACAGGATTTATTCCGAGATATTTCTCTGCCGGCAGCACGGCCATTTCGAAGTCAGAAGTGAATGAAGAAGACGTGGCTGCCATTCTTGCCGCCACCATTCACAATACTGCATCTGCTAAGCTTAACGGGAAGCAGGATCACGCCAAGAAACCGCAACAGGTATCTAACTGGAGAATGAACAGAAACCGTTGATGCGCTGTTTATTGCCAGTCAACAATTTAAAATGCTATTGAATCTTTTGCTGCTGTTTGCATTGTTCATTCCTCAGAAGCCCACGATTTATTCCTTTAGGGTGGAATCTATTGACGGCGGGGTGATTGATTTCTCTCAATACAAAGGAAAGAAAATCCTGATCGTGAATACGGCCTCCAAATGTGGTTACACTCCGCAATACGAAGGTCTCGAGAAACTCTATCGCCAGCATAAGGACAAGCTGGTGATTATTGGTTTCCCTTCAAATGACTTCCTGTGGCAGGAGCCCGGTTCAAATGACGACATCAGGCAGTTCTGTTCATCCAAATATGATGTCACCTTTCCTATGGCGGCCAAGATTCATGTAAAAGGATTTTATAAAGCACCGATCTACCAGTGGCTAACGCATAAGGAGCAGAATGGGGTGGAGAATTCAAGTGTGAGCTGGAACTTCAACAAGTACCTTATCAATGAGCAGGGCGAATATGTCCGGCATTTTTCATCCGATGTAAAACCGGACGATCCCGAATTGATCCGGGCGATTTTAAACTGATCTCCGGGGTTACTTATCGGTGAACTTGTAGCCCACGCCGCGGATGGAGTGGAAGTATTTCGGGTTGCGCGAATCTTCTTCAAAATATTTCCGGAAGGTGAGAATGAAGTTGTCAATGGTACGTGTTGTGGGAAATACATCGTAGCCCCAAACGGTTTCCAGTATATCTTTTCTCGAAACCACTTCATTGCGGCGGTCAATGAGAAGTTTCAGCAATGCGGTTTCGCGTTTGGTGAGTTGAATGGCATGGCCCCGTTTTCCTTTGGCAGTAAACGTGGAGAAGTTAATTTCATTTCCATCAAACCGGAAGATGTGTGTATTCTTTTCCTCCTTTGTGCCGCGATAGCTGTGCTTCACGAGCACTTTTGTGCGCAGCAAAAGTTCTTCAAGGTTAAATGGTTTGGTGAGATAATCATCAGCGCCGAGTTTGAGGCCAAAAACCTTATCGGTGCTGGTATCCTTGGCGGTGAGAAAAAGAATGGGCAGTTCGCTGTTCGAAACGCGAATGGTCTGGCACACTTTGTAACCATCCAATTCAGGCAGCATGATGTCAAGAATCACGAGGTTGAAACGCTGTTCATTAAATTTCTTTATGGCTTCTGTACCACTGCCGGCGGTTTCCACTTCATACCCTTCCATTTCAAGATTCATCTTCACGGCGTCGAGTAATGTTTTTTCATCTTCTACCAAAAGAATTCTTGGCTGTGACATAGGTGTGGGGTTAAGTAAGTGACTGGTTCTGGTGACGTATTCCATGTTTTCGTTTTTTCCGATAAGAAAGATGAGGAGAATTCACCGGAAAGCTGCATTTCGATTGTCATACAATTTTCAAAATCCCACAGGCAGCGTCACTTCAAACACACTCCCCCGGGGACGGTTGTCTTTTATGTTCACTCGGCCATGGTGCAATGCGAGAATGCGTTGCACGATGTAAAGCCCCAGCCCGGTGCCCTTGGTTTTTCGCGTTTCTTCATGCCCAATCCGGTAAAACTTCCGGAAGATTTTTTTCTTCTCTTCTTCCGGAATGCCCGGTCCATTGTCGGATACGGAAAGTGTGGCCACCTCCTTATCAGCTGAAAGGCCGATGGTGATGGTGGACCCTTCCGGCGAATATTTCACAGCATTCTCCACCAGGTTGGTCACTACGCTCGTGAGCGCCATGCGATCTCCTTTTACAACCACCTCCGGTTGCACATCCATTTCAAAGTGTTGGTGCATGGCCGTGGTTTCCCTTAGTTTCTGAATCACCACATCAGCAATTTCACTCAGGTTGCAGGCTTCCGTTCTGAGGGAAAAACTGTGATCTTCAATCTTTGCCGCCAGCAGCAGATTCTCCACGAGACCTTGCAGCCGGTCCATATCGTGCAAAGAATTATTGAGCAGCATTTCTTTTTTTTCTGCAGGAAGATCGCGGTGTTTACCCAATGTTTGAATGGCAATTTTGGAAGATGCAATAGGTGATCGCAGTTCATGCGTGATGGACAGCAGAAAATTTTTCTGCTGATTGGCCACATCCGCTTCGCGCCGCAGACTCCGGTGCATCACCCACGTCATGAGCATTAATACAGCAAGAAAAAAAGAGCCCTCGCCGAAGATCATATAGGTCTTGCGCTTTCTCTCTTTATCAATCTGAGTCAGTTCCGCCGATTGAGCAAAATCGTCTTGTGAAAGATGGCGGAGCTGATAGTTCAACTCAAGTAAGTCACGTTTTTCAGCATATGATTCGTTACTGATCTTAAGCAGAAGCAGCATCCACCACACCAGGGCGATGAAGATGTAGCCCATCAGCAGGTAGAAGACAAATGTGGATCGGAGTCCCTTAATCATGCATGCAAATTTCGGATGAATCGGCTGATCAAGTAATATGGCGGCAAGGAATCAATGAATGCACAGGATACTAACCGGGCTGCGATGCTTCAACAAGCGGCAGTGTTATAAAGAAGGTGGTTCCCGCATCTTTCTTTGAATTGAATGAAATGGAGCCGTTAAAGCTTTCAACAATGTTCTTTGAAATAGCCAGCCCGAGTCCAGTGCCGGATGACTTGGTGGTGAAGTTGGGCAGAAACACGCGGCTTGCTTCCTCTTCACTGATGCCCACCCCGTTGTCACTCACGCTGATAACGATTTGCCCATCTGCATTTTCGGTCGCCACATTGATCATGCCTTGCCTGTCCTGCGGGATGGATTGAATGGCATTCAACAGCAGATTATTGAACACGCTGATGAGCTGGTGCTTGTCAGCTTCCACCTGGCCTCGCTCAGCATGCCCGTGGAGCCGGATTACGGCCATCTCATTTTTGCTATGCAGTTCGCAGGCGCTCTGGAGCACTTCATTCACATTAATGTTTTCAAGCTGCGCCTTAGGCATGTTGGCATAGTTGGAAAATTCGGTAGCAAATTCACTGAGGGCATCAATTTGTTCAATGAGCGTCCGCGTCACTTTTACGGCCAGCTCATTCACATTCGGATCGTGATTAACATAAGCGCGCTGCAAATGCTGGATGCTCAGCTTCATCGGCGTAAGAGGGTTTTTGATTTCATGCGCCACTTGCCGGGCCATTTCGCGCCATGCCAGTTGCCGCTGTGTGCGCGCCAGCGAATTGGCGCTGGCCTCCAGCTGGTCAAGCATCCGGTTGTATTCATTCACGAGACTGCCTATTTCATCACGGGCCGGCCAGTCTATTTTTTCATTGGCGGCGCCGAGGTTTACCTTTCTCAGCTTTTCGGCAATCAGCGATAACCGCAGGGTGATTTGTTTTGAAATAAACGGCGCCATGAATCCGGTAATGATGATGGTGATCACCAGAATGTTCACCAGTGCAATGAAGAAGAACCCCACCTGATCATTCAGGATCTTCCTGGAATTGTAATACGGCAGGTTAATGTAAAGCAATGGCTGACCGCTGTCATCGCGCAGCGCCACATAGCCGGAGTAGAATGAGAGTTCTCCGATTTTCTCTTCCGTGATCATCTCCGTTTTGGCCTCGCGGCGCAGCTCATAGTATGCCAGTGGATTAATTTTTCTGGAGATAATTCCTTTCTCAAAAATGCTCGGCTGCGATGAAGCCATGAGTGACCCGCTGCGGTCATACACGTTGATTTCATTGGCTTGTATGGCGGCCACCTGGGCAATGTTGCTGCGCACGGCATCTCTGATGCTGAAGTCGCCGGGTGATTTCGACTTGCCTTGCTGCAAAAGGAGGGAGAAGGATTCCGACACACGATCCATTTTTTCATGCACGGTGGATTTTGCCAGTTCATTAAACTGCTTCAGAAAGTATTGACCGGTTACATAACCGATAGTGATAAGCATGGCAAGAATAAACAGAAGGAAGAAAGCATGAATGAGTGACCGCAACGGCGCTTCATGGAAGAAGGATGAGAAGGAAGGGAATGGAGGAAAGCGGCGTGTGGCCCCAACGAACAACATGCCGAGCACGAGAGCGAATATAACCGAGAAGAGAAAGGAAAAGAAAGACAGAAAATAAGAGAGAGAATTTCTTTCTTTTGAAATCACGATCACCACATTCGGGATAGGGGAATAGATGAGATGATCACCTGTTTTATCACTGATGAATTGCGATTCCACATTGTGCTGCAAATGCCACGGCAGCCGGTAATCATAGTAAATACTGCCGCTGTGGTCAATCAATTGCCCCCGATTATAGATGGCGTATGAATAATCGGCGGAAGAGTTGGGCAGGCGCTCCTCTTCCGGCAGCAGCAATTCCGGATATACGCCGGCGCTTTTATACACATCCGCTTTCAGCTCGGCATAAAGGTTTCCCAGCAGGGTATCATTTTTTAAAATCCTGTATCGTGCGAGGTAGGTAATGTTGCCGGACGGAGAAATCGCATAGGTGACATCATTGACGCCGGTGGGCGATTTATCACTCTTGACACCGTTCTCGGTAACAAACCCGAACTCTTCACCCCAACCGGGAAGCAGCATGCCGTTCACATCAAACGGCAGAAAGCGGATGGAATACCTTTCAAAGCCCTCAAGAAAATAAAGCTGCTGCAAACGATCAGCGATCTGCTTTGAAGCCAGTTGCGGTGCTTCAAAGTAATGGATGAGGAAATCGTCGCTTTCAATTTTAGGTTTCAATTCTTCCAGCAGAAACTCGGAAACCGCATCACGGTCGGTGATGAGTTTGCGGGCATAGGCCAGCCGGGTATCATGCTCTTTTTGCCCGCCGTAATAAAATAAAAGCAGCGCCCCGCTGGCAGCAAAAAACACGAGCCAGAGAAACAACTTGGAAAACGCAAATGACTGCACCATCGTAAGCCGGAACTGTGTGAGAAGCAGAATGAGAATGATGATCCACAGCATCACCCATAACCCTGAAATGCCGATGCTGAATATGAAATAATAGGTGATGGCGCCGGTGGTGCAGATGAGCAGCAACAGCAGCCGGTCCCAGAATGAAAGATTGTAGCGGTGAAGCAGGTAAATGATTTTTTCACAGAAGAGAAATAAACACAACAACACCAGGGCCACGCACAACACACCGAGCAAGCTGTAATAATCCGGTTGCAGCGGGTTGATAAAAGCGAATTCGATTCTTGAATCGAGGACGAGTGCTTTGATCACTGTTACCGAGTAGATCACCAGCAGAAAAATCACGAGGTACCCGAAAAGATGAACGAGGTAACTCCCAATGGAACTTTGATTTGTTTTAATGTGCGGTCTGAAGTTATTGGTGAGGTCAAGCCCGATCCAGAGTAGTACCAGTAATTCGAGAAACAGACCACCCAGCGAAGTGGCAATGCCGCCGGATGCGAACAGCACAGGGTTGAACATGTTCCAATTCACGACATCAGCAGGCAGCCACATCTGATTGTTTAGCAGGAAGGCAATAGCAGTAAAAGTGATAACCCATCCAACCGGACGGAACCAGGAATTGTAAGAGCCTGCCAGCGCGATTAACCTTTGTGCAAAAACCAACAGCAGCACCAGCGCGGTCACAAACAATATCGGCGAGATGAGTCCCGGTTTTGTTTTGCGCGCCTGTTCATCAATTCCGAGGTATAGTATTGTTGCGCCCGAAGGAGATTTTACCGGAATAAATCCGGGCTGTGGTTGCACATCAACTATGAAATAGGATGGAAAGTCAAAAAGCTTGCTGAACTGATTTCGGAGATAAGCATTCGAAGTCTGATACTCGTGTTTTAGCAAAGCCAGCGCCACCAGGTTGATTGTTTTCCCCGACTTCGATTTGCGTGTTTCAGAAAATGTGAGGTAGTATCCGTTTTTTAGATGGAGCAGTTTGATGGAATCACTGAATGAGGAGGGGGGCTGATTGGGTATCACATCATTTCGGTTCCAGAACATCAGCGAGTCGTTCCGGTATATCAGGATGATGTAAGGCCAGCTCTCAATGGTTTGAAACAATTGACGGTTGATTTTTTTCTGTGAATCACCGGGCAGAATGATTTGCTCACTGAAGCGCTTTTTTAGATCAGATTGGATGTACTGAATCTTCGCTGAAAGCACCTCTGCTCCGCGCTTCAATTCATCATTGCTGCCGGAAAAATCAGTTACGTGGTATGCGAGAAACAGCACCATTGCTGCTGCCAGCAAGCTGTAAAACCTGAATCGAAAGAACCAACTCACGCCGTATTGTTTCAGCTACCAAAGGTACATGGAGCTATGGAAGACAATGCATAAAGCAGGTATGGCATTGCTGATGAGCTCACTGGCATTGGAGTACGATATCGGGGGTAATCACCTGGTTGCTGCGGTGGCCTGCACGGTCTTCAATGTAAATGGTATAGTAAAGGGTGTCGAACAACTTGCCGGGGATACAACTGAATGAAGATCGCGTATACGCAATTGTTCCCGTAATTGCCTTCACATTTCCTTCCGGTGTGAGGTTCGGAATCTTGAAACTGTCAGCATACCCCGTGCGGTTGTCGAGGAAGAACAGGTTGGGCTTAACATCTGAGCCCACGTCGCCGTCGCCATCGGTGAAGCCAATGAAAAAGGTGATGGAATCCTGCCCGGAGCGTGCGAACGTGGTGGAAATGGAATCGAATTCAATTTCGGGAATCGGAGAATAGTCAGGCGGATTAACGCAAGATGAGATGAAGATGATCAGCGATGCAGCAATACCAAAGCGAAACATGAAGATTCGAAATTAGAAAATAATTCATTCCGATCTTTATCCGCCGATGCGCGATCAGTTACGGAGCAGAATATTTAGCATTGACGATGCAGATTTTGAAGCGTTGGCAATGGATGTTTTCAGGTATCAATTTGATTTGAATCCGGTGTATCGTGATTTCTGCCGGCTGCTGAATAAGTCACCGGAAAAAATTAACAATCTGACCGACCTTCCGTTTTTGCCGGTGGAGATTTTTAAAAGTAAGCGCATCACTACCGGTAATACCGAAGCGGACTTCATCTTCACCAGCAGCGGCACTACCCATTCCACGCCGGCAAAACACTATGTGCCGGATGTTTCGTTGTATGAGCAAAGTTTCATAGCATGTTTTCAAATGTTCTTCGGCGATCCGGCAGATTGGGCTATTCTCGCTTTGCTTCCATCATACCTTGAGCGGGAAGGATCGTCCCTGATTTACATGACCGATCACCTGATCAGGAAAAGCCGGCATGCTGAAAGCGGATTTTTTCTTTACGATCACAAAGAACTCTGCGACCGTTTAATGAGGTTGGAAGAGAAGAAAGTGAAAACCATATTGCTCGGAGTTTCCTACGCCTTGCTCGACTTTGCAGAGAAGAACCAACTCAGTTTACAATCAACCGTGGTGATGGAAACAGGCGGAATGAAAGGCCGTCGAGCAGAACTTACACGCGATGAGCTGCATCACATCATCATGTCGCGATTGAGAGTACTGCATGTTGCCAGCGAGTATGGAATGACCGAGCTCCTCTCGCAAGCATATTCACTCAGTGACGGGATGTTCAATTCACCGCCATGGATGCGCGTACTCGCCCGAGAGATCAATGATCCGCTGAATGTGGGAACTGAAACGGGCGCGGCCAATATCATTGACCTGGCCAATCTTGATTCGTGTTGTTTCATTGCAACGGCAGACCTCGTGAAAATTCATTCCATCCGGCAGTTTGAAGTACTCGGCCGGATGGACAATGAAGACATTCGCGGTTGCAACCTGTTGGTGGAATAAAGATGCCGTCCTTCCGCTCAACGCACAAGCTCTTTCACTTTTTCAATTTGCTTTTTATGACCAAGTACAATCAGGCGGTCTCCGGCATTCAGTATAGTGCCTGCTGAGGGATTGAGATAGTAGTTTTTCTCACTGTCACGTAGCCCGAGCACGAGCGCGCCGGTTCTGTTCCAGCAGTCCAGCGATGAGAGTTCCACATTTTTTGAAACCGATATTTCTGAGATCTGGGTGTCGCTTTCCTGCGCGGCCATATAGTCAATGAATTCCTTAACGTCCGGGTTAATGACGAGGTTGGCCATATGAATGCCACCTATTTTATCCGGCATGATCACTTCACTGGCGCCTGCCGTTTTCAGTTTACGGATGGAAGAATCATGCGATGCACGTGCGATGATTCGTAAACCCGGATTCATCTCGCGGGCGGTAAGCACAATAAAAAGGTTATCGGCATCATCGGGCAGCGTGGTAATGAGGGCACCGGCGTTATGCACGCCGGCAAACTGCAGTGATTCATCCTGTGTGGCATCCGCATGAACGTAGTAGCGCAGCGGCAACTCTTCATCCAGTTTCGGGTCATTTTTTTCAAGGATCACGACCGGCACTTTGTTTTTAAGAATGAGATTTGCGGCTTCTTTTCCGTTGCGCCCGTATCCGCAAATGATCACATGATCTTTCAGGTGTTGAATGGATCGGTTCATTTTATATCGGTTGAAAAATTCCTGGAATCGCCCGTCAAGAAAATATTGGGTGATGTATGAGACAAAGAAGGTGAGAAGCGAAAGGTTGAGTATGATAAGGATGATGCTGAACACCCGCCCTGCTGACGACAGCGGTCTCACTTCCTCATAACCAACCGTAGAGATCGTGATCACGGTCATGAAGAGTGCATCGAGAAAGGGATAATCCTCCACATAAATATAACCCACGGTGCCGAAACCTACGATCAGGAGGAAGGTACCAAAAGCAAGAATCACTTTAAAGAAGGGATGCCTGAGAATGATCTGAAGTTTCATGTACAGCAACCAGGATCTTGATTAGGCCGAAAGTACCGAATAAGCATTTCATTTTCTGATGACGCTTGTTACCATCCCGGCGAATTATCATCAGTTTGTGTAAAGCTTACGAGGCGCCGCCTTCGAGTTCTTCTTCAAGCAGGAGCAATTCCTGACCGATACGCTCAATCATTTCAAACTTAAAGCTGTTGAGCAGGCACACGTTGCCTCTGATTTTTTTCAGCAGGGCT
This sequence comes from Bacteroidota bacterium, assembly GCA_018267315.1. GTDB lineage: Bacteria > Bacteroidota > Bacteroidia > Chitinophagales > UBA10324 > JAFDYS01. Next base: position 19,472 of record JAFDYS010000006.1, on the reverse strand, counting down.
GATGCTTTGTCCTTGTCACTTTTTAGAAGTGCGGGAAGTTCCTTGTCCAGTACATTCAATTGACGGATCAAATCCTCCTGCGCGAACTTTCCTTCCTCAGTCAGATTTTGGCCGCCGAAAATCTTCTGAATAAAAGTCTTTTTAAAGAGCGGTTTCATCTCCGGCGATTTCATCATCAGCTTTTCTTTAAAATGGCCTTCACTGCTTGCAGCGCTTAAAGCCATCTGAAGCAAGTGTTTCATCACTACGCGCGCTCCCGGTTTTTTGTAAAACGGATAGAGGAAAACCATCTCATGGAGCATGGGTTTTTCCTGTTTGAAATTCTTTCCGGGAACAACCAGCGCATCGCCAAGCCGTGATTCCCCCTGTACGGGATGGGGATCGTAGCGCGTCAACTGCAGCCATTCCCGAAGAACCAAATCCATAAACGTGAACTTGAGTAATTCGCGTAGCACGACAACCGGTTTTATTATATATAGCGTTTGCGCCGGCGCGAGTTTGCTTAGTAGATCGGTTCTGCTCACCTCTGTCATCTTCCTGAAGTTTTGCCGAAATTAGGTTACGGAGCAACGAAAAAAAACCGCCCCGAGAATCGGGGCGGTTTCGGATTGAATGTGATTGGTTATTACTGTTGCTTCACACCAATTTCAATGAGTTTGATTTCAGTGCGGCGGTTTTCAGCACGGCCTGCAGCCGTTTTGTTGTCTGCCACAGGACGGGTTGCACCGAAACCATCTGAATCGAGTCGGTCAGCAGCCACACCCTTTGCAATGAAGTAGTTCTTAACAGAGGCAGCGCGGCGCTTGGAAAGGTCAAGATTCTTGTTTGCGTTGCCGGTATTGTCAGTATGTCCTTCAATGCTCCAGCGGGTATTCGGATACTTGAGCATGAGAGCAGCAATGTCATCCAAAGTCTTGTTTGATTCGGTCTGAATCTTATCACTGCCTGTAACAAACTTGATGGACTTGGCTGATACATTGAGCTGTTGAATTTCTTCTGCTTTCGGAACGGGGCAACCGCCGTTTGAAGCGGGACCGGCATCCTGCGGGCAACGATCTTCGTCATCTGCTATGCCATCACCGTCACGGTCAGGGCAACCTTGCAGAGAAGCAACGCCTTTGCGGGTGGGGCACTTATCATCCTTATCAGCAATGCCGTCACCGTCTGAATCCGGGCATCCTTTTAAGTTCACAAGTCCTTTCACATCCGGGCAGAGGTCATTTTTATCTGCAACGCCGTCTCCATCTTTATCCGGGCAACCCATTAATTCCTTGGATCCTACTTCGCTCGGGCATTGGTCGTCTTTATCTGCAATACCATCGCCGTCAGCATCGGGGCAACCGCTTAAGGTGGCAAGACCTGCTACGTCCGGACAAGCGTCCATTTTATCGGCCACACCATCGTTGTCTCTATCCGGGCAGCCCTTAGTGGTCTGAGGTCCGGCTTCTGTCGGGCAGGCATCATCTTCATCAGCGATGCCGTCTTTGTCAGTGTCTTTGGCACCGAAGCGTACCACTACGCCCGCCGTGTGTTCCATGTACGGTCCATCAACCGGGTTGTAACCATCATCTTCGGTTGCCCAGTTGTATGAGGTTTGCGCGTACAACCCAAAATCTTTCCAGAACCAGAAATTAAATCCGATACCACCGCCGGCATTGGGTCTGAACCCATCGCCGCTCACGGAACTTCCGCCCACGCGTAAAAATGCATACGGACCCACTACAGCATTTTCTTTAATGATGTAACCGTTGTCAAATTTGTAACGGAGGTTGAGGTTTCCATTGAAGAATCCTTTACCTCCCACTTCATTGCCGGCACTGTCGCTGGTTACGCGCGCACCGCCAAGTTGAAGATCAAGACCGAAAGAAGAATTGAGACAGCGACCAACGGTTAAGTGAGCAATGGCAGGCACTGAGTTCCAGTAACTGGTTTTGAAATAGTCACCGAATTCACTAGGGGCATGAAAGTCAACCGCATTCACGCCAACGCCAACCAGCCACGGGCGGGTAGTGCTTTGAGCATTAACGCTGGTGTTGATGAGGCCAGCCAGCATCATCAGCGCCGAGAGTTTGAACAGATTTCTCATGGTAAGTAGTTTTAATTTGGGATTTTGTTTTTTGAGATTAAGTCGAGCTTAATGAAGAGGATGAAAATTGATAATCAATGGTTGCGAAGGTAAAGAGGATTTTTTTCAGGAAGTCAGAATTTTGATCAGTTTTGAACCACCTGCCCGCCCGATTGTATTAGAGTTATGTCTTTTTATGACCTTATTTTCAAAGATGCAGCAGGTGACACCATTAACTTCGGAGAACTTAGAGGTAAAACCTGCTTATTGGTTAACATAGCAACAGAGTGTGGGCATGCCAGGCAATTGCACGACCTGCAGACGCTTTATTTATTATACAAGCAACGTGGATTTGTGGTGCTTGCTTTTCCTTCCAATGATTTTGGCAATCAGGAGCCCAGAGGCAATGAACAGATTCATTCCTATTGTTCCTCGGAGTACCTGGTTACCTTTCCGGTTCTTGAAAAATCTCACGTTGTGGGACCGGAAGCAAATGAAGTATTCCGTTTTCTTAAGGAGCATTCCCGCTTCCCGGCAATTTTCGGCAAGCCCATGTGGAATTTTCAAAAATACCTCATTGACTGTAACGGAAATCTGACAGATGTATTCCTGCCGACCACTTCACCCAGATCCGGCAGATTCAGGCGTGCACTTGAACGGTGCCTTGATACGGCAACAGTGGAAAAGGATGAGATACTCCGTGTCGTTTAGAATGGCGCCTGCTCAGGCAGCGTGTAGGTTCTTCCGGCATTCACTCTTTTAAGATACGTCATCAACGGAGTGAAGTAGTCCACCATGGGCTTTGCGCTCATTTCGCTGTGAATACTTGAGCGAAGCATTTCACGCCAGTCAACACTGGCGCCCGGTGACATGACTTTTCTAAGGAAATCGCCCACTTCTTTGTTTCCCCAGTAGTTGGTAGCATGTGGGTCCTGATGAAGAATGCTATCAGCGATGTACGTGTGGAACTGAAACAATAAGACGTTCGCAATGGAATAATCATAATAACCTGCCGGATCATCGGTGATGTGCGTTTTAGTAGCTGCATCGCAATACTCTTCTCCGCGCTCTGCAGGAGGAACAATGCCCTGACACTTTTTCACGAGTTCCCACCACTTGGCGTTGAACTGATCTTTCGGAAGATTATCTGAATAAAGCGCATGTTCAAACTCTGTCATCGTGCCGCTGCCCCAGGGAATATGTACGATGTAATCAAGCGCCTCATTTAGCATCTTAAGGGTATCATCGGTTTTTACATTGGGATCAATCATTCCAAGCCCTGCCAGAAACGGCTTTTGTAATGAAGCCAATCCCATCATGGTTCCGAATGCTTCGTGGTAACCCCGGTTGGCGCCATTTCGAAGAATGATGGGAACAGAGGGAATGGAATACGCCTGGTAATAATAGATATGACCGAATTCATGCAGGCAGGTTGACCACCATTCTGTATTCGCTTCAATACTCTGCAATGACCTTACATCTTTATCCAAATTCATGTGCCAGGCCGAAGCATGAGTGTTCTTTTTATATCCGGCACCGGGCTCCACCGGATAGAGCGATGATTGCTCGTAAAATGATTCGGGCAATGAATCAAAGCCGATGCTCATATAGAATTTCTCCGATTCGTGCACGATCCATTCCGGTCCTTTTTGCTTGAGGTAATCATCAATGTTGAGCCCTTCCACTTTTACCAGTTCCGTCCAATCCTGTCCCCAGCGGTTCGGGAGCCATTGCGCCGGCAAATATTCCGGTACGGGCTGATGATACTTTTCTGCCAATGTGTACCTGGCCCAGGTATGTAATTCGCGGTAAAGCGGCCACACGTCGCGGATCATCGAATGGGTGAGTCCCAGCATTTCATCGGTGCTCATTCCATATTCTGAAGCCATATAGGCGAAGAAATCCTTATAGCCCAGTGGCGTCACGCTTTCATTGCGCAGATCGCGAAGCGTATCGAGTCCGCCCTTCAGTGTTTTTCCCACTTCCTTGCTGGCAGTCCATGCTTTCAGCCGCTGATTCATATCCGTGGAGGTTGCCAAAATGCTCTGAATCTGGTTGGGCGTAATTTCCTTTCCATCCATCATAAACCGGAAGCCGTAGAGTTTTTCCACCTGGGCATTGGTTGCATCTATCCTTTTCTTCACAATATCACCGGCGATTTCCGGGTTGTTGCCCGCATTAAACAGGATCACTTCAAATTGCCTGACCTGCAAGGGAAGCAGTTTGTCTTTTATAGCCAGATATTTCTTGGCCGAATCAATGTTGGCATTGCTGCCCGTGTATTTGGCAAAAGCTTCATCAGCAACGGCAGCATTGTGTTTAGCCATGGTATCGCCTTCCACAATATGCGTCTGCATTTCCCACTGTGCGAGTGCTGATGCATAGTACACCTTCTGATATTCCATATTATATGTATCGAGGTAACTCTGGGCCTGCGCCTGTATGACGGAGTTGTCTTCCTTTGCTGACTGCTTGCATGATGAACAGGCGATAAACAGGGCAGCGCCGAGTAAAAGTGATAGCGGTTTTTTCATTAGATGGTTTGATTGAAGTGTCCGAAGATAAGCGAGAAAGAAAATTTCTTTCTTGATATTTGAACGCGAATTAAGAAATGGCTGCGCAGCAAGGGAAAAAGAATTCGACCAATGCAAAAAAAGATTCTTCCAAACCGGAAAAGAATCTCTTGCTGAGGTATGCAGTTCCTCTCCTCATTACAGCGGTGCTGATGGTTTATCTGCCCACCTTACGACTCGGTTTTACCGAGCTGGACGACTCAATATTTATTAAGGAACAGAAGGCCTACAATCAGGATCTATCCAACCTGATCACCTCTTTCAAACGGGGTGTTTTCAATCCAACCGAAGATGTCTATTACCGGCCTCTGTTGCTTAATTCCTTTATCCTTAATTATCAGATTTCGGGAGAAGACATCTCCGGCTGGCACCTGGTAAACGTGCTGCTGCACCTGGCAGCAGTGTTGTTGCTTTTTTACCTGCTCCGTAAAATTGGTCTGAATGAAGTGAGCACATTGCTGCTCACGCTGTTCTTCGCCATCCATCCTGTTTTATCGCAGGCCGTGGCCTGGATTCCCGGAAGGAATGATACACTGCTGGCGATTTTCACATTCGGTTTTCTCCTTTCAGTTTTCAAATACGTTGAAGAAAATAAAATTGGCTGGTTGCTGTTGCAGGGCATGTTGTTGCTGTGTGCTTTGTTCACCAAAGAAACAGCCGTGTTCACAGCGCCGGTGGCCTGGGTGCTGCTGGTGCTGATGAAGGATCAAAAAGTTTTCTCACCGAGGATGTGGTTCATGTATGTTACCTGGCTGGCAGGGGGGCTCATTTGGTTTTACATCCGATCGGAGGCCACACTTAAAAATGAACAGCTTCAGGCGGCAGATATGCTCACTACGTTGCCGACCCGTTTGATTGTACTCATCCAGTATCTGGGGAAAATTTTACTTCCTGTAAAGCTCAGCGTGTTTCCGATATTGCAGGACACTTCAAATGTTTATGGATTCGTTGCCCTCGCTTTACTCGCTGCAGTCTTTTTTTTTACAAGGAACAGAAACTGGAAAGTGATTGGCGCAGGGCTGGCTGTCTATTTACTCTTTTTTATTCCCGCGTTGCTCGTACCGGCCAGTTTAAACGATCAGGACTTTGAACACCGAACCTATTTGCCGATGATGGGCATGCTGATCGTTTTGAGTGAAACGGTTTTACTTAGAAACAAACTCAGCCAATCTGTTTTGCTGTTATGCGGACTGGCGGTCTGTGTTGTGCTGTCAATTATGAACGTGAATCATCAGAATAATTTCAAAGATCCGGTCACCTTTTGGACAGCAGCGGTGAACACTTCTCCTCATTCGGCTTATGCCAATATGATGCTGGGCGCCAGAATAGATAAAGTGGACCGGCAGCGCAGTGAGGAATTAATCCGCAAATCGTATGAGCTGGATTCCACGGAGAAATACATCAATTACTACATGGGGGTGATGTTGCAGGAACATGATTCGGTGCTGGCTTCTGAAAGTTATTTTCAAAAGGAAATCCGGAAGTCAGATTATTACATGTGCTACTTTCATCTCGCCCGTGTGGCCTTTGAAAAAGGAGACAAGCTTTCCGCCATTTCGCAATTGGAAACGTTTCTCGATCGCGCCCCGGCCGATCCGCAGGCCAATAACAACCTGCTCTTGCTTTACCTTGATACGAAACAAAATGATAAGGCCCGGGAGCTGGTGCAGCGTATGAAATCATTTGGCATGGAAGTTCCTCCCGCGATTGAACAGCAACTGAATGCGGCAGCAAGCAGTCCGGAAAGTGAGAAATAATCACCCCGCATCTACGGGGTTATGGCTCAGGATGTCGAGTCCGAATTTTTTCAACTCCTTAACGAGACGGCTCACGGGTAGCCCCATCACATTGTAAAAGCATCCATTCACTTTTTCAATCGCCACGTAACCGATTACATCCTGAATACCGTAAGCGCCGGCTTTATCCATGGGGTTGAATTTTTCAACATAATAGCCGATGAATTCATCGGGTAGTTCACGGAAATAAACTTTAGTGAGTTCAGAAAAGGTAAGTGTCTTTTGCCGCGACAGCAGCGTAACGCCGGTAATCACCTCATGTATTTGCCCGCTAAGTACCTGAAGCATTTGCCTCGCTTCATATTGATCCGCAGGTTTTCCGAAAATTCTTCCTTCGTAAAGCACAATTGTATCGGCGGCGATAAGGAGTTCATCAAACTTCAGGTAATCTTTAACGGCCATCGCTTTTTTCTCTGACAGGTATGCCGGCACCATCCTCACCGGCATGGCTTCAGGATACGTTTCATCTTCATCCGGAATCTGCAGGCGAAACTGAAGCCCGAGGTTCCATAATAATTCCTGCCGGCGTGGCGATCGGGAAGCCAGAACAATTTTGGGAGGTTCCATGGAATCAATACGTTTCAAATGTAGCAGTTTCAATTTGCGGTGCGGCGGATACGGTACACAGTAACGCACATCGTCGTGCGCACTGATCTCTCTGTAATTTTACAGCATGAAACTCACACTGGGTTTTTCGCCATGCCCGAACGACACATTTATTTTTTATGCACTGCTGCATCGCAAAATTGATTTGCTTGGTTTGCATTTCGAACCGGTGATAGCCGATGTTCAGGCGTTGAATGAAATGGCGGCGCAGGATTCACTTGACATTTCCAAGCTGAGTTTTGCAGCTTATGCATCGCTCCGTCATAGTTATGAATTGCTTGATTCCGGCGGCGCATTGGGTAATCATTGCGGACCTCTTTTAATTTCCCGGCAACCCATTTCACCGGATCAGGTGCAGGAGCATTCCGTTGCGATTCCCGGCACAAATACCACCGCTCATTTCCTCTTTAAAAAATTCTTCCCCGGTCATCAGAATAAAAAACAAATGATTTTTTCTTCCATTGAAGATGCGGTTCTTCATGGTGAAACAGATCTTGGTGTAATTATACATGAGAACCGGTTTACGTATCAAAAAAAAGGATTGCTGAAAGTGGCCGATCTCGGAGAGTGGTGGGAAACGCAAACCGGGTTGCCGATTCCGCTGGGAGGTATCTTCATAAAAAAGGAATTCGAACCTGATGTGATTCATAAAACGGAAATGCTGATTCGTAACAGCGTACAGTATGCCCTGGCGCATCCGGGGGAAACCATTCCGTTTGTGCGCAAGTATTCTCAGGAGATGGATGAGGAAGTGATGTGGCAACACATCCGGCTTTACGTGAATCAATTTACGGTTTCACTGGGAGAAACGGGCAGGGAAGCGGTTCAGCGGTTGCTCTCGGAGCCGTTAATGAGTTAGCGGTAATCTTTGCATCTCTAAATCTATCTCCGGTTAACCGATCACTAAACTTACCTCTATCTTCACGGCATGTTGAATGGTAAGAAGATCATAGTTGTGCTGCCTGCCTATAATGCGGCACGTACCCTTGAACAAACGTATCGCGAGATTCCATTGGATTTGGTGGATGATGTGGTACTGGTGGATGATGCGAGCCGTGATGACACCGTAGAGCTTGCAAAAAAAATCGGGATCCGGCATGTGATCGTTCATGAATCCAATAAAGGGTACGGCGGCAATCAAAAGTCGTGTTATGATAAGGCAGTTGAGCTGGGAGGTGATATTGTGATTATGCTTCATCCCGATTACCAGTATACGCCCCGCCTGATTCCTGCCATGGCCAGCATCATTGCCAATGGCATTTATCCGGTAGTGTTGGGATCGCGAATCTTAGGAAGAGGCGCTAAAAAAGGTGGCATGCCGGTTTACAAATATTATTTCAACCGCATGCTCACTTTCATTCAGAACCTGCTCATCGGCGAGAAATTATCGGAGTATCATACGGGATACCGTGCCTTCTCGGGCGAGGTCCTTCAAAAAATAAATTACCGGCTTAACAGCAATGACTTTGTTTTCGACAATCAGATGCTGTCACAGATATTCATGGCCGGTTTTGAAATTGCTGAAGTCACTTGTCCTACTAAATATTTTGAAGAAGCATCATCCATTAATTTCAGAAGGAGTGTGAAATACGGTTTGGGAGTCTTATCAACGAGTGTGAAACATTTTCTTCATAAGCATAATTTGCTGCGGAACAGAATTTATTCTATAATTTAGAATAAAATTCATTCACAGCCCTTTCGGCATTTAATGGTTATTTTCGCCGCGGGTACAAAAACTAAATACATGATCACACTTAAAGAAATTGTCAACAGCAACCTTGAGATGCTCAAGGAACAGGAAGCATCACTCGAGCAATCGCTTTCATTTGTCCGCAAAGCCATTGCATTATTTTCAGGACAGGAAGAAACATCCGCCAAGCCCGCCCGCAAACGCGGACGCAAGCCCGGAGTTAAGGTTGCCAAAGCGGCCAAAGCGGCCAAGCGGGGAGGCGCTCCTAAAACACGTAACCGTAAAGGAGGCAAGCACATTGATCACATCCTCGCTATTCTGAAATCGAAGAATGCACCGATGAGCTCTTCTGAGTTGATTGAAGCACTCTTCAAACAACAATCGAAGGACAAGAACCTGAAACACTTCGGCACATTGATTTATCCCGTGCTTACCAAAGCATATAAGAGTAAAGTACTCAAGCTGAAAGATGGCAGGATTCATCTTGCAGCATAATCAGGTTCTGCACTAAATACAGCTACTAATTACGACGAGAACAGGGAATCATTCCCTGTTCTCGTTTTTTTTTCCATAATCACCCCTTTGTTGCGGGAATCCATTTTAGCTTTCGTCTGAAGAAGGCGAGGTATGCATCAATATTGAGCCAGGCCGAATCGCGGTTGGCCTGGAAGAACAGAAAGATTCCCAGCGGCAGCAGAATAATGGTGGAGAACCACATGCCCCAGAAGGGTGTGAGCACACCTTCTTTGGCCATCTTTTCTCCGGTGATGGAAAGCATATAAAAGATGATGAAGAAGAAAACCGACACCACGAACGGCAAGCCGAATCCGCCTTTGCGAATGATGGCGCCGAGTGCGGCACCGATCAGGAACAAAACAAAGCAGGCGAATGAAAGTGTAAACTTTCGCTGAAGCTCGATGCGGTAGCGGCGCAGCACATCAATTTTTCCTTCCTGGCTTTTTGCCGTGTATTCAATGAATCCTTTCATACTGCGGGCCGTGTTCAGCGCTTTGCTGTAAATGAGCATGGAATCAGTGAGTGACCGGTTAGCCAACGTGTCGGCATGTTGATTTGTTTGCCGCATGCTGTCAATGTTCACACGAACAAATGCATAGTATGGCTTGGCGAAAACCCGGGCATTATTCGCGCTTCCGGTAATATCCATTTGAAGCGTATCGGCTGATGCTTTTAGTTGGCGTATGTTCTGCATCTGGTAATTATCCTTGAACAAACGCTCATCGGTTCTGCTGAGCGCAAACTCGGAGAGATCAAAAACTTTCTTCCATTCTTTAAATGACACCCGTATCTGTTCATACTTTTTCCCCGGTCGGGCTACGGGGCTTAATTCCTGGAACTGGTTTCCGTTATAAAGCTGAAGAATTAGAAACCGCTTGTCATCGGTGAGGTACATCTCGCCGCGCTCTGCTGTAATCACGTAATCATCGCCCTTGCCGCTGCTGTGATCATAAATCAGCACATCGTGAATGGTGCGGTTGTCAGCATCTTTCTTGCCCACCCGAATGCTGTAGCCCTCTATTTCCCGGTAGAATATGCCCTGTTTAATATTGAGGGCAGGTCGCTGTTGCCTGATGTCATAAAGAAGGGAACCGAATTTGAGATTAGCCACCGGTAACACATAATTGGCAAATGCCAGCGCCATCGCACTAATCAGCAGTGAAAGCATGAGCAGCGATCGGGTGATGCGCCACAGTGAAATTCCGGAAGACTTGAATGAGGTGAGTTCATATTGCTCGGCGAGATTACCCATGGTCATCATGGATGAAAGCAAGGTGGCCAATGGAAGCGCCAGCGGCACCATGCTGGCAGAAGCGTAAAAGAGCAGTTGGGCAATGATCATCCACGATAATCCTTTCCCGACCAGATCATCAACATACTTCCATAAAAACTGCATGATGAGCACAAAGAGCGTGATGAAAAAAATGGCTACGAACGGAGCCGCAAAAGTCCGGAGCTGGTAGAGGTCAATGCGCCGGAGTGAAAGGGAAGCTGTTGACTTCTTCATCCGGTGATGAGCTACACCGGTTGAAATGCTTTCTGTATGTTTAGCTTCTTCCATTCAATGATGATGCAACAGCCAAAGTTAGTGCTTTCGCAAAAGGAACTTGAAGTGCTTGGCGATCGGGAGTTTCTACTCTTAAAAAGAAACGTCACAGATAAACTGCTCCGCGAACTGAACGAAGTGAAACTCGCTGTCAAATCATCAACGGCTTTTTCCTCAATTAATTTCCCCGAAGGAACGGACACGTGGGTGGGCAAAATATCAAAGGGAGAAAACTATCTCGGGCTTCCTTATCTCGTTCTTGATTTTCCGAAGTTGTTTTCAAAAAAGGAAGTGCTTGCTTTCAGAACCATGATCTGGTGGGGACGATTGGTGAGTTGTACGTTACTGAAATCAGTGGAAGATAAAGGGGAAGTCAGGAGGATAACAGAAAGACTCAGGGCCATGAAGAATAAAAATGTGTGGATATGCATCCATGAATCGCCGTGGCACCATCACTTCGGGTTAGATAATTATGTGAAACTTGAATCGCTGCGCGCTGAGGAAGTGATCGCTTGTGTGTCCCGATCGGGATTCATTAAACTTGCGAGGAAAATTCCAATCCGGCAGATTAGCAGGATGCGATCCTTTGCACAAGAGACGTTCGAATTATTTTCCGCGATCCTATAATCCGCCGATGCGGAGTTTCAGTTCATGAATCTGGCTGTCCCAGAGTTTCTGTGCATCATCCAGCTCTTTGGGATTGGCGAAGTCGGTGATGAGTAGGACGGTGTCGCCCGTAATTTCAGTGTGCGTGATTTTGAATTCAACGTATTCATCAACCGGGCTTCCTTCCCAGCGGAATTTGATCATTTCATTTTCCACCTGCTCCACTATTCTCGCCTTCTGCTTATTGCCTTCCCAGGAGAAAATAAATTCATCATGAATCTGATTGGCTCCGTCAGCAAACCACTGTGCCAGCCCGGAAGGCGTTGAAAGAAATTCGAATAGAATAACCGGGGAGGAACGTATCACATATTCGAGCGTGTACTTCTTATTCCTGGAATTTGTTTTCATGTCAATGATATCAATACGACCGAAGCGACTAAAAGTAGACATTCATCGCAAATAAAAAAATCTTTGCACGTAAGGTTTGCGGACTAAACGGTAGATGAATCTGCAACAAGTCAAACGGCACCTCGTAACTATCGCCGGGAACCAGAGAAAGAAGTTGCGGCAAATTGTGTGAAAGCTTGAAATGGCTTTTGGTCTATATTTGCCACTTACTCCCCTCAAAACCCCAATTAACCTATGCGTCAGCTTAAGATTACCAAATCCATTACCAACCGTGAATCGCAGTCACTGGAGAAGTACCTGCAGGAAATCGGGAAGGTGGATCTGCTCACTCCGGAAGAGGAAGTTGAGCTTGCCAAAAAAATCAAACAGGGTGATCAGTTCGCTCTGGAAAAACTCACCAAGGCCAACCTGCGTTTCGTAGTGTCAGTGGCCAAGCAGTACCAGAATCAGGGTCTATCATTGAGTGATTTGATCAATGAAGGAAACCTGGGCCTCATCAAAGCCGCTCAGCGTTTCGATGAAACGCGCGGTTTCAAATTCATCTCTTATGCTGTGTGGTGGATTCGTCAATCCATCCTGCAGGCATTGGCTGAGCAAAGCCGTATTGTTCGCCTGCCATTGAATAAGGTGGGTTCGCTCAACAAGATCAACAAGGCGTTCTCGGCGCTGGAACAGGAATTTGAACGTGAACCATCTCCGGATGAATTGGCCACCGTTCTTGAAATCAATACCGATGAAGTTGTGACGACACTCGGCATAGCAGCGCGTCACGTTTCAGTGGATGCGCCGTTTGTGGAAGGGGAAGACAACTCCTTGCTCGATGTGATCGAAAACCCGAACACAACTCCCACCGACAGCGGATTGGAATACAAAGAATCTCTTCGCAAAGAGATTGAGAGATCACTCGGAACATTGACAGAAAGACAGAAGGATGTCATCAAACTCTATTTCGGAATCGGCGTGGAACATCCCATGTCACTGGAAGATATTGGTGAAATGTTTGCCCTTACCCGTGAACGCGTTCGCCAAATCAAGGATAAGGCAATCAACAAACTGCGTTCAACTTCCCGCAGCCGGTTGCTAAAGACCTATCTGGGCCAGTAACCTGCAAAAATTTTTTTTCAAAACCCTGTCACTCTCTGCGACGGGGTTTTGAATTTAAAATGAGTGCCATTGTATTTTTGCCAACCTCAAGCGTTACAAAACCCGAAATAGTTTATCATGTTTGAAAGTCTCAGTGAAAGAATTGATGGTGCGATCAAAACCCTCAAAGGAGAAGGACGCATCAGTGAAATAAACGTGGCCGCCACGGTAAAAGAGATCCGCCGCGCACTGGTGGATGCTGACGTGAATTACAAAACCGCGAAAGAATTCACTGACAAGGTGAGGGAGAAAGCGATGGGAGAGAAGGTGCTTACGGCCGTTTCTCCGGGTCAGTTAATGACCAAGATCGTGTTTGATGAGCTCACACAACTGATGGGCGCTGAAAAATCTGAGATCAATATCAAGGGGAGTCCGGCGGTGATTCTGCTGTCAGGGTTGCAGGGTTCCGGTAAGACCACATTCGCGGCTAAACTGGCCAGCTATCTCAAAACAAAACGCGGGCGGCAGGTGATGTTGGTTGCGTGCGACGTGTATCGTCCGGCTGCTATTGAGCAGTTGAAAGTACTCGGGGAGCAAATTGGTGTGCCGGTTTATACTGAAGAGGGAAATCAAAATCCCGTTCAGATCGCTTCCAATGCAATCAAAGAAGCAAAACTGAAAGAGTATGATACCGTGATTGTGGATACGGCCGGCCGCCTCGCGGTGGATGAGGAGATGATGAATGAGATTGAGAAGGTGAAAAATTCCATTCAGCCGGGTGAAACACTTTTCGTGGTAGATAGCATGACCGGTCAGGATGCGGTGAACACTTCAAAAGCATTCAATGAGCGCCTGAATTTTGACGGCGTGGTGCTTACCAAACTCGATGGTGATACACGCGGTGGTGCGGCGCTTTCGATTAAATATGAAGTGCACAAGCCGATCAAGTTTGTGTCAACAGGGGAGAAGCTCGATCAGATTGACATTTTTTACCCTGATCGCATGGCGCAGCGCATCCTCGGCATGGGCGACATTGTTTCACTTGTGGAAAAAGCGCAGGAGCAGTTTGATCAGAAAGAAGCGGAGCGCCTGCAGCAAAAACTTCGAAAGAACAAATTTGACTTCAACGATTTTCTCAAGCAGTTGGCCCAGATCAAGAAGATGGGCAACGTGAAAGACCTGATGGCCATGATTCCCGGTGTAGGCAAAGCGCTGAAAGATGTTGACCTTGACGAAAACCAGTTCAAGAAAATTGAGGCCATCATTCTTTCTATGACACCTACAGAGCGTGAGAATCCTGAATTGCTCAGCGGCTCCCGCCGCAAGCGCATCGCTTCGGGCAGCGGAAATTCCATTCAGGAAGTGAATCAGTTCATCAAACAATTTGATGAGATGCGAAAGCTGATGAAGAAGTTTACCGCCGGCGGTGGCATGAAAATGCCGGCGATGCCGGGTAGAAGGTGATCAGGTGACGGTAGCCAGTTGACAGTTGACAGTTGACAGTTGATTGTTGATTTTTAAAGACTGGAGAGTAAAACTATTTCTTCTTCACTCAGTACGCGATCATAAATCAAGACCTCATCAATCGCGCCATCAAAAAAATAATTCTTGCCGTATCCACCGCCGACACCGATATGGAAAGGAGCATCCGTATCAGAAAATGAATTTCCGGAATTGATGTAATCAACGCCGGGCATGAGTTGTCCATTCGAATAAACTTTCAGCGTCATACCATCGGCAAGCACCGCAATATGCTGCCATTGATTGAGAGTAATGGGAACAGAAGCAGCCAAGGGATCGGTTCCGTAAACCGTGGTGGCTCCACTGGAAATCCAGTTGTCGAAATTGAATACCGATTTGTTCATGTGATTATCTAAACTGTATTCAAAAGGACCGAAAGGAGTTCTCTTGCTTAAAATTGTTATTGGCTGACTCGCCTCGGTAACGAATACCCAGCAAGAAAGCGTGAAAACTTTTTGCGGGAAAGAGAAATTACGATCACTACCGAAATCAACGTACGACGAGTCGTGACTGTTGAAATACATGGCACGATTTGCGATTCCATGATGATCCGCAGTCAGAGCCGCGGCGTGATTGATCCCCGATATGTTGTTCACTTCATCAAAGGCACTTCCGTCGAAAGAGATTTTTGCAATCAGTCCAAACGAAGGAATTTCCTTGCCCTGATCTTTCGTACAACCGGCCAGAAGAAGAAAGCTGCCTATTATGAGGAGTTGACTTCGGTTCATTTTGTAGTTGTATTGAAAAAGATTAACCGGGAATCTTTTAATTTATTGCAGGTAGTCGCTCAAGAAATTTATAACTCCTCTTTTCAAAATCAATCGCACACCCGAAGTGTTGCTTGCCGTTTGAAACAATGAGGTACTTCACCTGAAGTGTGAGGTTATAGCGCGCGATCTGATCAAAAACCTTCTGCGAGATTTTCACGTCGGGCGATTTGCATTCAACAATCAGAAACGGTTTTCCGTCGCGATCATAAACAACAATATCGCAGCGCTTCGAAAGCTGATTCACGGTAATGTTCATCTCCACAGCAATCAGCGAGCGCGGATACTGTGCTTCTTTAATCAGATAATGAATCCAGTGTTGCCGCACCCATTCTTCCGGTGTGAGCGCGACAAACTTTTTTCTGATGATGTCAAAAATGAACTGCTGATCACCTTCTTTTTTCGTTCTGAAATGGTATTTGCCGAAAGTGATTATCATGTTGATTTTGCTTCGTCAGTTCGAGCTTGTCGAGAACAATATGAGAGGGGTTTATGGCTCGCCAACTTCTCGATAAACTCGAAGTGACCTTCCCATTGCAGTGATCCCGAAACTTCAAACTTCAAACCCGAAACTGCTTTATTATTTTTGACCAAAGATGGACAGATGATCACAAAGAAGGAAATCGTTGACAACTGGCTGCCGCGATACACCGGAACACCGCGGGAAGAATTCGGAAAATATATTCTGCTCGTCAACTTCTCCCGCTACGTTGAACTGTTTGCGAAGTGGAACAAGGTGAAAGTGAAAGGCGAAAACAGGAACATGCTCAATGCCACGGCGGACGGAATCACCATCATCAACTTCGGAATGGGAAGTGCCAATGCGGCAACGATGATTGACCTGCTTTCCTCCATTGAACCGAAATCGGTCTTATTTCTCGGCAAGTGCGGTGGTTTGAAAAAGAAAAATGAAATCGGTGATCTGATTCTTCCGATTGCAGCCATCCGGGGAGAGGGGACATCCAACGATTACATGCCGGCGGAAGTGCCGGCGCTTCCGGCATTCGCACTTCAGAAAGCCATCTCCACCACCATCCGCGATCACGGCAGGGATTACTGGACCGGCACGGTGTACACCACAAACCGTCGTGTTTGGGAGTACGATGAACAGTTCAAGAAATACCTGCAGACAATGCGGTGCATGGCCATTGATATGGAAACCGCCACCATTTTCGTGACGGCATTCAAGAATAAGATTCCCGCCGGGGCCCTGCTGCTCGTGAGTGATCAGCCCATGATTCCTGAAGGAGTGAAGACAGAAGAGAGCGATAAGAGAGTGGATGAAAAATTCATGGAAGCGCACCTCAAAATCGGAATTGACTCACTCAAGCAACTCATCAACAAAGGGCACACGGTAAAGCATCTGCGTTTTTAATTACTGCGGGTAATGAGAAGTAATTTTGAAATGATTCACTACTTACCATTCACCATTGACCATTCACCGGCATGAATCAATCGCACGAAGAAATTATAGCCAACGTCAGGAAGAAAATCTTCCATCCCCTGTATTTGCTGGAAGGGGAAGAGCCGTACTTTATTGATGTGGTGAGTGAGTTTATGGAAAAAAATATTCTGCCGGAATCAGAGCAGAGTTTCAATCAAACGGTTCTCTACGGGAAAGAAACCAATGCTCTCGACATCCGCACCCGTGCGATGAACTACCCGATGTTTTCAAACAACCAGGTCATCATCGTTAAGGAAGCGCAGGAGTTGAAGAAGTGGGAAGACCTGGAGCCCTATTTCGAGAAACCGGTCAAGACCACGGTGCTCGTGCTGTGTCACAAACACAAAAACTTTGACAAAAGAACAAAAGCAGCCAAAGCCATTGCCTCGAATGGCGTGATCATGACCTCGAAGAAACTGTATGAAAACCATTTGCCGGGGTTTGTAGAGGATGTAGTCAGTCAGCACCAATTGAAAATGGATTCGCGCGCGGTGAATTTGCTCGTGGAATATGTTGGTAACGACCTCTCGCGTCTGGTGCACGAACTGGAAAAGCTCAAGTTGAATCTGAAAGGAAGAAAAGAAATCACGGTTGATGATATCGAACTCAACATCGGCATCAGCAAGGAGTATAACACCTTTGAACTGAACAAAGCGCTTGCATACAAGGATGTGGCCAAAGCCAACCGCATCGTTGACTATTTCACCTCAAATCCGAAGTCAAATCCGATGGTACTCACTCTGGGTTCTCTGCAGTCTTATTTTTCCAAAATATATCTCGTGGTTCAAAGCAAACTGAAGAATGACAAGGACATTGCAGAGCTCATTGGCATAAATGCATATAATCGCACGGCATTAGAAGAATACAAAGCCGCTTCGAGAAACTTTTCGATTGAGCAAGTTGAAACCGTTTTTGGTTTGCTTCATGAATATGATCTTCGGACAAAGGGAGTGAACGATGCCGGCACCAAAGAAGGCGCCTTACTCAAAGAACTCGTGTACAAAATTCTTCATTGAGACCGATATTCAACCGAACATCATTGCATGAAACTGATTTTTGTCTTACTGCTTGTTCTGGCTGTGCAAAAGGAATGCAATCAGTCAGCGTCCATAACATTCATTGATGCCACATCGCAGAATTGGAATGGAGGAGCTGCCGCCACCCGAGGCACGTACTACAAGATTTATTTTCAGATGACTGATACGGTCGGTTACCGTTTCGACTCCTTGTGGGTGAACAATAAACGTCTTCCTGTTTCATTCATAAAAGGCATATCCTCCAATGATACGCTTCTGTTGATGGCAAACGACTACCTGGGAATAAGGAATCCGATGAATCAGCAGGAAGTCGTCAACTCGGTTGAAGCGCCGTTTCCATTCGAAACAAATGCGGCTGGATTGGTGGGTTACTTTTTGAAAGGCGAACGTAAGTACTTGCCGGTGGCGCAATGGCGGCAACTGAAACCCTTATACTATCAGTAGAATAAATCGCTGATGAAATTTCCGTGCAATCACGTTCCTGGCTCAGCAGAAATGTGCTGATAAACCAATGAAGCAATGGAACGGATCACTTCGGGAAGTTGCTGCATATCCTTGCCTTTTGTCATTACGGTAAGCAAGTAAGCATCGTCATTTATATAGATGATTCCCGATTCATGTAGCTGTTGTCCGGAAGGATCGCCCGATTCACCGAACTTATGGATCATTTTGGTTTCTGCCGGCATTCCCGCCGTAAATCCCCTGGTAAAGTCGCATGTGCTCAGCAGCTCTGCGGCAAACTCTGAATGGTTGATGGAAAGGTAGCTGCTGTTGTAAACGGTGCGCATGAAGTATGAATATTGATGAGCGGTAACCGGATAGTTCAATGCATTCATCGCCGGAGCATCCATCCCCATATCCGTAATGGTTTTCGTAAAGATGGTTTGGTTCACATTTTCTGCAAGCAGGTAGGCCGCATTGTTATCAGAATAAGAAATCATGTAGCGAAGCAACTCGCGCACTGGATAACTCTTTCCAATTTCAATACTTTTTGACAAGTACACCGGATGTTTGTCGGTACTGACGGGCCGCGCAAGCGTCATGTGCTTGTCGAGTGTGCCGGGCATCATTTCGTCCTCACGCAAATAAGCGATCAGCAGCACGAGTTTCATCAATGACCCCGGATAATATTTTTCAGTGTCGTTATAGCTGACCCATTCAGACCGTCTCAGGTCACGAAAGTAAACGGAAGCAGATGTGACATCATTGTTTGCCTTAAACTCATTGATGAGATTCTCAATATCCGCCTTTAGTCCCAGGTAGCGGCTTGATTCACAATTTTGTTCGACGAACAATAGCGGTCGGATGAAAGTAAATCCATCAAGCCGCCGTATGGTGTAGTCGCATTGAGAAGGAGAAACGGATGCCGTTTCTTTGGTTGTGGAATTAATGCTGCCGGAAGCAGAAGGAGTGCTTATTGTTGCACGGATAAAAAAGTAGGAGACCAGGTAGGTTCCAATCATGGTGAGCGGCAGATAGAAAATGGAAACCTTCTTTTTGATAAGACTTTTCATAGCAATAGTGAATATGATATGGTAACCTTCCCCTCCGTTCAATTAGTGCAAATGTAATCCGTCAAGGACTCATGAGTGTTGGATGGTGACCTTGAATGGCAGAGATGATTGCACTGTAATCACATTTTAATTCTCCGCTTGGTATTGTAATGCTTGAGGGATAGGTCATCACTTCCTTTCAATCACCAAAACGTCAATAGTGCCGGATTTAATACGAAACCGGTGATCAATTCTCTCCCCGATGAGGCAGGCAATTCGTTGTCCGGACTCCACCACCCAAATGTTTTCTTTTTCGTTTAG
>JAFDYS010000069.1 GCA_018267315.1 Bacteroidota bacterium | reverse complement strand
CGATTCTTTGTTTCTCCCAACACCTCCCCTCGTCCAAGGACTCCAATCGTTACTCTCTGTAGCGTATGATTTCAGGATTGCGGAAATCTGCCTCTTTGATCCACCTGGCGTCATCAACGTGCTTGTCATCGCCAGCTACAAAGACCTTGAATTTCTGTGTCTTTCCCTCTGTTTTGGTCTCTAGAATCTTGATGACCATGAGCTTTCCGGGGAACTTGTCAGAATTACTCTGCCGGAAGGCATCCACCTTATCCCAGCAAGAGATATTCTCTGCTTCAGTCCATTCGGGCTTTGGGAAACCACGAAACCTGACTAAGAAGCGGTGCACTGGCTTCAACTGCTCGTCGTCAACACTTTGGACTTCCCAAGCGTTGTCCTCTTCATCCTTCTCAGACCATTCATGCAAGTCTTGGATGCCACGAGTAGTTGCAATTCCAGTGCGGACGTGTCTCAACTTCACAGTAGCGTTGTTGAGAATCTTTGTGACCTCGTAGGGACCATGCTTCTTGGGCTTCCACTTGGTTATTGTCTGCGGCACAGCAGACCGAAAGAATACTCCAACTTTCATCCCCACTCGAATCTTCGTAAGTGCTCCAGAGTTTCCTTCCTTTTTCTTACCCTTCTTCGAGCCGGCAGGCAAGAGCTTTTCTTCTCCGTCCCTGATCTCGAGACCTCGAGCCCTTCCTTCCAACTCTGCCACGATTTCTCTTAGTTTCATCTGCCGATTCATTCGCTCCGAGAGCACTGCATTGGAATCGATGAAAGGAACTAGAGCGTCCACAAGAGACGTCCCTCTCTGGCCAAACAACAACTGCTCAGCACTAAACAAACTGCTCCTTCTGACGAAGGAATTCAGTGCTTTCTGGACAAAAGGAGCCACCTCGTACCAATTGGTCTGTTTAGCATCGACTAAACCTCTCATGATTCTGTTCTGCAGTTTGTGGGATGCATCCACAAAAGCTACTCCTTGAGGTCGATACGGAGCAGTAAACTCCAAGCGAATTCCCAAAAACGTTGCCCACATCTTGTTGATCTCAGCTGTGAATGCAGTGTCATTGTCACAGCGAAACGTTCGGGGCCACGCGTACTTGCATGCTAGCTGCTCGTAGATCACTTGAATGGCTTCGTCTGCCGTTCTAGATTTCGTGTGCATAATAACTGAAAATTTGGTGGCGGCATCCACACCAGTCAGACGATACCTGAATCCTTCAGCACTAGGGAATGGTCCCTCCTGAAAATCCAGCTCCACAGTGTGAAATGGTTCACGAATATGGTTGGGGAAAACTCCACTCTCGAGAGATTTTGATCCGTCAGCCCGATAACAAACTCCACAAAGAGACACGTACTCTTCCACGTGCTCCTTCATGTAGGGCCACCAATAAGTAGAAGACAGAGCTCTCAAAGTGGCCTCTGCCTTGAAGTGTCCAGCCGTTGGCGCCTTGTGAGCGGCCCAGAGAATGTCTTCTCTTGCCTCCAAAGGAATGTAAAAAGCCTCTTCTCGCATCAACCTCCCCTGCTTCAAAGACAGTGAAGGGAGCTCCGCTTCTACCTCCTCCAAAACCTCCTCAAACTTCTCCCTCACTTCTTGTGGAATGGTCTTCCCCTCCAGTCTCGCCTTTGCCAACACAGCAAACACATCTGTGGTGAAGTTGGGATCGGCACTAAACAGCCCAATCCTCTTGCTCAGTTCCAGCAGAGGAATTGGTGGTTCTTCCGCCATCATTTGGAAGATCCGCCTTCTCTCGTCCAGTGGTTTCCGCTTTTCCTTCTTTTCCTCTGCTGCCACACCTCCCCTCAGAGGGTTGGCTGTTCTAGCTTGCATTGGCGCACTCTCTGCATTGTTTTCAGCAGCAGCCAAAGCATCCAGAAACCATTGAGGAGCCGTTGGCGCGGTTGTGTCCTTGGCCTCTTTCCTGTTTGCAAAAGGAAAGCGCGACAGCATGTCTGCCAAATCATTCTCCTTTCCAGCAATGTGTTTAACCTGGCAGCGAAATTGAGAAAGATACATCACGTATCTCAATGCAGCTCCTCCCCACATAGTCGGAGAAGTCCTCACTTGACGAAGCAGCCAGAGTAATGGTCGATGATCAGTGAATGCAGTAAACTCCACGTGGTGCAGAAAGTGTTCACTGTCCTTGATCGCGTCAATTAGCGCCACACACTCCTTATGGATAGTGCTCCAAGTTTTCTGACCTTTGGACCAAGCTTTCGACTTTAGTTGAATGATGTGCAATCGTCCATCGTCGTCCACTTGCACAAGCCAAAAAGCATGCCCTTGATCGCTGCTGTCTGCAAGCAGAGCAGTCTTTCTCGTCCAGACAAAAGGCTCCAACAGAACAGCTTCCTGCACTGCTTCCAAAGCATCTGCCCAGGCTTTCTTCTCCACAGCCCCCCACCTCCATACAGTTTTTGATGATGTGAGCTCGTTGAGCGGACCAAGAAAAATTTGCAAGTTTGGAGAGTGCTCTGCAAACCATCTCAGAAGAAACATGGAGCTCATCAACTCCTTCCTGTTCTTGGGTTCTGGTAGCTCCTTCAATGCTTGCACGCGGACAGGGTCTGGTTTGTAGCCATGAATGGTTCTGATTCCTCCTAGCAGCTTCACTTCCTTCCCAGCGTGTGTCTTGTGTAAAGCCAAAGGGATAGCGTGCTCCTGAGCTCGTAGGACCAATTGATCGAACTTTCTAATTCCGTCTGCCCACGCTTGGACATTTCTTTCCTCAGGGTCTGTTGTGGCTGGTTGGTAAAGACCTTCGCCATGAAAGTCATCCACGATCCTCTGGATGTCGAGCCCTTGAAACACAAACACCATGAGTTCGTCAAACGTAGCAGGGGCGTTCTTGAGGCCGAACATCATGACTCTGGGGACGATGACTTTGCCAGGATGAAGCAGAGACCAAACGGCCATCTTCTTTTGGCTTTCCTCATCAGCGAAGCAGGTGTAGAAACCCTTTTGTGCATCAGTAACCCAGACTAATCCCACGTTGTGGTGCATGGCTTGACGCACGCCCGGAACAGTTGGAAATTCTCTTTCTTTCGTCACCGTGACGTCATTGAGATCACAGTATACCCCACAGGGGCGGTACTTTTTCTCTTCAAAACTGTTCCCTTGCAACGGTGTTGTTACGTTGGAAATCGCGTCAACTTCTTCAGGGTTGGTCAGGTAGGCCCGTCCTGATTGCAACAAGTTTTCCTCCCATTGCAAGCGCGCTTGTCTTGCAGCTGGGTTGTTTTCAGGCCAAGGCTTGGCCTTCTTGAGAACCGCACCAGGGATCAAGTCGATGTGGAAATTCATCTTTCCACGGTCCCTCGGTGGTTCAGACAAACATTTGGCTGTGTTTTCGACAGCTTTGAGGAGGATAGCTTCGAACTCTCGCAGAGATGCGTCTGGGCAACCTGCGTCCTTGCACTCCTTCAAGATTCTTGGAATCTCCTCCATCTCCTTCTTCCGAATCAACGTGGCATCATCTCCAAAGGCATATTCGCCAACCGACACGGGCACTTCCTCTCCAGATTCTGCCCCTAGTAGGACATTGACCGATGCGGATCCCAGCGTGGCCAGGGTCCACACATTTGATGCTTCTGTCCTCTCCAGCACTTCTCCTCCCAACGTTCGTTGATCTTGAGCAGGGTCATTGTTGGACGACTCTGTTGTGTCTGGAATGATGGTTCTCAACTGCTTCCAGTTGATTAGCGGGTGAGCTAATCCGTCAGCTACCTGGCAGGGCACGAGATGGATCTTGCCTTGCAACACAATGGGCATGGGGATTGAACCCAAAANNTTTCAACTTACTCTGGTTCGCACATTCTAGCTGCGAAGCAGGACCAGAGATTTGCTTCCTTAAACCCAGGCGCTCCACTATTGACAGTGGCACCAAGTTTGGTGCGCCAGAGTCAATTTCCCAGATGATTTCATGGGCGTCAGCCAACACGGTCACCAGGTACTCCTTTTCAGCCTCTCGACCCTGGGGTTTTGAGATGCCTCCTCCGAGGCGCATGCCATCGATGTCCTCTTCGGTTTTCTGTCGCTCAAAGATCACAAGATTGGTGGTCTTCTTGCCCTTGTTGCGTTCCTTCCACCATGAAGGCCTTGTTCCAACAAAGTTCTTGCAGGAGTAAGCATGGTTGGGTTTTTCGAAGCCGCAGCAATCTTGAGGATCCTTTGCGTTGAAGTTCTTCTTCTTCTTCTCCGCATCCGCCAGATCTTTTTTCTCGCCTTCCTTCTCTTTACCAGCTCCACCGCCTTTGTTCTTGCCTTCTTTGTTGTTGTGGTTGTTGTTGTTCTTGTTGCCAGCCTTGTTGTGGCTGTTCTTGTTGTCGTTAGGATTCTTCTCCTTCTCGCGACCAATCGGAATTACTTCATCAGCTTCCTCAGCCAGTTCTACCAATCTGGTCCAGCCGTCGTCTCCGTTGAGCTGGCAGATGTTGTTCCACAAACGACCGTTAACAAGCTTCCATTGCTCATGGAGGTGGTCAACAATTTGCTCCAGAAGACGCTTCCCAGAGAATTTGTTGCCAAAAGGTCTATGTGCTCTCTCGACTCTGCGTACAAACTCCAAAAGAGACTCCTGAGGAAATTGCTTCAAGTGTTGCAGAGAAGATTCGATCTTCTCCAACCGTTTCTCTTTGGCGTACTTGGTCAATAGCTTTTTGATTCCTGCCTCGAGACCTGTTTCCTTGGAGATGAGTGATGCTGCAGCGCCAGAACAGTTGGCTCGAAGCAGCTGCCATGCGGCGTGACGATTCAAACCCGTGGTGTATGTTTGTTCGTCAAGTTCATCTAGAACTTTCAAGAGATCCAACAGAGGGGCACGTCCAGCTCCTGAGAACGATAACTTCTCTCGGACAAAGTCTAAGGATTTCAGGTCCTTATTTCCTACACGGATCCGCACCTTCAGATTCTCGTGCTGAACCTCCAGTGTCTCTCTCTCACCAGACTCGGCCTGTGCTATTGGCCTACGTGTTGATGGAGCTTTTCCCTCCATCCTCCCAGGACTAGCTTGTGACAAATGCTTCTTCCAAAGCGTTCTCAAGGTGAACAAGTCTTCGTCCAACACAAGAAGGGACCAGTCGCAAGACAAGAAGTCTGCAACTTCTTTTCGCTGTCTTGCCAGCATTTCGTGAGGAGTTTCCTCTGGACCAGCTCTCTCAGGAGATTCCTTGTCAGCGCTTTGAGAGGAATTAGATTGGGATGGCTCTTTGGACGGCTCACGAGCCACAGAATCCAAAGCATCAACAACCCTTTGAGCAATCTCGAGATTAGTGCCAGTGGCGCGTACGCCCAGTTTCTTTGCTTCAGCTACGATCTCTTTCCGTTTTTTTCCTCTTATCCAATCCTCGATGTTGATGGCTCGAATTTCTCTTACCACAGTGTTAGGACTCTCAAAGTCTCCACTCTTAGCAGGCGGAGAAACGTCTTTCTCTTTCCTACTTCTGTCCTCAAAATTTGAATTTTTTTGGGACTTTTCAGCTGCCATCTCTACAGCTTTCTTCTGCGACATCAAATCTTTCAACGCTCGGACCTCAGCTTCCAACTGCTGAACCCGCGTCTGCGTTTTCCTCTTGTCCATTCTTCAACAATCTGGGGCGCCCAGAACGTTAACGTGTCGAAAACTGTCGAAGAGCTCACGGACTATATCCTCAGGTCAACACTACGAGACCCTCCAGACTAAAGATAAGACTAATTTTATTATGATTGGATCTGCAGGGCGATTCTTTGTTTCTCCCAACANNTAGCTTGGATGGCCTCATGCCACAACATTGATCGAACGACAATTCTCAACAGCTCCTTTTACGAACTGGACCCAAGCGCCCCCTCCAAGTGCGTTGGACCTTGTGGCAGAGTAGATGTCAACGGAGACGGCAAAGTCAATATCTTGGACGCTTTGGCAGTTGTGAACGCTTTGGTGCCCATGTATCAGCCAGTTCCTTGCGGAGGAGTAATGGCAACTGCTTGGTCTTGTGGCTC
>JAFDYS010000068.1:7452-10750 GCA_018267315.1 Bacteroidota bacterium | reverse complement strand
GACCCCGATCCGTCGGGAGAAGAACGGCCTCATGTTGGAGTATCCGAAATTGGCGAACAGGTCGCCGTTCTCGAGGAAGAACTGTCGTTTCTCCGGGTAGAAGATTTCAAACCGGCTGAGGTTGGTCACCTGTTGATCTACCTCCACCTGGGAGTAGTCAGGGTTGACGGTGAGATCCAGGTTGAGTGCCGGGCCCACCGCAATCTTGGCATCGCCGCCAATAGTAATTTCGCTTTGCTTGGGAGTGCCGTCTTCGAAGTTCTGCTGAGACCTTGCAGCGGTATAAGGGATGATGGAAACATTTCCTCCCGGATGCTCAAGCGGTTTGTCCCAGATCAGTTCACGCAAGGTGGCAAGGTTCACCAGGGGATAGGCTCTTGAAACGGGTGACCAGGTAGATCGCTCGGTAAACTGAGAATCGATTCGGTAGAAGTTGACATACCAGGACGTGAGCCCATGTTTATACCGGATGGTCTTGAAAGGAATGGCAAACTCGCAACTCCACCCATTCTCCTGCCGCGTCACTTCCGAGTACCACTTGTTGTCCCAATTGAGACTAAGATCCTCTGAGTTTGTACCGCCGTTTGATACGAGTCCTTCGCGCTGTACACCATAGGGATTTATGCCAAACTGGAAGGCGTTGGTCCTGTCCTTGTAAGTGTCCAGCACTACGACAAAAGCATCATAAGCTTCCCCGCGATAATCCCTGCGCAGAGATGGGGTCACATATTTCCCGGGAAGTGGTTTCTTCATCACAGCGAACACATAGATGAAGTGATCGTCGTAGGTGACCCTGACCTCCGTCTTGGTCTCGGCATAAGATGAATCGAATGGAAAGTATTGTCTGAAGTTGCCTGCCACTTCTGCCGATTCCCAATCGGCCTCATCCATCACGCCATCAATCTTGATTGCGCCTTTTGCCTTTTGAATGTGCAGGGGAGCATTGGTCTGTGAATAGGTGGAGACGACAAGGGCCAGAAAGAAGCTGAGCAGGGCGATTGTCTTTTTCACGGCTGCAACATTAAGGAAATGTTTAGAATTATGGCAGCTTCTTATGACCGTGGCAAATAGAAATCCTTTGTAAGGCGGGCGTAGTCAACTGACCAGGAGGAACCGTGGTCATACAAAAGAAGTGTGTCCTCCTGAACGGATTGCGGGTGCCGGGCAAATTCCATTAATGAACGCTCCTGGGGTTTGCCTTTGCGGGTGTAAAATCGAGTCAGTCGTGACAGATGCATTCCGAAGGACTTTGCAAGGCGAATAAAAGGCTCACTTTCAACCGTTGGAAGAATCAAGGCCAGCCTTCCATCATCTTTCAACAATCGGGTCGCAGCTTTCAAAAGGTCGGTGGCAGTAAGCCGGAGGTCGTGGCGGGCGGCCGCCCTGTCCTGTTCAGGCGGAAGCAGGCTTGAAGAGAAGTAAGGCGGGTTGGATACGATCAGATCATAGGTTTCCGGCGAGACAAAATCCTGGACCGGAGTATGATGAATCTTTATTCTGGATTTCCAGGGCGAGGTTCCGGCGTTGGTGCAGGCCTGCCTGAAATCCGGCTCGTTAATTTCTACTGCATCAATGGCCGTGTTTTCTGAGGTTCTCTGGGCCATCATTAAAGCGATGACACCGCATCCGGTGCCGACATCAAGAATTCTTTTGCAGCCTGTTACCTGAGCCCACGCGCCCAGAAGTACCGCATCGGTGCCCACCTTCATGGTGGCATCGTCATCACAGATTTCGAACTGCCTGAACGAGAAACGGCCCATCCTCAGGATTTGGGTCCCGGAAGTGCTTCCAATATCCTGTTGGTTAAACCGGTGATATCAAAGCCATGGTGACTCACACCCAGGCGTACAACCACCAGTTCCCGCGAAGGAATAATAAACACGTATTGCCCTTCAAATCCTTCGGCGCCATACTCTTCATTGGGCAGGCCGGGATGATAACATTTCTCAGGGTGGTCTTTTGCTCCCGCATTCAGCCAGAACTGCGCACCATATTGTCCGAGCGGCGAGGCTGGAGCGGGAGTATGCGAATACGCTACCCATCCCTCTGGCAGAATTTGATCTTCGCCCCACTTTCCATCCCGCAGGTACAAGAGACCCAGTCGCGCCCAGTCGCGCGCACTTGCGTAACCGTAAGAGGACCCGACAAAAGTACCTGAAGCATCAGGTTCGATGAGGCTGTGATGCATGCCGATCCTGTAAAAAAGTTTCTCATACAGGAAGCGATAGTAGGCGGAATCTCCAACGGTTTGGCGAATGATTTTGGAAAGGAGATTGGTGGTACCGCTGGAATATTCCCAAAATGTTCCCGGCTCGTGATCCAGTGGCTGCATGGCTGCATAGCCTCCTTTGTCATCGCTGTGCATGAACATGTTGTGAAAATCTCCCGGCAGGAAATACGATTCATTCCACTCCA
Organism: Bacteroidota bacterium; assembly: GCA_018267315.1. Taxonomy (GTDB): domain Bacteria; phylum Bacteroidota; class Bacteroidia; order Chitinophagales; family UBA10324; genus JAFDYS01. Next base: position 8,335 of record JAFDYS010000068.1, on the reverse strand, counting down.
GGCCGCTGCTCGCCTGCAGCAGGTTGTTCAGGGTAATCTTTTTGCGATCATCATTGGCCCATGCAGCTACAGGTGCCGGTTCATCCACCTTCAACTTGCCCTCTTTCACCAATATCCCCACCAATGCATTGGTGATCGACTTGGTCATGGACCAGCCGGTGAGCCGCGAATTGTAATCCAACCCTTCGGCATATTTCTCTGCAATGATTTGGCCCTTGTATACCACCACCACCGCAAGGGTATTCTTTGGTTTGGCAGGATCATGTTCGGCAAAAGCTTCATCCACCGCCTCATGAATTTTTGTGTATTGAACACCGGGCCACTCAATGGACGACAGCATGTTGCCGTCGGGCCAGTTGATGGTATCCTGATCGACCTTCGGAGAAGAGGGTAGTACCACAGATTGGCTGCGCACTTCCGCTTCGGATCGTTCTGAAAGCAGCGTGCATCCCAGTCCCTTCCTGAAGATTGCCTTCTTCGTTACCCATAGAATCTTACCGGTAACCGCAGCGGAATCCTCAAAGGTGAATTTGGCTGAACCCAGACCCGGGAAGACAGACAGTTCTTTTTCTATAACACTTTCAGGTGTCCTGTTTAAAACAAAGACACAGGTGCACATCGTCTTTGCAGCCATTCCGGCCATGATGGGGACGAATGAAACACCCATGTAAATGATGCCGGCGAGGATCAGCCCCGCAATGGCGATGAGAATGCGCTTGAACATTTTAGATCAGGATTTGAATGCATAGGAATCTGAATCTGCAGCCTGAGAAGCCCAGGTGTCAAGCCTGGGATCCATCATGCGGAACCACAATGGAGGAACCATGGCTACGAGAATCATGGTAGGGTAGCCAAAAGGAAGTTGCGGACTCTGGTCATAGTG
>JAFDYS010000068.1:6071-7405 GCA_018267315.1 Bacteroidota bacterium | reverse complement strand
TGAAAGAGAAAGAAATTGCTGATAAGATGACTGGCGTTCCAGGAGTGCAGGGGATTGACACGCTCATACTGGCCGGGACTTGTTTCGCGGCGAAGGATCCCGTAGTGCTCGACATAGTTGACCAGTTCCAGCAGGCTGAAGGCCAGTACGCTCTGAACAACAAAGAACAACGGAATCATCCAGGTGAAGTTGTTGAATGCGAACATCAGTGCAACGCAGAAGATTATGGGCAGCAAGACAAACCAGATCATCTGGTTGTGCATGCTCACCACGTTCCTTCCTTTCAACTTCAATGAATTCTTTTCCAGTTCCCAGGCATGCCGGAAACTTCCAAGCACCGATTGCAGCCAGAAGGCGTAGAAGTTTTGTTTCTTTTTTGCCGTTGCGGGGTCCAACGGAGTGGCCACGTTGACGTGGTGGCCGCGGTTGTGTTCAATGTAGAAGTGCATGTAGCAGACCGTCATCAGGAGGGCCTTGCTGTAGAATCGTTCCAATGCCGATTTCTTATGTCCCAGTTCGTGTGCTACCGTAATGCCGATGCCGCCGGTGACCAGTGCAAAACCGATGGTGAAGCCGGTCCAAGCGGGAAGGTCGTTGAGACGTCCGGAAGACACTACTGAAATTCCCCAGAGGAAGAAAGCAAACTGGACATACACCCACACGTATGTGACGAAGCGGTAGTAGAATTCCTGTCCCACGGAGCCTTGCTGATCCTTTGGAACGTTTTCTTTGTCGATTCCAGCGAAATGATCGATCAGCGGCATGAGTACGAAGACAAACAGTACGGAGCTCCAGTTGTACCAGCCGCCGAGGTAGCATCCGGTCACGACCAGTGCCGGCAAAATAAAAGCGCTGAAGAAGCCAATCTTCCTGGGCAGGTTCATTGTCTAAAGTTAGAGTTTTGGGTACCATTTGTCGATATGGTGATTTGTTGATTTAGCGATTTGCATTGAAAATGAAGAATGAAGAACGAAGAATGAAGAATGTTTTGCCCGTCCATCTTTAGCCCGTTGACTGTATACCGTGACCGACAACCGCTCATCTGGCGATTTGATCCCACGGGGACTGACGCCTCGGGATACTTCAACATTGGACATTCAGGCCCATTTGTCGATCTCGCGATTTGTTGGTTTGGCGATTTGTTCCCATGGAGGCTGGCGCCTGCCATTTGTCGATCTGGTGATTTGTTGATTTGGCGATTTGCCTTTGCATCGGATGCCGAACCTTGCGCCAACAGCCAGGACCCAGTGGCCAGTAGCCGTTTAGCACCCTCATTTCCAGCTTGTTTATCGCATAACGTCGCATACCCGTCGCATACCCGTCGCATGGTCGTC
>JAFDYS010000068.1:0-6041 GCA_018267315.1 Bacteroidota bacterium | reverse complement strand
GAACGTCGCATGAACCAGGCTTGAGCAAGGCTTGCGCGTCGCATGCGCATCGCATGAACGTCGCTAGCGCGTCGCATAAACGTCGCATGGCTGACATTAAAATCATTGAAATTTCGTGCCAGAAGGGGTTTTTTCGTGTGCGCATGTCTATCGTGACTGACAACCGTCCACCGTCCAGACCATTTGTCGATATGGTGATTTGTTGATTTGGCGATTTGCCTTTGCATCGGATGCCGAACCTTGCGCCAGCAGCCAGGAGCCAGCGGCCAGTAGCCACTTAGCACCCTCATTTCCAGCGAAATTGTAGCATAACGTAGCGTGACCCTAGCGTACCCCTAGCGTACCCCTAGCGTAACCCTAGCGTGAACGTAGCGTGAACCAAGCGTGAACCAAGCGTAAACCAAGCGTAAACCAAGCGTAAACCAAGCGTGAACCAAGCGTGAACCAAGCGTGCGCATAGCATGCGCGTAGCATAAGCCTAGCATGCGCGTAGCGTAAACGTAGCATGGTTGACATTAAAATCATTGAAATTTCGTGCCAGAAGGGGTTTTCGTTTGCACGATCCACAGTCCAGACCATTTGTAGATCTGGCGATTTGATCCTACGGGGACTGGCGCTTGGGGATACTTATGTATCGTCCCGATGGGACTCGCTCTCTTTTACTGCTTCTGATCAACGGACTGAAGTCCGTTGTTATGAGATGCGTCGAGCCTACGGCTCTTTAATGTGCCCCTGTCCAGAGCCGTAGGCTCGGCACATTTGATAACGCTGAACTTCAGTTCAGCGCTTGCCCGCTGTCTGCTGGTGAGTGCCGTAGGCACGGAGCATCATTCTCCGGTATACATCCGGCAACATGCGGCAAGAGACCGGCTCCGCACCGGTTGGAATCCGGCTGGCATCCGGCTGGGGACCGGTTTGCAGTTGGGGGATTACTACTTTAAGTAATGCATCTTCGGGCTGCGAGTCCAATGTATTCAGCTATGCACAGTCTGCCCTGGGCATTCTTCTCCCAGGACCACAGAAATCTGCACTGATGTTTCTACTATAAACCTTTCCGGAATTGTCAGTCCGCCGGAATATATGGAAATTGATCTGTGAAGGCTTTTGAGAGGGTCAAAACATTAAGGATATATCAGACATAAACGTCATATATACAGACGTTGTAGCGCATTTTTCAGAGACACAGATGAGACTAACGACATTATTGACTTTAATTATCCTGCCCTCTTGTTCAAACACGAACGACTCTGTCAATATTGAAGAGCGAAATGGAATCATGTATGAAATCGGAACTGACAATCTATTTGAAGGAATTAGGACTGAGTACTTTGACAACGGGGAAGTTGCATTCAGTGCTCCCTATGTTAAAGGAGTTATGAACGGCAAAGCGACCTGGTGGCACAAGAACGGACAAAAGAGTTCGGAAGGACTAATGACAAACGGGAAAAAGGAAGGTAAGTGGACTTCGTGGTATGAAGATGGAACGAAATCAATGGAGTCGAACTACATTAATGACTTGCAGGACGGACAACAAATTGAGTACAATAAGAATGGCACAGTTTCTATGGACTGTTTTAAAACCAAAGGGACTTTGAACGGACTTTCTAAAATATTTTACGAGGATGGCACTATAGAAACTGAGTCAACTTTTAAGAATGGCAACCCTGATGGAAGAACAATAAGCTATCATAAGAATGGAGCGAAGGAAAATGTACTGTTTTACGTGAATGGACTAAAACAAGGCGAAGCCAAAACGTACTATGACAATGGAGCTATTAATACCGAGAGCAACTACAAAGACAATAGACTCCACGGTCCCATGACTGTTTTCCACCAGAACGGGACAATTAGTGCCACCGTGAGTCATAATAATGGTAAAATTGAAGGTTCGTGGAAATTCTACGACTCACTAGGACAAATACTCGAGGAGAGAATATTTAAGGACAGCGTTTTGATTAAGACAATTGACCACAGAAAAAAAAGTAGGGATTGAAAAACGCACTACAACACTGTGCATATTCCATTGCGGGGGTTTAGTGGTGCGTTGTAGCTTTTGTTTCTTAATTTAGTTCGGTCACGTGGGACAATTTTGCAGCAGGTCACGCTTGTCATGGCCGATGGCCATTTAACAAGCGCTCCTACCCCGCAACGCAATATGCACTCACGTTATGCAAAATGCCGCGCGGACAGAGTGGTGGCCACCGCGCATTGGCACATTTGCTTGCCCCACATTCCATCGCGACACCAAAGCAAGCAAAAGAGCCAATCTTTGCCACTTACAACCTGAGACGACTATTTAAATCATAAAACATCAGCAACAACATATTGTTCCAGCAGTTTATCTGAAGCATTTCGCTACAGATAGTTTTGTTTATGTTATTAACTACGCTGACAGATACAGAAAGAACATTCAACGAAAAGGAATTCGAGACAAAATATTTTGCAAACCCAATTATTATGACTTGAAGGACATAACATTGGAGAAGAAATTTAGTCAATATGAAAGTTCATACAATGAAATTATCCAACTGCTAACCTCACGTACTTCTATTGGTCTGGAGATGAAGCATTGGATTAGTCAATGGATCCACATGTCAAAAATGCGCTCTGAATTTGTTCGCGACCTTGTTGCCAATATTTTCACAAATACTGAAAAGTTCTCGTTCGGCTACGAGTTCGGTGCCGAAGAAATGAAAAAACGTACTGAAGAGTTTAAAGAGAAAGGACAACTAGGGGGAAAAATATTTCAATTTGAAATGTTTGAAACTAACGAATACTGGAACAAGCTTGAAGAAATTACAAAGAACTTTCTAATGAAACAGTGGATTGTGTATGTAAGCGAAAGCAAGAATTTTATTACATCTGATAATCCTGGGTTTTCATTCACACATTCAAGACAAAATCAATTATTAAATCTTCCGCCCGTATTTGGTGATTATAACACAAGCATTGACAAATTTGTAGTCCATTGTTATCCATTGACATCAAAAATGTGCCTATGTTTGAAACCATTTAGTTGGAATGACCTCTCTACTGAGGATCAAATTCGTGACGATCTTCATAAGGTAATAAGTTTTGAAGTCGTCCCCGATAGCATGATCGAAGGAATGAACGATTACACTAGAATGACTGCTCACAAAATGGTTATAGCGAATCAAGAGACGGACTTAGAAAGATATTTAAGAAAAGAAAAGGCATAATGGACGTAGATAATTTTAAACTTACTAACCCTGAAATTGAAGCAGTGATTTACTACTTAACAGAAGCGGGGAACTGAAGGACTTTATAGACAGCGTTAAAGAATTAGGAGAAATAATAAAACTGGACTTTAAAAAGATTTGAGAAGAATGCAACTACACACAATGTGCATAATCAATGGCGGGGTTTAGTGTAAATTTGTTGTTTTATTTTTCAAACAACGTTCGGTGTCGTGGGACAGGTCGCGGCAGGTCGTTCTTAGCGTTCCGCTTCGCTCCATTGCTAAGGCCCCCTATACCCGCCACTGCAGAAACACTAGCGTTGCCGTAATGGCGCGGATGTCACTTACTTCTGCATTAAAGCGCGAAGCATTTTCGAATCAACGTGGTTCATGAAATCCTGCACGAGCTCCTTTGAGCCCTGGATGTACATCACGATATTCTGGACCTTGTGCTGGCCGCCAAGGGTGGGATTGAGCGGAAATTGCGGATCTCCAAGATAGTTGGTTTCATAGCGACGCTCATTCACGGTGGTAGCCGGTGCACCCATCACAATGAAACTGGCGTCTTGTTGCACTGCGTCGGTGTCTGGTTGGGGACATGGCCCCATCTCGCCAAAATAGTGAAGATCCCAACCTGCAGGCGGCGGAAGCATTTGATAGCCGCCCTGCTTGCAGTACGTCATGGATTCATTGTTGCGGAAATTAGCAAACAGCTTAATGGTCAGGCGAAAGTTGTTTATGCTTTTGAACTCGAGCGCTCGTTTTTTCGCGAGGCTTGCTTTATCCGTGCCGGTGATGCCGTCAATTTCTTTATTCAGTTTGACATACTCATCGTTGTTGTAAGGAGCCTCATAAACCGCGGTTGCATTGAGTGTCTCCCAGCAGTTGCCGGGTTTGCAATCATCGATGTTAGTGCCTTCATCCATTTGATCCTCCATTTCGCTCAGCAGATTGAGGTTCCAGTCTTTGTAATGCTGGGGAAGCGCTCCGTTGAGCGCATGCATCACGCGATTGTTGAATTCGACTTCGGCTTTGGTCGCCTTATGTTGCTGCGACCATGTGTAAAACGAAATGCATATCAGGCAGAGGGTGAGGGTAGTCTTCATTTTCCCGGGTTTTGGGTATGACGAAATATCGCCATTCCGGTAGCCACAATCAATAAACCTTTTGCTGAAAAAATTGCGCGTATGGACACGCTGATTTTCTAACATTCGGACTCACTTAGCGTTCTCGACCGATGAGTCTTCGAAAAAAATAATCCTATATTAGAATTGTAGTAATGAATCTGAAATAAAAGAATCAAGCGCAATGAACAATCAAAAAATTACTCCCTGTCTTTGGGTTGAAAGGGATGCTAAAGCGGTTGCCGAATATTATCTGTCCATCTTTAAAGATGGCAAACTGAAAGACTATCGGTTATTTGAAAATATGCCGAATGCCGACGGTACTGGCAATGATGGCAGTTTTGAAACTGCTGTAATGGAACTTGCGGGAATAGAATTTTCCATTCTTGCCGCGGGGCCGATGTTTAAATTCAATGAAGCTATTTCACTTGTAATAAATTGTAAAGACCAAAACGAAGTGGACTACTATTGGGAATCGCTTACTTCTGATGGAGGAGAAGAAGGACCTTGTGGTTGGTGTAAGGACAAGTATGGGTTGTCATGGCAAGTTGTGCCTGTCGAATATTTTGAACTCATACACAGCAGCGATTCAGCAGTAAGAAGAAAGGCTATAATGAACACTTTTAAGCAAAAGAAATTGATACTGTCTGAACTTAAATGAACTCAAGATGGAAATGGGACGAGAAAGAATAAACTCTTGTTGACAAAAAATAGCCCTGAATATTGGATCAAAAGAAACTGAATTAGGCGCTAACAATATTCGGGGGAGCTTACAGAGAAGCCTTTTCAAAGATTGAGCATGTTTAAACCGTTTCAATTTCTAATCACCTGGTCTGTTTGATAATTGATTTTATGCTGTATTTTGGAGTTGCAAAATCCTTATCCACATGCCTTCAAAAACCATGATCGACGCGTTAAATCGCCAGGTTCTAATGGAAGCACAATCGTCGCAGGCCTATCTCGCCATGGGGAGTTGGGCGGAGATTCAGCCTGGGCTGAAAGGCGTCACGCAATTCTTCTTTCAGCACAGCGAGGAAGAACGGATGCATATGCTGAAACTGATCCACTATATCAATGAGCGGGGTGGCGTTGCAATCGTTCCTGCCTTGAAACAACCCCAGTTGACTTTTGATTCCCTCAAGAAGGCATTCGAAACGTTGCTGGAACATGAATTGAAAGTAAGCGAGAGCATTAACAGTCTCGTGGAAATTGCGTTGAACGAAAAGGATTACGCCACACACAATTTCCTGCAGTGGTATGTGATGGAACAGATGGAAGAGGAACGGCTGGCGAGGGAATGCAACGATAAACTCGAATTGATCGGAGACGATAAAAGCGGTCTCTATCTTTTTGACCGGGATATCATGACTTTGGATAAACAGGCACCTGGCAAATCTGCCTGAAAGAAAACCGATCTGCTTGAGGACCTTAACTCGGAACCGGAAACCCAGAACACTGAACCCTTACTTTTAACTCTTACCTTTTGGCTTTTAACTATCCAACGGCTTGAATTGCTCAAATGCCTCCTTGCAGTCGTGGCAATAATGGATGCTCCTGCAGAGCGTCGAACCAAATGGCGAGCGAAGTTCCGTGTGGGTGCCGTTGCAACGCGGACACGCAACATGCTCCAGGATGGAAAGGTCATCTATGAGTGTTGACAGCACAGGCGGAGGCGCAAGACCGAATTGCCTGAGGGCGAGACGGCCTTTTTCCGAGAT
>JAFDYS010000067.1 GCA_018267315.1 Bacteroidota bacterium | reverse complement strand
GTTGAGGGGAGACAGTTAACTCATACGCTGTTGCGATTATTTGACTGATGCGGATGGCTTTGACCGCCTTATGAGATAGCTGCAGGATTTGCGCTACTTGCCGTTTTATTAAAGGGGCTCGCGCTACTTCCCGATAAACCCGAAGTGACCTCACGCTACGTTTGACAAATGCTCACGACAATGCTGCTAGCCCAAATCGGTGATGCTATCCATTAAGATGCCGGCGGAGTTATGTGGATATAAATGGTGATGAGTGAAGCGAGCATTCTATTTGTAATGCCCGTCGGAAACCCAAAGGATAATTCTTAAATCATGGAATTGACTGATGTCATTCAAGCGTAATGCCTACCCTGAGTTATTTTCGCGGTTGAAAAAGATTGTAAGATGAAGAACCTGTTTTCAAGCATCCTGTTAATAACGGCCCTCGCCCTTGCTCCGCGGATGACGGTATGGGCTGAAAGCGAACCCTGGCCGAAGGTGATACAGAGCGATAAGGCGACGGTGACGATTTATCAGCCACAGCCGGAATCCTTTAAGGGAAACATCCTGAAATCGCGCGCGGCGGTTTCGGTAAAAACGCCCTCGCTGAAGGAGCCGGTTTTCGGGGTGGTGTGGAGTACGGCTACGGTGAACACTGACCGCGAGACGCGCATAGCCACGCTGGAGACGCTGAAGGTGACGGATGTGAGATTTCCGAATAATCCGGATTCAGCGAAGGTGAATAAGCTGAAACAGATCATTGAAGAGGATTCGAAGAACTGGAATCTGAAGATTTCGCTTGACGAGCTGGCCGCCTCGCTGGAAGAAGCGGAAGACGCGCAAGCGCTTCAGGACAACATCAATACCAAGCCGCCGAAGATTTTTTACCAAAGCGAGCCGACGATGCTGGTGATTATTGACGGGGAACCCAAAATGGATGACATCGAAAAATCAAAACTGAAGCGCGTGGTGAATACGCCGTTCGGGATTTTTTATGACGGCGCATCCAAAACCTATTACCTGAACGGGAATGGCATTTGGTATGAAGCAACGGAGCTGAAGGGAGCATGGAAGCAGAACAACAAGCTGACGGGTGAAATGAAGGCACTTGCCGATGAGCTGGTGAAGAAGGGCAGCATTCCCAATCCGGATACGGTGGACCTTTCTTTCGTTCCCAAGGTGATCGTGAGCACGGAGCCGGCTGAGTTGATTCAAACGAATGGCAAACCGGATTTCGAAACCATAAAAGGAACCAACCTTTTATATGCCAGCAACAGCGAGAGCCAGATATTCATGGACGTAACGAGCCAGAAGTATTACATCCTCGTGACGGGTAGATGGTACACTTCCGGATCGCTTGAAAACGGACCGTGGACGTACGTGGCATCAGACAAACTACCGGCTGACTTTGCGAAGATTCCGGTGGGCACTGAAAAGGATGTGGTGCTCTCGAGTGTGGCCGGTACCTCGCAGGCGGAAGATGCGGTGAAGGACGCCATGATTCCTCAAACGGCATCCGTCGATCGCAAGACGGCGACCACTACGGTAACTTATGACGGCGACCCGAAGTTTTCAAAGGTATCGGGCACTGATGAACTGTACTATGCAGAGAACTCTGAGCAAACCGTTTTGAAGGATGACGGCAGTAAAAAGTATTACTGTGTTGATGAAGGCGTGTGGTATGAAAGCAGCAGCCCGAACGGTCCGTGGAAAGTGTGTGACAAGCGACCGGATGAAGTGGATGAAATAAATTCTGAAAGCCCTGTGTACAATGTGAAGTACGTATATATATATGACGCGACACCGGAAGTGGTATATGTGGGGTACACGCCCGGCTACACCGGATGCTACATATACGGACCTACCGTGGTTTACGGAACGGGCTACTACTACAATCCCTGGTATGGTGCGATGTATTACCCGCGTCCTTACACCTATGGATTCAACATGAGTTACAACCCGTGGACGGGATGGAGTTTCGGATTTTCGATGTCGTACGGTTGGTTCAACTTCAGTTATGGCTGGGGTGGTTATGGTTACGGCGGCTGGTGGGGTCCTCCCGTATATCGTCCGCCGTACTACCCGCATTACAACCACTATTACGGCGCCCGCAGTTTGAATCAGGTGAATCACTACAACATCAACAACAACTACTATGGTCGCGGATCAAATTATGACCGTCCTAACTCAGGAGGCGGAGGCAGAGGGGGCGGAAGTGTTTCAACGTTGCCTGCCGGTGGAAACATGTACGGCAATAAGCGTCCCGGGGTAAGCACGGGTTCGCCCAGTCGTCCGGGTGCAAGCCAGGGCGGAGCCAACCGGCCCGCACAGGGCGGTGGAAACACAACAGGCACGCGACCGGGTGCCAATACAGGCGGGAGCGCCAACACGAGGCCGGGTGCCAATAATGTGTATTCTGACAAGCAGGGTAACGTGTATAAGAATAACGGCAGCAACTGGCAGCAATATGACGGGCAAAAATTTCAGAACACAAACAAGACCCCATCAGGCGGACAGAATGCGAACCGGCCGGCTCAGGGTCAGAATCAGAATAGCGGCGGAATCAATAACAGCGGCACTCGCCCTTCAGGTGGTGGAAACAATCAACAGCAACTGAATCAGTCCAAGCAATACCGCAACGAAGGAGCGAACAGAACGCAGAACTACAACAACTATCGCAGCAGCGGCGGCAGTTATGGCGGCGCGCGACCCAGCGGTGGAGCCGGTGGTGGCGCGCGCGTGGGCGGCGGCGGCGGTGGTCCGAGAAGATAGGTCAGTTGATGCAGGAAGCGATTGTCAGAAGTGACTCTTCAAAAGGCATCATTCCGAATTTGTTTCGCCTGCCTGCATTCAGGCAGGGAATCAGATCGGAACCGGCCGATGCTGAAACAAGTTCAGCATGAAATATTGGATTTTGAGACTCCCGCTCATTTAAGCTGATAAATAGAATTCTGCTACCTTCGGACCAACACCACGATCTTCTTTTGTGCAAAGTATTTCTAACATATTTCAAAGTAAGTCATTAGTGTTTTCCGGAATCAGAAAAATCATTGTGGGCTTCTTACTTTTGGTTTTATTGATTCCTGAAAATGCATTCAGTCAGCGCCCGAATGTTGTGATTATTCTGCTTGATGACGCGCACCGTAATTCCATTCCACCCCTGGGTCCTGATTTTCTCGATTATCCATCCATTTCCCGGATATATAATGAAGGTGTTACCTTCTGTGATGCCTATACCCCGCAACCACTGTGTTGTCCTTCGAGATATAGCATGTTCACCGGTTTATATCCGCATTCGCATGGCATTACCAGTAATGAAACATTGCCTCCGCCGGATCTTCAGACTTTTTGGACCATTACCCAAGCCGCGGGCTATCATAACCAATATGTAGGTAAGTATTCCAATGTTCAGGATTCAGCCATATTGGGCCTTGAAAAATCACTGCTCATAGCAAAGGTGGATCAAAAGGATCCCATGATGTACCGCAACGATCAGAAAGTTTTTCTTACAGGAAGCACTACCGTGATCATTGATGATACAGCGGCTGCCTGGCTGGCTACCATTGATACGCCGTTCATTATGTGCGTGGGACATATCGGTACTCACATTCCCCTGGCTGTTGTGGATGAATTCAAACATACCTATGACGGCATGGGGCAAATGCCTGATAACTTCTATGCTTATTCACACGATTATCCATCCTTTCTTTATTCTGATACCACACACTATTACACAGATTCAATGACGCTGCTCATTAATCTCGAAAAACATTATGAGGTGATGCAGGAGATTGACCGGGGAGTTGGCAATCTTTTGAATGAGTTGGAGACGCGGGGTTTGCTGGAAAATACCATGGTGGTATTTACAAATGATAACGGGCTTTTGTACGGGGAACATTTGCTATTGGGAAAGATGGATCCCCGCGAACCTACTGCCACTTTGCCGTTATTCATCCGGTATCCCGCCTGGTTTCCGGCAGGTGAACAAGTGTGTAATAATTATGTAAGTCTGTTTGATTTGTGTCCCACTATTTTAGATGCGACAGGAATTGATCCGGCACCCTATCATTTCCAGGGTACGTCCATTAAGCAGCTTGTTCAACCGGGAAATGAACGAACCTCATTCTATTATGAAGGCATCAGGGTAATTGATTCAGCCGGTGCTCCGCCTGATTATGCTCCCAGCTGGAGGGCCGTGGTAAATCAGCAATACAAATACATCAGGTACAGTTGTGACACATTGGTGGAAGAGCTGTTTGATATGCAGTCAGACCCGGAGGAGAACAGTAATGTCGTGTACTCTTTCCCGTATGAAGATGCCCTGGCTCAAATGCGCCACCTCATGGATTCATTGGCGGTGGTGACCAATGACACTATTGCCGGTGATACGTTGACCCTTCCGTGCTACATGGCGGAATCCACATACACACAGGTGCAGAATGAAATGATTGACGAATTGGGTGAGATGGTGGTGTATCCCAATCCGGCTTCCTATTCGACTCATGTTTTTCTTCCATTCGGCAGCAGGGCAAAAAATGTGATGCTGGATGTATTTGATGAAACCGGGCAAATTGTATTGAGGAAAGTGCTGGACTCAAACAGCTCTCATGTAGTGCTGGATATTTCCCAGTGGCCTTCAGGTTTGTATTTCATTCAGTCGGCATATAATGATTGGCGGGAAACATGCACCTTCCAGGTTATCCGCTGATTGTTCTTCCTTGCCGGAATTGCCTTTTCCGGTTTCATATTTTTTATCTTCACCACAAGGTGAACGAATCCTCTTATGAAACACACGGTTAAAAAATCGTACCGTCAGCGCGGCTTGCGTGATCTGCGCAGGGCCTACGACTTGTTGCAGCGAAATACAGAGCGCAGGTCTGAAGATACTAATTCACTTGCTGAGGAACATCGTGAGGCACTCATTTCACGCCGTCGCTTTATGCAGCAGGCGGGCAAGGCGGCTGCCGTGATTTCCATTGCCGGATTATACGAAGCATGTAAGCCGAAGCAGAAAGAAACGACGCCTGTGATTGTAATTGTGGGGGCAGGAATCGCCGGACTGCATGCAGCATATGTTTTAAAAAATGCCGGTTACATCGCCGAGGTTTACGAAGGCAGCCCGCGCACAGGTGGCCGGATCATGAGCGTGACTGACATGATGGGTGACGGGTTGTGGACGGAATTCGGCGGGGAGTTTATTGATACAGAACATGAGGACATGCTCAACCTGGCGCGCAAGTTTGAGTTGCCGCTGCTCGATCGCGCGGTTCAAAGTGAAAAGGAGCTGAAGGAATTCGCATACTACTTCGGAGGTAAACCGAAACAGCTTGATGATGTCTTGAAAGAGTTGCAGCCATTCGCTGAGCAAATCCGAAAGGACATTGATTCCATTTCCGATGAAGTAACCTACAAACAGCACTCTGATGCCGATGTGAGACTTGACAATATGTCGATCACCGCTTACATTGATTCACTTGGCATTAAGGGATGGTTCCGCGATTTCATCAACGTAAGTTATACTGCTGAATACGGGATGGAAGCGGACGAACAGTCAGCACTAAACTTTCTTTCTCTCTTTGATCCCGGCGATGCATCTCAATACAAACCATTTGGTGAAAGCGATGAGCGATTTTCCATTGTGGGCGGAAATCAGAAACTGACTGATGTGCTCGCTGCGCGGCTTGCGCCACAAATTCATACCGAACATATTCTAAGAGCCATTTCTCAAAAACAAAACAGGTATGTCTTAACATTTGGTACCGGCAGTACTTCTTCCACCGATGTGGAAGCGGATGTGGTTTTGCTCACCCTTCCCTTTTCCGTGCTGCGTGATGTGGATATCCGTATCGAATTACCTGATTGGAAATTGAACGCGATTAAGAACCTCGGTTACGGAACCAACTCGAAACTATTTGTTGGTGTGGAAGAAAGAGTTTGGCGGAAACAAGGATACTCCGGATATGCATTCAGTGATAATACGATGATGACGGGTTACGATCATACGCAGATGCAAACCAGCAACGAAGGCCGCGGGGGTTATACCATTTTTCTTGGAGGCAAACCCGGCATAGATTGCGGAACTCCCTCACTCGAAGATTTACAGAAAGTATTTGTACCGGCCCTTGACCAGGTTTTCCCTGGCGTCAATGCGGCCTTCAACGGTCGCTTTCAGCGGTGGCATTGGCCATCCTACGTATTCTCTAAATGCAGTTACGTGTCATTCAAGGCGGGTCAATACACAACGATCAGTGGTGCCATCCAAAAACCGGTTGGCAACCTGTTCTTTGCCGGCGAACACTGCAGTTATGAATTCCAGGGATTCATGAATGGCGGCGCCAAAACAGGCAGAGAAGCTGCAGAAGCAATTATTCAAAAGCTGAAAACGTAAATCATCATTCGGCTTTGATCAGCTTCGCACGATGAAGAAGTTGCCCTTCAGATCGCACTTCCAGCAGGTAAACCCCTGCAGTATAGTCCGCGGCTGAAAGGGACAGAATTGTTTCATGTGCGGGCAATTCATGGCGTTCCATTTCTTTTCCAGCCAGGTCAAAGACAATTAACTCTACAGATGATTTGCCGGCTGGCAGGTTGAACGCAACCTGAAAAGTTTGCGTGAAAGGATTTGGATAAATATGAATGAGGTCATCAGTCACAAAATTCGATGCAGAAGTAGCCACACCAGGGTCGAGTTTTCCAATCACTGAAGCAAAATCACCGCCGTTGTTCACGGAAATGGTATCGAATGAAGCATTTCCTGTGATGGCTGCAGAGAAAAATATTTCTCCCGCATCATTGATGGCAATAGCACTTGCCTGATTGAATTCTTCTGAGCCGCCATTCCTGGCCCAGAGCGCTGTTCCGTTTTCATCAAATGAGATTATGGTAAGAGATGTCAACGAGATCGAAGTTGCTTCGCTCATCACACCATTCCCCCAGTCGAGAGTACCCCGCGTGTCGCCGGTGAGGTAAACGTGATTCTCGGCATCAATGGTTATGAATGAGTTGACGCCCCGGGCAAAATCACCGGTGATGCCCCTGGGATCCTGCGGCGCCTGCACGCCCCACAAAAAATTCCCGTTGCTGTCAACGCGGGTAAGGAAAACATCATACACCCATTGCGGTGGCATAAAAGAAACGGATCCGAAAGAAGTGGCGACCATCAGAGTGCCGCTTACAAAGGCATTGCCGGAGTTATCCGCTTTCACTTCGGGCCGCTGAAAGGTGACATCGCTCGCCAGTTCCGCCCAGGAACCTTCTCCGGCGGCATTGATGCGTGCAACAAACATCATATAGGGTTCGGGAACATTCACATCCAGATTCACCACGGTGAGCGTGGGAGCAGTGGTAGCACCGGCGACAAAAAGATTATGCTGCGCATCGAAACTGATTCCCCCAATCATTTTTGAGCCGGCCAGGTAATACGAGGTTAAGTCATTTCCGGAAGCATCCGTTTCGTTGATGATGCTGCCGGAAAAGTCACTCAGGGCATACCAAAGCTTTTGATCGTGATCGAGCGCAATAGCCCCCGGAATGTAGTAGTCGGGGTGATCTTCCGACAGGTTACGCTTCCACACCAGGTTGCCATTGGGATCAATACAGAGAAGAAACAGGTTTACCGAGAAATTGCTTCCGGTATTTTCCAAAGAGTCGCTGCCGTCAATCACGAGCGATTTCATGAATGAACCGAAGATGTATAAGTTGCCGTTATCGTCAGCGACGGTGCGGTTGGCTAGAGCCCGCGAACCAAGTGTGATGGTCCATTGCAAGTCACCATCAGTAGTATAGCAATCTACGTGGTCGGTTCCGTATATATCCGATCCATATACAAACTTGTCTCCGTAAAAATAAACATCATAAACCTTACCGGCATTTGATGTGCAAACCATGTTGGTTGGCAAGGCAGGATTCTGGTTGTAGTTGGCCTCGTTGGAGTAAACCCATTGAAAGGATTGCGCTGATGACAGTGCAGGGAAGAGTAAGAAGCAAATGATAGAGGAAGACAATTGTTTCATGGCCCAGGAGTTCTTTGAATGAATAGGACGATAAAGTTAGAAGGACTTCATACTCGCTCTTGATCAGCGGGTGCAAAATGGATTACTTTTCGTCAAAATATCATCTGAGCTCGACAAGATCGGGATTGTGGTTACCAGGGGCTAAAGTCCCTGACTTAACGGTAATTTATTTGGAGGAGCCGGACTCAAGTCATTCCATCTTAACCGCTTAACTAGCCCGGTAGGGATGCTTCAATCAGTTTTTTGCCTTGGCCCTGGCTTTTACCCTCATTATCACACGCCTTTGAAGAGATATGAAATCTTTAATTCAGCTTGCAAACTCCGCCTTTTGCAGTTACTTTTGCCGCTCCAAAAAATTTCAAGCGATTACTGAATGCCTACGATTCAACAACTAGTCAGAAAAGGACGGAAAATCATCCGTGCCAAGAGTAAGTCACGCGCCCTGGCCTCCAGCCCGCAGAAGCGCGGTGTTTGCACGCGTGTGTACACCACCACGCCCAAAAAGCCCAACTCAGCGCTGCGCAAAGTGGCCAAGGTTCGCCTCACCAATGGCATTGAAGTGATCAGCTATATCCCGGGTGAAGGTCACAACCTGCAGGAGCACTCCATCGTGCTCATCCGCGGTGGCCGTGTGAAAGATCTACCGGGTGTTCGTTACCACATCGTTCGCGGCGCGCTGGATACTGCCGGTGTAAACGACAGAAAAAAGAGCCGTTCAAAATACGGAACCAAGAAACCCAAAGGCGGAGCGGCCAAGAAGTAATCACCGATCAATCATTGAACTATTGCATTAATAAACCAGTTTTAAGTTTTTCAGAAATCAAGTCATGAGAAAATCAAGAGCAAAACGCCGCCCGGTGAACCCTGATCCGAAGTTCAATGATGAACTGGCGGCCCGTTTCGTTAATTCATTGCTGCGCCGCGGCAAGAAGACCATTGCCTACAACATCTTTTACGATACCATTGACAAAATTTCAGAGCAAACCAAGGAAGACGGATTTGCCATTTTCAAGAAGGCGGTTGAAAATGTGCAGCCCTCTGTGGAAGTGCGCAGCCGCCGTATCGGAGGCGCCAACTTCCAGATTCCGACCGAAGTAAGACCCACCCGTCGTCTCGCTCTCTCTTTCAAGTGGCTGATTTCATATGCCAAGGAACGCAATGGCAAATCAATGGCTGATAAACTGGCCGCTGAGTTGATCGCTGCTTCCAAGGGTGAGGGCGCTGCTTTCAAGAAGAAAGAAGACGTACACAAAATGGCCGAAGCAAATAAAGCTTTTGCCCACTTCAGAGTTTAACAATATTTCATTTTACATACTATGGCTCAGGATTTAAGGTTCACCCGGAACATCGGGATAGCTGCGCATATTGATGCGGGCAAAACAACTACTACAGAACGCATTCTGTACTACACCGGCGTTTCACATAAGATCGGTGAGGTGCATGATGGCGCTGCCACCATGGACTGGATGGTACAGGAGAAGGAGCGTGGCATCACGATCACTTCTGCTGCGACCCGTTGCTTCTGGAAATACAAAGACAAGGAATACAAGATCAACATCATTGATACACCCGGTCACGTGGATTTTACCGTGGAGGTAGAGCGTTCGCTGCGTGTGCTCGATGGAGTCGTTGCGTTGTTCTGCGCTGTATCAGGTGTAGAACCGCAGTCAGAAACGGTGTGGCGCCAGGCCAACCGTTACAAAGTTCCGCGACTCGGTTTCGTGAATAAGATGGACCGCAGCGGCGCTGACTTTTTGGATGTGGTAAAACAGGTGAAAGAAAAGCTCGGAGCGAATCCCGTTCCGCTGCAGCTGCCCATTGGTTCGGAAGAAACGTTCAAAGGAGTGGTTGATCTCATACAGAACAAAGCCATTATTTGGGATGATGCCACGCAGGGAATGACTTACAAAGAGATTCCCATCCCCGATGATATGAAGGATCAGGTGCATGAGTACCGCACCAAGATGATTGAAGCCGTTGCAGAGTATGATGAGAAGATTCTTGAAAAATATTTCGAAGATGAAAACTCCATCACTGTGGCTGAGATCGAAGAAGCGATTCGCAAGGCAACGATTGATATTGCCATCATCCCCATGCTCTGCGGTTCGTCCTTCAAGAATAAGGGCGTGCAGGCCATGCTCGATTCCGTGATCAAGTTCCTTCCTTCACCGCTCGATATCGAAGCCGTGAAAGGAATTAACCCTGATACGGAAGAAGAAGTCTTGCGTAAACCCGATGCGAAGGAACCGTTCACAGCTCTTGCATTTAAAATCATGACCGATCCGTTCGTAGGCCGTCTCGCATTTTTCCGTGTGTATGCAGGTACGCTGAACGCCGGTTCATACGTGCTGAACACACGCACCGGAAAGAAAGAGCGCATCTCGAGAATTTTCCAGATGCATGCCAATAAGCAAAATCCGATTGACAGCATTGAAGCCGGTGATATCGGCGCCGCTGTTGGATTCAAGGAAATCAGAACGGGGGACACGCTGTGCGAAGAGAAAAATCCGATCATCCTCGAAAGCATCAAGTTCCCGGATCCGGTGATCTCGATTGCGGTGGAGGCGAAAACGCAAGCCGATGTGGACAAACTCGGCAACGCACTGTCGAAACTGGCTGAAGAAGATCCTACGTTCAAAGTGAAGGTGGATGAAGAAACATCGCAGACCATCATTAGTGGCATGGGTGAGTTGCACCTTGAAATTATTGTAGATCGATTGAAGCGTGAGTTTAAGGTGGAATGCAACCAGGGTGCGCCGCAGGTAGCTTACAAAGAAACCATCACGAAGTCGGTTGATCACCGCGAAGTGTTCAAGAAACAAACGGGTGGTCGTGGTAAGTTCGCCGACATTCATGTTGAGGTTGGTCCGGTGGGCGAAGGAGAAAAAGGATTGGTGTTTGTGAATGATATTTTCGGTGGCGCCATTCCGCGCGAATTTGTTCCGGCTGTAGAAAAGGGATTTAAGGCCGCCATGACAAACGGAGTGTTGGCGGGATTTCCTGTGGATGACCTGAAAGTCCGTTTGTATGATGGAAGCTACCACGATGTGGACTCTGATCAGATGTCATTCGAACTTTGTGCGAAGTATGCTTTCCGCGAAGCATGTAATAAAGCGAAGCCGATCATTCTTGAACCGATTATGAAAGTGGAAGTAGTAACTCCGGAAGAATACACCGGTGATGTGGTGGGTGATCTGAATCGCCGCCGTGGTCATCTGGAATCCATGGAGATGAAAGCCAATGCTCAGGTGATCAAAGCGAAAGTTCCGCTGAGCGAAATGTTTGGTTATGTGACGCAGTTGCGTACGATCACTTCAGGCCGTGCCACTTCGATCATGGAATTCTCACACTATGCTCCTGCACCGAACTCAATCAGCGAAGAAGTGATTGCAAAAGCGAAAGGAAAAGTGGCGGTGGAAGCGTAATAATAGGGACGTAATATTTAAGAGTTGAGATATAAGACGAGCCCCGCTTTCGCGGGGCTCGATCATTTACTGTATCCTGACTTTGTAACTTGCACGCGTTGAAAATCCTCATCATCCAAACGGCTTTTATCGGCGATGTGATTCTCGCCACATCACTTGTTGAGAAACTGAGTGCCTTTTATCCCGAAGCAAAAATTGATTTCCTTCTTCGAAAAGGAAATGAATCCATTCTCGCAAACAACCCGCATATCAATGAGATTTTGATTTGGGATAAGAAGATAGGGAAATATCAAAATCTCCGCAAGATGTTGCAGCAAGTCCGCAGCAGGAAATATGATGTACTCATCAATGTACAACGTTTCTTTTCTACAGGAGTACTCGCCGCATTTTCGGGATGCAAACAAATTATCGGATTCGACAAAAATCCGCTTTCATTTCTTTTCACAAAAAAGGTGAAGCACGTGATCGGGACAAAGGAAAATCCGGTTCACGAAGTGCAGCGGAACCTGGCGCTCATTGAAGAACTCACCGATGGAAAAATGGTAAGGCCGAAAATCTATCCATCTGAAAAAGATTTTCAGAAAGTGAAAACAGAAGGAAGTTATGCGACCATCGCTCCAGCTTCAGTGTGGTTCACAAAACAACTTCCTCCGCAAAAATGGCTGGAGGCCAATGCGCTTCTGCCAAAAGGAATGATCGTGTACCTGATAGGTGGCAAAGAAGATATTCCGCTGTGTGAATTGATTCGTAAATCATCTGGAAGAGAAAATGTCATCAACCTCGCGGGACAACTGAGTCTTCTTGAGTCCGCCGCACTGATGAAGAATGCTCGAATGAATTTCGTGAATGATTCTGCTCCGCTTCATCTTGCATCAGCCGTCAACGCTCCCGTCACTGCAGTGTTTTGTTCTACCATTCCTGCTTTTGGTTTCGGACCACTTTCTGATCAGTCAACCGTGGTGGAAACAAAACTTGCTCTTGACTGTCGCCCCTGCGGATTGCACGGATTTCGCCAGTGTCCGAAAGGACATTTTCGTTGCGCAGAGATTGATGCTGCTGAGATTGTGAAGAGTTTGACGTCATGATTTGACATCCGGTTTAACGAACCTTGGATGGTGCGTTTCGAACCAATCCCCTCACGATCTTTATCGCACTAACCCTGGATGGACTTCCTC
>JAFDYS010000066.1 GCA_018267315.1 Bacteroidota bacterium | reverse complement strand
ACGGAAAAGGGGCTGCCTGACAGAATGATTCCTTTCACCGAATCATCAACGGGCGGATATTGATTGAAGGGGTGGATTTCAGAATAAATGTTAAGCTCCCTGATGCGGCGTGCAATGAGTTGTGTGAATTGGGAACCGAAGTCAATGATGAGGATTTTTTCCACGCTGCGAAGGTAGCCATAGGAGGCAGGTTGCGCAAAGAAGTAGTCCACAACAAAATGTAATCGGAACTTCAGTGGGTCGCCGTCGGTTGGCGGAAATGCTAATACTGCATACTTATTTGCCGGATGGAATCAGTTGGTTGAATTGCTTCTTTCGCGTGATAAAAAAATCCCACACAATAGACCCGCGATAAACTCCGGAAAGCGAGAAAAATTTTTTTTCATGGCCGGTGCGGCGGCTCCGCCATGCCTGTATTCCCTTGCGGTAATCGCGGTGAGCGCGCCAGATAGAAAGAACATCCTTTGGATAGCCGCGCAGCACGGATCGAATGGCGGACAATCCATCCAGAATTTCTCTTCTTCTCACCACCTGACGTACCAGCTGATCCGGCAGGTTTTTCTCAAGCATGATCAGGTTGTTCCGGTAGTTGAGATAGGTTTTCATCGGGTGACCCTGCGGCAGACTCGCACCGCCCAAATGATATACAATGGAATCAGGGCAATACATGATTTTGTAACCTTCATTCTTCATGCGCCAGCACAAATCAATTTCTTCCATATGGGCGAAGAAGTCGGCATCGAGTCCGCCGAGTTTTTCATAGATGGTTTTCCGCACCAGCATGCAGGCGCCCGAGGCCCAGAATATTTCGGCGGAGGTGTTGTACTGATCTTTGTCTTCTTCAATGGAATCGAATATTCTTCCGCGGCAAAAGGTGTAGCCGTAGTGATCCATCCATCCTCCGGCGGCGCCAGCATATTCGAAATGAGTCTTTTTACTAAATGCCCTGATGCGTGGCTGTATGGCGGCGATGTTTTCATCCTGCTCCATCATTTTCACCAGGGGCGGAAGCCAGTTTTCAGTGACTTCCACGTCCTGATTGATCAGTACGATAAATTTGGAATCAATCTGACGGATCACTTCATTATACCCGGCGGCGAATCCGAAATTTTTTTCCAGCCGGAACAGTTTTACCGTTGCAAAATTGTTAGTGACAAAGTCAGTAGAATCATCAGTGGAAGCATTGTCAGCAACCACCAGGTCAGCATCGGCAGGTTGATATTTCACGAGCGACGGAAGAAATTGCTCCAGCAATTTTCTGCCGTTCCAGCATAGAACGACAACGGCAGTTTTTTTCCATGAGTGATTCATGCTGCACCAAAGGTATTGGTCAACGGCCGAAAAGATGATTGAGATGAAACGATCCTCGCTATTTCTAAATGAAAAACCGCAGAAAAAATTTCCGCGGTTTTCGTGTTGACCCGTCTGGGCTCGAACCAGAAGTCTTCTGAACCAAAATCAGACGTGTTGCCAATTACACTACGGGTCAGTTTCTCAAAAAGGAATCAGAATTTTTATGTTAACCGTTCAATTCGAGGGCGGCAAAAATAATCAGAAACCGCTAATTCGATTTCATGATTTGCTGGTACTTGGGCGAATTGGATGCGTCAAGTTGCGTGAGTATCTGCACGGCAGTCGCTTTTTCCTGCGGGGTGGCTTTTGAAAAAATATTGACCAGCTCATCACCTTTTGTCTGGAAGAAAACCTGTGTGATCATGGCATTGGGGGCATCCTCTTTCAACTTGTTCATGATGTTGAGTGCATCCAGTATGGGTTTGCGGGCATCGTTGGAGTTTTCATACATCTTATCAAGACCGCCGCGGTGATATTTATAAATGACCTCATGGATGTAATCAATCTTGCTGTTCGTAAGATTGTTCACCAGCCAATACCGGTTGCGGGTACCGTCGTATGCTTTCCATCCCGGACCGGCAGCGGCATTGCTCTGCGCTGCGGTTACAATGGCATTGGCTTTCTGAAATTCATTGCCACCGCCTTTGGGAGCAAAACTGTCTTCATCCAGCCCGATGATCATGTAAGCATAGTAGGCAAGCACTGATGTGAGGTTGTCCTGGAATTGGTTGTCATTGAACTCCAGCGCCTGAAACTGGGCGTATTGAAATGCAAAATCCTTGTCAACGATATAAAGCAGCGGTGAATTGTAGGATGAGTTGAGTACCGGACGGTTGCTCTGTATGGTAATCTGTGAATTGAATTTATCGGAACTGATTTCCTGCGTGATGCTGATGAGCATGCTGCACTCGATCTTCTCTTCCGGCTTATAGTTTCCGTTGGTCCATTTACGGTTGTTCATAAATTCGAAAATGGACTGTTGCAGTGTTTCAAAAACCTTGGGATCGGTTGATTGAATGTTTGGAGCAATCACCCTTACCTGGCAATTCAGCTCCTGCGCAACCAGCCAATGGCTGACCAAAAGCAGTATTGAAAAAAGACCGATTGATTTCATGAATACCTCAGGAAAGTTTTTGAATAATAAAGTTAACGATATCCGCCGCTACTTCTTGCTTTGATTTGAGTTCATAAGGAAAAACTTTTTCATTACGGTCGATGATGGTGATGTGGTTAGTGTCATGCCTGAAACCTGCGCCGGCATCCTTCAGCGAGTTAAGCACAATGAAATCAAGATTCTTCTTCCGCAATTTCTTTCGGGCATTTTTCAATTCATCCCTGGTTTCGAGTGCAAAACCCACCAGTATCTGTCCATTACGCTTGCTTTCACCGAGCGTTGCGAGAATGTCCTTTGTTTTAACGAGTGAAAGGTTCAGCCGGTCTTCAGATCCCTTCTTGATTTTTTCTGAGGCAGCTTTTTCAGGGGTGAAATCAGCCACAGCCGCAGAAAGAACCGCAATGTCCGCCTTTGCAAAAAGTTGTGTTGCCGCATCAAACATCTCTTGTGCCGAAGTGACCCTTTGCGTTATCACACCGGCATGATCGGGCGCCAGCGATGTCGGACCCAGAACCAGGGTGACGCTTGCACCCTGCTCAGCCAGTTCCTCTGCGATGGCGATTCCCATCTTACCTGAAGAATGGTTGCCAATGAACCGGACCGGATCAATTGCTTCGTAAGTGGGACCGGCCGTGACCAGCGCCCGCTTACCGCTTAGCTTTTTTTTTTGATTCTTTTTCTGTGAAGCAGGGGAGGATACTGCAACATGTTTAATGAGGTATTCCAGAATCTCTTCGGGCTCAGCCATTCTTCCCTGTCCGACAAGTCCGCTGGCCAACTCTCCTTCACCCACGGGAATGATCTGATTGCCGAAAGATTTTAAGCGGGTGATATTACTCTGAGTTGCCGGATGTCTCCACATATCTTCATCCATAGCAGGAGCAATTACCACCGGGCAGCGGGCAGATAGATAAACGGCAGTAATGATATTGTCGCAGATTCCCCCGGCGAACTTTGCAATGGTGTTTGCGGAAGCGGGGGCTACCAGCATCACATCGGCCCACAATCCCAGTTCGACGTGGCTGTTCCAGGAGTTTTCCTTTTGATCTACAAGGTCACTGAAAACCTTGTTTCCCGAAAGCGTGGATAAAGTAAGGGCAGAAATGAAATCGCTCGCTGACCTGGTCATGAGCACTCTTACTTCCGCGCCTTCTTTCACAAGAAGACGCACCAGCAAGGCGCTCTTGTAGGCAGCAATGCTGCCGGTCACCGCTAACACGATCTTCTTTCCGGCAAGCTTGCTCATGTGAAATGAATGATTGAATGTGTAAGGCAACTGTTATGGACAGTGGCCCCGGCAATCAGGATTCAAGCGGCTCTCTGGATGGATTGCGGAAGTAAATCTTGTCTTCCACGAACTCTTGTGTGGCGAGCAATGAGGGATTTGGCATCTTCTCGTAAGCTTTAGAGATCTCAATCTGTTCGCGGTTCTCATGTATTTCTTCGAGATTGTCAGATGTGGTTGCAAACTCTTCCAGTTTACCATGCAATTCTTCTTTGATCTGCAGGGCAATCTGATTAGCGCGCTTGGAGATGATGGCAATGGCCTCGTATAAGTTTCCTGCCCGCTCTTTCATATCAGCGAGGTTGCGGGTTTCCAGTACGATGGTGTTGTTGCCGTTGTTCTTGTTTTTATTCATTGGATTTGATTTTATTCAGATTTCTAACAGATGCTTCATAAAGTGATTTGGCCTCACTGATGAATTTACCTTCGGGGTATTTATTGGAGTAGTTCTGATAGGTTTTGACAGCGTCTTCGTATCGTTCTTCTTGTTTACTTGGGATGGAATTGAGGGCGTAAAGGTAATCTGACTTCAGCATCAAATACATTATTTCCTCCGCATCAGGGCTATCCGGGTAATCACGGAGCAGATTTTGGAAAGCCACACTAGCCGCATTATACTTCTGCATGCGGTAATATAGGTCGGCGCTGTAAAACGCTTTACGTTCCAGTTTGCGCCTCATATCATCCACCATTTGGTTCGCTTCCGCCACATATTTGCTGTTGGGGTAGGTATTGGTGAAAAGCTGAGCCGCATTGATGCAGTCCAGGGTATAACTCTGCTCCAGCATGTAGTTCGGTGATATATCGGCGTAACACTTGGCGCTCATAAACAGGCATTCCTCGGCACGCGCATCGGTGGCATACGTGGTTGCAAAGTTTTTAAAGTGATAGGAGGCAATCAGGTATTCGCCGGTTTGGTAGTGGCAATAGGCATAGTAGTAAAGTACATCCTGCATGGTGCTGGTGCCTTTAAAGAAGCTCAGGAGCTCTTCAAGCAGTGGCTGAGCCCGGTAATATTGGCCCTTATCATAGTATTCCTTCGCCTTGGTTAACTTGAGGTTATAATCATCGCTCTTCACTACCTGCTGGTACTCACTGCAGGAAGCCAGAAGCAACAAGGCGGTAGTGATGGTGAAAAAAGGAATGCTCCGGCGAAAAATCATGGGCGGACAAAGATAGGAAATCATCAGTAACGTGCCTGACCGCAGAATCTTGTTCAGCCCGCGCTGATTTGCGCAATCACGCGTAATTTTTCATCCAGTAATTGAATGTGGCCAAGCGCCACACAAGGTTTGCATGGCTGTTATCGCCTTTGCGATAGTCCTCCATCAGGTTTTTCACCTTCCGGATATTCAACCAGTCGAACGAACTGTAATCAATATGCAGTAGCGGATTAAGGAAACCGCGCAGCCACTGCGTTTCGCCGGGTGTGGTGAATGCTCGTTTATCGTGCCGCTGACGGATTCGCTGTGGCAGGATACGGCGCAGTGATTGACGTAGAATGAATTTGGTTTCCGCTTCCCTGCTGATTTTATAGTCAGGATTGAGATGGTAGATGTATTCCACCAGCCGGTGATCAAGAAACGGAACCCGGGATTCAATCGAAAAGGCCATGGAGAAACGGTCTTCGTAATGAAGCAGCGTAGGCAAACTGGTAGTGAACAGCATGTGATAGGTGAAGTTGTTCACTTTACAAACGCTTTTCTTTGGAAGCTGAATCAGCGCATCGAGCGAAGCGGTTTCACGGAGCAGCCATTTGTAACTGTTGAGCTGGGCCCGGAAAGCCGCTTCTTCATCACGGAAGTATAAATACAATCCCTTGAAGAACGCTCTGCTGATTTCCTTCCAACTCAGTTGATGTTTGTTGTGGTGTGAAAACATGAGGTTTAAAGCCGCGCGCCACTTGCGGTCAACAAAATATTTGGCCATCCACCGGTAGAATGAATGCATATAGCCCGCGAGATATTCATCCGATCCCTGCCCGTCGAGCATCACCTTGATACCGTGAGCGGAGGCCTGCTTCATCACAAAATACTGTGAGAGGTAAGAGGAACCGATCAGGGGTGTTTCTGAGTGGTCTGCGGCGCGTTGAAATTCCTGCTGCACTTCATCAGCATTGGGCATGTGATAATGCGGCGCTATCACTGAACGGTATTTTCTAGCCACCTCATTTGCGAATGGTCGCTCATCCACATTTCCGCTGCCGGTATAGTAAATGGTGAATGTTTGAAGTTGCGATTGAGGGTAAAGCATGCTGTACATCGAAGCGATGGATGAACTGTCGAGTCCGCCGCTGAGGCAGGCGCCAACGGGCACGTCGCTTCTGATGTGCTGCAGCAACGACTGTTTGAAGAGCTCGTAGAAGTGAGCATTTTGTTCAGAGCCGGTAATCGCTCCACTTTCCGGTGCCGGATTTTCAAGCGACCAATAACGTTGCAGTTTCAAACCGGACCGGGACACGAGTAAATTGTGACCGGGTAGCAGTGAATTGATGCAGGAGTAATAGGTTTCAGTTTCGTAGTTCGTCCAACCGAGAAACAAGCCGCGCTTCAACTGGTCTTCATTCAGTTTGCTGCGGAAGACGGGAGTGATTTTTAGTGAGCGGTATTCAGAAGCGAAGTAGAACCGGTCGTTATCGCTGATGAAGTAAAAGGGTTTAATTCCGAACCGGTCACGGGAACAGAACAATTCCTGCTTCAAACCATCCCAAAGTGCGAAGGCCCACATCCCCACAAAGCGCCTGCTGCATTGAGTGCCCCACCGCAGGTATGCGGCAAGAATAACTTCTGTATCGGATTGTGTTTTGAACCTGAAGCCATCAGCGATTAACTCCTTGCGCAGTTCAACGTAGTTGTAAATTTCTCCATTGAAGACAAGATAACATGCGTCGGTTTCGAAGGGCTGATTCGCTTCATCACTAAGGTCAATGATTTTTAGTCGCCGGTGTCCCAATCCCACATGCTTGTCGAACCAGAATCCGGCATGATCGGGTCCGCGGTGTGCCTGCGATTGTGTCATCGCTCTCACCACCCGTTGTATATTTTCGGGCTGCAATTGTGGATCAATACATCCTGATATTCCACACATATGTTGCATAGAAACGATGTACCCGTTAAAGCATGATTAATGCCTCATTAAAGGATTCTCAAATGATGAAATTTTAATCTGTGGTTAAGAGCGAGTAACTGCTCATGAGGCGAAGTATGTAAAAAAAATTATCAGGCAGCGATGTGTGGAAACTCGAGACGGATGGTGGTACCTACATTAACGCGGCTACTGATCGTAATTATCCCCTGGTGAAGTTCAATGGTGCGGCGCGTGAGTGCGAGCCCCAGTCCGTGACCCGGGAACCGCTGGGCATTCGAAGCCCGGTAAAATGGTTCGAAAATCTTTTGGGCTTCTTCCATCGGTATTCCAATGCCTTCATCTTTGAAAGTGATTTGCATACCACGCTTGTCATGTATCAGCGTTACATCCACTTTCTTAGAATTGGAATACTTGCAAGCATTGTCCATCAAATTAATAATGGCCGTTTTGAACAGAGGTTCAATTCCATTCAGGCAGAGATCATCTTCATCTGCCGGCATTTCAGGGAAATGCAGAAGAACCGTGTAATCAGGATGTCGCTTTAGTACTTCTTGTCTCGATTCCCACAACAATTCATCCACGCGGATCTGCTTCATTCGCATGGCCTGCACATCCATGTCACTTTGTGCAATGCTAAGCAGCCCGTTGGTAAGGGTATTCAGTTTCCTGATATCATCCAATACGGAGCTAATCAGATTCTCATATTCCGCTACTTCGCGTTTCTTCAACATCGCTACTTCAAGCTGACCGGTAATGGCCGTTAGCGGGGTACGCAGTTCATGCGAAGCATTGGAAATAAAACTTTTTTGGATCTGGAATGCATGCTCTACGCGGTCGAGCATACGGTTGAAGGTGATGGCCAATTGAGCGATTTCATCCCTCCGGTTTCCTTCACCCACACGCTTGTTCAGATTGAATCCGGTGATGGTATCCACCTGTTTCACCACTTCGGAGATGGGCTTAAGTGCTTCGCCTGAAAAGAACCAGCCGCTCAGCAAAGTGGCTCCTACGGAGAAGAAAAGTCCGATGATCAGAACGAGGCGGAGATTTTTCAGTTTACTTCGGCCGTACAGGTCTTCGGCCTTGGCGATAATGATGTAGTCCTTGTCACGCGCATGCATGGAAATGCCGACGCATTCAAACGAACCTATTTCAAAGTGCCATTCTTTCTCACTGGTAATTTTGTTGAGAAGTGAAGTAGCATAGGTGATCGTGTCATCATCATCACTTCGATAAAGTTCCCGGTGCTTGGTATCGAAAATCAGGATGTTTTCATGGGGCATGATGTTCACCGCATTCCGGTCTATGATCTTCAGCAAAGCAGAGTCAACCTGATCCACTTCAATAAACAGCTTGGCTGTGGTGAGTGCCTTTTCCTTTAATCGTCCGTTAAATTCATTCTTCCTGTAAATGGAAGAAAAGAAATATACTGACGCAGAAAACAGGATGAGGATGGAAGCAACAATCAGGGTAAATTGAATGGAAAGCCGATTCCTGATTTTCATTCTTCAGGTTCCTTAAGGGTATAACCCATGCCAATATACGTATGGATGAGTTTCCTGGGAAAATCCTTGTCCACTTTCTTCCTCAGGAAATTGATATAAACATCAATCACATTGGTGCCGGTGTCAAATGTGATGTCCCAGATTTTTTCAGCGAGCTCAGCGCGTGAGATAACCCGGCCTTTATTTCTCATCAGGTATTCGAGCAGCGAAAATTCCTTGGCAGTAAGTGAAATCTTTTTTTCACTGCGCCGCACCTCCTTGGTGTCGGAGTTGAGGGTAAGATCATCCGCCCGGAGCACCGTTTCTTCGGTGGGTGTTGCCTTGGCACGTTTGAGTAATGCTTTAATGCGGGCGAGCAATTCACGAAACTCAAAAGGTTTCACCAGGTAGTCATCAGCGCCCGCTTCAAATCCTTCCACCTTATCATCGGTGGAACTGAGCGCAGTCAACATGAGTATGGGTAACTGCGCATTCGATTCTCTAACAAACCGGCAGACTTCATATCCGGTTAGCACCGGAATTTTAATATCAATGATCATGAGATCCCAATTCCCCGAACGGAACATTCTTTTCGCTTCCATTCCGTCGAATGCCTGCTTTACATCAAAACCGGATTCTTCAAGGCCTTTTTTAATGAATGTTGAAACCTTGGTTTCATCTTCAACCAGCAATACTGAAGTGGATGACATAAATTCAAAGTTACGCTGTGTATGCGTGCAGCACGGAAGCAAAAAGTGATTTAATTTTCTTTTAATTATAAATCAGCTGCTGTGCGGCGACTGATTTAAGCAGGCAGTGATTCGGAGATCTTGGCATACAGTGATGCACTGACGGAAACAAGCGGAAGCCGCAGCACATTTTCACAAATACCCAATGAGTGAAGTGCTGCCTTAACTCCGGCAGGACTTCCTTCTGAAAAAAATAATTCCATTGCATCAAGCAAGCTTAAGTGATGCCTGGTTGCTGCAACAAAATCATTTTTCAGGGCGGCATTTACCAAGGAAGAAAATGCACGGGGTGTGGCTTGCGCAACCACTGAGATGACGCCGCACACGCCAAAACTCATGAGCGGTAGCGTGATGAGATCATCTCCTGAGATGACGAGAAAATCCCGGGGTTTGTTTTTTACGATCTGCATGATTTGACCGAATTGCCCCGATGCCTCTTTGATGCCGATAAATTTTGATGAAGCGTTGGCCAAACGCACGGTGGTTTCCCAAGTGATGTTGGACGAAGTTCTTCCGGGCACATTATACAGTATGATGGGCAACTTTGATTCTTCCTGCAACCGCATGAAGTGTTGGTATATTCCTTCCTGCGAGGGCTTGTTATAATACGGACTCACGGATAGTATGGCATCATATCCGGCTATGGAAAACTGACCGGTCTCCGCGGCAATTTTTTCCGTGTTGTTGCCTCCGATGCCAGCCACCAATGGCACTTTTTCTGAAACGGTTTTGGCAACAAACTTCCAGACCTCAGTCTTTTCTTCAGATGAAAGTGTTACGGATTCACCTGTTGTTCCAAGTACTACGAAATAGTCAATTCCGTTTTCAATATTGAAATGAATGAGTTTTTCAAGTGCAGCAAAATCAATGGATCGGTCTTGCTTAAAAGGCGTGATAAGTGCCACACCAGTTCCGGTAAATTTTGGTTTCGACATTTTATAGAAAGTTATTTCATGATGCACTGATATACTTCACTACAACATCTGCAGATAATGGCGGTATTGATTGAGCAACCAACGTAAATCATTTTCTCCCTTCATATCAACCATGAAATCGTAGGCGTAAGTCTTATCCTTATTATAGGCACCCATGCGGAAAGCTGCTTGTGACATGGCTGATACATATTCGAGCGGCAGATTTTCAGCAGTGTAAGCATTAATGAGAATATCAAATTTCCGGTTGAGGAATTCATCCACGATATCACCTTTTGGTTGAAGATGCCAGTTGAGATTTTTTCTGTTGAAGTAGGAGAAATTAAAGTTGATTGCGCGTTTGGGCTGGTCGTAGTAGCCAAGTAACACTACATGCTTTTTTTCCTTTTTGAGTGAATCCGCAAACTGATTAATGAGAGAAACCTTGTCGGGATCAGTGGCATCAAACAGAATTCCTATCTCATTGGAATCGGCCAGGTTAATGGTTTTGCGTGGTGCTACATGCTGGCGGAGCACCTGTTTCAGGAAGTAATAATGAAACCATCGCTGTAACTGCCTGAGCATAACCAGTGCTAATCTTCTTCGTAAAAACCCATGGATGAAAACTTCCTGATGCGGGCATCAATGCGCTCAGCCGGTGACATATCTTTCAAATCAATGAGGTTCTTTTTGATTTCACGTTTGAGGGTTTTGGCCATTTCTTCGGGATTATTGTGAGCGCCACCCATCGGCTCTTTGATAATGCCATCCACTAATTTGAATTGATGCATATGCTGGGCGGTGAGTTTGAGTTGCTCTGCCGCTTCTTCTTTCATATCCCATGAATGCCAGAGGATGGATGAGCATGATTCCGGAGAGATCACGCTGTACCAGGTATTCTCCAGCATAAGCACGCGGTCACCCATGCCAATGCCCAGCGCACCGCCGCTGGCACCTTCGCCAATGATGATGCATATTACCGGCACTTTCAGCAACGTCATTTCATACAGGTTACGGGCGATCGCTTCCCCTTGTCCTCGTTCTTCTGCTTCAAGTCCCGGATAAGCGCCGGGTGTATCAATGAGCGTAACTATTGGCACATTGAATTTTTCAGCCAGTTTGAAAAGACGCAGTGCTTTGCGATACCCTTCCGGATTCGCCATGCCGAAATTCCGGAATTGCCGGTCCTTCGTGTTGATGCCTTTCTGTTGTCCAACAAACATCACGCTTTCTCCGTCAAGCGTTCCCAGCCCGCCGATCATGGCATTGTCGTCGCGCACACCCCGATCCCCGTGCAGCTCAATGAAGCGACTGCAGATTTGTTGGATGTAGAAAAGCGAATAGGGGCGTGCCGGATGCCTTGAAAGCTGCACACGTTGCCAGCCGCTGAGTTTGGTGTAGATTTCTTTTCTGGTAAGTGAAATCTTTTCTTCCAGCTCTTTTACAGCAGAAGTCATGTCCACCTTACCGCCTTCACCCAATTTTCTGAGCTTCTCCAACTGTTCATTCAACTCTTCAATCGGCTTCTCAAAGTCGAGGTATTGCATCCTGTGTTTTGTTGGGGAAGCGAAGGTAACGAAAGGGTGGAAATGAAGCTTTGGTTGATTTTGATGTGGGTATGTTGAAGAGGATGGGCATTAATGATTTACTTCACCAAATAGGATCGCTGATGAAATAATATCAGGACTGTTGCAGGGCACCTGATCGGGCAATTGACAATTTTAGTTTTTGCTTCTTTCACCTGCCATGTTATATTTGCCGCCCCACTGATTATGGTCCGGTAGTTTAGTTGGTTAGAATGCCGCCCTGTCACGGCGGAGGTCGCGGGTTCGAGTCCCG
>JAFDYS010000065.1:2824-12504 GCA_018267315.1 Bacteroidota bacterium | reverse complement strand
CGGCACGGCGCATACACAACCGTTAGCTGCAAGGCTGTGATGACAGTAAAGTATTAAAATCTTGGACAAAATAATGGAACAGAACAAGGACAAATCTTCAAACAGACAACAGGAAATTGTTACACAGTACCTGCACGAACTGGACAAGCATTTAGCTGAGTTGAAAATAGGCAAAGCTGAAAACACATTCGAAATAAAGGACTTGGCAAGTTTGCTTTTTATACACCCGACACATTTAAGTAATACTATCCACGAGGTTTTAGGAAAATCGCCTTGTGACATTTATGAAGAAAGACTTATTGAAATCGCCAAAGAACTTATCCTTTCGTCTGACAGACCTATTGCCCAAATAGCGCAATCCATGACTTTTGACCCTTCAAATTTTACCAAATTCTTTAAAAGTTATGTAGGAACGACACCAAAGAAATTCAGACAAATGGCCAAATCTGAACTTAACACCATTTAATCTGAACTTAACACCATAACCATACAGCGAATTGGGAGGACTTTTGTGTCAACAAAACTTCAACAAAATGACACAAAAGATACTAATAACAGGCGCGAGTGGTGGTTTCGGAAAACTAACCGTAAAAACTTTAATCGGTAGGGGGCATTATGTAGCAGCAGCGATGCGAGACATTAACGGAAAAAATAAAGCCGTTGCTAATGAATTGGGCAAAGCAGGAGCAAAAATTATTGATTTGGACATCACAAATGACCAAAGCGTAATAAACGGAGTAAACAAAGCAATAGCAGATTTAGGTGGTTTGGACGTTCTGATTAATAATGCGGGTGTTGGCACACTTGGTATGCAGGAGTTCTTCACCACTTCTGACTATCAAAGACTTTTTGATGTAAACGTTTTTGGAGTTCAACGAATGAACCGAGCGGTCGCGCCATATTTTCGTAAGAATAGAAAAGGACTAATCATTTACACTTCAAGTCTATTAGGTAGAATTGCGTTACCATTTTACGGTCCTTATCAATCCTCAAAGTGGGCATTAGAAGCAATGGCAGAAAATTATCGGGTGGAACTTTCGTCATTCGGAATTGAAAACTGTATTGTTGAGCCTGGTGGTTATCCGACAACATTTATGGAAAACTTATTAAAGCCAACCGATAATAGTCAAACGACTTCATATGGAGATTTCATGAAGTTTCCTGAACAAATGTTTGGCAATTTTGAAAACGTACTGAAGAGTAATCCACAACAAAACCCACAACGAGTTGCTGACGCTATTGCTGACCTAATCGAAAAACCGTATGGCGAAAAAGCTTTTCGAACAACGGTTGATTTCTTAGGCATGGGTGACCACGTACAAAAATACAATGAACACTTGGAACAGGTGATGACGGGACTTTATACGAATTTTGGAATCAACGGGCTGCTGACTGTAAAGAAATAAGCATTCCTAAGCCAAAAACTCCAAGGTCGACACTGCAAAAAGTGTTGACCTTTCATGTTTATGGAGACAGCCCTGCAGCTAACAAAATGTTTATGCAATGCGGGGGTTCAATGTAGGTATTAAAAGTAATTTCTTAATTTAGTTCAGTGTCGGGGGACAGAGACGTGCAGGTCGGGCTAAACATTCCGCTGCGCTACATTTTTTAGCCCTCCTATTCCCCGCACTGCATAAACATAAACGTTGGTGGCAAGCGCTTAAATAAAGACCCGACCATGAAAAGCACATTAGACCGGGACGACATTGAAAGATTTTGGATTAGAGTATTTCTTCATACTTCGGACAACTTTTTAGAACGTTGCATTGAAAGAGCATATCGAGATTTCAATAGGACAATGCACGGAATAGGCGACAATGAAAACAAAGAAGCCTACTCAAGACTAAGTAATTTGGTTAAATCAATCGTTGAAGAAATTACAACTAAAAATATTTCCGACCAGACGCAGTATGACTCTTGGCATAAGGACAAATGTGAATTCTTACAGAAAGGATTTATGACTGAGTTGGGTTACGAATTAAATGTTGGACAAGCACAGAAGTGGATTAATATGACTCTCAAATATTTATTTGCTTTGGGAGAAGGTCGAATTAAAGGGATTTCAAAAAACTACGAATTCTATCATATTCCCATCGACAACATCATTCAAGAAAAGTTAGAAAGTGAAGGGATTGAAAAATTCAAGACAAGATGGAGTCGTATCAAAAAATATTCGGACTATCTGGACTATCAAAAAAGAGTTAGGGAACACTACTCAGGACAAATACCGTTAGACGTTGAGTTTAAACTTTTCAACAGCTAAAGGTGAACAAATGAAGACAACACATTTAGGGATCGAATCAATAGTAATTCAGTACTACGACAAAATCACGATTGCGGCAAACGTTATGTTTCGTGGACAGAATTACGACCAACCTGTTTACACAAATATTTTTTGTGACTACTACCAGCTAAAATGGTTACTGAACTTGGACAAATCAGAACTTGGGAATAAAATTTCCGCTACGGTGACAAAGGAGTTCGTTGACAAAAAAGGAGAAAACATTCAAATTGACCTACCCGACTATCTTGACAACCGACAAGTCGACTGGAAATTTCCTGTGACAGTAAACTTAACTAAGGACTTGAATGACGACATACCGTTTCAGTGTTACAGATTTAAAAACCAAGCGCAATGAAATTTGAAAAAATTAGTTATGACGGCTTAAATGCTCGCCAAAAAGAGAATTATAATTTTCAAAAGGTTTCTGCAGTTCTTGCCGACTATGGTTACACCACATTGCGCCTAAGTGACGACTGGCAAGGGGCCGACTTTATTGCGCAGGATAAAGACGGAACGACTTTTTTGAAAGTGCAATTAAAAGGACGACTAACCTTTGCCGAAAAGTATCGAGGCAAAGAGATTTTTGTTTGCTTCCGGGACAAGGCAGACTGGTACTTGTTTGACCATGACAGTTTACTTGGAGTAGCTTTAGAAAAAACAAATATTAAGAACACCGAATCTTGGACAGTTGGGCGTGAATATTCCTTCCCGACAATACCAAAAGAATTGATTGACGAAATTTTAAAATACAAGATTGGGTAAAGCGCCAGCCACCAACAAAAAGTTTATGCAATTGCGGGGTGTAGTGGTAAATTGTAGTGTATGTTTCAAATGCAGTTCGGTCACCGGGGACAATTTCGCAGCAGGTCGGTCTTAGCATTCCGCTGCGCTTCATTGCTAAGCCCTCCTAATCCCGCAACTGCATAAACTCAAACGTTAGCAGCAAGCGCGTTTTTTATTGGTCACCCGAGAATAGAATCAGCAGTTCGTTTCCTGGAATCAGAAGAAGCATTTGACCAGCATAGTCAGTGATTAACTAATAGGCTTGAGTAGCAGGGGAATCATTGCGCCTGCCGCTAACAATGTGCATATGCCATTGCCGGGGTTTGAGCTAATTCGTAGATTAGTTTCTGAGCAACACTTGACATGGACGAAGCTGTGAACCAGTCGCGCTTGGCATTCCCCGCCTCTGGCGGATCATTTACCAAGCGCTCCTATCCCGGCAACGTCATATGCACTGGGCGCTAGCAAGCGCTTTAATGACACGGACAACAAACAACTATGAGACTAACTCGACTCTTCTTCATCTTACTAGCATTCAATTGTCATGGACAATCGCCAACGGACAACGAACCAACAGGAAGAGCAATTATCTGCTTGACTTATGACGATGCAATAGAATCGCAGCTTTATGTAGCGATTCCCCAATTGGACTCAATGGGACTGAAAGCAACATTTTTTTTGAATTCAATCAGGGGATCGACTGAGGCATTTGGTATTGGGGAGCCATCGGTTCTTGGATGGAAAAAGGCAGCACAAAATGGACATGAACTCGGCAATCATACTCTATTTCATCCATGCCCGACAGAAATTGGTTGGCAAAAAGAGATTGCAATAGAAAGTTACAGCATGGACAAATTATTAAGGGAAATTGAATTGACAAATCAGTTCCTAAACGTTTTAGAGGAGAAAAGCAAAATTAGAGCTTACGCTTTCCCATGCAACAACACTATAGTTGGGGGACAAGACTATTCAAATAAATTAAGAGAAAAGAAAATAGTGAGCTATGCGAGATGGGGTGGGCCCGACAAGACAATCATTTACAATTTTGCGACATTAAACCCCATGAAAGTTCCCAGTTGGCTCGTTAGCAAAGGGACAACATTACATGAACTGATAGATTTTGCAAAGGCAGTAAAATCAAAAGGTAAAATGGGCGTCTACCAATTTCATGGAATAGGAAGTCCATTGTTCACAGTTTCACCGACAGTTCATCGACAATTTTTGGAGTATTTGAAATCGAATCAAGCTGACTATTGGGTGACGACATTTTCAAGCGCCATGGACTATGTGACGAGTAAGTGGAAAAAGTGAGTTGAAGGCGCCAGCAGCCAACAGTGTGTTTATGCCAGTTGCGGGTGACGTGTTAAACTGAAGTTTGAGTTTTTATATCTCGTTTCGACACGTGGGACATGACTCAGCTTCGAAAACCGTAGCCGTCACAAACGCGGGTCGTTGCTTGAAACAAAAGCCAAAAACCTAAGAGGCTTACAATTAACCACACAAACAAGAGTTTTCTATCGGGTGAAGAAAGACAGAATTGTAATTTTCCCAGTAGCCAATTTGAATGTTGAATGATGAACAAGGAATTCTGAATGTTGAAGTGGCCTCAATCGACAATCGCGAATTAGTTATCACCTTCATATGGTTGCTTCGTCGGCCATTCAAGATGGCCTCCTACCAATGACGCTTTGTGGGTTAACAAAAGAAGCGGAGATCGCTTCGCCCCGACTCCGTCAGGGCTCGCGATTGTAAGGTTGATGATTGTCAGCTGAATTTTGAATGCTGAAGCTCGGCAAGCCAGAATTAGGGATCACGTTCACTCTTCACTCTTCACTCTTCACTTTTAACTTTTAGGCTCCGGCGGGCGAGGCACGCTTCGTTCTTCACTCTTCGTTCTTCACTCTTCGTTCTCCACTCTTCGTTCTTCGTTCTCCCTACGTCGCCCACGTCTTGCCCACCTCCGACAGCGGCACGCATCCCCGGTATGCTCCGGGAACGGGTTCGTATTGCAACACTTGCGTGGCGCCGGGCTCAGAGGTGAAGAATCCGACGAGCGTAAGTTCCTTCATCTTCAGAATGAATGGCCGTTCTTTCGATGCGCCGCTCTTCATGGCCGCGAGCGCCTCATCATGCACTTTCTTTACATAGGCTGTCTGCTTGTCATGGTCCAGATCCATGAAATCGTCCGCACCCTCATCGAATCCTTTCAGGCCGGCGAGGAAACGTTCCTGGTCTTCTTTGGAATAACATTCCTTGACCAGCTTGTCGATAAACCCCGGCACACCGACATCCTTTGCACCAGGCGTATCCGTCTTGGGAATAATAATTTCAGCCACCTCGCTCACAATCGCGGCCTGATCAGGATTGAAAAAGTCGGGTTTGTAAGTCAGCTCGGGAGCCGCCTTGCAGCCCTTCAGTACGCCAGCCAGAACCGGAGCGGAAACGGCATAGCCGAGAACCAATCCGGCCCGTTGCAATGCTTCTCTTCTATTCATAGTTCAATATTTTGATCAAAGGTTTCCTTTCTTCATTTCGTCCATAGCATAATTGACTGCCCTTGCGGTAAATGCCATGTAGGTTAGTGAGGGATTCACACAGGCAGAAGACACCATAAATGAGCCGTCGGTGACGAATACATTCTTGCAGGCGTGCACCTGGTTGAATTTGTTCAGGACCGATGTCTTGGGGTCCTTACCCATTCTTGCTGTACCCATCTCATGGATGCCAAGGCCAGGGCCTATTTCCCTGTCGTACTCCTTCACATTCGTGAACCCGGCGGCGGAAAGCATTTCAGCTGCTTCACGCGACATGTCCTTGCGCATTTTGCGCTCGTTGTCTTTCAGTTCCACATCAAAGGTGAGGGTGGGAAGTCCGTACTTGTCCTTCTTCTCCTTATCAAGATAGACCTTATTATCATGGTAAGGAAGGAACTCGCCAAATCCACCCAGGCCGATGGTCCACATGCCAGGGGTCTGAATCGCTTGTTTCAGGTCGGCTCCAATGGCCATTTCGGCAACCATGCTCATCCATCCCTGGCGGCTGGCGCCTCCCTGGTAGCCAAACCCTCTCAGGTATTCACGTTTGTCCTTGCCTATGTTCTGGAATCTGGGAACATATACTCCATTAGCCCGGCGTCCTGAGTAGTACATATCCTCAAAGCCAGGCGCTTCTGCATTTGCTCCCACGCTCAGGTGGTGGTCCATTATATTGTGACCAAGTTCTCCGCTGTCATTGCCAAATCCGTTGGGGAACCGGCTGGAGGTGGAGTTCAGCATGATGTGCGTTGAACCAAAGGTCGAGGCACACAGGAAAATCACTTTTGCATAGAATTCGGTCTGCTCACCTGTCTCTGCATCCTGAATGCGAACACCTGTGGCTTTGCCTTTCGTATCGTCGTAAATCAGTTCATAGACGATGGAGTTTGGCCGAAGGGTCATGTTGCCCGTTTTCTCTGCTGCCCACAAGGTGGAAGACAAACTGCTGAAGTATCCTCCATAAGGGCATCCACGGATGCAGCGATCCCTGAACTTGCAAGTGCCGCGCTGTGGGCTATGTTCAAGTTTTTCGGTGAGATGGGCGGTACGGCCGATGGTAAGCATACGGCCAAACTTGTCCATCATGGATTTCTTCAGCTCCCGCTCTACGCAGTTCAGGTCCATGGGGGGCAAGTATTTTCCGTCCGGCAACTGGTAAAGCCCTTCATTCTGGCCGCTTACCCCGATATATTTTTCAACATAGTCATACCAGGGGGCAATGTCTTTGTATCGAACAGGCCAGTCAACGGCAACTCCGTCTTTGGCATTAGCCTCAAAGTCCAGGTCCCCGAGTCGGTAGCTTTGGCGTCCCCAGGTTATGGATCGGCCGCCCACATGGTAGCCACGCATCCAGTCAAATCGCTTTACTTCATTGTATGGATTCTCCTGATCATTGACGAACCAGTGCTTGGATGATTGGCGGATGGTATACCCGGTGCGGTTCTGCACGCCTTGTTGTTTCAAATCTTCCTGTGTTGGCCGGTCTCCGTTTGGAAACTGCCACGGATCCATTGCAGCGGTAGGGTATTCCAGGTGTTTCACCATCCTGCCCCGCTCCAGCACCAATGTCTTCATTCCTTTCTCCGTCAGCTCCTTGGCTGCCCATCCCCCGCTGATGCCCGTCCCTACGACAATCGCATCGAATGAGTTGTTTTTCTGCAATTCGGTGTTGAGATTCATTTTCGGAAATTATCGTTGGAAGATAGTGCATTTGAAAGTTGTGAATCAAGGGGTTTCGGGTGAAGGAGTTCAAATAATTGGGTAACAGGTACCCCGAACGGGTGGACGGCCAATGGATTTCAGGCTTTGTATT
This sequence comes from Bacteroidota bacterium, assembly GCA_018267315.1. Taxonomy (GTDB): domain Bacteria; phylum Bacteroidota; class Bacteroidia; order Chitinophagales; family UBA10324; genus JAFDYS01. The sequence continues at coordinate 5,090 of JAFDYS010000065.1, read as the reverse complement.
GCACTTCCTTCGCCAGGAACCTTTTGATCCCATTCTCAGATTGAATACAAAGTCTTCCTTCAGAATCAATCCCGGAAATCATACCCACAAACGGAGTTCCATTCGTTTCAAAGATATGAGGCTGTCGATGCCAGTAGAGTCTGTCGAGATACTGCTCCCTGATCTGCATGACCTGGCCGCTTCTCAACATCAGGTAACAACGTTCGATTTCGGTAATGACTTCACCCAACACTTCATCCAGGTTCAGTGATGTACCGCTGAACTGTGACAGTGATCCGGCAGTTGCGACTCCGAAGGAAGCCTGATTCACGTTGAGACCTATCCCAACTGTTACATCAGATAGTGTAGTTCCGAGTATCGAATTCTCAATCAGAATACCGCATACTTTTTTATCCTCGATCATGATATCGTTCGGCCATTTTACCAGGGCTGCCTCATCCAGCATTTTGTTCAGCGCTGCAGCTATTCCCACTGATATCGCCATGTTGATATCAAACTGGTTCCTGGCTTCCATGAAGGTCGGGCGAAGGAGAAAGGAAAAGGTCAGGTTCTTACCGGGTTCTGATTCCCAGGTATTTCCCCGCTGGCCCCGACCGGACGTCTGACAATCGGTGATCACCAGTGTTCCTTCTGGCAGTTCCCTCTCATGCAACCATTCCTTCAGGAGCGAACTTGTTGAATGACATTCTGGCACATAAATCAGGTTTTTGCCCAGGAAAACGGTTTTGGCAGGGATTTTATACAAGGTATTTTAATTAGTTTTGCAGATTGTTTATCCGTCAACCTAAGATAGTGAATGGCCAAGAGAAGGAAGCCTGAACATTCCGAGAAACTGAGTCATCTGATTGTAAAGGGAATGCAGGAAAAGAAGGCCACCAACATCACCCTGATGGATTTGCGCCAAGTGAAGAATGCTGTGGCTGACTTCTTTATCGTTTGTTCCGGCAACTCAGACAAACAGCTGGATGCAATTGCGGATTCAATTGATGAGGAGGTTTACAAGGGTTTGAGTGAAAATCCATGGCATACTGAGGGTAAAAACAATAAAGAGTGGATCCTTATCGACTATTCCACTGTAGTGGCCCACATTTTCAGGAAGGATCGCCGCAGTTATTACAGTTTGGAGAAATTGTGGGGAGACGCTGATATCACAGAAATTGAAGATTAGATTTTGACATACGTATTAGAACACAATAGTAATGGCCGACAAAGAAAGACCTAGATTACCGCAACCTCGCCCTAACTATCAGCTTTGGATTATTCTCGGGCTGGTGGCGGTCATTTTAGCCATCAGTTTCCTTAACAGAACAGGCGACCTCGTTGAAATACAATTCAGTCGTTTCGAAGACATGGTCCAAAGCCGTGACATCAAGAAACTGGTGCTGAACAAACAGGAAGAAGTCGTTATCATCACCCTTAAGTCTGAAGCGCTTCAAAACGCCAAGTACCGCCAGGAGATAGAAAAGAACAGTCCGCTTGGGCTGAATGCCAATGGGCCTCACTACAAATTAAAGATCGGGTCCATCGACAAGTTCATTGACAAGTACGATCAGATTACGAAAGGTATTCCCCGCGACCAGCAGGTTGACCTGCAAATTGAGCGCGGCGACGACTACAACTGGGTTTATTCCTGGGGTATCCTCTTCCTCCTGCTTTTTGGCTTCTGGATGCTGATGCGCCGGATGACCGGTGGTGGCGGACCTGGTGGTCAGATCTTCAACATCGGCAAATCCAAGGCAGCGCTCTTCGATGCTGAGAGCAAGGTCAAAATCACATTTGAAGACGCCGCCGGGCTGGATGAAGCGAAGGAGGAGATTATGGAAATTGTGGAGTTCCTTAAGAACCCCGGCAAGTTCACCAAGTTGGGTGGCAAGATTCCAAAAGGCGCGCTGCTTGTAGGCCCTCCCGGTACTGGCAAGACGCTGCTTGCCAAAGCAGTTGCAGGTGAAGCCGGCGTACCGTTCTTCTCACTCTCCGGTTCCGATTTTGTAGAGATGTTTGTGGGTGTGGGTGCAGCACGTGTGCGCGACCTCTTCAAGCAGGCCAAGGAAAAGGCGCCCTGTATCATCTTCATTGATGAGATTGATGCCATTGGTCGTTCACGCGGCCGCGGTCAGATTCCCGGTGCGAATGACGAAAGAGAAAATACACTCAATTCACTATTGGTCGAGATGGATGGTTTCGCCACCGACAGCGGTGTAATTATCCTCGCTGCCACCAACCGTCCGGATGTGCTTGACTCCGCTTTGCTGCGGCCAGGCCGTTT
>JAFDYS010000065.1:0-2790 GCA_018267315.1 Bacteroidota bacterium | reverse complement strand
AAAGTGCACCTGAAGCCGATCAAACTTTCAAAAGAAGTTGATACCAAGAAACTCGCCGCGCAGACTCCTGGATTTGCAGGAGCGGAGATCGCGAACGTATGCAACGAGGCGGCCCTTATCGCAGCCCGCAAGGACAAGAAAGAGGTGGAAATGCAGGATTTCCAGGATGCCATTGACCGTGTGATTGGCGGTTTGGAAAAGAAGAACAAACTCATTTCGCCGGAAGAAAAGAAGATCGTTGCCTATCATGAGTCCGGCCATGCAGTGGCAGGATGGTTCCTGGAGCATGCCGATCCGCTCGTGAAGGTGAGCATCGTGCCCCGTGGTGTGGCTGCTTTGGGTTACGCACAGTATCTGCCAAAGGAACAGTTTCTCTACCAGACCGATCAATTGATTGACGAAATGTGCATGGCCTTTGGCGGCCGTGTAGCAGAGGACATCGTGTTTAACAAAATCTCAACCGGAGCGCTGAGCGACCTGGAGCGCATCACCAAGATGGCGTACAGCATGGTGACCGTGTATGGGATGAACAAAGAGATCGGTAACCTATCTTTCTACGACAGCAAGCAATCCGAATACAACTTCCAGAAACCTTATTCTGAGTCTACGGCCGAGAAGATTGACAAGGAAGTGAAGTCGCTGATCGATTTCTGCTACCAGCGTACGAAGAAACTGCTTGTCGACCATCGTGAGCAACTGGAAACCATTTCCAAGGAACTTCTCGAAAAGGAAATTCTGTTCCAGACTGACCTTGAGCGGCTGATCGGGAAGAGGCCTTTCAGCCAGCCCACTACTTATGAGAAGTTCACCACCGGTGGAAACGGAATGAAGAAAGAAGAACCGAAAGAGGAGCAAAAGAAGGAGGAGCCAAAAGTTGAAGAAAGTTCCACGTCTGCTGCAACACCGCCTACCCAGGCTTAACCGGTAATGACTGCATGCATTTCAGGAAAAAGATATTCAATTCTAATTTTGGAATCTGAAGCCTGAAATTGATTCATGACTGAGGTTACCATCAGCCTGCCTCCCGGAAAGAAGATATACTTTTCTTCAGATTATCACCTGGGTGTGCCGGATGCTGCCACCAGCCTTGAGCGTGAGAAAAAAGTCGTCGCCTGGCTGGACCAGGTGAGCGTTGACGCAGCTTTCATCTACCTGCTCGGAGATATTTTCGATTTCTGGTTTGAGTACCGACACAGCATTCCCAAAGGATATATCCGTCTGCAGGGGAAACTGGCAGAGTTGAGAGACAAGGGAATACCCATCTCATTCTTTACCGGCAACCACGACATGTGGATGTTTGATTATTTTCCCAATGAATTGGGCATCCCAATCTACCGCGAACCTATTATCCTTACCTGTGGCTCCCAACGTCTTCTCATCGGGCACGGCGACGGCCTGGGGCCAGGTGAACACGGATACAAGATCCTGAAGAGATTCTTCAACAGCACCCTCTGCCAATGGCTCTTTGCCCGCTTACATCCCAATCTCGGCATGAGCATTGCTCACTATTGGAGCAGAAAGAGCCGTGCCGCAAACATGAAACGTGAAGAGGTCTTCAAAGGTGAGGAGAGGGAATATCTGCTGACCTGGTGTCGCGAAAAGGAGCAACAGGCCCATCACGATTATTACATTTTCGGGCATCGTCACCTGCCACTGGACTTGCAGGTGGGCGAAAAAAGCCGGTATATCAACACCGGTGAGTGGGTACACCAGTACACCTATGCGGTATATGATGGTCAAACCGTTTCATTGAAGAAATTCACTTAAGACCAGTTCAATGAAACAACTGCTTTGCATCGGACTCTGCTGGTTCGCTTTCTCCCATTGGTCCCTGGGGCAAAAGCCTGTATCCACGGTTGATCTGCCGGGAGATCTGTTGTGGGCAGGGGTGGACAGGCCTGGTGATCTTACAGTAATGCTCCGCACAGGCGAAGTGATAAAGTACGACAAGAATGGAAAGAAGCAGGGCCAGTACAGATTTCCGCTTCCTCCTACCCTTTACGATCCGCTGGATGGTGCACAGTCATTTTTCTTTGACCGCGTCACCAATACCTATGGATTCCTCGATGCTACCATGACAACAGAAAACAGGCATCCTATGGATCCCGCATTTGCCATTTCACCCTGGCTGGTGTGTCCCGTTCTGCATGAACTCTGGATTTTGGATGCCGCTGATTTCAACATCAAGAAAACCAAACTGCATGCCGCCGCCATTTCGCTGGAAATGCAACTCAAGCACCTGCCTCAGAAACAGGTGGAGGATTATACCTTCCTCAGAGAGTACCAGAACTATACGTTTCTTCTGGACCAGACGAGCGGTATCCACATATTTAACAGCCTTGGAAAATATGTAAGGACTGAAGGCGAACCCGGATTGGATTACTTCAACTTCCTGGGTGAAGAACTTTACTACAAGAAAGGTGAAGAACTGACCATGATCGATCTTTATTCAGGTGAGAAAAGAAAGATCGGCCTCCCACACGCATGCCGCATCGCCCTTCTCACCGACGAGCGCATGTACCTGGCCGATATAAGAAAGGTGACAATCCTGGAGTATAAGCCGTAGTTGGCGGTTAGCTCTTGGCTGTTAGCTTTTGGCCTTTGGAGACGCTAAAATCTACGCACTTCATCTAGGTAGGAATATGCCTGCGACCCCGCCGGGGTCGAATTAAGAATACTACGACTTTCTATAAACCTTGGATCCCTCCGGGATCCGAACCGCTCCCCTTCTATCGAGCACCAAAATCTTCGGCGTGTGAAGCATTCTCGTTCTTCACTCTTCGTTCTTCA
>JAFDYS010000064.1:7212-14836 GCA_018267315.1 Bacteroidota bacterium | reverse complement strand
TCGATCTTTGACATACAACTTACTCCGCCGAAGATCTTTGATGTCAAAGACTTAGCCCGTTTTCTCGAATGAGAAAACGGGCTTTTTGTTTTTATATCTACACGCCAGCTATTGATTTTTTAAATCCTGAACAGTTCAAAACATTTCAAGTTGCTGCCCGATGTCTGGTGGTTCTTCCTTTTTGGTACCGTAATAAATTTCCATATCGCCGAATTGTTTGTCGGTGATGCAAAGAATGCCGATATGCCCGCGCTCCGGGAGAATTTGTTTCACGCGCTTTATGTGCACATCTGCATTTTCGCGGCTGGCGCAGTGGCGGAGGTAAATAGAGAACTGGAACATGGAAAAACCGTCTTTCATGATGCGCTTACGAAACTTGCTGTAGATTTTTCTCTCTTCAGCGGTTTCGGTAGGCAGATCAAAAAGGACGAGGACCCACATGATGCGATATTCATTGAGACGCATGGGGAAGATTAAATTGCTAAAAAGGTGCGAGGGGATTGCTTCGTCGCTTCGCTCCTCGCAATGACGGTACACGCTTACGTTTCATAGAGAAAGGGATATTCAATATTTCGCTGCTGTTGCTGGTAGCAGCGGCTGAGTGATGCGGTGGTGCGCTGCATACCCACCATGAGCGGGCTGCGGTCTTTCTTAAAATAAACATCCACCGTTGCTATGGCCAACAATTCTTTTTTATGTACTGTGGTGAGCTTAGCATAGTTTAATGAATTGGCAGGGTCATACATTTTCTTCACCAATGAATCTATGAAAGGCCGGTAGGGTTCCATGATGTCGTCAGCGAGGCAAAAGGCATTGTATTGGTTGCGGTGGTGGATGCCAAGGGTGGGCAACAGGCCGGAGGAAACCAGTCCGCGGGCCACAATGGCCCGCAGGATGGCATAGCCGTAGTTGAGGAGATTGTTTGGTGGTTCGCCGTAGCGCTCCCGGTTAAATTCAGGACCGAACAGCTCGCGCCAGTAAATAGCGGCTGCCCGCGCCTCGCAGTTGTTGCTGTCACCGCTGGTGACGCTGCGGGCGAGTTCGCGCAGGGCATTCACATTTTTGTCGTATTGCTTCAGCATCAAACCCTGGTTGATGATTTTGGCTTTTACCGTTTGCGCCCACAGATTTTTCTTGAGTGGTTCGCTGGCTTCAATCTGATCCCTGAAGCGGGCCGATTGCAGCGTATGGCTGCTCAGAGGCATCATGAGCCCGAGCGGATGATGCGAATCGTCGCATGAAATAACGGCGGCATTATTTTCAATCAGTGTTTGCAGGGCTCCCTGGGTGATAGTGATTTGCTGATGGTCGAGAATCACCACACCGATGTCTTCGATGGGAATGGAGCGCTCTTCTTCTTTTTCCTGCAGCTTCACTACAAGTTGCTCATCTTTCTTCGAGAGGTAAGCCGGATTGCCAAAGTAGAGCGTGCGCTTGATCATGCATACTCGATGATGATGTTTTCAGCTTCAGAATTTGGTGGAGGAATTGGCAGGCCTTCTTCTTTCATTCCGTCGAGGTGAAACCGGATGGCTTCAATCACGTTTTGTAGTGCCTCTTCGTGAGTGGCACCCATACCCACACATCCCGGCAAGTCGGGAACATAGGCACCGTATCCGCCATCAGCGGCTCTTTCAACTATGATTGCGTAGCGTAACATGTCTTGATGGTTGTGATAAAATTAGAAATTTCATTTTTTCTCCAATTGTGCCTGCTTCAAAATACTCTTTTCAAGTCCGGGCGAAAGATCACTTGACATCCGGTGTACTGGAATGGTGACAAGACCTGCTTTCGAAGGATGCTTGTACTGGCGATGACTTCCACGCTGCCTGGCCATATACCAGCCGTCATCCTCAATCAGCTTTATGATGTCTTTGGTTTTCATTCAGGCCGGTTTGACATTTCCAAGACGATCAACTGAAAGTTTGATGCAGCATTGTTTGATCACCTGAGTGCCATCAAAAGTCTTTTCAGAACAATTCTGCGTTTCAATCTCCCCTAGCTTCGATTCCGAATCATAAGGCAAAATAAGTTTGGAAATAAAATGCGGAATAAAGTAACATTGATTGCCGGTGCACTTAATCATCTTGTATGTACGCTCAAAAATCTTTTTCTTATCTGACCAGTCAATCGCATTCTCATCTCCCCTTCTTATCTTTTTCAACTCTTCATCCGTAGGAACATAAACCAATTGATTCGGAGAAATAGAAAGCGCCGCCATTCCTTCTCTTGTTTCCAAGAGGGGTTGATTATTTGTTATTCGTTCAATTGCCTTATGAACTGAAATCGTATACATATTTCTTGTGCTGCGGTTTCCTTCGTTATCTTCATACATTACAAACATAAAATTGCTTCCTGCATCAACTTCGACAAATTTGTTTTTGAATTTGTCATCAGGATCTTTACTCTCGTACCTCCTTAGTCTAGAAATAGGTTTCCCAATCTTCTTATCGGCAATGGCCTTTTCATTCAACTTCTCCAATGCTTCTCCTTCAAATGCCTCTTGGGGTTTACCATTATATTCCTTCAAATGGTGTCGAAGCAATACCGCAATGGGCGACTTTTCTGCATAAGGGATGTTCTTTTCAATTTTCTTCTGTGTAAAAGTTTTATTCAAGCTTCCCCTCTTCGACGCATACTCTACGAACTCTGCAATCCGCACTTGATTAATTGGTTCCCCATTGGAATTTTTCAATGGATTTTTCCTTAATGCCATAATGATTTCTTCCATGAGTACATCAGAATCCTGAATGCTGATTCCCGCACGTTCGATTAAATCTTTAATGAGCGTGCGGGCTTCTTTATCATAAACATAGCTTGCCGTCTTCACTGCCGGTGAATCCTGCATCCTCATCCGGTTGATTTGAACCTCAATTGCTTTGCTAAGTGAAACTTCTTTGATCTCCTTCAGATGAATAATTCCTTGCGGTTCTTTGAACATGGACTTACGTACTGCCATCCATTTTCTGTTTGATTTCTGACTCACAAGTTCTTTCTTCCATTTTCCTTTCTCTACTTCCACCCACTTCAAATACTTGTTCTTCGGCTTGCTGATGATCTTGTTGTTGGCTTTGAAAGAAACAATCATTTCGCTGAGTTTTGATTTGGCATCCTCGGTGAATGAATTCCAAGGCAGGGCAAAATCCCTGATCTTTCCTTTCACTAATGCGCGCTTCACTTTCTTCAATTCTTCACTCGATTCCACTGCATTCAATGAGTTCAGATAACGAATGTGTTCTCTTGTAGTGGCAGCAATCACCAGTGCGTCGAGCGCATGATGCCGGTGATCAATTCTCTTTGTGTCAAGCTCCGGATTTTCCTCAACATAAAAGTGAAATTTGTTTGCATCATTGGCATCAATCTGCACGTAGCTTCTCCCGGTGATTGATTCGAGTCGCTTAAAGCGTGGAAGCAACAGATTCTTCCACACCTTTTGCAATCCCCAATTTTCTTTTAGTTCGCTGGTTATGCTTCCGCTGGTAAAAACAATTCCTGCCTTGTCTTTCGCAATCGGATAAAGTAGTTCAGCGATCTTTCGGGTGATGTACCGTGTGTCATTAAGTTGCCGTGTGACAAAATCATCGGGCACATCGGTGCGAAGAAGATTTCTCAGCTTGCTTCTTTGCCTTTGAAAAACATTTTTGCAATGCATCACATATTCATCGGGCTTCAGCAAGGAATATGTTTTCCCTTCATGCGTGCACGAGCCATTCTTTGCTGCAATGAATTCCATTGCAAGTAGATTGCCTTTCGCTTTATTGATCGGTGATTCACAGATTACCAGATTCTCCTGCGAATCATACTTGAGCTTCGAGCGGGGAATGATGTGTTCTTTTTCATAGAGCGTTTCATCAAACAGCTGACTCAGTGAAATTACTTTGCCTGTATAAGGAGAAATACAACCCTGGTTCAGCCACAAGATATACTTGCTTAATTCAGCATTGGTCGGAACCCTTTGCTTGCCTTTCTCTCCCTTGAACAGAGCCTGCATCTTCTCATTCTGGACATTGATATCCTCATTCTCTTTTGGTAAATAACTGTTCTTCCACAATCGGAACTTTTCAATGTCAATCGGTGAATCCGGATTAGGAGCAACACTGAATTGAAAAGAACCATTCAGTAATTCTGTAAGCAGCCTTTTTATATGCTCCTTTTCTTCTCTGTTTGAAGTGTTCATTTCTGTCAGCCGCTTTCTTTCTTCTGCATTCTTTTTCAGGTCACGTGCAAGTTCGATATGTATCTCATCAATCTGTTCACCTTCGGGAATTAGTTTCTCCCAAACATCTTTGACCAGGTTCAGCGTTTCCCTGACGACCTGCTCAACAATGGGGTTGCGCATGCAATTATTGGGAACCAGTTTCATAACATCGATCTGCTTCGCCGACGAATACTTTTCATCGCTTTCCCGTTCCGAAAATTTTCCGTAAACAACATAGCATGCCTTCCAAACGGGCAACGCCTGAAAGTCATTTACCGCTTCAATGATTGAAAGTTCTCTTTGGATTTTTTCACTAAGCCGTGTGAACGATGATGATTCCTTCCACTCGAAAAACTTCTTCATCGGATCAATCACTGCCGATTCATTCCAGTATTTGCCACAACGCACGAACGGTAAAAGCTTTTTGATTGCTTTTGAAGAATAGGAAGCATACTGCTGCGGCAGCGGCGGCAGTTTTTTAAAATGTTCAATAATTTCAGATGGAAAGTTGAATCCGTTCTTCTCATTAGTAAGGGCTGCATGAATTCCTTTGGCTGATTTCTCAACATCGGCAGATGAAATCGAATAAAGGATGTGCCAGAGCTTGTAAAACTTTTTTTTATCACTGAGGATTTTCTCTCCTTCTGTTTCGTACTCATGTTTCCTGAAAACTTTTCTGAAAAAATCTTTTGTTTCGTTGCCTTGCAATTTCTCTCGTGCAGCGAACAAATTAATGTAGTGTGTTTCAGAAGAAAGCTTTTCTGACTTCGGCAAATTCTGATTCAGCAACTTAAAAATGTCAGACTCAATTACTGAGGATGATGAATCAAACAACTCAAAGAGCTTTTCATTCACTTCGTTTGTAAGAAATGAATGTGAAACATCAGCATTGATTTCAATTTTGCCATTGCGGTTCCTTTCCCTTTGCATCACGCGAATGTTCAGTACATCCTGCCAGATTCTGAACTCCTGAAATTCAGGCGCCGATTTGGGTGCGGCAGGAATTCCTTTTAAAATTTTTTCTCCGTCTTTTTCAAATGTGATCTTTTCACAGCGACACCTCCCAACAGAATTTTTTTGTGATTTCAAATCGCGCTGGTAATAGATTATGTCATTCGCAATCACATGCAACAAATCACCTGAGAGGATTTCTTTCAGCTTGGGTCCATTGTTTTTTGATTGCGTAGGATAAAGCGTTTCAGCTATCAAGTGCAACTTTGATTTATCCCTAAGTTCCGGATGAAACTCTTCCTGCTTTTTCCAAATAGCATTTAGTTCATCCTGATATCTCCTGCGCTTGACAACCTGTTGGCGAATCTTGTAATTCTTATTTTCATGCAGCTTATCAAAGAAAAATTCCCCAGGTTGTTTGCCTGTCCGTTCAAACTCGCTGTCAAGGGAAACCATCGCGAGCTCCCAATCATCATCCTTTGGAATTTGAGGTGTCAGTAACTTTCCATTCCTTACAGTCAGCAGGAATCTGAATTCTTTTCCCTCCCATTGCGGCTTCTCTCTTCTTTTTACTGTCCATTCATATTCCTTCTCCCCCTTCGCTTTAACGATAAAAATTCTTTTCTGATCTGATGGTTTCTCTTTGTTTTCCTCCACGGATACAATCATCAGTTGCTCAACCCATTTTATTTCAACTGCTTTTTCATCTACATCTTTCAAATCTTTTCTCCCGCTCTTGAAGCCGCGTCTTTGATTCATCATGTACAGTATTCGGACGAATTCAGAAAGTGTAATTTTTTCTGTCAATGCTTTTTTACGGAGGTAGTAGATGATCCAGTCTTCGGAAACAGCAAGTTCACCTTTCTTGTTTTCTACCCCGAGTAATTTTGCTGCTTCAGTGATTGCTTGATCTGATAAAGGGAGGTAGTTACCTATATTGAACTTAAATTCAGGATTGTCATTCATTTTCTTCTTGAAATCGTCAGGGAAATCTTCGGCAAGCCATCCAAGCTTTTTCAAAACCTGAATAAGTCGGGTTCTTCTCAGTTTGTAACGATGTTTCAATCTTCTTGAGCCCCGCTTTGATCGTCTTGCGGCAGCTCCTGTCTCGACTGGCGCACCGCTCTCAAACTTTTGCAAGTCATCACCATCTGTTGGAATAATTCTACTTCCAAGCCATTCGATTTTTCCATTCATTCCAAAATCATCAATGTTTCCAGGAATTTGGATAAGTGCTGCACCAATAGAATTTGTACCGATGTCAAGTCCAAGTACTTTTTTCATCGCTATAGATTTTTTGAGAATCGTGAAAATAATATTTTCTATGTTTGAGGCCTGAAGCAAATCACAATAAGGATTATTCCGTAGTGAAGCTCTTTGCTTCGTCAGGTTTGCCCTCGACCTCAACCGGGGGCTTTTTTATTTCCTCTCCCTTCCTTCCTTATTTTCGCCTCCCGTTATGAGCCAGTTAAGTGAACATGAAATTCTGCGCCGCCAGTCGCTGCAGGAACTGATTGAGTTGGGCATTGATCCCTATCCGCCGGATGGTTTTGAGGTGAACGGTTTTTCTACGGATATCATCGAAGAGTTTGAAAAGGATCCCGCTTCCTTCGAGGGAAAAACTTTTTCCCTCGCCGGAAGAATCATGAGCAAGCGCGTGATGGGCGGCGCCTCGTTCTGCTCCATCATGGATTCAAAAGGAAAGATTCAGCTCTACCTGAAGAAAGATGACCTGTGCCCCGGTGAAGACAAATCGCTGTACGATGTCGTGTTCAAGAAACTGCTCGACCTCGGCGATTTCATCGGCGTTACGGGTTTTGTGTTCAGAACTAAAACCGGCGAGATCAGCATTCACGCACAGTCAATGAAGCTGCTCAGCAAAGCGCTGAAGCCGCTGCCCGTAGTGAAAGAAAAGGAAGGTGAAAAGTTTGATGAAGTGACCGACCCCGAGTTACGCTATCGTCAGCGTTACGTGGATCTGAACATCAACCAGCAGTCCAAAGAAGTTTTTCTGATGCGCTCGAAAATGATCGAGAGCATGCGCCGCTTCCTGCTCGATAAAAATTATATCGAGGTGGAAACACCGATTCTGCAACCCATCTACGGCGGCGCGCTGGCGCGGCCGTTCACCACCCATCACAATACGCTTGACATGAAATTATTCCTGCGCATCGCCGATGAGTTGTACCTGAAGCGGCTGATCGTGGGCGGCTTTGAGGGTGTGTTTGAGTTCGCCAAAGATTTCCGCAACGAAGGCATGGACCGCACGCACAACCCCGAGTTTACGATGATGGAGTTGTACGTGGCTTACAAGGACTATGAGTGGATGATGAACCTCGTGGAAGAAATGGTGGAGAAGATCGCCCTTGACCTGCACGGAAAAACAGCCGTGCCGGTGGGTCAAAACGTGATTGACTTCAAACGCCCGTGGCAACGGTTTACGATGTATGAGTCCATTCAGCATTTCACCGGCAT
>JAFDYS010000064.1:0-7167 GCA_018267315.1 Bacteroidota bacterium | reverse complement strand
GTGCCGCTCGACAACACGATGGGAAAGGGCAAGATCATTGATGAGATTTTCAGCGCCCAGTGCGAGCCCCAACTCATTCAACCCACGTTCATCACCGATTACCCGATTGAGATGAGTCCGCTGGCCAAGAAGCACCGCAGCAAGCCGGGTTTGGTAGAACGGTTTGAAGCGATCTGCAACGCCAAAGAAATGTGCAACGCTTTCAGCGAGCTCAACGATCCGCTTGATCAGCGGCAGCGGTTTGAGCAGCAGATGGAACTCATCAAGCGCGGCGATGAAGAAGCCATGCAGCTCGATGAAGATTTCCTGCGCGCACTGGAATATGGTATGCCTCCCACCGCCGGATTAGGTATCGGTATTGACCGCCTCGCCATGATCATGACCAACTCGCCGAGCATACAGGATGTGATTCTGTTTCCGCAGATGCGGGCTGAAAAGGGATGAGCCGATAAGCAGATAAGTAGATGTGCAGATATGTAGATATGCAGATGTGCGGATGAGCAGATGAGCAGATATGTCGGTGGGTAGATTAGCAGATCCGGGAGTTATTCATGCTCTAAAACAATAATGCCCATGGATGAAGAAAGAGCCGCTAAGAACCTGATTGTGGAGCTCACACTTGAGTTTTCTTATTTGATCATGGACTACTGCGATCAACTGGAAGCGGCTCGAAAATATAATTTGGCGAACCCGCTATTCCGTTCCGGAACAGCCATTGGGGCATTGGTGCGTGAAGCGCAGAATAGCGAAAGCAAAGCAGACTTCATTCACAAATTGAAAATCGCTGCCAAGGAAGGTGATGAAACTGAGCACTGGCTTTTATTGGCAAGAAAGGTGAAGAACGCGCCTCCCGCTGAAATTCTTTTTGAGAAATTGAAATCTATAAACAGAATCCTTAACCGAATTATCGCTACGAGCAAGAGCGGAACCTGATTCAGATACCGATCTTAAATAGTCACACGCCCATTTATGCCACGTTATTTCATTGCCGGCATTTGCCAATCTGCTTATCGGCTCATCTGCACATCAGCTTATTTTTTAATCGGCCTATTTGCTTATCTGCTTATCAGCACATCCGGCCATGCGCAACTCCGCGAAATTCCCTACCACAGCGACTCCACTTTTTACCGCGCTGATCTCGCAATAAAAAATGCCGGCCGCTGCTACTATCTTTTTCTTGAAGCCGATTCACTGAATTCACTGCCTTCCGGTTTTTCTTCACTGAAACATTTGAAAGGTATTACGCTGCGCCACTGCCCCAGGGTGAACTGGGAAGAAATGATCAGGCAACTGTCGCAGCTTCCTTCACTCGAATACCTGGAAGTGAGTGTGAACGACATTCATTCGTTGCCTTCCGGCATCGGGGCGCTCAAACATTTGCAATCGCTCAACCTCAAATCGAATGCGCTTCGTGAATTGCCAGTTTCGTTATCGCAATGTCCGAATCTCCGGTACCTCAATCTTTCTTTTGAACGGGAACTGAATTGGAATGAAACGTTCGATCTGATCAATGATCTGCCTGCCCTGGAAATACTTGACATTTCTTCCAACAGTTTTATTGCATTGCCCTCCTCATTTACGTCCATCGCCACGCTCAAAGAGGTGGATCTATCTGATAACCGGCTCACGGCACTGCCTGCTGATCTGGAAAAACTGAGTGGACTCGAATGCATCTCGCTTCGCAACAATCCGTCACTTGATTTTGAAAAAGCACTTGACGTACTGGCGAAACTCCCTTCGCTGCATAAGCTGAATCTCTCTTCCAATGATCTGAAAAAACTTCCGGCTTCGATCGGCGATCTGAAAACACTCGAGCAACTTGACCTCAGCTCCAACCTGCTGCAGGAACTTCCGAAAACGATCGGGCAACTCACCATGTTGCGCGAACTCAACCTCGGCACGGGCGCTTCCGCCAGCCGGTGCAACCGCATCCGTAATCTGCCTAATGAATTCAGCAATCTCACCCTGCTGGAAAAACTCAACCTGAGCCGCGACTCCGTTGGTGAAATTCCCGCAGCAGTAGCCGCCATGCCCAATCTGAAAGAACTCGACCTGACGTTCTGCAACGTGTATCAGATCAGTGAAGCCCTTCGCTCCTGCAAAAACCTGGAGGTGCTCATACTCGATCACAACAAGATTGCCCTGATTCCCGACTGGATCGGCGAACTCGCCAACCTGCGGGTGCTGCAGCTTGACGGCGATTTTTTCGTGATGCGCAATTTCAAACTGCAGGTATTGCCGCGCGCCATCACGCAACTGACCAAACTGGAAGTACTGAGTGTGCGCGACCAGGTGATTCCCGGATTGCCTGATGGTTTCACGCAACTCACTCACCTGCGTATACTCGACCTGCGCGACAACCTCATTCAAAAACTGCCGGATGATTTTTCTTCGCTGCAGCAATTGGAATACCTCGACCTCAAAGCCAATGAACTCGCCACGCTGCCGCCCAATTTTTCTTCGCTGAAGAAACTCAAACACCTCAGCATCGCTTACAACACTACCCTCGATATGAATGCAGCAGCAGTTCAGCTCAAACTCATGACGAACCTGCAAACACTCGACATCAGCTTCAACCAACTCACGCCTCAGTTATACCAGGGGCTGCGGCAGGCGCTGCCCGGCACGAAGATTATCGCCAAAGGATTCAACAACCTCGTGTGGGATCCGGACCGGAGATAGTCGATAAACAATGTTTTCACCAGGAGCCATCCGAGTTAGATCCACTTCCTTAAACGGCCGATTCGCTTACCTGCAGCAAAATATTCCCAATCCATTCGACAACACCACCGTGATCAACTACAACTTACCTGATCAATCTGCATAAGTGCAGATGCAGTTCATTTTCATTTCAGGTTAAGCACTCCAAACAGTTAGTTGTTCTTTCTTCAGTAAAAGGAAGCGTGACAGAAAAAGCAAGTGAGCTGGCCGCCGGCACGTATCGGTATTCATTGCTTGTAAACGCAGAGTGATCGGAATAAAAGAGATGATGCTGCAGAAGTAGATTCAAAACTTTTCGACTAAAGACTCATTGACAAAGCGCTCTCAGTAATGGGGCACTTTTGCTTAATGATCGCTTAAAAACGTCCTCTGATGAGGCGATAACGGATCAGCAATTCCATGGTTAAGTTTTTATATTTAGTTCCGAATCAAATCACCTTGATCATGAAAAAGCACCTCTTCACCTCGATACTGTGCCTGTATGTTCTCACAGGTCAATCACAAACCAACACCTTCCCTGCTACCGGTAGTGCGGGAATCGGCACTATCACACCCAATTCTTCAGCGGCTCTCGAGATCACGAGCACTAATCAAGGTGTGCTGGTGTCACGCATGACCAAGGCACAGCGAGATGCAATACTAACGCCGGCGACCGGATTACTGATCTATCAAACGAATTCCACCCCTGGTTTCTATTACTACTCCGGCACAGCATGGACGGCGGTTACGGCCAAAGGGGCCAACACGACCCTCTCAAACCTTGTTTCGCCGACAGCGGCCAACCAGGATATTTTGCCGGGTACCACCAATCTCCGAAGTCTCGGCAGCGGCAGTCTTCTTTGGAAAGACGTAAATCTCTTCAACCTGAAATTTTCTGACGGGTCCACACAAACCACTGCCTTTATACCTTACATACCGGGAACGGGCATCGGCATTGCCGGAAGTACCATCAGCAATACCGCACCTGACCAAGTGGTCTCACTCACCGGAAGCGGTGCCACCTCCGTCACCGGCACCTATCCCAACTTCACCGTCAGTTCAACGGATAATAACACCACTTATTCACCCGGCACAGGCATATCCATCTCCGGAACCACCATCACGAACAGTTCGCCCGATCAAACCGTCTCTCTTACCGGAACGAACGGAATAACCATTACCGGAACCTATCCTTCCTTTACGTTAAGCGGGGCAAGTTTCTGGAAAACTACCGGCAACTCCGGATTGGTAGCCGGAACAAATTTTATAGGAACCACCGATGCTGTTGACCTGGTTTTTAAAACAGGTAACACGGAATTCATGCGCATCGCAAATACTAATTCGCGGCTGGGAATCGGCACCACCAGCCCGCTCGCAAAAGTGCACATCAAGCAAGGCAGTTCAGGAACTACCGCTACAAGTTTTGCATCAGGTATTGTGGTGGAGAATTCAACCTCAGCGAGCATTACCATTATCACACCATCCGGTAATGACAGAAGCATTTTTTTTGGCGATGACTTGAATTCAGGCGATGGTGGTATTGTTTATTCGGGTCTTACCAATTCCTTAAACTTCAGAACCAATGGCGGTACAACACGGATGACGCTGAATGATGCCGGTGACCTTGACATTGCAGGTTCAAATTTGAATTTCGGAACCGTCGAACAATTTAGCGACGCCGGATCAAACGTCATATCATGTAACAGCGACTTTATAAACGCCAGTGATGGCATCTTTAATGGTCTCGGAACATCTACCAATCGCTGGGTGGATGTGTGGGCGGCCGACGGATCCATTAATACTTCAGACATAAGAGAGAAGACAAACATCAAAGACCTGAATTATGGCCTGGATGAAATCATGAAGCTGCGCCCTGTAACATTCTCCTGGATCAAGCGTCCGGAAGACGGAACCAAATTAGGTTTGATCGCTCAGGAATTACAAAAAGTGCTGCCGGAAGTAGTAAGAGATTATGAGTGGCAACGTGATGAGGTGACGGGTGAAAAACATAAAATCCCTTCTGCAGTCATGGGTGTAATGTATGATGACATCATTCCGGTTTTGGTTAAAGGTATTCAGGAGCTTTCCGCGGAGAATGACGAACTGAAATCACGTATAGAAAAAATTGAATCTACGCTTTCGATTTCGGGCGATTCAAAGCAAGAGGAAGAACTCAACCAACAAACCGTCATCCTCTCCGGCGGTGCTTACCTGCAGCAGAATGTTCCCAATCCATTTGACGGCACAACAGCGATCAACTACTATGTTCCGGATCCCCATGCTAAAGTGCAGATGCAGTTCATGACCATTTCAGGGGATGTGCTGCAAACAGTTGATCTTTCTTCAGGAAAAGGAAGTGTGACGGTGAAAGCCAGTGAGCTGGCCGCCGGCACGTATCAGTACGCATTGCTTGTAAATGGCAGAGTGATCGGAACTAAAAAGATGATGCTGCAGAAGTAGATTGAGGACGTTTTGACCAAAGACTCTTTGAAAAAGCGCTCCCGGGTTGGGGAGCGCTTTTTCATTCCCTGAAATTTCAGCTGACAATCAACGGGCTCAGTCAGGTGATTAATAATTTTGTTTTAATCATTTGATTAAATCAAAAATTCAATTTTACCTTTGGCCTGCCCAAATCACTGTTAGCTGTGGCCGGTAAAAGGGAAAAAAAGTCATACGTCACCACCGAAGAGAAGATCAAGGCGGCCGCCCGCAAAGTATTCATGCAAAAAGGGTACGGCGCTTCGCGCACCCGCGACATCGCCGAAGAGGCCGGCATCAACCTCGCCCTGCTCAACTATTATTTCCGCAGCAAGGAAAAACTGTTTCATGAAATCATGATGGAACGGGTGCAGCACCTCTTCGGTGCGGTGGCCCCGATCATCAATGATCCGTCCCTTTCGTTAGAATCTAAAATGGAAAAACTCGCTTCCGCCTACATTGATATGCTCCTCGAGAATCCCGATCTGCCCATGTTTGTGCTCAATGAATTGCGGAAACAACCGGATCTTTTCAAATCGCAGATGAATATTGAGCAACTGTTGAAGAATTCCAGTTTCATCAAACAACTCAGGGAGAAACGAAGCGATGTGGAACCGGCACAATACCTCATGAACATCATGGGGCTGATGCTGTTCCCGTTTCTGGCCAAGCCGGTTTTGCTGGCAACGGGCCTCGCCGGCGAAAAAAATTTCGGCACGCTGATGAATCAGCGCCGCCAACTCATTCCCAAATGGATCAAAGCCATTCTTCAAACCAAGTGAAACCAGTTCCGCAATGAGAATCACGTTCACAGCCCTGCTCACCCTGCTCAGCGGCGCTCCGCTTTTCGCCCAACTCACACTGGATAATTGCCAGCAGAAAGCGCAGGCCAATTATCCCGCCATCAAACAATACGAGCTGATTGCAAAATCAAAAGACTACAATATCAGCAATGCCAACAAAGCGTACCTGCCGCAGATCAGCATCAATGGCATAGCCGGATACATCATTCAGGGGCTGCCCACATTCCCGGGAGCGGAAGCCAGTGACAAACTGCAGTTCATCGGCATCGGACAACTCAATCAAACCATCTGGGATGGTGGCGCCACCGCATCACAAAAGCAGATCATCCGCGCCAATGCATCCATTGACAGTGCGGGTAATGACGTCACGCTCTACGCCATTCGTGACCGGGTGAATCAGCTCTACTTCGGAATCCTGTTGATTGATGAGCAACTGAGGCAGATATCCATTTTGAAAGGAAATCTGCAGCGTAACCTGGATGCGGCCCAGCTTTCGCTGCAGAACGGACTGGCTTACCAGTCGGATGTGGACCAGGTGCAGGTGGAGATCATCAAAGCAGAACAGAAGCAGACCGAGTACCGCAGTTCGCGAACGGCTTACCTGCAAATGCTTTCTCAAATGATCGGGGAACCGGTGAATGCAGATGCTGCACTCGATAAGCCGGTGATGGGTGCCCCCGGCGCATATGACACCATTCGGCGGCCGGAAATGCACCTCTTCGATTACCAGCGCCTGCTCGTGGATGCGCAGATGAAAAGCGTGAATGTGGGATACATGCCGAAGTTCGGACTGATGGGCGCCGGCATCCTCATACAACCCGGAACAAACTTCGGAGCCGAAACCATCAACTCCCTGGCCATTGCGGGACTCAGTCTCTCCTGGAACACGGCCGGGCTCTACCGTGGTGGCAACAGCAAGCAGCTGGCGAAAATCAATCTTGACAAAATCAATAATCAGCAGGAAACATTTCTGTTCAACACCAGACTGCAGATGACGCAAGCGAAAAATGAAATGACCAAACAGCAAACGCTGTTGCAACAGGATGATCAGATCGTGGCGTTGAAAGAAAGCATCCGTAAATCTTATGAATTGAAATACCAGAATGCGATGGCCTCGATGAACGATTTGCTCACTGCGGAAAGCGGAGAAAGTGAAGCACGTTCCACGAGGGCACTGCACGAAATT
>JAFDYS010000063.1 GCA_018267315.1 Bacteroidota bacterium | reverse complement strand
CCCTGCCTTCCGGTTATTATGATGACTTTTATTTTGACGAGGGCTGGGCAGAAAGCGGCACAGCTACCACCGGCTTGTGGGAGCGGGCCGATCCCGTGGGCACCAATCTCGGCATCAACTTCATTAACCCTGAAGATGATCTTGCAGATGATTTTGGTGTGAATTGTTTTGATACCGGCAACGGCGGCGGCAATCCATCTGATGACGATGTGGATGGTGGTTACACCGCCCTCACTTCACCCGCAATGGATTTGAGCGATTATGTTCATCCTAAAATCGCATTCCACTACTGGATTGGTTCAACCGTTACAACAAATACTGAAGATTCCATCATCGTCTATCTTTCAAATGGGATCGAATCGCCGCGGGTGGCTGCTTTTACCACTGCTAACTCGCCCAGCTACGAATGGGTGTATCATGAAATCAATGTGGATGATTTTCTCAGTCCCGGTGTGCTTGTCGTGAGTTTTGTGGCCGTGGATCATTCTCCTGAAAATGTGTTTGAGGCCGCGGTGGATCAGTTTTATGTTACCGGTGAAATCAGCACTGGTACCGGCGTTGCGAACAGCAGTGAAGTATCATTCGGTAATTTCCCGAATCCTTTCATTGATCAGTCAACCGCCTTCTATCAGACCGGCGACGTACATAGCACTTCCGTTTCAATTGAAGTGGTGAATGCGGTTGGTCAACCGGCAGAAACATACACTGCGCTTCCGGCATCAGGATCCATTACCTGGGGAAAAAATCTGCCTGCCGGCATTTACCTGCTACGGCTGATTTCAGATGGTCAGGTTTTAAGAATCATGAAAGCGGTAAAAAACTGAAAAGCTATTGCACGGCAATAGTGATGGGCTGAACCACCATTACGTTTACGGCCCGGTTATTCTGCATTCCCGGACTCCACTTCGGTCCACTCGCAATAATTTGCTTGGCCTGTTCAACACAATCCATGCTCACCGTTTCGCGCAATACAGTGATCTGATTGATGCTGCCATCAGCCATCACAACAAACTTCAACACAATGGAACCGCCATTTCGCTCATACGTTTCGCAGTGAAATTTTTTGGCAAAGTATTTTGAAAATGCCTTTGCACCGCCCGGAAAAGAAGGCATCACCTCGGCGAATTGGATAATCTCCGTAGTGCTGTGATCTATTCCTGATGCACTCCCTGTAGAAACTGTATCAGGTTTTCCCGCGCCGGCATCTCCGCCATTTCTGGCAGCAAAGGCAGAGTCGCCCGAGCCGGAGAATGATATGGTATCCATAACCCTGTGCTGAATATTCGTTGAATCATTCACCACAGCGACAGGGCCCTTATGCGACGTCTGCGGATTGGACGGCGGTTGCATTTTTTCTTTTGGTTGAAAAATGATGTCAGGAGGTGAGATCACGCGTGACGCCGGAATTGCTATCGGCAGCACCGGCTTTCCTCGATGCACCAACGATAGAAGAGCAAGAAGTGAAATGATCATCAGGGTAATGATAAGCGCCGCACGCAACCGTTGGTTGTAATGGCTTCGGAGTTCATAGGCGCCATACAACTTATTGCGGTGTTCAAATACCACCTCATCGAGGTCCCCGATTCCGCTGAAGAAAAGATCGGTCAGGTTCATAGCGTTGCATTTTGTTTGCTTCGCTTGATGATGTGAACATGAGCGATTTCATAACCGGAAACTTATTCTGACAATTCAATGACCGGTAGCGGTCACTAATTCTTCAATACGCGCAACACATCGCTGTGGTCTGCGAAATTTACCTTCACAAAATAGGCGCCGTTGGCGGCGTTGCTCAATTGAGATACGGGGAGATAATTGTAACCCGATTGCAGTGTAGACTGAAGCGAAATGATTTTCCTTCCGATCATATCAAAAATATCAATGGTAACCGGCATCGCTTCCGGCAAGGTCAGGTAGTAAAGAATGCCGAACTCGTCGCGGAATGGATTGGGATATAAAACCGGACGGGTGAGCTGAAGATTCTCGGGCGCCTCGCCGGACAAAATCAAATCCGCCACCTGGAAGTTCGGAATGCCGTAGCCGAAAGAATCATTGGGATTGTAATATCGGTTAGCGCTGCGTTTAATGGCATCAATGATTTCCAGATTACTCTTTTCAGGATGCGCTTGCCAGAGGCAGGTGGAAAGTCCTGCAATGATCGGGCAGGCGAACGAGGTTCCGTTGCCGGGAAATGTGGTGTTATTTTCCACGGCAGGATCAATTACCCACGTGCGGATTCCCTGTGCGGTCACAGTAGGTTTGATCCTACCGTCAGCTGTTGGTCCGTGTGAACTGAATGCGGTGAAGGTTCCGGTTGAATCCGTAGCGCCCACGGTAATGATACCATCCGCGTCAGCAGGTGCCGTAATGTAAAACCAGGGCTTCTGCCCTGAATTGCCGGCACTGTTGCAAACGATCATTCCTTTCCTGGAGGCCATTGAAGCCGCCCGGCTTGACATGGTGGTTTCGCCGTTCATGTCAGCATACGTGTGATTGAAAGAAGGATCATCAAACTGGCTGTAGCCGAGTGAAGATGAAATCACATCCACGCCAAGGCTATCGGCCACTTCTGCGGCTGCCGCCCAGTTATGCTCTTCAATCGGAAATTCTGAAAAAGCATCTTCAGTAACAAAAAGGTAAAACGAAGCATCCGGCGCTGTACCGATCATTTTGCCGGGCTTGTTTGCAGCGATAAGCGACAGCACTTCGGTACCGTGCGTGCTATAGCTATAAACCGAATCATTGCCCCTTACAAAATTCCAGATACCGAGCAACTGATTGTTGAAGTACATGGAATCAAACACATCGAGATACGGCACATTGTACCATCCGCCGTCAAAGATGGCCATGATCATTCCTGCACCCCGGCTACCTGCTTCATGCAACACGTTTCCTTTTAGCATTTCGAGCTGATGCGCCGCCGTTCCGTATGCGCCCAGATTGAATGGCTCGGGTTTCAGCGCAATTTCATTCGGAAGATTTTCAAACCACTTTTTGTTTTTCGTGGTGAGTTTGCCGGCTTTTCTCGCCGCCACCGCCGATGCAGATTTTACAAAAGGAAGGGAACGAACTGCAGCGAGCGCCAGGGAATCATCCGTTTGAATCGAAACGGAGTTAAGCCATTTGCTCCTGTTAAGCAGGGTGACCCCGGTGGCTGTCACCGCCTGTATGTAGTCGGGGTTGATGGGCAAATCAAACTCGTCAATGCCGATACCATAGCGGATTCTTCGGTCAATGGCCCGCTGAGATAAATATTGCAAGGGATCGCTGATCGAGTAAGGACTATTGTTTTTATCAGTGAATTCAATGATGTAGCGGCTGTATGCTGAAGTCTGTGCACGCACTTCCCCAAACAACAGGGCCGCGAACAATGATAGTAATACCGCTCTTCTAATCATTCGGTTCCTCATGCAAGAATGGTGATGCAGCCAAAATTAACTGATTGCAGCATGATGACTGTAACAGGAAAGTAAAATGAGCACGAGGGTCATCTACCGAACATGCATCTGCCCCCTCCTGCTTCATTAGAAACATTATCTTTCGCCTGTATAATCATTCCCGTTTATGGCAGAACAAACCGTTGGCGTGGGTTCACGCGTGCAGCATTCGAAATACGGACAAGGAGTGGTGATCGGCGTCCGGCTCACCACCTACCTCATTACTTTTATGGAAGCCGGCATACATGAAATCAATCAGTTTGATGAGCAGCTTGAAATTTTACATGCAGAAGAAATTTCTCCGGAACTTGAAACGATGAGCGACTATGAAAAATCACTGATCGGAATCCTGAGGAAGTGGAGTGACCTGCAGGAAGTGGTTCCCCTCGGCGACCGGTGGAATGGCGGCCTGATGATTCTGAAACCAAAAGATGTTCACCTGCAACCGAAAGAAATTCCCATTGATGCCTTCTTTCACAAGATTGTAATGCTGCGCGACCGCCTGCGAGTGCTCGAACAAAACATTAACAGCAACAATAAACTAAGCGATGAGGACAAGGTGAATTTGCAGCAATACATCACGCGCTGTTACGGTTCACTCACCACATTCAATGTCTTGTTCAGGATCAAGGAACATCAGTTTGTGGGTGAGAAAGGAAAAACAGAATGATTCAGCATTTGGGCACTCATCAAAAGAAACACCGCTCCGCTTCTCTCATTTTGTGCATTCCTGATTGCCATTATCTCCTGTAATAATCCCTCAGCAATTCTTCATCAATGGAATCAAATAAACTTACAGACTTTGGAAAGAACTATGCTCTTGCATGGTGCAGCCAAAAGCCCGACAGCGTCGCTGCATTCTTTGCCGAAAACGGATCGCTCACTGTAAACAATGGAACGCCGGCAGTGGGAAGAACGGCTATTGCAAAAGTGGCAGAGAGTTTTATGACCGCTTTTCCTGACATGATCGTAAACATGGACAGCATTGCCACAACATCCCGCGGCGTGGAGTTTCACTGGACGTTGACGGGTACTAACACCGGCTCCAATGGTACAGGAAAAATGGTTAGAATAAGCGGGGTTGAAATCTGGCAATTGGATGAGAACGGATTGGTAAAGGAATCAAAGGGAAGTTTTGATTCCAATGAATACAACAGGCAACTTCAATATGGAGTGGATAATTGATACCGGCAGTTTTACTCACTTTTGTTCCGGAATGAAACGCAGACTCAAAATGAGAAACATCTTAGCGGGGCTGATCGCATTTCCGCTTCTTCAATGCTGGAATCTCAGTATCGCGCAATCACTTCATTCCAGCGGAACAGTATCTATCAACTACACACCTGATTCACGCGCGTTGTACGATTCCATTGTTGCCCTTGACAGCATTTTATTTTCAGCTTACAATACCTGTGATCTTGCAACGCAGGCGGCACTTTTTTCTGATAGTATTGAGTTCTATCACGATCAGGGCGGACTCACGACTTCTAAAGACACGCTGATCGCAAGAACCAAGAGAAATATCTGTGGCAAGGTTACGCGCGAACTGGTGAAAGGAAGCATCGAAGTGTATCCGATTGCCGGTTATGGCGCCGTGGAACTGGGACTTCATAAATTCCACAATAAAATGGAACCCGATGCTGTTTCGGATGCAAGCAGGTTCATCATTGTGTGGCAACATCAAAACAAAAGTTGGAAGATCAGAAGGGTGATCAGTTTGCACTGATCCGAAACAATGATTTCCGCCGCAACTCAACTTTAATGATTAACCAATGTGGTTGAAATATTTTCTCGCATGGCTCCCGATGATCGTCCTTGCCGTTACCAACGGAGCATTGCGGCAAGGCGTTTACCTGAAATACACCGGCGAGTTGAGAGCACACCAGATTTCCACGGTCACCCTCATCCTCTTCTTTGCCGTTTACATTCATTACATCATCAGGAAATTTCCTCCGGCGAATTCTTTGCAAGCTATTTTAGTTGGGCTGATGTGGCTGCTGCTGACAGTCGCTTTTGAATTTGGCTTCGGCAGAATGCGCGGCGTTTCGTGGTCGACATTGCTGCACGATTACAATCTGGCGGACGGGCGAATCTGGATTCTGATCCCTGTGTGGGTTGCGATTGCTCCCTATATTTTTTTCAGGATTCAGACTTCGCGGTAACTTCATGTTGAAACAAGTAACCGGTGAAGAACCCTGCTGCATTCACCATAAAGAATCACTGAAACTCTCAACTGTGAAACCATGCTCCCTCAGGAACAGATAAAAAACCCCTCTGCGGATTGCCAAGTTGTAAGCAGCCGGCTGGTGAATGCGCCTCAAAAGATCGTTTATGAAGCATGGACCAATCCGGATCACCTGAAAAACTGGTGGGGACCGGCAGGATTCACGAACACATTTATGGAACATGACCTCCGGCCGGGTGGCAAATGGAGTTTCATCATGCACGGACCTGTGAAGGGTAACTATCGAAACGAATGTATCTTCATCATCATTGATGAACCCAACCTGCTTGTATGGAATCATGTTTCACCACCCGAATTCCAGGTGGTGGCTACATTCACACCGGTTGAGGCGGAAAAGACGCGGGTGACCTTCAGGCAAATTTTCATGACAGCAGAGGCATGCAATAAGGTGAAGAAATTTGCGACGGGAAAAAATGAAGAGAACTTTGACCGGCTTGAATTCGAACTTCAAAAAATGATATGAGCATTCTAAGACGCACCGTTGTTCCGGTTTTGGCCGCCACGATCTGGATCAGTATTTCTGAATTCGTCAGAAACCAGTTTCTGCTGCAGGCGTACTGGGTGGAGCATTATAAAAATCTCGGGTTGGAATTTCCGGCGGCACCCATTAACGGAGCCATGTGGGGTGTATGGTCTTTACTTTTTGCGATAGTGGTATTCATCATGGCAAAGAAGTTTTCATTGATTCAAACTACGCTGCTTTCGTGGTTCGCCGCCTTTGCAATGATGTGGGTAGTAATTGGAAACCTGCATGTGCTTCCTTATGGTATTTTGCCTTTGGCCATTCCACTGAGTTTGCTCGAGTCATTTGTGGCCGCTTTTCTTGTAAAGAAGCTTTCTTCGATCTGAGCATTTCACTTAAAAGATCATAGCTGTTGCAGAGCGATTGGTGCAAGGAGATTACAATCAGTCCTGATGACATTTAGCATAGGTGCCCACTGATTATTATCATTTCTCACACCAGCGTCAATCATAAACTTCGCGACTTCATCAAATACTACATAATAATGCTGTTTCCCTTTTCGAAGAGTATGACCGTTATGCTGACGGTTTCACTCTTTCTGCTTACTTCACTGGCTTCCTATTCACAATGCGATGTAGTGATTACGCCGTTGGGCCCCACTTCATTCTGTGAGGGTGGGTCCGTTACCCTTTCAGCATCAGCCAGCGGTGATTCACTGCAACTCGATCAATCGCAAACACTTTACAACGGCGGCACCAGCGCGCGCAATCTTCCGGGATACTCTTACTGGCAATCTTTCACCGCCGGCTTAACAGGCACTTTGGTGCAAATTGATGCTGGCTTCTTCACTTTCATTGACGGTACCGGTTTCTGGACTGTGTGGGAGGGCAGCGGCACCGGAGGCACGATGCTCGATTCACAGGTGGTGAACATCTATTGCAATGGAGGGAACTGCCTGCTGTCATTTGAAGAGAACATAGAAGTTGTTGAAGGAAACACATACACGTTTCAGATTCGCGGAGGTACTGGCATGCCTGATCCGTACGGATTGCAAATTGGCGCAGGTAACCCTTACACACAAGGCACCATGGGCTTTGTAGATCCTTCAGGCACCTACCTCACGGATTTTGATTGGGTGTTCAACACGTGGGTGGAAAGCGGCGGCGTCACATACCTGTGGTCAACTGGCGAAACGGATTCATTTATCACAGTAACAGAAAGCGGTGACTACACAGTGATAGTCAATGGCGCAGGCGGTTGCACCGATTCTGCCACAGAGCAAGTGACCGTTTATGAATTACCAGATGTTACCATGAACTCCGCCGATGATTCGGTATGTGTGAGTGATGCCACAGTTGCGTTGTATGGTGAACCCTATGGCGGCGTGTTCAGCGGACCGGGCGTGAGCTACAATGTATTTGCCCCTTCAGCCCCGGGTAATTACACAATCTTCTATAGCTACACTGATGGATATGGCTGCACCAATACCGATTCAATTGTAATAGTGGTAGAAGTGTGCTCCGGCGCCGATGAGGTTTTGCCGGAAAATGAAATTTCCTGTTTCGTTTCAGGCGACCGGTTTTTCATACATACAGGCAATGACCTGAGCGGAGCCACCTGCCGCATCACCAACTCGCAGGGAGCTACGGTGTTGAACGGAATGTTGGATGGGCCTGAAAATTCATTCGGCGTGCAACATCTCGCTACGGGTATTTACTACTATCAATTGCAGCGGAATGGAAGAAGTATTGCGGCCGGAAAATTTTATTACGGCAAATAGAACACAGCGATTGCCAGGTTCTGCTTTCTTATTTCTTTCGGAGTTTCGTGAACCAGCGTTTCATTGATGATTGACTGCCCGTACTGTCGTCACCAATCAGGTAGCCGAGCGGCTTCAGCCCTTCCACATTATCAAAAACGATTTTAGCTACACCCAGCAGCGGAATAAAAAGTACCATGCCGGCAACACCCCAGATATATCCGCCGATGATGAGAATGATGATAGTGGCCAGCGGATTGATGGCCACACGTGAACCGGTGATCGTGGGCGTGAGAAAATTGTTGTCAATCTGCTGATTGATCCACACCCCCAGCACAATGAGCAGAATGGGCGTGAGTGATGGCTGAGTGATGGCCATCATGATCATCGGCAGTAAGGTTCCCACCCACACCCCAATGTACGGCACTACGTTGAGGATGGAGGCCAGGATACCGAAGAACACGGCATGAGGCACACCGATCATCAGAAACACCAGTGAATTGAGCACACTCAGGATGCCCATTACGGTAAACACCCCCAGCAGGTATTTCTGTGTTACCATGCTTATTTCAGAAATAATTTTTTCCGTGTTGATGTTATTATCCTTCGGCACAATACTGAGCAGGAAGTGATAAATGCGGTGGCGGTAATACAGGAACAAAAAAATGAGCACCAGCAACAGCCCTACAAAAACAATCGTGCCGGTGGTTGCCGCAACAATCATGGTAGCCAACGACTGGGCCACACCCAAAAACGAGGAAGCCGCTTTCTGCAAATAAATTAATTGCTGTTCGGCCGTCAGTCCGGTTTTGGTTTGTATCCAACTCTGTAAAACCTGGAACTTCTGATTCAGGTTTTGCTGAATGGTGGGGATGTCGGCACTGAAAGAAATAACCTGTGCTGAGAGAATGTAGATTAACATGCCGATTACGGCCACCACCACAAGCAGACTGCAAAAGATGGAGAGAAACCGGCCCATTTTCCATTGCTCAAAACGACGAACCATGGGCAGTAACAGCATGGAAAGGAGTGCTGCCGTTGTAACCGGAATAAGGATGCCTTTCGCATAATAAAGGCACACCACCGTCAGCACGCAAAAAAGCAAGGTGAGCGTGATACGGTAAAGCAGCGGATTATCCTCAGTTGGTTTCATTACACGGGCAATGAACTGAACGAAGATAATAATCCGTCACGGCTGCTATCCTGTCAAGAAATCTGCCCCCGATACAATACTTTTGCGCCCTCATGCAACAGATCAGGAACTTCTGCATCATTGCTCACATTGATCACGGAAAAAGCACGCTGGCCGACCGCTTGCTCGAGCGCACCCACACCATCAGCGAACGGCAGATGATGGATCAGGTGCTCGACGATATGGATCTTGAACGCGAGAAGGGCATCACGATTAAGAGCCACGCCATCCAGATGAATTATGAGCTGCATGGACAGAAATACATCCTCAACCTCATTGATACACCGGGCCATGTGGATTTCAGTTATGAAGTGTCACGCGCCATCGCCTCGTGTGAAGGTGCGCTGCTGCTCGTCGATGCCACACAGGGCATACAGGCCCAAACGATTTCCAATCTCTATCTCGCCATCGGCCACGACTGTGAAATCATTCCCGTGGTGAATAAGATTGACATGGAAGGCGCTATGATTGAAGAAACGAAGGATCAGATTGTGGATCTCATCGGCTGCAAGCGTGAAGACATTCTGCTGGCCAGCGGAAGAACCGGTGAAGGAGTGGATGAAATTCTGGAAGCCATTGTAAAACGAATTCCTGCACCCAAAGGTGATCCCAATGCTCCATTGCAGGCATTGATTTTTGATTCAGTTTTCAATTCCTATCGCGGCATCATCGTTTACTTCCGAGTGTTCAACGGCGAAATAAGGAAAGGTGATCACGTGAAGTTTTACAATGCCGGAAAGGAATATGAAGCCGAAGAGGTAGGGGTGCTGTTGCTGGAACGTTCACCCCGCGACGTGATTAAGACGGGCGATGTGGGTTACATCATCACAGGAATAAAAGACGCCGGTGAAGTGAAGGTGGGTGATACCATCACGAATGCCAAAGCGCCCGCCGTGGAAGCGATAAAAGGTTTTGAAGAAGTGAAGCCCATGGTGTTCGCCGGCATTTATCCAATAGACACGGATGACTATGAGCAATTGCGGGAAGACATCGAAAAGCTCAAGCTGAATGATGCGTCACTTACGTTCGAGCCGGAGTCATCCATGGCGCTGGGCTTCGGATTCCGTTGCGGCTTTCTCGGCATGCTGCACCTGGAAATTGTACAGGAGCGCCTCGACCGCGAGTTCGACATGCCCGTCATCACCACGGTTCCTAACGTTTCCTATCACGCATACACCAGCGACGGAAAGATGTTCGTGATGAACAATCCCAGCGACTATCCCGATCCCACCAAACTCGATCACATTGAAGAACCCTACATCGCCGCTCAGATCATCACCAAGCCGGAGTACATCGGTGCCATCATGGGTTTGTGCATTCAGAAGCGGGGACTCCTGAAAAATCAGCACTACATCACGCCCACCCGGGTGGAACTGAATTTTGAATTACCGCTGGCTGAAATTGTTTTTGACTTTTATGACAAGCTGAAATCCATTTCGCGCGGTTATGCCTCCTTCGATTATCACATGATCGGCTTTCGCCCGGGCGATCTGGTACGGCTCGACATCAAACTCAACGGCGAAAACGTGGACGCGCTCTCGGCGCTCATACACAAAGACCGGGCATATGAATTCGGAAGAAAAATGTGCGAGAAACTGAAAGAGCTTTTGCCAAGGCAACAGTTTGTAATTGCCATACAGGCCGCCATCGGACAAAAGATCATCGCGCGAGAAACCGTTTCCGCCGTTCGCAAAGATGTTACAGCTAAATGCTACGGCGGTGATATCTCCCGCAAACGAAAACTCCTCGAGAAACAGAAGAAGGGAAAGAAGCGCATGCGGCAGATCGGAACGGTGGAAGTGCCGCAGCAGGCGTTTCTGGCAGTGCTAAAACTTGGCGATTAAGCATGGTGTTACTGGACGGCAAGAAACTCTCTGAAGAAATTCAGGCGGAGCTCGCACAAAAAGTTTCTCACTTGAAAAGTGAAGGAAAAAAAATTCCTCACCTCGCCGCCGTGTTGGTGGGAAATGACGGCGCCAGCGAAACCTACGTGGCTTCAAAAGTGAAAGCATGTGAACGCATCGGATTCGGATCAACGCTTATCAGAAAAGAATCTTCCGTCACACACGCGGAACTGATGACAGTGGTGCAGCAACTGAACAGTGATGAGAACATCACCGGAATCCTCGTGCAGCTTCCGTTACCCAAACATATTGACGAAGAAAAAGTCACCTACGCCATTTCTCCCAGCAAAGATGTGGACGGTTTTCATCCTGTGAATGTGGGACGAATGGTGAAAGGTTTGCCTTGTCATCTTCCGGCAACGCCATACGGCATCCTGATGCTGCTTGAAAAATATCAGGTGCAAACGGAAGGAAAACATTGTGTGGTGATCGGCAGAAGCGACATCGTCGGAAAACCGATGAGCATTTTGATGAGCCGCAATGCATATCCCGGTAACTGCACTGTCACCACCTGTCACAGCAAAACAAAAAACCTCAAAGAGATTTGCCTCAGCGCTGATATCATCGTCGCAGCACTGGGAAGACCTGAATTTGTGACAGGCGACATGGTGAAAGAAGGATCTGTGGTGATTGATGTGGGAATCACCCGCGTTCCCGATGCCACGAAAAAATCCGGATTCAAACTCAAAGGCGATGTGCATTTTGAAAGCGTGGCACCCAAATGCAGTTTCATCACACCTGTTCCCGGCGGTGTAGGCCCCATGACGATTGCGGCGCTGTTGATGAATACGATGAATGCATCTGCACTTGACTATTGAATGTCCGTTCACGTTTGATTTGCCACGCTTCATAGGGAGATTGTGATAACTTCGCGCCTGTCATTGTTGACATAACATTTTCAATAATTCTTTGCACTGTCCTTGCTGACTTCCATAGAATCCAAAGTTCGATCGGTTGAACTGCCATTGATGGAACTCTTTTATTCCATCCAGGGAGAAGGATTTCATCAGGGAAGAGCAGCCACGTTCATCCGCCTCGGCGGTTGTGATGTGGGTTGTGTGTGGTGCGATGTGAAAGAATCATGGGATGCATCCGGCCACCCTTTGATGCATGTGGAAGAAATGGCAGAGCAGGTATTGAAATTCCCTTCGGAGATCTGCATAGTCACCGGCGGCGAACCTACGATGTACGACCTGCTTCCGCTCACCACTTCGATTCATCAGGTGGGCAAGAAAACGCACCTGGAAACGGCAGCCGTGTATCCGCTCACCGGCGATTGGGACTGGATTTGTATTTCTCCCAAAAAATTCAAAGCGCCGCTGATGGAAAACATGAAGCTCGCTGATGAATTGAAAGTAATCGTCTTTAACAAATCAGATTTTGAATGGGCAGAGGAATATGGCAAACAAGTTTCTCCTCAGTGCAAACTCTTCTTGCAACCGGAATGGAGCAAAGAGAAAGAAATGCTTCCCCTCCTCGTTGAGTATGTGAAACAACATCCGGAATGGCAAATCTCGCTGCAGATACACAAGTACCTCAATATTCCGTAATGAAATCAGTTGTCGGTTGTCAGTTGTTGGTTGTGAGGAAACTCATGCTCTTCTGTTTTTTTCTTTTCACGTTATCCACCCATCTTCTCGCCCAGAATTATTCTTCCGTAAAGAATGCCTCTAAGAAAACACTCGCCGCCTGGAAAGACGCCGCTGATTTAATCGCACGCGAAGATTACCCTGAAGCCACTGACGCATTGCTGAATCTCACTCAATCTGAACCGAAGTTTATTGACGGGTGGCTGATGCTCGGCGAATTGTACAATGAACAAAAAGAATTTGACAAGGGAAGAAGCGCGCTGCTCGAAGTGATGAAGCTCGATCCGGCTTACGCTTCCAAGTCGTGGTTCTTCTTAGCTCAGAGTTACTGGAACCTCGATTCATTCTACGCCTGCGCCAATGCCTGCGACCGGTTTCTTCAGTTCCAGACCATTTCAAAAGAGCGACAGCAGCAGGCATTGCAAATGAAACGCAATTCTCTTTTTGCATCAGAAGCAATCAAACATCCTGTTCCTTTTGATCCGAAAAATCTTGGCGGGGGAATCAATTCAGAGCAACCGGAATACCTTCCTTCAGTCACAGGCGATGAACAAACCATCGTGTTTACCCGCCGGCTGGGAAAAGGACCTGCAGCCAATGAAGATTTTTTCATCTCACGAAAAATGAATGGCGCGTGGATGCCTGCCGTTCCGCTCAGCGGCAATGTGAACACGCTGTACAATGAAGGTGCGCAGTCGCTCACGCCTGACGGTAATGAGTTGTATTACGCTGCCTGCGACAAGCCCGGCGGCTACGGCAGTTGCGACATCTACTTCACGCAGCGAAAAGGAAAAGAATGGACTGATGTGAAAAATGTCGGTTCACCGGTTTGCACCAATGCGTGGGAAACACAGCCGTGCATCGGCGCTGACGGCAACACTCTGTACTTTGTGAGCAATCGCCCCGGCGGTAAAGGCGGCAGCGACATCTGGGTTTCCTACAAAGGGAAAAATGGAAAGTGGCAACTGCCCATCAATCTCGGCGATTCCATCAACACGCAGTACGATGAGAAGTCGCCGTTCATTCATCCCGATGGCGTCACATTGTACTTCTCTTCAAAAGGTCATCCGGGATTCGGCGGTGATGATATTTTTATTTCAAGAAGGAAGAGCGACGGCACATGGTCAACACCAAAAAACATCGGCTACCCGATCAATTCACGCAACGATGAAAACAGTTTGGTGGTGAGCTTAAACGGACAGCACGCTTATTTCGCTTCTGACCGGCTGAGCGATAACCGCAATTACGATCTCTACTATTTCGATCTATACAAAGAAGCGCAACCGCTTTCCACCACTTTCCTGAAAGGCATTGTAACAAACGCTGATGATGCTACCGCGGTCGCAGCTAACATTCAATTAATTGATCTCGAAACCGGCATGGTAGTTGGCGAATCGGATGCAGATCCCGTGGACGGATCATATCTCGTGAGCATTCCCAACGGAAAAGATTATGCGCTCAATGTTGCGGCAACCGGATATCTTTTCTACTCGCAAAACTTTTCACTGAAAGATCATCCGGCGGAGAAACCGTTTCTGATCAATGTAGAAATGAAGCCGATTGCGGTGAATGTGCCGGTGGTGCTGCACAACATTTTTTTCGAGACGGATTCTTATGTGCTGAAAGAAGAATCCAAAGTGGAGCTCGGTAAACTCATTGACTTCCTCAATCAAAATCCTTCACTGAAAATTCTCATCAGCGGGCACACGGATAACCAGGGCAGTGATGAACACAATCAGAAACTTTCCGATGACCGCGCTAAATCGGTGAAAGATTATCTGGTGTCAAATAGCATTGCTGCCACCCGTCTTTCTTCCAAAGGATTCGGAGAAACAAAACCCATTGCAACGAATGATACTCCGGAAGGTCGTGCACAAAACCGGAGAACGGAATTTACTGTCATAGCAAATTGAAAAGAGGATTAGGCGATCGTCGCCCACCGATCAGATAAGAACCTGATCTAAGGAAGATTTACCCATTGCAGCAGGTCATCTTCTTTCAGCGTATAGTAGACACTCTTCTTTACCACCACGCCATTATCCACCCACCATATTTGTGGCCATGAACCGCCGGTAAGTTTCGAAAAGGGTTCCGCATTCAATTTCATGTGAGGAATGTCCTGCGTTTTAGTAGCAGCAAAAAAATCATCAAGTAATTCATCCTTTCCATTAAGGTAAATGAAGAACGGAATTTCAGGATGCCGTTTATTGATGACGTGAATTTTCAACGCCGCCTGTCTGCAATGCGGGCATGATAATGTCATGAAACTGATGACCCGCTTTCCCGTGAACAAGTCAACGGGTGGCGGGCCAAACTTGTTCTTCTCCAGAATCAAATCTTTCGGCAACTCATAGTTGACTGATTCAGGCTGCAGATGCTTCTGGTAAAGAAATTCCACAGGATTTAAAATAAAGGGAAGCGAGAATGATAATAGTCCCAGGGAAACGGCAATGGCATTTTGATAGCGGAATGAATTTCTGTTACTGATCTTCCAAAGTAAAAACAGCAGCAGCATCATAACAACATTCTTAATGATAGACTGAAGAGGGGTCATTGGCAAGTAAATTCCAAAACAGCCGCAATCACCCTCATTGCCCTCCTTAATCAATTGAATGAGGAGGTGAGCAGTAAAAACAATAAGCAGGAAAAAAGCTGCCGGTATTGTAAATTTCTTAAAAGCAATTCCCATCAAGAGCAACACACCAAGAAAGAATTCAGCCCCAATAATAACCCGGGCGATAATCGGTGCACTGCTCCAACCAGCAATGCCGAGATCAATAAAGCTCAACTCAAACGGCTCGACAGGAAACAATTTCAAGGCAGCCGAACCAATAAAAGCGACGGCAAGTAATACTCTGATCGAGACAGTAATAATCTTATTCATCTCACAGTAAAACAAAGGGCTGCAACGGTGTGCAGCCCATTTAAAGATTTACATTACAAAAAGCTTAGTCAAGCGCACAAGACCCGCCAACTAAAGCATACGTTGCACTGTATGTATCGCAAGCGGAATTCGCATCGTCTTTGGATACATTTTCAAGCTGGAAGTTCGCATTGGTTATGCCAGTAGGCTCCGTGCATTTGCAGACGTAATCTTTCTTGCAGGAAGTCATGGTGAAGGCGGCCAGTGCAAGCACTGCCAGTATTGTAATCGTTTTTTTCATCTCTTTTGATTGAGGGTTTATGAAATTGTTTATGAATACCACAATGATAGATAAACGATTACTGCTATGCAATAGGACGAGGAAAAATTAATTGCAATGAAAATTCTCTGAAAATTCTCTGTCCATGACTATAGAATGGCACTTCTGATCCTGGACAATCGAAGTAACAATTCACCGAGTGATGGCAGAGCCAGCATGTTGGCTCCGTCGCTTAATGCTTTCGATGGATCAGGATGTGTTTCGATGAAGAGACCATCCACACCTACGGCAATTCCCGCCTTCGCAATCGTTTCAATCATCTGCGGCATGCCGCCGGTAACGCCGCTTGACTGATTGGGCTTCTGCAATGAATGTGTGCAATCAAGTACCACAGGAAATCCGAATTGCTGCATGATGGGGATGCCGCGGAAGTCCACCACCAGATCGGAGTAGCCAAAGGTGGTGCCGCGCTCGGTGAGCATCACATTCTTGTTTCCGGTCTCGGTGATTTTCTCTGCAGCGAATTGCATTTGTTCGGGTGAGAGAAATTGCCCTTTCTTGATGTTCACCCACTTGCCGGTTTTGCCTGCTGCGTGCAAGAGATCGGTTTGCCGGCAGAGGAAAGCCGGTATCTGAAGCACATCCACAAATCCGGCGGCGAGTGTCGCCTCTTCCGGGCTGTGCACATCGGTAACCACCGGAACCTGCAGCTCATCTCCTACCCTTTTCAGAATGTTCAGTGCCTTTTCATCGCCGATGCCGGTGAAGGAACTGCCCTTCGAGCGGTTGGCTTTGCGGTACGATGATTTGAAGATGAAAGGAATTTGCAGCGAGGTAGTGATGCGCAAAATTTCTTTCGCTGTATTCATTACCAGTTCTTCACTTTCCACCACGCACGGACCCGCGATGAGGAAAAAGTTATTGCCGCCGGCGAATTTTATTCGGGTAATATTGGGAATCACGGGGCGAAGGTAAGTATCGTACCAAGAACATATCTGCCTGCTGGCGCCAGCTTGATCCTTCAATGATTTGGCGTAATTCTTTTCAAAGGTTTACATTTGAAATACCATTATTTGTCTATACTAAATTTCCCTCTCATGAGTCGGCATTTCATGATTGCCATCTTGCTAATCACCTCAAGTG
This sequence comes from Bacteroidota bacterium, assembly GCA_018267315.1. Taxonomy (GTDB): domain Bacteria; phylum Bacteroidota; class Bacteroidia; order Chitinophagales; family UBA10324; genus JAFDYS01. The sequence continues at coordinate 8,555 of JAFDYS010000063.1, read as the reverse complement.
TTTCAAGTTTATTTTCTCAAACCGGTTACACCGGATCGATTGGTACAGTGAGAGACTTACCTAATGACTGGTGGGGATTGAATGCGCATGACATCACTCACGATGATTTCGAACTCGGCGCAGACGTTTCAAATCCAGCTTTGCATTCAATTATTGATAACTGGAAGAAAACAAAAACCGGAACCTTGCGATACCCGGGAGATGGAGATGTGAATGACTGGGACTGGCTAACCGGATATTATTTGACTCACGGACTTTATCCGCCGGTACATGGGCAATTTGATTTGGATTTACATGCAAACACCTACTTCGATCTCCGCAGAGTTACTAACACGATGGGTGCAAAAATCACTTTTGCACTAAATCCTCTAAGCAGCAATATTAACTATCAACTGGCCGGATTAAAGCTTGCACAGTCACTTAGATTTGATATTAACAGAATCGAACTCGGGGAAGAATTATTCGGAAAATCCCCACTCAATCAGAACTCCTTTGAAACCGCTGCTGAATACGGAACGCTTTGTTCTGATTGGATTGATGAACTCCATAGCGCCAATAATTTCCCTTTGGCCAAAATTGCCGTGGTTGGTGCTGCTACAGCAGGCGATGTTCGTAAAATCGGGTGGAATGTTGACTTGCTCACTTCACCTGCATTGGAGAATAAGAATATTGACGCAGTTACCATTCATTTTTATCCTGATTCGGGGCTTGAGCCAGGTGGAACGGTGACGACGGATGAAATGCCCACACTGTTTGATAACTGCTACGATGAAGCCGAATGTCTTGAGGCAGATATCGCCCAAATTCAAAAGATAAAGCCAGCCACAGAGATATGGATCACGGAATATAACCTTGCTGAAAAATCCAAGGTCATCCACGGTTCGTGGGCACATGCCTTGTTCACTACGTTGCAGACCATGCTGATGATGCAGGAAGAAAATATTACCCACGCAACATTGCAAAATGCATCAAGTGACGGCGTTAGAGGTCTGCTCTTTGAAAGACTTGACGGACTGGACAAGAAGGCCTACGGTAATTTTCCGGCACCGCATGATTGTTCCGGCTGCACTACCAATGTGCAGTGGGATTACACTGCACTCGGTAACAGCATGCGCCTGTTTGCAACGGCTATCAGGGGAATGACCAATGCTGCACCAGTTGATTTTGTTGCTGCACCTTACTTCGGTGACGATCCGAATCACAAAAAAATCTATGCGTGGATTTTTGCAGACAATAGTGATGTCGCGAACGCAACCACAAGGAACGCTATTATTCTAAACCTGGATGAGATTGAACAATACGTGGATTTAAGCGTATTCAATGTAACTGACGGCCAATTTGAACAACTTTTCAACTACGGTCCTGCTGTATTTGCGGGAGGCAGCGCCGTATACGGTGCCATACCGGCAGACCCCGTATTCATCCAAGGATTTCCTACAATCCATACGACTAAAAACAATCTGCTGTCATCGCAGAAAATTTCGTCCAACAATCCCACGAATTTTAAACTCTATCCATTTTCGATTACATATCTGCACTTTAGTGTGAACGCTCCAGCGGTAACGCCAGCTTCGGCTACTATTTGCAGCGGATCTTCCGTAACCCTGAAAGCTACAGGTGGCTGCTCTTACGAATGGACAGTAAGCCCCGGCAACTACACACTGGATGAGAGCATAGGTAATATCATTAGTGTGCATCCAGAGACAACGGGAACTTATACGTTTACAGTTACCGTCAAGAATAAAAATGGTAATCCCGTTCCCGGTTCACCTCAAACTGCTAACGTAACAGTTGTTGCAACTCCCACACCCTTTACTGTTTCGACAGCGGCAGACGGCTGTGATGTAGTATTGAGCGCACCACAATCCGCCGATTCTTATACATGGTTTCCTGCTGACGGGCTAAGCGCAACAACTGGTCAAACTGTAACCGTTGATTTCTCTGCGGAACCACGAACGTACATTGTAACTGCTTCCAACGGCTCTTGTAAATACTCTCAACCAATTACTGCTTCTCAGATCATTAATACAGGAAACCAACTTGCTATTGAGCACCTCAACCGTGCTTACGTAGGGAATTGCAACAACCAGCTTTACTTCCACAACGACGGGAATGATCAAACCGCCATTTTTGGTGTTCCGATTGGTGGCTATTTTGAAATTGAAAAATGGGATGTGAATGGGAATATGGTGGGGACTGATGAAATTGATGCCAGCGAATTGAATTCTGGCATTTACATATCATGTGATGTAGTTGGAAAATACATCTTACGGTATAAATATGCGAGCCCTGGCTGTGTTTCCGAAAATATTCTTGAACAGACCACTTTTATTCTCGGTGTCGAAGCAACAGCTACATTAACAAAAGTCTGCCCCGATTTTTCTTTGCCGATTTCGCCTGCGGACAAGAATTCGTGGGATGCATTTTACTGGGAGCCCGCCAATTCCTATTTGTATGATCAGAACGGAACGCAGATACAATCAGGCGTATCTTACGATCAGGTTTACTTCAAGAGCAGCACTCCGGGAGCTTACATCGTCACCATAAAAGGATTGGATGGAAATACTGAGTGCAGCCACTTCGATTATGAAGTGACTGTGAGCGACAAATGTTCCTGCACATCGGCTGACAACAATTACCGTTTTGTTGACATCAGCTATTCGCAACTTCTCGACTTCCTTTATAAGGACGCCATTCAATGTAACACCACCTACAAAGGAAGCACTCTCGATAATAACGGTGTCCTGTATTTTTTCGGCACTTTCACTATTGACCAGGAAGCTTCACTCTTAAATACACTGGCCACTCCTCTTGAGCTCGTATTCGGAACGGATGCCAATGTGCTGATTAGCAACTACCGGACATTTACGTGCGACGAGGTGCATGCCCATGCTTGCAGCAATGATGCATGGCGAGGTATAGAAGTTTTTGGCACACAATCAGAATTAGCAGTGACTAACTCTAAAATTGAAGAAGCCTATCGTGCTGTGCACGCAAAGGAAAACACGACAATAAGACTAACAGGTTCTGCTTTTGAGGACAACTACGCTTCAGTTTATTTCAATGCATCAGGCATAGGAACTGATTTTTCTTCTTCAATCATTCACTCATGTTCATTCAAAACCGTGGATGGACTAAAAAACTACACAGGTCAGTCGCAATTGGGAGATATGGCCAAATATGGGATTAGTTTGCTCAATATAGGCCAGATTACTCTCGGCAGCGACGTTCCGGGGGAAGAAAATATTTTCGACAACCTGCGTTGCGGAATCAACGGAAGCAGATCATCATTCGATGTAACAAGGTGTTCATTTACTAATATGATTCGGCCTGCGACCTTCACCAACTCCGACGGCTGTGGAATTTTTGAAAGCGTAACTACCACCAATTCCACTCTTACAGTCAATGTTTCGGGCATGGGGCCATATGCAGCAGTACCCAATTTTCAGAACTGCGTGAATGGCATTTGGCTCAAAGGAGTGCGGAGCGATGGTATTTCGGATAATTACATGAAAGATGTGACGAATGGCATCCTGTTCACTGCATGCAACAATGCAAGCATGCTCAGTGTCACTTACAACAAGATCGAAAACACGAACCTTGGTATATCTGTTTCTACGAGCAACAGCGCTACGGTGAATATTCTTTTCAATGATATTACGTCCAATGTAGGACAACCGCCTGCGATTCCTCCTCCGCCTGTGGTAACTGCCATTTCCATTGCTGATAACTCGCAAGCGCTTTCATGCCATGCCACCGTCAGTAGTAATACTCTCAATCTAAAAGGGCATTATGGAATTTATGTTTCAAACAACAGCAGCGCCATTATCAGCAACAACACCATCAATCATAATACTGGCTTAAATGTATCAAGCTTTGCTTTCCGACTTGATAATTGCAACCTGCCGCAAATTAGTTGCAACACCGTGACCGGGATCGGCAATGTGAATTCTTTAATCAACCACAAGAAAAGTTTCTCGTTTTCCATGACCAAGAATGCGCGCATCGAGCACAACGCCTCCTCGGAGAACCGCATCGCCTTTGAGTTTTTGAGCGACTGCAACCCCACAGCCATTCTTGACAATACCATTAACAACCACTATTACGGCATGTACCTCGGCAACAGCACTACCACGGCGGTGATCGGCAATCAGACAGCGCAGGACTATGGCAACGGCACTGCTGAAACGCCGGGCAATGATTTTGTAGGCACTGGAAGCGGAAGCTTTCCGGGATTCGCGCTGGATGGGAATGATAACTCACCTCAAACTTTTTATGAATCCAACTCTTCTGTTGAATCTTTCTACCCTTTGCCAAATGAAATTGCATTCCCTTTTGTTGGTAATAATGTTACAGCATCACTTTACCAAAGCGATCTTATGTGCGGCCAACAGTCCGCAGCCGTTATGATAATATCTACTGATGATGCAGCAGAAATTGCAGACGATAATACCGTTGAACCAGATCCCGTCGAAGATTTAATTATATGGAGTCAGAAAAAAGGAGTGTATTCAGAAATGGCAGACGACAGCTCTTTCGCCTTCTCCAATGAAACGCTTGAAACGTTTTACGATACCACCGCCGTAAACAACACAGGAAAGTTGGTGGATGCGGAAAAAAATCTGGAATTGCTGCAAGATTCTTCTATTAGTGAGACTGTAAAGCAAGGTGCGCTCAATGATGCGCAATCAAAAGTAGATGACATCATTTCAGATAAGATTTATGAATCAAATAAGCAACAGATTTATAATCTCATCATTGCCAACTTAAAAGAAGGAAGCGATAGCTTAAGCTATGATGAAAAAGCATTAGTGCAAACTATCGCCGATCAGTGTCCGTTCGTGGGTGGTCCTGCAGTTTATGAAGCAAGAGCTATCCGTGCTTCTTATACGGATAGTATTTACTACGATGATGACGCGATATGTTCACAATCGCAAAGGTTGCAATCAACCGACAAAAATGAAATAGTGCAATCGCTAATTCTGTTTCCCAATCCGGCGGAGCAATCCTGTTATCTTCAATTTGAATCGGAATATGGAGTGCATTATCATTTTGGGGTGACAGATCTTGTTGGGAAAGAACTTTACTCACGAGAGCTTTACGACGATCAGATTTATCCTGTTCCAACAAATTTGCTTTCAGCAGGCGTTTACACATGGCGTTGTATTGCAGAAACCGGAACGTGGGAATTAAGCGGTAAGCTGGTTATTGTAAAATGACTCATATGCGTGTGCCGGAAGTTGCATTGGCCTTCATGGTCACAATTTATTCAAATGTTTATTCTCAGAATCGAGGCAATGTATGGATGATTGGAAATGATTACTACGAGTTCCATAACGGTGGAGAAGATTTTAACTCAGGCATGCTCGACACATTTTCGCTGTTTCGTCACATGAGCATGTTCACTACTCATGGAATGATTTGCGACACAAATGGAAACCTATTAATGTACACAAATGGTCAGTGGATAGCTAACGGCACCCATGACACTATTAAAAACAGTGAACACTTTAACCCTGGTTACATCACGGATACCTTTTACTGCGCACCTATTTGTTACGGTTCAGGAATAAATCAGGGAGCCTTAATTTTACCACATCCGGGCTCGCTGGTTCTTTATGACATTTTTCATCTTTCAGGCGATTTCATAAACAACTTCAAAGCTCAATCGTTTCACCTTGGACATTCAGTCGTGGACATGAGTTTGAATAACGGAGAAGGTGAAATGATTTTAAAGGATGATCATCTCATTGATGACACACTTACTTTCGGGCGATTAACCGCCTGTAAACATGCGAATGGACGAGACTGGTGGCTGATCCACCACCAGTTTAATACAGATCGCTATTACAAATTTCTGATCACTCCCGATTCAATCTTTGGTCCCTTCAGCCAGGACATTGGCCAATCCATTTATTCAGATAACTCTGGATTGGCTTGTTTTTCACCGGACGGAAACTATTATGCCATGATAAGTCCTGTGGACAACCATAATCTTGACATTCTGAAATTTGATCGTTGCAGCGGAGAGTTTACTGATGTCATTGTCTCAGAGGTATTACCTTCTTTTCCTACCTATTGGTGGCTATCAGTTGCTTTTTCACCTAGCAGTCGATTTCTTTACGCATCCTCCTTAGATGAGATATGGCAATACGATCTTCAGGCGGTTGATGTACTAGGATCAAAAAAACTGGTCGCAACGTGGGATACCCTATATGCAATCTTCACTACACAGTTTTTCTTATCTCAATTAGCTCCTGATAGCAAAATTTACTTCAGCACTGCGGGCTCTGATAGTTTGCAGCATGTAGTTAATCAACCGGATGAAGAAGGAATTGCCTGCGAAGTTTTACAGAACTTTAATGGCATCAAGCTGCCCACCGATAATGTAAGCTTACCCAACCTGCCCAACTACGATCTCGGTGCCTTGCCCGGTTCACCGTGCGATACACTCACGGGAATTGCGGATCTCGGATTTTCGATTGCGGATTTGCGCGTGCAGCCCAACCCTGCCAGCGATTGGCTCAACATCGTATATCGAACAAATGAAGATGCAGTGTTTGAGTTGTTTGATCTATACGGTCACCCCATGGCGGAAGTGCAGTTGTATCGCTATTTCAAAAACCGGCTGCTGCGCGTGAGTGCATTGCCGGCAGGTGTGTATGCGTATCAGATAAAAGTGAGTGGAGAAAAAGTAAAGGAAGGCAAGGTGGCGGTAGTACATTAACCTGAACAAGCGAAACTTGAAAAACGATTTGTCATGAAAATAACGACAGAACACACGCGAATGCTCACCCGCAATGTCAGCACGACATTCGCGCGCGACAGGGGGAATTTTATTCGGGGAATTTTTGGAATCACGTGGCGAAGGTAAATGAATCGTAAGTGAAATAGGCAGTTGCTGGTTGCTCGCTACCCGCTATTCAAGTTCAATGCACTCCTCAATTGAAAGCAGCATCAGTTCCTTTCCTTTTGCTACAAAAACTTTCTTCGCTGCTGCATGATCAATCTTGATCGGAGGAAATGAATCGTAGTGCATGCCGATGATCTTATTGCATTCAATAAAGTCAGAAGCAATCACCGCATCATGGTAATCCATCGTGAAATAACCACCGATGGGAAGCATGGCAAACTTCAGTTTGCAATACATCGGGATCAGCTTCATGTCCATGGTGAGCGCAGTGTCGCCGGCGAAGTAGAAATTTCCTTCTTCCGTTTCCACCACAAACCCGCCGGGGTTTCCGCCATAGCGGCCGTCGGGAAATTCAGACGAGTGAATCGCATTCACATAACGAACGGTGCCGAAAGCGGTTTTCGCCTTGCCACCGTGGTTCAGCCCCATGCCGTTCTTCCATCCCTTTTCTTCATACCATCCGTTCATCTCATTATTGGTGATGAGCCGTGCATGGCATCGCTTGCCGATATCCATCGCATCTTTCAAATGATCGCCGTGGGCGTGCGAGATGAGAATGAAATCCGCTTCAATCGTATTAACATCAATGCCCGAAGCGAGCGGATTGCCGGATATGAACGGATCGAATAATAACCGGTGCGTTCCAACCTTGACCGCCAGACAAGAATGACCATAGTATGTGATTTCCATATTTCACTTTTCCCGCTAATTTACTTTCCTTGTCGTCAATTTCTGATGATCTTCCGCTGATGCGGCGGAAGAATTTCATAGCTAAACCAATCGCATGATGCACGCTCCTGCTATTTTGATCTTTGCCTTGTTGATGATGGTTTCGTTTCAGCAGTGTGATTCACCCAAAGTGAAAGAAGGTGACAAGCTCGGCGACATTGATTTTCCCGTTCATGGCAACAAAGCGTCTCAGGACTACTTTTTGAAAGGCATGCTGCTCCTTCACAGTTTTGAATATGAAGACGCCGCCGAAAATTTTGTGAAAGCACAGCAGGCAGATTCCACATGCGTCATGGCTTACTGGGGTGAAGCGATGACGTACAATCATCCGCTGTGGCGCTATCAGAATTATGATAAAGCAAATGCCGCGCTGGCGCGACTGGGAAGCACCGAAGCAGAACGCCTCAGCAAAACCTCTTCAGACCTGGAAAAAGATTTTCTGCTCGCCGCCGACACGCTCTACGGCAAAGGAAGCAAGTCGCGGCGCGACAGTCTGTATGCTTTGTACATGGGAAATATGTACAGGAAATACGCGGGCAACAATGAAGTGGCTTCACTATACAGTCTGGCTCTGCTGGGTTCGGTGGAGGTGGGAAGAAATGATGAAGTGTACGGTAGCGCTGCAGAGATCGCTAAGGAAGTGCTGGAACGAAATCCGAATCATCCCGGTGCCTTGCACTACCTCATTCACTCCTATGACGATCCTGTTCATGCGCAGCTTGCACTCACGGCGGCGGATGAATATTCCGTGGTGGCTCCTGCAGCGGGTCATGCCCTGCATATGCCCACGCACATTTACGTAGCACTCGGCATGTGGGACAAAGTGGTGATCAACAATGAAGATGCATGGGCGGCCACCGTCAACAGGGTGAAGGAGAAACATCTCGATAATGACGACCTCGGTTATCACTAT
>JAFDYS010000062.1 GCA_018267315.1 Bacteroidota bacterium | reverse complement strand
GGCCTCTGTCATAGAGTGTACATGCAATTTTTCATACACTTTTCGCAAATGCGAATCAACCGTATGAAAACTGATCTTCAATTCATCGGCAATCATCTTGTAACTCTTTCCTTTGGAAAGCAGCATCAGAATTTCGTGCTCCCGTTCTGACAATGAAATATCATCAGGATTCGACACTGCGCCAAATGACCCCTTCACCCTTTCGAGCACTTTGCCGGCGACCGTTGGCGTCATTGCCGAGCCACCGGCATGAACATCCCTGATTGCTTTAATTATTTCTTCTGCCGAACTCTTTTTCAAAATATAACCATTCGCTCCGGCGCAGATGGAATCGAATATTCGCTGTTCATCCTCAAACACTGTTTGCATGAGGATTCTCATTGCCGGAAACTTACCCCTGATCAACTTGACTCCTTCAATTCCATTCATACCGGGCATTTGAATATCCATCACAATTACATCGGGCTCTGACTTTTCAATCTTTCTTTCAAGATCACGACAATCCGGAAAAGTTCCCACACAAATCATATCGGGCTCAGCATCTACCAGCAATTCAATATTGTCCCTGATGGCCGGGTGGTCATCAAAAACAATAACCCGTATTTTCTTTTGACTCATGGCAGTCTTATTGGTTGAGTCGATAACAGAAGCCCTTCGCTCAGTTTTGATTCAAATTTGTTATTGCAAGAATAAAGTGATTCGCACCATCAGTCAATCCCGAATTTTCGTAGCAGTCGTTTCCAGCACCAGTCTGGTTCCTTTGCCTTCTTCGGATTCCACATGCAGAACCGCATGAAGCTGAGAAGCGCGGAATTTCATGGAATCAAGTCCATTTCCCAACCGGCTTTTGGTAACAATAAAACCGTTGCCATCATCTTCCACACGCATTGTCACCATTCGGTCTGTCAACTGAATCTGAACCCTGGCATTTTTGCAACTGCTGTGTTTAGAAATATTATTGACCGCTTCTTTGAAAATGAGATACAGATTTTTTCGTCCATCCATGTTGAGTTTCATGGATTCAAAACGGGGATCCACACTGAATTCAACTCCGATGCCTTTAGATTCAAGCAAATCAGCAAGAACCCGCTGCATCTTCATTACCATATTTTTGCCTGAGTCATTTTGCGGGTTAATGGCCCATACAATGTCGCTCATGCTTTCCAATGTTTCGCGGGAGGTTGTATTAATCCTGTTCAGGATGCGGTCAACCCGTTCATCTTCGTGTGTCGAAAATTTTTTTACGAGCTGACTACTGATGGATATACTGCTCAGCGCTGAGCCAATGTCATCATGCAAATCCGTAGCGATGCGGGTCCTGACTTCATGCAAGCGCATCAATTGCTGAAGCCGGACACGTATTATAATATAGATGATCAGCGCCATCGTTGCCAAACTGATCAGCAGGAACCACCAGGTGTACCAGAATGGATTCCTGATTTCAAAGGCTGCCAGCATAACGGGCTTCCCCCATTCACCGGTTGCCACGGTTGATCTTACATAGAATTCGAATTTACCGGGCGGTAAACTGGTGAAAACAGCGTGACCCGTTTGTACCGGTTCACTCCATGTTTCTTCAAGTCCCTTTAACCAATACTGATACCGTACCATACCGGGCTGAGACAGTTGCAGAGCAGAAAAACTGAAGCTGATAAAGTTCCTGTAATAAGGAAATGAGAGGGCGTCTTTTTCTAAACCGGCCAAGGAAATATCATTGCCCATTACATTGAATGCCGTGAGATAAATCTGCGGCACCGCATGGCTCATCCTGAATGAATCAGGGTTAAACGTCACCAGGAAATTTCCCGCGCCATAGCTGATGGATCCGTTTGATCTTTTCAGCATACGCGCAGGTGGTTTTAGTATCCAGTCTGCATTTGCAAGAGTGACTTCCTTAAAATTTTCTGACTTCTTGTAAAAGACAAGGAATCCGCTAGCTGTTGCGATCCAAATACGATCCTGATTGTCTTCCACCAGGTCGGTCATTTTGTTTCCTGTGACGGTAGGCGCGAAATAATGTTTGAACCCGGTACCGGTAAATTTGTTCAGGCCGGTTCCGTTGGTGGATATCCAAAGTTGGTTTTTCGAATCCACCAGTAATCCGGTGATTTCATTTCCTGAAAGGGAAGAATCATTTCCCGGCTGATGCAGGAATGCCTCAAAATCATTTTGCAGCGGAAAGCTTCTTCTCCACCGGTACAATCCACCGGAAGTACCCACCCAAATGTTTCCGTCATGATCTCTGGTTACTGCTCTTACCAAATTATTACCCAAACTGCGGGGTACAGCATTCATCTTAATCATCAGAGTAAGCCGGTGCTGTTGTAAATCATAGAAACCCAGCCCGTCGCCGAGAATGGCAAGAATGAGAAAAGGATTTCCATTGATGGAATCTTTTATGACTGAACGCACCTGCAGTTTTGCAGAGAAATAAGCCATGGGCGGTGAATCGTTCATGGCCTTCAAGTCAATTTGTTCGATACGTCCGCCCGGTAGATTAAATTGAAACATCCTGCTTTCTGATCCCAGGAAATACCGATCATCATCCGTTTTGATAATACAAGTGGGCGATATGATTTCCCCGTTTTCAAACACGGGCATCAAACGGGGAGCTCTCTGCTCCGGATCGCATTTGAAAATGCCGGCGCTCGTACAAACATTCAGCTCACCGGATGGGTCTTCAAAAATGCTGAAATGAATGAGTTCATTTTTCGGATCGGCCAGCAGGTCACAAGCATGAAACTGCCATTGATCGGGATTGTATTTTGACAACCCGTTGGAGGTACCCACCCACAGGATTCCATCACGGTCTTTGAGCAGGCAATTCACACGATCCGATGCAATGGTGAATGCATCGAGCCGCGAATGATGCAGGTTGGTGTATGCATAGTTCTGCCGGTTTACAATCAGTAGCCCCGATGACTTGGTTCCGGCGATCACAAAATCATCACTCCACTTTTCGAGGCAAAGCACTTCATCATTCACATCAACCACTTTTTCCTGTACCGGAAAGTGAGTAGTGTCTTCAAGCAAACCGTACTGCAGAAAAAGTCCGTTGCGCCACGCCGCCAACCAGGCCTTTTCACCTTCGAACAGAAATGAAGAAACCGAATAGGCCGTGGACTCATTGCCCACTTTAGCCGCGATATTGAATTGAAATGCCGGTGCAGAAAGCTTATAGACGAATCCGCCGATTAGAAATGAAACGCACAGAGAATTATCCAACCGCACGATGTGCTGAATCCAGTTGGAAATTTTTGCCGGATGCGGTTGTGCATTCAAAGGAGAAAGATTCCCTGTATGGATCATATCCATCTGCGGGTAACTGAATTCGAAGGTTCGCTTGTTCACAAAAACGCCCGTTACGTTTTCCGCACCCGCAAGCAGGTATTCATCATTGTAATCGAACAGGCAGGTGAGGCGATTCACCGCAATTGAATGCGGGTTTGCCGGATCATTTTGAAATTGGCGAAACTGAATTTGCGGCAAGGTGTCCGGATCAAATCGTGTAAGACCGCCATCTTTGGTGGCGATCCAAAAGATGCCGCTCCGGTCTTCTAAAATGTCTGTGACATCATTCCCGCTTAATGAGTTCGGATTATCAACTTCGTGGTAATATGTTTGAACCAGTTGTCCGTCATAACGATTGAGACCGAAATGCGTGCCCACCCACAGAAATCCCTTTCGATCCTGGTAAATGCAGGTAATGTCGTTGCTGGAAAGACCCTGAGCAGTGGTGATATTTTCAAAATGAAAATCCGTGGCAGGATTTTGTGCATCCGCTGGTTGCCCGGCAAGCAGCGCCGCTACCATAAACCACAAAGCGAGGGTGTTCAGCAGAAATACTGAGGTGTCATTTCTTTTCCAGCAACTTGAAACCCACTCCATGATGGTTCTCGATTTCTACGCTGTCATCGGGTGAAAGATACTTACGCAATTTGGAGATGTACACGTCCATGCTGCGGCCGAGGAAGTAATCATCTTTGCCCCACACCTGCATCAGCATTTCTTCGCGGGGCATCACGCGCTGCCGGTTGCTGCACAGCACGCGGAGGATCTCCGCTTCCTTCTCCGTGAGTTTTTGTTTATTGGCTTTCACGGTCAACTCATAATTCGGATAATCAAAAGTGCATTGTCCGAATTCAAAAACCTCCTGATCCGTGTTTTTGCCGCTGCGCTTGAGAAAGACATTGATCCGCAGCACAAGCTCTTCAATATCGAACGGCTTGGTGATAAAATCATCACCCCCTTTGGTGAACCCCTTAATGCGGTCTTCCTTGGCGGACTTGGAAGTGAGGAACAGCACGGGCGTGGTTTTGTTGGACTCGCGGATTTTCTCCACGAGTGTGAAGCCATCCATTTTAGGCAGCATCACATCCACAATGCACAGATCAAACGGACGCGTTTTGAATGTGCTGAGCGCCGCAACGCCATCTTCGCAAACCGTAACCGCAAATTGCGAAAGCGCCAGATAGTCCCTGATCACGCGCGCCAGAGACGTGTCATCTTCCACCAACAATATTTGTGCTTTAGCATTCATGATAATGGAAATGAAAGTAAAAACTCGGTTCCGCTTCCCGGTACGCTGCTCACGCTGATTTTTCCTTTGTGATCCTGCACCACTTTTTTTACATAGTACAAACCCAGACCGAATCCCTTTACATCATGCACATCGCCTGTGTGCACACGGTAGAACCGGTCAAATATGCGGCGGATGTTGCGCGCTTCAATCCCGATGCCATTGTCTTTGATCCGTATCTCAATTTCATTTCGCGCATTCGCTGTGCTTACTTCCACCCTGGGCTCTTTTTGATTGTATTTAACCGCATTGTCAATCAAATTGTAAAATACATTGGAGAGGTGAAGCCGGTCTGCCCGCACGTGCGATTGTGTAGCTAAAAGATTTTTTGACAGCGCTCCGCCTTTCTCCATGATTACATGTTCCAGACTATTGATGGCCTGTTCCAGGCATTCATGAATGTCAAGCATCTCAAACTTGTACTGCAATTTCCTTTCATCCCACACCGCCACCTGCAACACCCGTTCCACCTGGCTTTTCAACCGCAGGGCTTCTGACTGAATGAGAGAAGAATACTGATTGATGGACTGCGGGTCACGCTGTACTTCATCCCTGTTAAGCAACCGTGATGTAACCAAAATGGTTGACACCGGTGTTTTGAACTCATGCGTCATGTTATTCACGAAATCTTTCTGCACTTCAGCCAATTGCTTTTGCCGGAATATGGCAATGATGGAAAAGGCGAAGAAACCCACCACCACCAGCAAAACAATGGATGAATAAATCCAGATGCCGAGTGAGCCGATGATCTGTCCTTTCTTCTCCGGAAAATTCACACTGAAATAATAGAGGTCGTTTTTCCATTGCGGCAGCTCCCGGTCATGAAGTTGCTTTTCGTCTTTAGTGAATGACACGTAATTGCCATAGACCAGTTTCTGGTGGTTGCAGTCATACACGCCGTATTCAAAATCCTGCGTCAGATCCCGGTTCCTGAATTCTGCTTTCAGCAGCGCTTCCAATACGCGCGTATCAATTTCACCATTCACACTCACCACAAAATAGTTGCTCGAGAGCTGGTTGACCAGACTGGTGTTGGGAATTTGCTGCTGGTTGATCTGCAGGATCTGCTCACCTACGGTTTGCAGGGCGGTATAAACATTCTGATCAAACTGCTTCTCTCTTGCATCAAATGCCTGGCGAAACCAGAACACCTGCATCACCACTATGCCGGCGATAGCAATCACAGCAAGCGTGAAAATGATTTGAATGGTGCGGCTCTTCATTTCAGCAGTTGCAAAAATACCGCGAACAACCGATGAAGGATGAGAAGATGATTGACTGAATGGTGCAACGCAGAAGAGCTATTGCTTCAATAACTTACTAATAAACTGCGTGTGCCCTTCCGTTATGCTTAAAATGTAGAGACCCTGAGGTAAAGGTGAAAGCTGATTAAGTGTGAAGAAGTTGCTTCCGGCCGATACTTCAACGGAGTATTGGGAGATCAATTTGCCACCCGCATCTTCAATCTGAATTATGGCAGTTCCTTTTTCTTCCGCTTTCCAGGATACATTCACGCGTTCACTGAACGGATTGGGATAAACCAGCACTTCCTGCGATTGAGCACCTGTAAGATTAATCCACCTGACTTCAGTGAAGTTCGGTTCTTCCGTAGTGTAAAAGACCTGAAGCCGGTAATAAATTTTATCAGCTCCGGTTTCCCTTATGGCGGGGTCAATGAAAGAATATTTCAAAGGCAAGGCCGAGAATCCTGCTGCCTGCACACTCCCTATTTCGATGAATTGCTTTCCATCCAGACTTCTTTGCACTGCAAACCGGACCGTGTTATACTCTGCAGATGTATTCCATTCAAGCACCGCGTCATCGTTGTAAAGTGATGCGGTAAAGGTGGTGACTTCAATCGGAAGTGCTGTGCCATTGCTGTAACCGATGGCAAAGTCGGAGAATGATGGCACACTGGTGCGTACAACTTTAGCAATTGTGTTTGATTGGTACATCTGCTGGGTGGAATTGGTATGAGTACCGTTGCTGCCAAAATCTGTTCCGCTCCAGTTTTGCACGCCGGTTCGTTTGATCACACCAGTTGAAATCGCAGTCCCTGTAAAGCCAGTGAAGCCCGTTTCATAAAGTGTTACATCGTAGTTCACACCGGTCATTGAACCGGTGGGAGTAAGTGTCCAATAGCCTGCGTTCAGCATCCCGATAACAGGTGTATAGTTGATGGTGCAACTATTAAAAGTGCCGGATATGCCCGACGTGAAATATCCGAGCACATTGGTGATGGAAGCAACGTTGGTGAAGTACAATGTGGCCAATTGGTAGTTTGATGAAGTTCCGAGAGGAAAATCATAACCGGTAGCAGCAACCACATTGCGTCTCAGATTGCCGTTGATGTGCGAACTGGCCGTGTAGTTGAGTGGATTCACCTGCGTTTGATCAGTATAATGGCCGGTAACAGAATTTGAAGCTATACTGGTCACATACACCTCATTACTTCCTGTATTAAATAGGCCGCTCGTGAGTGTAAGCTGATGGTTTACGTATGCATTGGTAGTGCCTGAGAGTGTGAGACCGGATGAATTATTGAGTTCTAGATCATAGAATGTTTCATTGCCATCGCCACTCATGGTAATGGTTTGAAGTTGTGTGATGGCATTGACGGCACTGTTAAACGTGACTTTGTTTTGATTGGGAACGAATGATGTTCCGGATGCATTCCTCACCCAATCACCACCAACGGTGAGGTTGCCGAGAAGGAAACCTGTTGCCCCGAGTTCAAAGGTGCCGCTCAAAATACTGATGTCATTTCTCACCGCGCGATCTGCATTGTCGCTTGTTCTTACATCGGTTCCAGAAGCATTTACTTCAACGTTCCATGGCACTCCGGGTGTTGCACCGGATGTACCGGATTCCCATACTTGCTGTGTGGCCACAATATCATATACCGTTCCGGTTGAAAAAACCAGTTTGGAATTCTGGGCGTAATAACAGGCGTTACCAACTACAGCTCCACCACTATTGAGACGAAGGATGTAATTCACCGTACCCAGATTTCCGGATCCAAAATCAATTTCACCGCTGGCAGTCTGCACTTCTACATTGTCACCAAACAAAATTTTTCCTGAACCGCCTCCGTTAACTACCAGGGCTGTTTTGCTGTTCAATGTGCTGCTTAAACTCACCACTCCACCGGAAACAGAAGAAAGTATTGATCGTGTTCCATTTAGCACCTTGATGTTCATCACAAGCGTTCCACTTACTAATCCGGTGGGTCCGGAGAGATATAGTGTCCGTCCATTCAGATCAATGTCACCGTTGGTGATAGTAAGATAGTCGCCTCCTAAACCGCAAGTGTTAGTGGCATCGACTTTAACATTGGTATTGGTACCCAACTTCAGCTTATAGCCCGATTTATCGACCGACAGGTAATTGAATGTTTCTGTTCCTCCACTGCTTTTTGTAATCGTTTGATCCGCCGCAGCACTATTGAATTTTACACTTCGGCAATTAGGTGTAAAGGTCCCTGCATTGGTCCAGTTTCCCTTGATATACAAATCACCACCGGGAGTCGAAGAGAGTATAAGATAAGAACCGTTTGCAATGGAAAGGTCGCCGCACATTTCGCGGTAATACGAAGCGCTTCCTAAACTAAGAGAGGTGCTGCCGGTAATAGTAACATGATATGGAACCCCGCGATTAGAACAGATATTGTTCGGAAACCATTCTTCACCCGCAGTAAAAGATCCGCCGGTATTATACATTAAGATTGAGCCAGTGGAATAGTATGGCGCTGCTCCAGTTGTTACATAACCACCACTTTGAATTTCGAGCTGCTTGCTGATGGTGGAATATGGGGAAGATGACTTGAAGTCAACCCCTCCTTTAATAGTCACCTGGTTAAACGTAGTTCCCGTTGTTCCGCTTACTGTACCACTTCCATTGAAAACCACCGTTTCAGTTCCTGTTCCGGCACTAAATGTTCCACTGTTGGAGAAAGATGAAGAAGAGCTGCACGGATCAAGGGTAAGTTGCCGGTTACTTTGCATGGTAAGGGATGCGCCGGTGTTGATAGTTACAGAATGACATGTGGCATCTGCGACAGAAATGACCGGGTAATTGGTGAGCCCTGAAGGAATATTCACGTCGTAATAAATCGTAGGGATTAATCCATTGTTCCAGTTGCCTGACGTATTCCAGTCAGTATTTGTAGCTCCGGTCCAACTCACATAACCGATTTCATCAGCTCCCATGGAGGGAGTGGTAGCACTGCGTGAGTCGCCATCAAAGTCGATGGTAATTCCGGAAACCGGAGTGCCTGCAAGATTGTATGAACAACTTGTTCTGTTGATGTGAAGGAATCCAATATTCGAACCTAAAGTGGATATAAATGCAACCGATTGTGAAAGTGAATTTGCATCCATTCCAGAAAAAAGCTGCCAGTTAGCCAGCGTGGAATATGGCGAGTTCGCACCGCCAACCACAGTCACAAGGTTGGTATTTGACGCATTCTTATATAGATCATTGTAATTGCAGGTGGTGACATAGTTGCGTTGCGTGATACTGCTGAAATACATGGTTTGATTATTCGCCGCTGTAGCGGAAGTGCGGTCGTTGAAAAAGATATTGTCAACTACTACAGTGCCATTGCTTCCATTCTGCATCCTGAAGCACTGCGTGTTGGAGGCAGTGCCGCTGGCGGTTCCGGACAAGTAAATCGTGTTGAAATAAATGGCAGGTGCGCCCCCTTGCACATTGAGTGCGTAGATGGCCGGGTTACAGGTGATGCTGTTACCAACATGAGCCATATTGTTTGAAACCATAACGGTCCCAGCCATGAACCTTATCACATTAAGTTCAGCACTCGTGCTGCTGTTGGAATTGGAAATTGAGAGGTCGTAGATCTTGTTTCTTGAAACTGAATGTCCGCTTCCGCTTTGGTTAAGACATATTGCATATACATTCACGGCACTTGATGAACTGATGTTGTTTGCAAGTGTATTGATGCTATTCTGCGTAATGGTATATGTGCCGCCACTGCCGTTAGCCAGGACACCGATAACACTTGCAGTGGCTCCGGTTCCGGTATTGGCCGCCGTGTGGCGGAAATTCTGAATGGTGTTGGATGAAACCGTAATCGTACCGGATGAGCTTGCCAGGTTAATTCCAATTAATCCCGCACCAGTTTCATTTGAAGTGATGTTTGAAGCAGTAGAATTACCAATCGTATTTCCGTTGATAGTAACCGTTCCTGTGCTTTCGTTTCTGATGCCGGCGAATGATTCGGTTTGAGATCCGCCACTGCTGTAGGTCACTGCGATTCCACCAATCTGGTTATCTGAGATTGAATTGTCTGATGATCCCATATTCAATATCCCCGCCACACAAGTTGTGGTAGCGGCTGATGTTTGTTGTGAACGAACTGTGATACTTCCCGTTCCCGATGTTGAACCGATTATATTTCCTGTAACAGACACAGGACCATTCTTAACCAGTACCCCGGTGAAAACCTGAGTGCCTGGTCCGCTGGTTGTTGTTGGCGCTCTTGATGAAGTTTGATCAATACCTGCAATAGTATTGCTGCTGATAGTTGAGGTAGTTCCGCTATTTACTGCATTGAACACAATGCCATAAACCATATTAGTGCCTCCGGCAAAGGTCGAAGTTCCAGTCCCGGATGAATTCGCATAGCCCACGGTATTGCCTGAGATGGTGAAACCACCGGCGTTGGTGGTATTATTTACATTAATGTAGATGCCTTTCCATTCCTGCAGGGAAGTTGAGAATGACAATGCACTTGTTTCATATATTTTATTGTTACTGATCGTCCAGCCGGAACTGTAGTCGGCAACATTTATTCCGATGCTGGCACCGTCTGAAACATCCGTACCGAAATCATAAATATTACAATGATCAATTGTGTTGTTGTCATTGGTCCTGCCGGAGGTTCCATTCGAACGGATTCCCTGCGATGGGCGCCAGAATATGGAGGCGATGTAAGCGCCTGTTATATTACAATAAGAGATGGTGTTATTATCGTTGCCGCTTCCGGACGACGCCGCGGTAGAAAACCAAATTACCGCACCCTGGCCTGATACATCCTGTGCCTGAGATGAATTAAGGATTGTGCATCTCTTGATCGTGTTATTCTTGGCATCGTTGATAAAACGTATGGCTGCACAGTCATCTTCTATATTCTCATGGTCAATAGTGAGTGAATTTCCACCGGAGTTGAGCCCATCAATAGTTACGTTATCTGCTCCATTCAAGTCAATGGCTATTTGTATTGGCCAAATACTGTAAATCGTTCTGGCGCTTCCGCCACTTGGTTGAATGGTGATTGAATTCCACGCACCGGCATTCAAAACTGCAGATGCCGTTTCAACAGTACTCCCGGAGACAGAAATTGAAATGGTGGCTCCGGACTGACTACCGGAATTAACGGCTGTAAATGCCGAACCCAAGTTTGCATAAGTTCCATTCCCCACATTTGCTCCGCTCACAACTACCTGAGAATTACTCAGGAATCCACATAAAAGCAAAACTGCGAGGAGGAAACCTCGGATATAACTGAACACAATATGGTGTTTATCATTATAGTAAAGTTACTGCAGGCATTCCGGATTTGCACCCGATTACCCACAAAAATTTATTTATGAATACCGTTATGTATTTTGGCTAACAACTTCCCTGTAGCCCTCTATCAGAACGGCAGCATGTACAGGATTTCAGAAAAAAAACGGTTGCTATTGCTTAACTACTTTCAGAGTGCGTGAACTGCGCCCTGTATTGAGTTGAAGAATGTAAACGCCGTCAGGGAATGAAGCAAGCTGATCCAGCATCAGGAAGTTGTTGCCTTCCGTATATGGTATTTCTTTTTCTAATACCATCTTACCTGAAAAATCAGAGACCTGTATTAGCCCTGTACCGCTTCCACCAGCATACCACATTAAACTCAATTCATCGAAGAACGGATTGGGATATGCCAGCACCGTTTGATGAGAAGACTCGTCCAGCGAAATCCAGCGAACGGCTGAGTATTCAAAACTGCCATCACTGTGCACCATACGCAGGCGATAGTAGATTTTACCGGCATTCAATTCTCTCACACCGGGATCGATAAAGGCATAGTCATTGGGCATCACGGAGAAACCCGCCGCGTCTACAATGCCGACTTGCGAGAACACGTTTCCGTCCAGACTTCTTTCAACGGCAAAGTAATCGCTGTTCAGTTCTGATGATGTATTCCAGTTCAGGTACGCATCATCATTTACCGGTGACACTGTGAACGTAGTGAGTTCAACCGGCAGCGGTGTGCCATAGCTATATCCGATAGCAAAATCAGAAAACGACGGCACCTGCGTACGCACGGCCTTGGCGATGGTAAACGATCCGTTCACCCACTGGGTAGAATTCGTATGGCATCCCACACTGCAGAAATCAGTGCCGCTCCAGTTGGTGCTGCTGTTAGGACGTTTGATGACGCCGAGGGTATACGCTGCATAAGTGAAACCCGTGAATCCTGTTTCGATCAGGGTAACATCATATTGCACTCCGGTTGTGGAGGCATTCGGAGTCATAGTCCAATAACCGCCATTTAACATGCCGATGATGAGTGTGCCGTTAATAGTGCAACTTCCTAATGTTCCATTCGCGCCGGGTCCGGTGAAATTGGCCAATACGTTGCCATTGGAACCTACGTTGGCGAAGTTGATCGTCGCCAGTTGATATGCTGAAGAAATACCAACCGGAAAGTCATAGCTCGTTGCATTGGTTACGTTGCGGCGGAGGTTTCCATTTACATATGAACTGGAAGTGTAACCACCCACTGTTGGATCTGTTTTATGATTCGTCACCGCGCCGGCAGCCGTGTTGGTGACATAGACTTCATTCGATCCCGTAGTGATGAGACCTGTTGTGAGGTACAGCGTATTGCTTACGTTGGCGTTTCCTGATGAGAGTGTGAGCCCGTTGCTGTTGTTGATTTCAAGACCATAAAAACCTTCGCTGGCCATATTAACGCTCATGGTTTGCGGCGAAGTGCCCTGGAAGATCACCTTCTTGCTGTTGGGCGAAAAAGATCCATTGGTCCGGTTCCAGTTTCCCTGAATGTACAGATCGCCCGTTGCCCCTGTAGAAAGTTGCAGCGTGCTGCCGGTAATGGTGAGGTTGCCCCGAATCATGTGATCGGCGATGTTAGCCGCCGTAATGATTACATCGGTGCTCGACGATGAAGTGGTAATCTCGAGATGGTATGGTATGCCGATATCTCCGGTAATGCCGTCTGCCCAGGTTTTGTCTGATACCGTGACCTGATAATCGTTACCATTGGTGAACCGAAGAATGGAACCCACCTCATAATGGGCCGAATTGCCGGTGGCGGCTCCGCCGTTATCCACCTGAAACACGCCTTTTACTGTTGCCAGATTTCCTGAACCAAAATCAATTTCACCGGAAGCGTCTTTCAGGGTAATGTTTGTGTCGAAGATGAGCCGTCCGGATCCGCCGCCATCCACTACCAGCAAAGTCTTGTTGGCATAGGTGCTCTTCACATCCACCACCGCAGCGGTAGAGGAAGTAATGGTGCGGTTGCCGTTCTGCACATTCAGCCACATGAAGGTGGCACCGGTGCCACCGTATGAAGTGGGACCTTCAATGAAAAGCGTTCTTCCGGCGAGGTCGAGGTCACCGTTGATCATGTAGAGGTAGGCCACGTCGGTTGCACAAGTCGAAGTCTGAAGCTTTACATCGGTTGATGATCCGAAGATGAGCTTATATCCGGTCTTGTCGATTGCCATAAAATTGAAGGTCTCAGTACCGCCACCCGTTCTGGTGATGGTTTGATCGGACGTGGTGCCATTGAATTTCACCATACGGCAATTGGGATAGAAGGTGCCGGCATCATTCCAGTTTCCTTTGATGTAGAGATCGCCGCCGGAAACAGAAGAAAGCGTAAAGGATGAGCCACTGTTGATTGTTAAATCTCCGCACATTTCGCGATAATAAGATTCATTACCAAAATTCAATGACGTGTTCCCTGTTACAACAACATGATGTGGAACTCCGCGACTACTGCAGATATTATTGGGAAACCATTCCTCATAGGCGGTGTAGCTTCCTCCTGTGTTGTACTTAAGTGTGGACCCTGTGGCATAAAACGGAGCAGCACCACTGGTGACTGACCCACCTGATTGAATCTCAAATGAGTTTGAAACGGTAGAATAGTAACCGACTACGTTGTTAAATGTCAACGTTCCCGTTTTTGAAATCACATTGTAAAACGTAGTAGCTGTGGTGCCACTCACCGTACCTGTTCCGTCAAAAACCACTGTGCCAATGCCAGCCGTAAATGTGCCGCTGTTTGCGAATGATCCGGTTGTTGAATTTGCATACACAGTCAGCTGACGGCTGGTGGAGCCAGACATGGTAACGCTGGCGCCTGAGTTGATGTTAATGGTGTGGCAGACTGCATCAGCATTTGAAATCAACGGCATGTTCGTGGGGCCAGAGGGAATGAGTACATCGCTCGTAGAGATCGGAACAATGGGCGGGCACCAGTTAGATTTCGTGTGCCAGTCGGTACTGGTAGTTCCCGTCCAGGTCCAAGTGGTGGAAGAATAGGTGTATTCATCAGCGCCAATGTCGGGTGCGGTGGCATCGCGCGTGGCATTATCATAGTCAACCGTTACGGATATCACTGTTGCGGCGCCGTTAATAGTACATTCACTAGTATTGATATGGAGGTCAGTCGTTGAAACAAATGAAACTGAAGTAGAAAGAGTAGGACTTGTTCCTGAAGGGTTATCCTGAGATGTACTAGAATACCATGAAGAGAGATTAGCCTGGTCTCCTCCATTATAATAGCCCAGTACGCCTCCGGTTCCAGATACATAATAGTCATTTGTAACTCCTGTATAAGTCACTGAATTACTCAGCCTGATTGCGTAGTGTTTCCCCGATGCACCGGAATTGCTACGTTCATTTACAAAAATGTTATTCTTCGATTCAAGGTTCAGAAACGTTGAAGTCCCGTAGAGGCAATATGAACTCCCGGTACCTGATGTTGGGGCTCCAAGAATTCGGATTGAGTTGTAATAAACTTTGACAATTCCAGCCTTGTGCATAATTCCAGCAATCAAGATACCATTGGAAATACCAGAACCGATAGATACCATATTATTATAGATGTAGAAAGTATTGCCAGCATACAAGTATATTCCAATAACGGCGCTTCCATTGTTTGTGGAATTACATGAAAGAGAATAGATCCAGTTACGTTCAATGGTTGATGATGCTCCTGCACCGGTTGGAGCTGCTGCAAATATTCCTGTAACAGTAACCGAGGAGAGGGTTGAAGCTGTGTTTGTCAAATTTGAAATAGTGTTTCTTTTAAGTGTACTGCCAGGCAAAACACTACTATAACTTGTGTCTCTGATTCCAATAACGGACGCATTCATTAGAGCCCCAGTGTTGGCAACAGAGCAATTCAGGTTTTGAATCACATTGTTATCAATAACTATTGCTGCTTCAGCGACACATCTAATTCCGGCAATTTGAGCCCCTGCCCTAAGCATGCTTGATGTAATATTATTGGATTGAGAATTACCGATAGTATTTCCCATTATTGACGTACTGCTGCCCGATGAGGCACTCAAGATTCCAGCAAACGGAGTACCGTCGTGGGTACCAGCTGTTCCTGTGCCGGTGTAAGAAACACCAATCCCACCAATGGTGTTTCCCGAAACAGTGTTACTGCTGGTTCCTGCTATATAGATTCCAGCGCAGGGTGAAAATATCCCAGTAGCGCCGCTATTGTTGGTTGACTTAATTCGAATACTGTCAATTGATGTAGATGAGCCGATCACATTATTTGTTATATCTGCCCTGCCACCTACTAGAGTTATCCCATAAAAAATTGCACTGCCTAAAGTTGCGGAAGCTCTGCTTGAAGAAATATCAATTCCGCCAATTCTATTTCCCGAAACAGTTGTTGCAACTGCGGTTCCCAGATTAAGGTATATTCCCTTATACTCAAGAGCGTAATTTGATGGAGTATTTGTGATTGTTGTATAACCCGTTCCTGATGAATTAGCGTATCCTATTCTATTATTTGTAATTGAAAACCCATATGCGCTGTTATCAATACGGATTCCATAATAAGGTTGTCCACCACCGGCAGATAGCGCAACATTGACAGTATGAAACATTTTGTTACCAGAAATCGTCCATCCGTTTGATGCAGCATACACCAATATTCCGGCAGTGTTATTTCCAGTAGCATTATAAAAGTCATGCAGTGTATTGTTGAGTATCTGTATTCCATCATTCTCTTTCCCTACAGAGCCATATCCTTTAATAAGTTGAAAAGGATAATTAGATCCTGACGGTCCAACGTCACAATTTGAAAGCGTGTCGTTATCATTGCCAGTTGTTCCAGTACTCAATCCATAACAGATGACGGCTCCATGTGAACTTGTAACCGTACCTCTTCCAGAACCTTTGATGGTACAATTGGATAATCGATTATTTGAAGCATCGTTTTCATATCGCACAACCGTCGCGCTATCGCCGGAACTTGTATTTTCCAAAATCAATGAATTGCCTCCTGAATTTAAACCATCGATCTTCACATTATCAGCTCCTCTTAATTTTACTAGTGATCCATTAAAGCTGCCACTTACAGTTCTACTACCCGAAGGAGAAACAATAATGCGTGAATAACTTGCCGAACCGCTGCCGCTTGCATTGAGTGTTGCAATGGCGGTTTCAGTGGTGTTACCCAGGATATTTAAAGTAATAGCGCCCTGATGTGTCCCTGCATTGATGGCATCAAAGGCCGATTTCAGGGTGTTATAGCCACCCGTAGTAGTTCCTGAAGTGCTGGTCAAACAAACATTGGTGCTTCCAACAGTGTAACTGTAATTGGCGCCACTGTTATTAAGCAGGTCCAGCGTAAATAAATCGTAGTTCGAACCAATTGTTCCGGAAGTCGAGTTACTTGACATCACATAGTATTGCACCGTAGTGCCGCTCGTTTGAGTGGGCAGCACAGCAGTGCCTACGTTACCGGTAAAACTTAATTGAACTAAACTGGATGATGCCCATCCATTGGTTGTGTACCTGACATACACATACTCACCGGATGAAGGAGCGGATGCGGTGGTGACAGACACTGTCACTGACTGGCAGGGATATACTGAACCTGCAGCAGGAGATTGAGAGATGCCCGAAGAAGAAATCGTTAATGGATTGTAGCTCGTCTCCAAAACGCACATACTGTTGTTTGATGCGCTGTTTTCCGTGATGTTGAATGTGTAGTACCTTGTTGCAGTGGTTGCCGGCAGATACCCTCCTTGCCCCCCCGAGCCGGTGTTGTACAATGCTGATGCAGTGCCACCAACTGGAGAAATTGCCGAGTTGTAACCAATTATGGTTAGGCAGCAGCCATAAGGCCTCCAATTAATGGTATAATCAGGCGAGCCGGCATTGTCTTTCATGAATTCCCATTTCACCGTTCCTGAAACCGTACTCGTGTTGGTGTAAATTCTACTTTGCCTGAATGCGCCCAGGTCACTAAGCGTATAGGTCGTGTATGCCCCTGTGACATCCGTGCCAATCCAAGCCGGTTGGGCAGTCACGTGTTCGAAAGCCGTGACAATCATAAAAGCGAATGCCAGCATTGCAGCTACGGCATAACCTACTTTTTGTAAAAGCCAATGAAAGAACTGAGCGTAAATTACTTTCATGTGTGCCTTGATTGGTTCACGTCAAGCCGCACTGTTTCCGTTCAAATTGCACTTCCAGATATGAAGAACTCCGATATGCAATAACTGAAATATACCTCCCGCAAAAACTACAGTGCCCTGAATGCTGACAAAAGTAAAAACTCCCTGCGGACATACCGCATTAAGGTTTCATAAACTTCACCCAACTCTTACTCATGTTTCCTCTCTGTGGATAACCCCTTGACTCAAATAGATTACTACCGGTTGTTAGTTGAGTTTGTCGCACGTTGCTGAGGACAGAAACCCCTTGCGGTTACACAACAGTTAAGATTGAGCAAAAAAAATCTGGCAAATCATTTTCAATTCAAAATTCCTTGTACCTTCGAAACCTGATACAAAAATTATCTAACCTTAAAACCTAATTGCAAATGAGAAAAAAGATTTACACCATTTTCACTACAATTGCTCTGGTGTTTGCGCTCTCTGCAGCAAAAGCCCAGGTAATTGTTTACTTCACCGTTGACATGAGCACAGCCATGCTCGGTGCTGCCGGCGGCACCTGCCCCGTAATTCCGTTCGACCCCAGCTTTGATGTGGTGGAACCGATGGGCGGTGAATACAACGGATGGAGTTCCCCGGAAAACGTGGCCTGCGGCCTTCCGTTCACTCCGAATCCGGATGTAGACATGGTTCCGGTTTCCCCCGGTTCATTAATCTACACCATCACGGCTCCTGCACTGGTACCGGATGGTAACGGATTCTGCAACTTCAAGTACCGTATTGACCACAGCTGGGACAATGATGAAATCCGTGGTGTGGGTGATGGTAACCGCCATGCTAAAATTCCGGCCGGCGCTACCAGCGTGCTCATCGCTTCGGTG
Organism: Bacteroidota bacterium; assembly: GCA_018267315.1. Lineage (GTDB taxonomy): Bacteria > Bacteroidota > Bacteroidia > Chitinophagales > UBA10324 > JAFDYS01. The sequence continues at coordinate 32,927 of JAFDYS010000062.1, read as the reverse complement.
TTCAACGATTCCACTAACGTGATCACGAACGTTTCCGGTATCAGCAACCCGACTTTCGCCCAGATCCAGAAAGTGTATCCCAATCCGGCTTCTGACATTTCACGTGTTGCTTTCAACGTGTTGCAGCCGGGTGATGTGCAGGTGTACGTTTCTGACGCTACCGGCAAAAAAGTGCTGACTCTCGTTGATGAGAAACTCGCTTTCGGTCCGTACGAAAAATCAGTGAATGTTTCTGGTCTCGCTCCGGGCATGTACCTCGTGACGGTTCAGATCGGCAGCTCCAGCGTAACGCAAAAACTGAGCGTAGTTCGCTAAGCAATTACAACTTTTATTAAAAAAACCCCGTTACATCACGGGGTTTTTTTATTGCCATTATTTGCCGAAACATCAACATGAACACGGTAATGATTTCAGAAATCGTTTAGCAAAAAAGAAATCAGGAATAGGAATGCTCAAACAATTTTGATATCACTAAACACCATCTCTCAGTGATCCCGTAATTCTGAAAATTCATGTACGTTTGGGCAGCTTCAATTTCATTCCGAAACAAAACATCATGAGAAAAATTTTCCCTCCATCATGGATGACCATTCGCATCGTAGTCACCGCAATTATTGCTCTCTTTTCTTTACATGCGGCCCGTTCGCAGGTAGTCACCTGCTATCCGCTCTTCCCCGTCGCCACCGGTTCCGTCACCATCTACTACAACGCTTCACTGGGCAACGGCGCCCTGGCCGATTTCAGCGGCGACATTTATATCCACACCGGCGTGATCACGAGCTTCAGTGCCGGCCCCTCGGACTGGAAACACGTGCAAACGACGTGGGGCACTGCCGATCCCAATGCCAAGATGACTTCACTCGGTAATCACATCTACTCGTTCAGCATTTCGAACATCAATGATTATTATGGACCCGGCATGGGAGAAACCATTGAGCAGCTCGCCATGGTATTTCGAAATGCCGATGGTTCCATTGTCGGGCGTGATTACGATGGCTCTGACATTTTCTATAATGTGTGGGACGGAACCTCACTGCAATCGAGCCTGCTTAAACCCGACTTCACTCCACTTTTCGTGAACCTTAATGACCAGGTGAATTCCATTTATGTCACTTCCAAACTCTGCAGCATCTCGATCTATGAGAACAACAACTTCCTCACTTCATTCACGAATACCGATTCAGTGAATTACACATTCACGGCATCAAACACCGGTACTACCTGGATTAAATATGTAGCGAGCGATGGCATGTCGCAGGTGGAAGACTCTTTCTACTATGCTGTAACTCCTCCCGTGACCGTTGAGGATCTGCCACCCGGTGCAGATGTCGGCATCAACTACGTGAATGATTCTACCGTAACGCTGGTGCTAACCGCACCCAACAAACAATTCATTTATGCTATTGGTGACTTCAGTAACTGGCAGGTGAATGATTCAACCTACATGAAGAAATCTCCGGACGGAAAATATTGGTGGGTCACGCTGCGTCACCTGATACCACAGCAGGAGTACCGCTATCAATATCTGGTGAACGGAAATCTGTATGTCGCTGATCCGTATTCTGACAAGATTTTGGATCCGTACAACGATGCTTACATCTCATCCACCACGTATCCAAACCTCACTCCGTATCCGGCAGGACTTGCCAGCGGAAATGTTTCCGTTTTTCAAACGGCACAAACACCTTACAACTGGCAGGACGGCAGCTATGTGAAACCGGAGCAAACCGGTTTGATCATTTATGAACTGCTGCTCCGTGATTTCGTTGCCGCTCATGATTACAAAACGCTTATTGACACCATTAACTACCTGAAGAATCTGGGCGTGAATGCCATCGAACTGATGCCGGTGAGCGAATTTGAAGGCAACATCAGCTGGGGTTATAATCCGTCCTTCTATTTCGCTCCGGATAAGTATTACGGTCCAAAAGATGATCTCAGGGCCTTCATTGATCTCTGTCATCAGAATGGAATCGCCGTAATCCAGGACATCGTACTCAATCATTCCTGCGGACAGTCGCCGATGGTGCAGATGTATTGGGATGCCACTAACGGAACTCCGGCTGCAGATAATCCATGGTTCAATCAATATGCCAAGCATCCGTACAATGTGTGCTATGACATGAACCATGAAAGCGAATACGCGCACAAGTTTGTGGATGATGTACTGAGGTACTGGGTGACTCAATACCATATGGACGGATTTCGCTTTGATCTCTCTAAAGGATTCACGCAATTTTATTCCGGGAATGACGTGGGTCTTTGGGGGCAATATGATCAGTCGCGCATCAACAACCTCGAGCGCATCGCCGATCAGATATGGAGTGTAGATCCTACAACGATTATGATTCTCGAACATTTCGCAGATAACAGCGAAGAACAGGTATTAAGCAATTACGGCTTCATGTTGTGGAGCAACTCAAACTACAATTATGCGCAGAGCGCTATGGGATACACCACCAGTTCTGACATTTCATGGGTTGCCTATACCTCGCACGGCTTCAGCCAGCCGCATGCTGTGGGTTATATGGAAAGCCATGATGAGGAGCGCGTGATTTACAAAGTGAAAACATATGGCAACCACAACGGTAGCTATGATGTGCGTCCGCTCGATTCGGCCTTGAACCGGATCAAACAAGCGGCCTGCTTCTTCATTCCCTTCCCGGGACCCAAAATGATCTGGCAATTCGGCGAATTGGGTTATGATTATTCCATTTGCTATCCAGGCACTCCAAGCGACTGCAAGCGCGTGGATGCAAAACCTATCCGCTGGGATTACCTCAACTATAATCCTCGCTACCTCCTTTACAAATTCTATGGCGTGCTGAATGAACTCAAGAAATCGTATCCGGTATTCAATTCCGGAAGCATGTCGCTGGCGGTAGGTAACTTGAAAAAGAGCGCGCGGTTCAACAGCAATGATATGGACGTGTGCATGATCGGGAATTTTGATATTGTGAATAACGATGTAACACCTGACTTCCAGCACACCGGCATCTGGTATGAATACTTCACCGGCACTCAGATTAACGTAAGCAATACTTCTGCAGCCATCAACCTGAAGCCCGGTGAGTACCGGCTCTATACGGATGTGCAACTGCCTCCGCCGGATCTCGGAAACGTAGGTATTGACGATCCGAAGCAATTGCACCAGCTCATGCTGCAATGTTTCCCCAATCCGGCCGGTGATCAGTTTACACTGGATTTTTATTTGCCTGTGAGTGGCGAAGCCCGGCTTGAATTGTTTGATTTAACCGGTAGAAAAATTTCTACCATTGCCGACAAGCGCTATGCCTCCGGTTGGTACACCGTTGATGTCCCGGCAGGAAATCTTGACAACGGAATTTACATCTGCAAACTGTCATCAGGCAATATGAATACGGTGTTGAAACTGGAGATACAGCAATAGAAGATTAACATCTAGAGAAAGCAGCGGGAATATCTCTCGCTGCTTTTTTATTTGTTGAAAAGAAAAGACCCGGTACGCAGACTGAAAATATATTTTCGGTTCACAAAAAAAGAAACGCATATGGCTGTGAAACATCCTGACCATCCCGTTACCAACCGGGTGGATGCACTCACTGACGGCGTATTCGCCATCGCCAGCACACTGCTTGTAATTGACCTGAAGATTCCTGAGATACCCAAAGTGCATACGCAGGCCCAGGTGATTGACAGTCTGCTGAAGGTGACACCTTCACTGGTGGCATTCACCATTTCATTTTTCACGATCCTTATTTACTGGATCAATCATGATGGCATTTCAAAAGCCATCACGCATTTCAATCACCGGTTGAGCTGGCTCAATATTCTCTTGCTTTTTTTCATCGTACTGGTTCCTTTCCCCACCCGCTTCATTGCTGAGTATCCCACTGAATTTGTGGCAGTGGAGTTTTACGGGTTCACCCTGTTTCTGCTGGGTTGTACTGCCAATACCATGTTCTGGTATCTCGCCTTCAAAGCGAACCTGCTTGATCCTCGCATTAAAATGGCAACCAGAAAATCCGTGATGATAAAATTCCTTTTCGGGCCGTCACTTTACCTGATTTCAATGATCGCCGCTTTTATCAGTATTTACATTTCACTGGCGATTTTCATTATTGTGCCAATCATCTTCTTTATTCCGGTAAGTCAGGAAACCATTTTAAAGGAACTTAAAGTGGAGGATGAATAGTTTGAAATCAAGCATCACATCTCTTATCTCCGCGTTGACATGACTTGCCGAAATGCCGATATGCCTATTTGATTTTTAAGCATCTTTATTTCGTGAGAAGAATAACCCACGTCGTTTGGTTTGTGTGCTTCATTAGTCTGATTGCCGGGGAAGCTGCGGCACAGTTGGCGCCCTATAAAGCCGTGCGCATTGCAGAGAATCTGCCCCTGACGGGAAAGCTGGATGATCCGGCCTGGCAGCAGGCGGAAGCGGTGAATGATTTCATGCAAACCGATCCGATCTCGGGAGCGGATGCCACTGAAAAAACTGAAGCACGCATTCTTTACAACAATGAATACCTGTATGTCGGCATACGGTGTTATGATCGCGAACCGCAGAAAATTATCCAGGTAAGTCTCAACCGCGATTTCGCCATCGGCAATGAAGATGCCACGGGTTTCATTATTGACACTTACAATGACAAAACCAACGGATATAACTTCATCAGCAACGCGTCGGGTGCGAGATGGGATGCCCAGGTAACGAGCGACGGCGGTTCGCTCGATGATGCCTTCAACACTTTCTGGGATGCAGTGAGCAATGTTGATTCACTCGGATACACCACCGTGTATCGCATTCCCTGGTCATCGCTTCGTTTTGAAACCAAACCGGTAATAACGATGGGGTTTCGAATTGCCCGGCTCATCAAAAGGAAGAATGAGTTGATCACTTACCCGCGGTGCGACCCTTCTACGCAGGAAGCATGGACCAATATCTCCTTTATGCGGCTGATCGAGTTTCATGATCTCAAAAGCCGCAAGCCATTTTTCGTTTCACCCTACGCCATCGCCAACTATGTTCTTGAACAAAAACTGAATGATGACGGTACGGCCTATGAACCGGAAGTAGAGTTCATGGCCCGGAAGCATTATGCAGAAAACGAAGTGGTAGACAAAATCATCAGCAACATTGGTGTGGATGCCAAATACGGACTCACCAAAAATCTCACCCTCGACCTCACCGTGAACACTGATTTCGCGCAGGCCGAAGTGGATGACCGCATCATCAACCTCACAAAATTTGACGTGAACCTGCCGGAGAAGCGGGCATTCTTTCTTGAATCAGCCGGTAATCTCACCTTCACATTCCCGATTGGTAATGAAGTCTTCATTTCCCGGAGTATCGGCAATGAAAACGGAGAGATTGTACCCATCATCGCGGGAGCACGAATCACCGGCAAAACAAACGGATGGCAGATCGGAGCGCTCGACATGCAAACGACCGGCATCGAAGAGAGCAACATTGCACCACATAATTTCCTGGTGCTTCGAACGAGGAAGGACATTGATTCCATAGGCAGCTTCATGGGTGGCATTTTAACCAACCGCTATAACACCGATTCAAGCCACACTTCCAATCAGTCCATCGGCGTAAGCTTCCTCAAAAAATTCAATCAGCAATTGGCTATTGAAGGTGCTATTGCTTCCACCCTTGTTGATGTGAGTTTTGATTCGATAGCCAGCAGCACATACTACCAGGCGGCCATTTTCCGCAATGCCAGTGTAGGACTTACCTATGATGCCTCGGTTGATTTTATCGGAAGGAATTATTTCCCGGTGATGGGTTACCAGGATGAAAGCAACTACGGTCAGATCAGCGGCCACATCAAGTACAACTGGAAAGCAAAACACTCGAGCGATGCCGAATATTTCTATCTCTCTTCAGGTAACGGATATCGCTGGAAACTCGATAGCGGAGCTCCCGAAACCTTTGCCACCGATCTGTGGACCGGTGTGAATTTCAAGAACGGGGCGAATATCGAATTCTCACTGGAGGATTATAAAATTGATTCGTTGTCATTCGACTGGTACCTCGATGAAGGGAATGCGATTTCAGCCGGCACTTACAAAATGTTCAATGCGAACATTTATACTTCCGCGCCCTCGCGATCAAAATATCAACTCGATCTGTTCAGCTCACTTGGTGGCTTTTACGGCGGTATGCGTCTTTACATTACCTCAACGGCCGGCTACTACTTCAACCGGCACCTCAGCTCTTCCATCACCTATGAATTCAATCACATCGGATTTGATAAATATCTCGATCTGGAAACGCCAACCACCTATGTGAGTCATCTTTTCAGACTGAGTGTGGCGTACACATTTACCACAAAAACATCACTGAAACTTTATACACAGTATGACAACATCAGCAAAACCTTCAGCAGCAACCTGCGTTTGCGCTATAACCCACGTGAAGGAACGGATCTTTACATCGTACTTAACCAGGGTTCCAATACGAATCTGGATCGCCTTGACCCGCATTTGCCCTTAATCAACAACCAGGCAGTGACGGTGAAGTTTGTGAAGACGTTTGGTGAATAAAATTCTACTGTTCACTCATAAACGGATACCGGTAGTCTGTCGGCGGATTGAAAGTTTCTTTGATGGTTCGCGGTGAAACCCAGCGCAGGAGGTTGATCATGGAACCGGCCTTGTCATTGGTACCGCTGCCTCTTGCTCCGCCAAATGGTTGTTGACTAAAAAAATGGTGACACGACGTGTCGATTTATTTTATTATTTTCGACACGAAAAGCAGACGTGTTGATTCAATAAACATGAAGCTATGCCCTCATTTGATCGCTTGAAACCTTTTAATTCTCTGCCAGATCTGCCACCTAAAATTAATTTTGAATCCCCAGATCTTTTGAAAAACAGCATCAAAGCCCAGCGTCTATTGGGAGAATTGAAAGGTAGCTGCTTGCGTCTCCCAGATCCAAAATTGCTAATCAATACGATAATGCTGCAAGAGAGCAAAGACAGTTCTGCAATTGAAAATATTGTAACCACACAAGACGAATTATATCGAGCCGTAATTCAAATTGATGACAGGGTTTCCCCAGCTACCAAAGAAGTGCTTCGTTATCGGGAAGCGCTTTATCATGGGGTTGAAATGGTCGAACACAAAGGATTGACAACAAACACGCTTGTCAGTATTATGCAAAAGATTAAGAATACAACTCAGGAAATTAGAAAGGGCGCAGGAACACGTCTTCTGAATCCTAACACAAATGAAATAATTTACACCCCGCCTGAAGGCGACGATCTTATACGTAAAAAACTGTTTGCTCTCGAAAAATTCATACATGCCGATTACAAAGGTCTTGATGAACTGATCAAAATGTCATTGGTCCACTACCAATTCGAGGCTATCCATCCGTTTGCAGATGGAAACGGAAGAACGGGAAGAATTTTGAACGTCCTATTTCTTGTTCATCAAAAGTTACTATCAATTCCTGTATTGTATCTAAGTTCCTTCATTGTAAAAAACAAATCAGACTACTACCGGTTCATCAGGAACGTAACGCAAAAACAGGAGTGGAAGCCATGGATCATGTATATGCAAAATGCGGTTGCTGAAACAGCTGAATTAACATTACATAAGATTGAGGAAGTAATGCGTTTGAAAGAACACTTGGCGAAAACAGTGAAAGAAGTCTTGAAGAACACATATTCATCTGAATTGGTAGACTTGATGATAAAATTTCCATATCTCAAAATCAATCTGCTTGAAAGAAATGATATTGCTAAAAGACAAACGGCCTCGGTCTATTTACAGAAATTGGCAAAAGCAAAACTTCTTGAGCCGATGCGATTCGGTAAAGAGATCTATTATATCAATCACCGTCTTGTAAATCTCTTTGCGAGATAAACTTCCATTCGTATTGCGGAATCCAAAGCAATTATCACTGCTCACTCATAAACGGATACCGGTAGTCTGTCGGCGGATTGAAAGTTTCTTTGATGGTTCGCGGTGAAACCCAACGCAGCAGATTGATCATGGAACCGGCCTTGTCATTGGTACCGCTGCCTCTTGCTCCGCCGAATGGCTGCTGACCTACGACTGCACCGGTGGGTTTGTCGTTGATGTAGAAGTTTCCGGCCGAGTTCACCAGCTTTTTGGTCGCCATATCTACCGCATTTCGATCCTGAGAAAAAATGGCCCCGGTGAGTGCATAGTTTGATGTGCTGTCAACGAGGTCAAGCGTCTGATTGAATTTCGATTCATCATACACATAAACCGTAAGTACCGGGCCGAACAATTCGGTGCACATGGTGGTGTACATCGGGTCTTTCACTTCGAGCACGGTGGGATTGATGAAATAACCGCGGCTCATATCATACGTTCCGCCGGCGATGATCTTCACGCCTTTGTCCTTCTTCGCGCGATCAATGTAGCCGGCCAAACCGGTGAATGATGCTTCGTCAATCACCGCATTAATGAAATTGCGGAAGTCTTCCACGCCTCCCATGCGGAATGATTCGATGTCTGTCACAAGACGGCTTTTCACTTCTTTCCACAGATTTGAAGGAATGTAGGCGCGCGAAGCCGCAGAACATTTCTGTCCCTGGTACTCAAAAGCCCCGCGTGACAAAGCCGTTGCCACTGCCGCTGCATCAGCGCTCGGATGGGCCAGCACAAAATCCTTTCCTCCGGTTTCACCCACGATGCGCGGATACGATTTGTATTTGGCAATATTCTCTCCGATCGTTTTCCAGAATCCCTGGAACACGCCGGTGGATCCGGTAAAATGAATGCCGGCGAAGTCAGGATGATTGAAAACAATTTCACCGGTTTCCCTTCCGCCGGTATAGAGCAGGTTGATCACGCCATCCGGCAAACCCGCTTCACGCAACAGATCCATGATCACCCACGCCGAATAGATTTGAGTGTGTGCCGGTTTCCACACCACGGTATTGCCCATGATGGCAGCACTCGTCGGAAGATTTCCCGCTATGGATGTGAAGTTGAATGGTGTGATAGCAAAAACGAAACCTTCGAGCGGCCGCCATTCACTCCGGTTCCACATGCCTTTCATGGATTCGGGCTGCATGTGGTAAATCTGTTCGGCAAACTTGACGTTGAAGCGCAGGAAGTCAATGAACTCGCACGCCGAATCAATTTCGGCCTGGAAAACATTCTTTGACTGGCACAGCATGGTCGCCGCATTAATGCGGGCGCGGTATTTTGAAGCGAGCAAATCGGCCGCTTTTAAAAAGATGGAAGCCCGGTTTTCCCAGCTCAGCGATTCCCAGTTTTTCTTGGCACGCATGGCCGCGGCAATCGCCTGCTTCACATGGCTTGCATTGCCTTTGTGATAATGGCCAAGCACATAGTTGATTTCATGCGGCGGCCTGATTTCCGCCCGTTCGCCTGTGCGAATTTCTTTGCCGCCGATGAACATCGGCAAATCCGCTTTCTCTGCTTTCATCTGCTTTAGCGTCGCTTTCAAAGTGGCGCGCTCTGATGTACCGGGAGCATACGTCAGGTTGGGCTCATTTACCGGCGTGGGGATGTTGAAGATTCCGTTGGACATAGTCTGATGTTGATGTCATCCTGAGCGAAGCCGAAGGATGATGCGTTAGCATTGCATGTCATGGTTCCGCTTCGCTCACCATGACAATGAAAAATAATTTTCTGCAAAGATAGACGTTGATGAAGGTTGCTGTTGAAAACTTTGATTCTCTTCACTGCACCGCACTCCATGCACCAATAACTTTACGAATTACCTGATTTTCCTCTATGGCCGAAGCCACTAACCGATTGAAGATTGAAGCGGCGAAGGATGATGCTGTGATGACAGAAACATCTGAAAAGAAAACGCCGAAGGAACCCCGCAAGAAGCGCGAGAAAAAAGTGAGCGGGCTGAAAGCATTGATGCAGGATGAGCGCACCCCGAAAGTGTTCGGGCTCCTCTTCCTCCTGAGCGCGCTGTATCTCTTTGTGGCTTTTATTTCGTACCTCTTTACGTGGAAGGCCGATCAGGACAAAGTTTTTCATTTCACGCTCAGCAGTTTCTTCACCGGAAATTTTGAAGTGCAGAATTACCTCGGACGGCTCGGCGCTTTTGTATCGCACTTCTTCATCTACGAAGGATTCGGTCTCACCTCGTTTCTGTTCCCCGTTGCATTCTTCGCTATCGGACTGAATCTTCTCCTGAGAAAAAATATTTTCCCCATTGGGCGGTTGTTGGCGTATTCAGTGTTCGCACTTGTGCTGATTCCCACCACCCTGAGTTTTCTGTTTCACAGTTTCGCCTTCCCGTTTGGCGGTGCCGTCGGGACCTTTGCGAACAGTTACCTCACCGGGTTTCTCGGCCTAGTGGGCACCGGCGCCTTGCTGGTCTTTCTCGTGCTGGGTTATCTCGTGATTGCATTTAACTACAGTTTTCATTTCACAAATCCCCTGGCCAAAAAAGAATTGCCCGCCGGGGAAGTCGCCATTGAAACGGAACCCGAGTACAATCCTCCATTTACCATCGGCAATGAAGAACTGCTTACGGTGGATGATGTGCTGAATCAAATGAAACTCGTGGAGAAACCGCTCGAAGCAGAAACGATGGAAGAAAATGAAGCGGAAGAAGAAATGAAAGACGAAGTCGAATTTGAAGAAGAGCTGATGGAGGAAGAACCGGAAGAAGACATGGCTGATGTGAGTCAGGAACTACCGGTGACCGCTTCGGCTTCTCCTGCAAAAGTGAACGGGGATGAAATTGCTCTCGACATCGTGGAAACTCCCGAAGAAGAATTGGTGACGGAAGAAGCCACCGTGGTGCGGGAGAATTACGATCCCACGATTGATCTCCCTAACTACCAGTACCCGACTTTGGATCTCCTCGAAAATCACGGCAGCGAAAAACCGAAAGTGGATGCAGAAGAGTTGATGCGCAACAAAGACCAGATCGTGAACACGCTGCGTAATTACGGCATCGAGATTCAAAGCATCAAGGCCACCGTGGGACCCACGGTCACGTTGTATGAAATTGTGCCGGCACCCGGCATCCGTATTTCGAAAATCAAAAACCTTGAAGATGATATTGCGCTGAGTCTTGCCGCACTCGGCATCCGCATTATTGCACCCATTCCGGGTAAGGGAACGATCGGTATTGAAGTACCGAACATCAACAAGGAAACGGTGGCGATGCGCACGCTGCTTGCCTCAGAGAAATTTCAGAATGCGCAGATGGATTTACCGGTGGCGCTTGGCAAAACCATTTCCAACGAAATCTTTATCGCCGATCTGGCCAAGATGCCGCACCTGCTCATGGCCGGCGCCACGGGTCAGGGAAAATCAGTAGGAGTGAATTCCATTCTCGTTTCGCTGCTTTATAAAAAGCATCCGTCGCAGATCAAGTTTGTGCTGATTGACCCAAAGAAAGTGGAGCTCTCGCTTTACACCGCCATTGAAAAACATTTCCTCGCCAAACTTCCAGGCGAAGCCGAACCGATCATCGTTGATACGAAGAAAGTAGTGAACACACTTAAGGCACTCACGATCGAAATGGATTCGCGCTACGATCTGCTCAAAGATGCGCAGTGCCGCAATGTGAAGGAGTACAATGAAAAATTCGTTTCGCGCAAACTCAATCCGAAGAACGGACATCGTTTTCTTCCTTACATCGTTCTCGTGATCGACGAGTTCGCCGATCTCATTATGACTGCCGGAAAAGAAATTGAAACGCCGATTGCGCGGCTTGCTCAACTTGCACGTGCCATCGGCATTCATCTCATCATCGCCACGCAGCGCCCGTCAGTGAACATCATCACCGGCGTAATCAAAGCCAACTTCCCGGCGCGCATGGCCTACAAGGTGACTTCGAAAGTGGATTCACGCACCATCCTCGACCAGGGCGGCGCGGAACAATTGATCGGTCGCGGTGATATGTTGCTCTCTATGGGCAGCGACACCCTGCGCCTGCAAAGTGGTTTCGTAGATACGCCTGAAGTCGAACGCATCTGCGATTTCATTGCGGAACAACACGGATATCCGGAAGCACACCTGTTGCCGGAAGTGAAAGATGAAGAACATGAAGGCGGTGACTTTTTCGATCCGAATGAAAAAGACGAACTCTTTGAAGAAGCTGCTCAAATCATTGTTCAATATCAGCAGGGATCTACCTCATTACTTCAGCGCCGACTCAAACTTGGTTACAACCGCGCCGGCAGATTGATGGATCAACTCGAAGCCGCCGGCATCGTGGGACCCAACCAGGGAAGCAAGGCCCGCGACGTACTTGTCAAGACAGAGATGGATTTGGAACAGTATTTGGCAAGTATGAGGGAAAAGAGCGGGATTGTTTAGAACTTTGTCCCGCCTTCCAACAACAAAAACATTAAGAACCGAATCATGAAAAAAGTTACCCTGCTGCTGGGCCTTATCCTTTGTGTCTCCTTCATTTCCAGAGCACAACAGGATCCGAAAGCCACGCAAATACTAAATGGAGTGAGTGCCAAATACAAGTCATACACTTCAGTGAAAGCCGACTTTTCCATCAAGATCGAAAATGGGCAAAACAAAACCACCGACACGCAAACCGGTACATTGTACGTGAAAGGCAACAAGTACAAAGTGAATTTGAAAAACCAGGAGGTAACTTCCGATAATACCACCGTATGGACCTACATTAAGGAGGCCAATGAGGTGCAGGTAAATAGTTATGAGCCCGATGAAAACAGCATTACGCCATCACAGATATTTACCATCTACGAGAAGAACTTTATTTACGCTTTCATGGAAGAGAAAACGGTGAATGGCAAGGTGCTTCAGTATATCGAACTCACACCGAATGATAAATCAAAACCTTATTTCAAAATCCGGCTGGGAATTGATAAGACAGCGAAGACAGTACAGAATGCCATCGTGTTTGACAAGAACGGAAACCGTTACACCTATGAGATCAAAGCATTCACACCCAATCCTGCCATCGCCGATTCATTTTTCACCTTCGACACCAAAGCACACCCCGGCGTGGAAGTAGTGGATCTGCGATAAAATTAGAGGAACAATTTTTTTGAAGCCCGGGGCGAAAGATTCGGGCTTTTTCTTTTCACATACAGCATACATTTCATCCGCTACCAGGGTGTATTTCGGGATAAAACGAACACCCTTGTTTGTAGATTTGAAATATGAATACGCCCATAACCCTTCGTAACAAATTGCAACTGGTACTGATCATCACCCTTTGCTGGATGTTCTTCGCAGCATTTTCTTTCATCAATAACTACTACTTCGTGAAAGACCTGGTTGCACTCAACAAGCTAAGCGGCAACTATCCATTCTGGGCTGACTTCACAGGAAAACTGATCCTTGGCTTATTCGGCGGAGTCATTGGAGGATATATCCTGGTTTTCAAAATGCGCCACATGTACCGTCAACGGTCCTTCGCTTTTGGAATTTTAAATGCAGGTATCCTATTTATTGTTTTTTATCTCAGTCTTGCGGTGGCAGCTCTTTTCTTCATGGGATTTTTCTATTTCCTGTCGCAGGATAAGGTAGCTCATGCGGCAACACGCTCCTGGCAAAACGTGATCGTCAACCTGAATGCTCCTTCCTTTTTTATCACGCTGTGTTCGACCGCCCTCGTTGTTTCATTCACCCAATTCATGCTGCAGGTAAATGACAAGTTCGGACAGGGTGTTTTGCTGAAATTCATCACCGGAAAATATTACCATCCGCGGGAAGAAGAACGCATTTTTATGTTTCTCGACCTGAAATCATCTACATCCATTGCAGAAAAAATCGGAAGCAAGAATTTCTTCGAACTGCTCAAAGAAACGTTTAACGTGATCACCGAACCCATTGTGAGCAACCAGGGAGAAATTTACCAGTACGTGGGCGATGAAGTGGTGGTAAGTTGGCCCATTGAAAAAGGTTTGGCCAATAACAACTGCCTGATGTGTTTTTTTCATGTGGAGCAGCTTCTGAAAAAAAGAAGCGATCATTTTGTAAAGAACTTTGGGGTAGTCCCGAGCTTTAAGGCAGGTTTGCATGTGGGTGAGGCCACGGTGGGTGAAATCGGCGTCATCAAAAAAGATATTGTGTTCTCCGGTGATGTGCTGAATACCACATCCAGAATTCAGAATGAATGCAATAACCATAACGTAAACATTTTACTCTCAGCCCAGTTGCTTGATCGCCTTCCCGCGGATCAGCAATTTGTCAAACATGAGTTAGGTGAGATTCTGCTGAAAGGAAAACAGGAAAAAATAAAATTGCACTCCATATCACTTACTGATTGAAACAACCCGGGTAACCACGATCATTCTCCAAAGCCGTGTCTCTCGAAGAGGACAGGGCTACGTGGGATTTAAAGCTATTGATGCCTTTGTTGCTCTTTGCGGGAGCTACATGGTGCAGACAGACCAGCAACGGTCGTGACCCGCTATTACCCACCTGCCGAACACGGATGCGGTTCATAGACAATCCATTCTTTGCCTGTGTTCCTTTTATCAGGTTCTTCAGATCCTGATTTTCGAACATCTTCTGCACATCGCGGAGGTTGATGTGGTGTGCCGGCATGGCAAAGAGGTGGTTTTGATTATGGAATACATGATTTGGATTCATTTATGGTGCATGTGCACCATAAACTGATGCACGTGCACTTTAAACGAGTGCATAGATGGCGTTGTTGGTCCTGATGCCGTTTTTCGGTTGTTGGTCTGCCTCTGCTTCAATGCGTATACAAAGACCAACAACGGCGTGAATGAAAAATCTCCGCAGTGTTTCGCCCAGTCTTGCCCCTCGCACTTGGCGTTCGCACGCAGAGACTGAGCGGAGGAGCGGAGGAGCGGAGGAGGTTGAAGGAGACCGGACAGCGTGAGAAATATCCGTCTTTAAAGTTCAAACATCACAGTGAGAACATTGCAAACCTTTGTCGCCGTGGCCTCATCTATCATTCCAAGTCTTCTACTAAGTCTTGACTTATCAGCTGCCCGCAATTGATCAAGGGCTACCTGCCCTCTTACCTTTTGAAAAATGCAATTGACACGCGTTGGATAATTCCTCGTCACTGAAGTCATCGGAGCAATAATGATGGTGTTCAGATAAATATTCATTTCATCAGGCGAAATAATGAGACACGGTCTGGTTTTTCTCATTTCGCTGCCGCGAACAGGATCAAGCTGAACCAAATAAACATCGAACCGCTTCACTTCCATTCCCATTCGTTTTTGTCAAAGTCATTACCGAAGCCGCCCAATTCCAGCGCTGGCTTTCGCCGCGTTTCTTTCCGGAACTTCGCTTCCCACTTCTTCCTTTTAGATGAACGAATGGGCTTTATAAGGACACCCTCCTCCGTTAAGTCAATACGCACTTCTGATTGAAGATTTGCATGCTCAATAAATGATTTGGGAAGCAAGACTCCTTTGGAGTTTCCGATTTTAATAAGACGACTGTTCATGAAGCGAAGTTAGTATTTTGTTCTAACGCGACACTCCAGAAAGATACAGAAAAAAAACGACGGTACAGCACGCCGTTGTCGGGATTGAACCACATTGCGAGCAGGGTATCAGTGCTGTACCTCAAACCGGATGGCGCCCGCCGGAATATTGCCGATGAGTTTGCAGAAATATATTCCGGCATCAAGATCACTGACGGGTATGAAGTTGTCCCCGGAGCTGATGTGGATTCGTTTCACTTCTTCACCCAACAAATTGAGTACGGATGCCTCGGCGGGCAACAAATCATCTTTGAACATTAAATGCAGCACATCATGACATGGATTGGGATACGTTTGAACGGAAGGGCTGAGAGACATTTCTTCAATGCCAACCTGTGACTCATTCAATAATGAACACCATATGCGCTCGGCGCCATACATCTGATCATTGATCTGCACCTGCCAGCTTCCCGTATAGTGCAGCAGCACCTGATTGCCTGCACCGTGAGCAAGACCGGGGCCATACGATTCACCGGCATTGGTCACCAGGTTCAATTCCGGATAAACCTGCCCATCAATGCTTACCCTTGCACCGTAAAGATCACTGGCTGCGTTTCTGTCATCTTCCCATACCACGAGGAAATCGACACCGTCAAAGATCACTGACGGATTACGTTGATTGGATGCATGGGTTGAAACGGGAATATTCAATTGATCGAGCACTGCACCTGTTGTACTCAGTCGCGCAGCATACACATCTGCGTTGCCGTTATGTGCGTCCTGCCATGCCACCAGATATGCTGCGCCGTCGAAAGCCACTGCCGGGTGTGCGCATCCTGCACCAAGCGCAGATGATATAGCTACCGGTGACTGGTCATGCAACACCCCATCTTGTCCGACCCTGGCTCCATATACGGTGCTGTCAGAAATCCAAACCACCAGGAAATTGTTGCCGTCAAATGCAATAGCCGGTGCAGAAGCATTTTGCCCGTAAGAAATTAAAATGCCATCAGAATCCAGGACCGTTCCGTCTGCTGACATGCGAGCCCCATAAATAGCGGATGCCGTATCACTCATTACTTCCTGCCAAACCACGAGATACAAGGAATTGCCATAACAGACTTTGGGAAACTGCTGATCCGTTGCATGGTTATTAATCAGGAATCCGGCCGTATCTGATGCTACACCTTCGCGATTCACCAATGTACCGTAGATACCATCGCGCAGATCCTTGTAATAGCGTGAATCCTGCCACACCACGAGAAACGTTTCCGATCCAAAGGCCACATCAGTAAAACCCTTATCTCCGCAAATTCCTGAACCGATAATAAAGGAATGCGGGTCAAGCACAGTTCCTTCCGGGTTGATTCGTGCCCCATAAATGTTTTTATATGAATCACGGTCATCCGCAAATACCACCATATAGTTCTTTCCGTCAAAGGCGGCGGAGGAACCCGACTGAGAAAACACATTGCCGGCATTATCGGCATGCTCATCAATAATGAAGTGGCTGTATTGCTGAGCGCGGGCAACCGACCAGACTAGCACAAACTGCAGTGTGGCAGCGGCAAAAATCAATTTGACTGAGTTACTTTTAAAAGGGGAGGATTTATTCATGTTATTGGAGAATAGCCCGGAGGCAACCATTGATCAACTTGCGTTCAAATGTCCATGCAACGCGAATGACTCATCATGACTAAACTCAGTCCTTCAACTGATGTATCGCAGCATAATTCACCATTTTGGCTGATCACAGAGTCGTCCATTTCAAAATTGCCGGTATCACGGAACATTTTTGTGCGGAACTGCTTGAGCAAAAGGACAAACCAGGGGGTCTGCGTCTGTTTTTTCCTTTCGTGATTCTCTTATTTGCTGCTCCTGCTTCGCTTGCTATATTTGCCGCTCTTCTCTATGAACCTATCAGGAGTTCTCATACCTTTTGTTCCGCTTCTCGGATTCATCATTAACGGGCTGGGCTTTCCGAAGGTTTCAAAAAGATGGGCTGCATGGATTGGTTGCGGAAGTGTTTTTATCTCATTCCTGATTGCTTCCGTGCTTTTCATTCAATCCCTGACCGGTTCATTTGAAAGCACCACTATTTCACTCTTCGACTGGATTGTGGCAGGAAACATCAATGTCGGGTTCAGCTTCTTCATTGATCATCTCACGCTGATTATGCTCATGATTGTGACGGGCGTGGGCTTTCTCATTCATGTTTATTCCGTTGGCTACATGCACGATGATGAAGGGTTCGGGAAATTTTTCTCCTACATGAACCTCTTCATCTTCTTCATGCTGGTGCTGGTGATGGGCGCCAATTTTGTGATGATGTTCATCGGCTGGGAAGGCGTAGGGCTGTGTTCATACCTGCTCATCGGTTTCTGGTGGAAAAACCGCGAGTACTCCGCCGCTGCGAACAAAGCTTTTATCATGAACCGCATCGGCGATCTCGGATTCATCCTTGGCATTTTTCTCATGTTTATCACCTTCGGCTCTTCGGATTTCGATAAAGTTTTTGCCGGCTCATCAGCTTTTGCCACGAATGATCATGTGATGGTGGCCATCACGCTGCTGCTTTTCATCGGAGCAATTGGCAAGAGTGCACAGATTCCACTATATACCTGGTTGCCCGATGCCATGGCCGGTCCCACGCCTGTGAGCGCCCTCATCCATGCGGCTACCATGGTAACTGCCGGTGTGTATATGGTGGCGCGTTCAAACATTCTGTATTCCATCGCTCCCATATCACTCGAAGTGGTAACAGTAGTAGGATTGGCCACTGCTGTACTCTCTGCTCTCATCGCCATCACGCAGAGCGACATCAAGAAAGTGCTGGCCTACTCCACCGTGAGTCAATTGGGCTACATGTTTGTCGCCGAAGGATCATCAGCTTACAGCTCCGGCATTTTTCATTTGATGACGCATGCTTTCTTCAAAGCGCTGCTCTTCCTCGGCGCAGGCAGCGTGATTCATGCCTTACATCATGAACAGAACCTGCGCAAGATGGGCGGGCTGCGGAAACTTCTTCCCGTCACCTTCATCACCATGTTCGCCGCCACACTGGCCATCTCAGGATTCCCGCCGTTTGCCGGATTCTTTTCAAAGGATGAAATTCTCGTGGCTACTTATGAAAAGTCGCCGGCTGTTTTCTGGATTCTTGCCGCCACATCTGTGCTTACGGCCGCTTACATGTTTCGTCTGCTGTTCCTCACATTTTACGGAGAGTACCGCGGCGGACATCATCAGCATGAGCACATTCATGAGTCGCCCCGCGTGATGACGGTTCCGCTCATGATTCTTGCCGTGCTTTCGACCCTTGGCGGATTTCTCGGACTGCCCGCCCTGTTCGGCGATACGCATTGGCTGAGTCATTACCTCGAACCGGTTTTTGCAGCCAACACTCGTCTTACGGAACACAGTGAATCATCATTGTTGGAAATCATGATCGTGGTGCTTACTGTAATCGTGATCGCCGTGATCTGGTGGTGGTGCAATGAAAAATATGTGAAGAAGAAAGTGGCTCCTGCCATCGTTGAAGATCAATTGCCGCTCTGGTACAAACTCTCCTACAACAAGTTTTACGTGGATGAAATTTACGACCGCGTGATCATTAAACCACTGGAATGGATGGGTGATTTCTTCTACGGGAAGTTTGAAGCGAATGTGATTGACGGCGCCGTGAATGGTTTGGGTAGAATGACGGTGTGGCTGAGCGGTCAACTGAGAAAAATACAAACCGGCAACATTGGTTTTTACGTGCTGTCAATGGTGATAGGAATCGTGTTGTTGCTGATTTATGGATTGAGTAAAATGAATTTGTTCTGAATGAAGTAGCACGCAAAGGCGCTAAGAGCGCTAACAGAATAAGCAACACCCTTTGCGCACCTTGCGCCTTTGCGTGAAAGAATTTTTGAATAACGGATCACAATGTTTGCATTACTTATCCTTTTATTTCCGCTGTTAATTACTCTCGCGATTTTGATTCGCGGAGGTGAAAGAGTATCGCGCATTGCATTGGTCGGTTCCATCTTTGAACTGATCCTCGTTTGCAACAATGGCTTCCAAAAATTCTACGGCGATGCCTCCAAACTGGAAATGAACGTTCCATGGATTCCGGGGCTCGGCATCAACTTCCATATCGGACTGGATGGGTTGAGTTTGTTACTCGTTTTCTTAACTGCACTTCTGTATCCATTCATCGTCCGCGCTTCCATCAATCCGCAATCGCCCATCCGCAATCCGAAATCCTTTTACGCGCTCATGATGCTGATGCAGTTCGCGCTCATCGGAGTCTTCATGGCGCGCGATGCATTTCTCTTTTATGTTTTTTATGAACTCGCATTGATCCCGATTTATTTCATGTGTGCTTTCTGGGGCGGCGAACGGAGCATTCCTATCACGCTGAAGTTTTTCATCTACACACTGGCGGGAAGCTTGTTCATGCTGATCGCGATTTTGTATTTGTATTTCAAAACACCCGCGCCGCACACGTTTGACATCACCGCTTTCTACAACTTATCACTTACTGCCACCGAACAATCCTGGCTCTTCTGGGGATTCTTCCTCGCCTTTGCGATCAAGATTCCGATCTGGCCGTTTCATACCTGGCAGCCGGATACGTACACGGTTTCTCCAGTGGCAGGAACGATGTTACTCGCCGGCATCATGCTCAAGATGGGCATTTACGGTTTGATGCGATTTGTGGTGCCGATTGTTCCCGAAGGAATTGCTCAATGGGGCAACTTCGCGATGATCCTCTGCATCATCGGAATTATTTACGCTTCATTGATTGCACTCCGGCAAAATGATTTGAAACGATTGATCGCTTATTCATCCATCGCTCACGTGGGATTGATGGCCGCCGGCGTGCTTACAGTAAATGCATCAGGATTGCAGGGGGCGGCGATACAAATGCTCAATCACGGCATCAACGTGGTGGCCATGTTCTTCATGATTGACCTCATCGAGCAACGCTACGGTACCCGCAACATGAATGAGCTGAGCGGCATTGCTGCACAGATGAAAAGATTCAGTTGGCTTTTTGTGATTGTGATGCTTGGAAGTGTGGGGCTGCCGTTGACAAATGGCTTCATCGGAGAATTTCTATTGCTGAACGGATTATATCAGCACAATGCGTGGTACGCAGCCGCCGCAGGACTCACAATCATTTTCGGAGCTGCTTACATGTTACGTCTGTATCGAAATGTTTTTCTCGGAGAGAAATCAAACTTCAATAACGAGTCAGGCGATGTGAAAGGATGGGAAACGAGGATACTGGTTGCGTTCAGCTTACTCATTATTCTGATCGGGGTGTATCCGCTTCCCTGGCTTGAACTCACTTCGAATTCCATGCAGGAACTCATTCAATATTTCAGTCAACAGGCAACGGCGGCAAGTCTATGAATCTGCTTATTTCTCTCACAGCATTAGGTGTGGTTGCCATGTTCGGCGGCATACTCAAATTCCGCAGCATGGTGATGCCGCTGAGTGTGCTGGGGCTGATCGGGGCTTCGCTGCTGGGAGTTTATGCCTGGAACACCAATCAATCATTTCTGAACGATATGATGCGGATGGACAATTACGCCATCGCATTTTCCATCGTGTGCATGGCAGGTACACTGCTTACCATTCTCTTCTTCCATTTTTTTCATTCGGAAAATGAAATACATTATGCCGAAGCCGTGGCGCTCATGTTGTTCGCCGTGGCCGGTTGTGCGGTGATGGTTTCTTTCACCAACTTATTGATGCTGTTTCTCGGCATTGAAATTCTCTCGCTCAGTTTGTATGTGTTGGCCGGGCTTCGTAAGAAAGATTTGCTCTCGAATGAATCTTCGCTGAAATATTTTCTGATGGGCGCTTTCTCCACCGGCTTTCTGCTCTTCGGCATTGCATTGCTCTATGGCGCCACCGGTTCCTTCGCCACTACTCAAATCGCCTATCAGTTGGGAATCGCCGGCATGAACGGCATGGCGGCTATGGGCTTGTTGCTGCTGATGATCGGACTGCTTTTCAAAGTGGCCGCTGTTCCGTTTCAGTTCTGGACACCCGATGTGTATCAGGGTGCGCCAACGATCGTTACGGCCTTCATGGC
This sequence comes from Bacteroidota bacterium, assembly GCA_018267315.1. GTDB lineage: Bacteria > Bacteroidota > Bacteroidia > Chitinophagales > UBA10324 > JAFDYS01. The sequence goes on along the minus strand of JAFDYS010000062.1, from coordinate 11,465 downwards.
TACAGTCGGGAAGGTGGCTGCGTTTGCTGCATTCCTCCGGTTGTTTCAATTGTGCTTTGCACCGTCGAAAGAAGGATATCAACTGGTGATAGGTACGGTGGCGGCCATCACCATGCTGGCAGGAAACATTATGGCCATCTACCAAAGCAGTACGAAACGCATGCTGGCCTATTCAAGCATTGCCCATGCCGGTTACATGCTTATCGCCGTGATGACGTTGAATGCATCGAGCAACGGCTCGATTCTTTTCTACTCGGTTGCATATACTCTTGCCTCCATTTCGTCTTTCCTGATTGTGATGGTTGTGCAACAGAACCGAAACAATGACACCGCTGATGATTTCAACGGACTGGGAAAAACAAATCCATGGATTGCCTTTGCTTTGGCGGTTTCGATGCTTTCTCTCTCCGGTATTCCTGCCACCGCAGGTTTCTTCGGGAAGTTTTACGTTTTCTCTTCGGCTGTTTCTGATGGATTCATCTGGGTTGTTGCCGTGGCGGTGATCAGTTCCTTCATTTCCATCTACTACTATTTCCGACCGGTGATTGCTGCTTATTCCAAACAAACGCATGATCCGGTGATGACCATGCCGGCGGGCACACAGGCGCTGCTGATTCTTCTTTCTCTGCTCACGATCTTGCTGGGGATTCTTCCAGGATTTATTGCAGGAATTATCTGAGGATTTCATTCCTGCTTCACGAATTTTCCAACTTCAGTCTTTCCTGTTTTCTTGTCCGTGATTTGAAAAGTGTAAAATCCATCCGGCAGATTCGCAGTGTTCAATCGGGCTTTGTCGCTTTGATATGAGACAGGGAGTGAAGTCATTTTTCCCTGCACATCATAAACAGCAATCATGGCTTCATTTGATGAAGTTGGTAAATTGATGGTGAGTTGTGAGCGAACGGGATTGGGATAGAAGGAAAAAGATTCTTCAGGCAGTGGTGCTACACCAGTTGCTACGTCGCGCGATAATTTAACGATCCAAAAATCCCCCATGCCATGATTGCCCGATACATCTCCGTCATTCGATCGTGAGGTGCCAGCCACCATATAACCGCTGTCAGGCGTTTGCCGAACAGAATATCCCCAATCATATTCGCTTCCACCCATGCACTTCTGCCAAAGGAGGCTCCCGTCTGTATCCAATTTCAGTATCCAGTAATTGATGTCGCCATTATTATTTCCTGTAACATCGCCATCAACGGACCAGGTATCTCCTGCGATGACGAATCCTCCGTCCATAGTCTGACAAACTGAGCGTGCGTAATCAAAGTCGCTGCCGCCCAAAGATTTTTCCCAAACAATATTTTGATTGGCATCTAATCTCACCACCCATTGGTCATACTTGATAAACTGTCCGCTCTCATGGTGGCCGGTTACATCCCCATCACCGGAGGCAGAAATGCCTGCAATGATGAAGCTTCCATTATCTGTTTGCTGTATATCATACGCCACATCCGTCTTCGTTCCTCCCAGGCATTTTTGCCACATCAGGTTGCCCACAGAGTCCAGTTTGATGATCCAATAATCTTCTACATCCGGATCATGATTTCCCGAAACATCGCCGTCCATGGACACAGCCCCGCCCGCAATAATGAATCCGTCATCATTGGTTTGTTGAATTGAATTGGCTTCTTCATACCCGCTGCCGCCAAAACATTTTTGCCAAACCAGGTTTCCGCTTGTGTCGAGCTTCACAACCCAAATGTCGTAGTTTCCATTACCGTGATTACCTGAAACATCTCCGTTATTGGAATGCGCACTGCCGGCTACAATAAACCCGCCGTCATTCGTTTGCCGAACACATTTTGCTGCATCATCTTTTTTTCCTCCAAATGATTTTTCCCAAATCAAATTTCCAACGGAATCCAATCTCAATATCCAGTAATCGATGCTCGGGTAACCATCGTTGCCCTGATGATTACCTGTTACATCACCATCGTTTGAACCGGATGAGCCGGCTACTATGTAACCTTTATCGGAGGTTTCTTGAATGAAGTACGCAACATCCCCACCACTCCCCCCATATGACTTTTCCCACATCAAATCGCCGGCAGCATTCAACTTAATAATCCAATAGTCGCTGGCTGAATCTCCTGCCGCGATAAACCCGCCATCAGTAGTATTCTGCACTGAAAAAGCTTCGTCGTAGTCACTGCCGCCGAAACACTTTTGCCATTCAATTGAAGGAACTATTTGTGCAGTTAGAGTTTGAAAAAATAAAACCATCATGAGTGCAGGTAATATGCATAAAACCTGTTTCATAGATATGAGATTAATGGTTACGCAAATAATCGAACAGTAAAGTTATGATTTTCCCAGGTGATTAAACCACCTGAGCGTTTATTGCACCCTCAGTAGGCTGTCAATAAAGGCAATCCCTTTTTTCGAGAGGGACTTGTCATATTCATTTCCATTCAACTCATAGCTCACATACCGGCAACGCTCTTTAAGAGAGAACGTCATCACTGTGGAATCTTCTGAAGTCTTGAAAATGATTTTTCCTTCACGCGGACAATCGTCGAATGAAACAGCCGTATCGTCTTTGATGTAATTCTTCCATTGCTGAATGGTGCCCACATCATTGCTTTCATAATGAAGAACAGTGAGGTCACCGGCATAGACAAACACCTTCACCACATCGGCATCGTGGATCAATCGCTGGAGCGGAGTTTTGGGTGTGCAGGCGAAGAATAACAGCGAGGCAACCATGGTTGCAAATACTATTTTCATAGAAGCAAAGCTATCGATTATCATTTCAGGAACAGGATGACTTCCTGCATCAGTGGTTACCGGCATGAGTCCACTTCATTACCCTTTGCCGTTGCTTCATATTTCACGGCTCATTGGAAATTATTCCTATTTTGCCCGCTCCGAAAAATTCTTCCCTTCATGGCGAACAACCTTTTCATCAGAAAATCCATTGACAAAATTCTCGGGCAGGCCGAAGCGACGGGCGAACACCAGTTCAAGCGAACACTTAATGTAACTCACCTGGTGATGCTTGGTATCGGCGCCATCATCGGTGCGGGACTTTTCGTGAGAACGGCCGCTGCCGCAGCAGAACACGCCGGGCCATCTGTGGTTTACTCTTACATCCTGGCAGGTATCGGCTGCGCTTTCGCCGGGTTATGCTATGCGGAATTCGCATCGTCCATCCCCATTGCCGGAAGCGCATACACGTACTCCTATGCGACGCTCGGCGAATTTGTGGCGTGGATCATTGGATGGGAACTGATACTTGAATACGGACTGGGTGCCGCCACCGTAGCCATCGCCTGGAGCGAATACCTGAACAAACTGTGCGAGAAAGTTTTTCACTTCACTATTCCTTATCAATGGTGCCATTCGCCCATGGAAAAGTTATACGATTCTGCGGGAAATGTGCTGGCGACCGGAATCATGAACATTCCGGCGCTGGTGATTTTACTGCTGCTCACACTTTTACTCATTCGCGGCACGCATGAATCCGCTTTGGTGAATGCGCTCATTGTAATTGTGAAGGTGAGCATTGTCATTCTCTTCATCATCTTCGGATGGCAGTTTATCAAACCGGAAAATCACACGCCTTTTATTCCTCCCTCTCAACCCTATGTTGACATGAACGGCACCTCGCACACCTTCGGCGGGCTGATGGGCATTCTGGCGGGTGCCGGTACAGTCTTCTTCGCCTTCATCGGTTTTGATGCCGTGAGCACAGCAGCACAGGAAGCTAAGAATCCGAAACGCGACATGCCGCTGGGCATTCTTCTCTCACTGGCCATTTGTACAGTGCTCTACATTCTTTTTTCATACGTGTTAACCGGCGTGGCTACCACAGAAGATTTCAGAACGCATGGACGCGAAGCTTCGGTGGCCTTTGCCATTCAGCAATACATGACCGGTTACGGGTGGCTGGCCACTTTCGTTACCGTTGCCATTCTCGCCGGGTTCTCCTCTGTGATTTTGGTGATGCTGCTCGGGCAGTCGCGCGTTTTCTATTCCATGTCACGCGATGGGTTGGTGCCGAAGATTTTTTCTGATGTGCATCCGAAGTTCAAAACTCCCTGGAAATCGAACCTGATCTTTTTGGTGTTCACCGGGCTGTTTGCGGCCTTCATTCCCGGTTCACTCACAGGTGACCTTACCAGCATCGGAACGCTGTCTGCTTTTGTGTTGGTAAGTGCCGGCGTATGGATTATGCGGGTGAATCAACCGGACTTGCCGCGGGCATTCAGGACTCCGCTGGTGCCTTTTGTTCCGATTATGGGCGTGCTGGTATGCGGAGCGATGATGTTCGGGCTTGATGAAAGGACCTGGCAGGGATTCCTCGGATGGACCGCTCTGGGGCTGATCGTATATTTCCTTTTCAGCCGCAAACACAGTGTGGCAAGAAAAGAGGCGTCAGGTAACAAATAAGAGATTAATGTCACGGGATTGTATAAAGATTATTTCCTCATACTTTAATCCCTTCGATCTTAGTTTTGTACAGTGAAAGTAAATCCTAAATTTGCGAACTCTTAAATCCTAAACTCTAAAGATTAAACACGATGCAGAAAAAAGGCAGCACCTCATCACTATTTCCGATACTGGTAATTGTGGTTTCGTTCATTGTATGTTATCTCATCTTCGAGTTTGTCCTCGGTAATCCGGGCAACTTTGTAGACGAGGCACGCGACAAGCCCAAGGTTGGCAACTTGCAGGGCATCATGTACAAGGGCGGATATCTTGTTCCGGTTATTCTCACCATGCTCCTGATGGTGATTGTGTTCTCCATTGAACGCATGCTCACCCTGGCCCGGGCACGCGGTTCCGGCAACATCGGCAGCTTCGTGAGAAAGATTCAGTTTTGTCTTTCCACCAATGACCTCGAAGGGGCAGAGAAAGAATGTAACCGTCAGAAAGGATCGGTGGCCAACGTAATTAAAAGCGGACTGAAAAAATATGCAGAAATGGCCAACAACAAGGAACTCACTCACGAGCAAAAACTACTGGCCATTCAAAAAGAAATTGAGGAATCTACCTCACTGGAACTGCCCATGCTGCAGAAGAATCTTCCATTTATCGCCACCATTGCGCCTTTAGGAACACTGGGTGGACTAATCGGAACGGTGCTTGGAATGATTCGTGCCTTCGCGGCAATGGGGCAATCCGGTGCAGCCGATTCCGTGGCTCTTTCCATTGGTATTTCTGAAGCCCTGGTCAATACTGCTTCAGGAATCATCACTTCGGCTTTAGCCATTATTGCTTACAACTACTTCTCTAACCGCATTGATACGCTTACCTATGCCATTGATGAGGCTGGATATAGTATTACCAATACTTTTGATTCACGCTTCAACTGATAAGGAATGTCCAAAGTCAAAATGCCGCGAACGAGCGTGTTCATTGACATGACGCCGATGGTGGACATGGCCTTTCTGCTCGTGACCTTCTTCATTCTCACCACCTCATTCCGGCCCGACGAACCTGTGCATGTTAATACGCCCAGCTCAACATGGACTTCGACCCCGCCGGAACATGGCAAAGTAACTATTACCATTGCGCCGGACGGTCGCGTGTTTTTTGATCTGGACAATCAGAATTACAGGCGGGACTTGTTGCAAAGGATGGGTGACACCTATGGAATCACGTTCACACCGGATCAGCTCAATGCATTTGCAACAGGTAGCAGCATCGGGCTTCCAATGAGTGCTATGGGTGGTTATCTGGACCTAGATCCTGATGACAGAAAGAAGGTAGAGCAGCCGGGAATTCCTGTAGATTCGACTAAGAACACCTCCAATGAGTTGGGAGTTTGGCTGGTAAATGCACGTCTTGCAGGGAATAACCCGGTCATTCTCATTAAAGGTGATCAACAGGCCAATTACCCTTCAGTAAAATATGTTTTCAAAACACTCCAGGATCGAAAAGTCAACAAGTTCGGACTGATCACCTCCGAGGAAGCTGCTCCAAGCACAAACCAACTTAAATAGGATCAAGAGATGGCTGAACTACAAGAAGGTGGTGACGTACAAAGTCACCGTGGCAAAAAAAGAGGTGGCGTAAGAGCCAAAAAATTGTCGACGCGTATCGACATGACTCCTATGGTGGATTTGGGATTTCTGCTCGTCACCTTTTTCATTCTCACCACGACCATGCAAAAGCCGAAAGCCATGCAGGTGGTTATGCCGGAGAAGGATGTGAAGGATTCAACACAAATGTCAAAGGTCCGCGAATCCGAAGCCATGACCATTCTGCTCGGGTCGAATGACCGTGTTTTCTTTTATTATGGAATTCAGGATCCTAAGATTGAAGTCACCAATTACAAGAAGATCCGCGACACGCTCATTGCCCACAATAAAACAGTCATGGATTTGCAGCGCGCCAATGGCTGGGATCAGAAAGGGGTGATTGTGCTGATCAAACCCACGGATGATTCCAAATACCAGAACCTGGTTGACATGCTCGATGAAATGAAAGTGACTGAAATAAAGTCTTACGCCATTGTTGATGTGTCGCCTGAGGAACTGGCGATGTTGCCCAAATAATTTTAAACCAAAAAAAAGTCAAGCTAAGAGATTCTGAAAAAAATCAATCGCACCCATTGTGAAATTGACGGTTCTTCTGCATCTCTAAGTCAAATCAAGAAACATGGATCAAGAGCAAATTCTCAAGGCATCCTTTGACGACCTGGTTTTCGAAGGTCGTAACAAGGCCTACGGCGCTTATGATCTGAGGCAAAAATACCAGCGCCATATATTAATGGCATTGCTTATTGCCTTTGCGCTGTACCTGCTCGGATTTATTACTCCGAGTCTGCTTGAAATGCTGAAACCGAAAGAAGCAGCCAAGGCGGTAAAAACCATCAAGGTCACTGAGCTCTCCGAGCCACCGCCGATTGATAAGAACACTCCGCCACCACCGCCACCGGATCTTCCGCCGCCGCCGCCCAAGACGGTGAAATTTACCCCGCCGGTAATTAAGCCCGACGAAGAAGTGAAGAACGAAGATGTACCGCCTCCGATCGAGGAAATAAAAGAAGCTGCGCCTGCTGCGGAAACGAACGCCAACGTAGAATATGACTTTAACGCCGCAGCACCGGCCGTAGTGGAAGAAGCCAAGCCACAAATCTTTACTTATGTGGAGCAGATGCCTGATTTTCCCGGTGGTCAAACGGAGTTGATGAAGTACCTCCAGAAAAATCTCAGGTACCCTCCTGCCGCACGGGAAAATGGTATTGAAGGAAGAGTGGTGCTGCAGTTTGTGGTTGACGAACAGGGTACCATCTCCGATATTCAGGTTCTCAGAGACATTGGCGGTGGATGTGCCGAAGAAGCGGTGCGCGTAGTGAAGAACATGCCACCCTGGAAGCCCGGTAAGCAGAATGGAAATCCGGTAAAGGTTTACTTCAAGTTGCCGGTCACCTTCAAACTGGGAACAGAGTAAGCAGGATGAAATAGAGCCGTTTTGAAACCGGTCTGGATTGCCTTTCACCTTTTCATGGTAGTCATTTACCTGAGCGTGGGAGGCATTCTTATTTTCACCAGGTACTTCCCGGTTATCGAAGGCGTTGCCCGGATCGTTCTTGGAATTGCTTTCATGGCCTATGCAGCTTTCAGAGCATATGGCATTTACATCAGGTCAAAGAGAAATCAACTTTAGAATAATACGCAGTGAAGTCAGGTAAGCTGGCGATCATTACAGCCATGGTTCTTCTTTCCGTTTCCTGTAACAGGAAACAGGAAAAGAAAGTACCGGAGGACACTCCTTCATCCGGAAGCATCCGCATTGCAGCAGACGAGTCATTTCGTCCGCTGGTGGAAGAAGAAGTGAAGACCTTTATGGCATTATATCCGGAGGCAACCATACTTGTAGATTTTTTGCCGGAATCTGAGGTAAGCAGAAAACTGCTTGATGACAGCTCCCGGTTGGTGATTCTGCCCCGAAAGATGAATGAGAGTGAAACATCCTATTTTGAAGAAAAGAAAATACCGGTTCAGCAAATCAGAATGGGAACGGATGCGCTTGCATTTATTTCCAACCCGGAAAATCCTGATTCCACACTTACGTATCAGCAAGTAGTTGACATCTTGTCGGGCAAAATTTTAAAATGGAGTGAACTCGATCGCAATAATCCCGATGACAGCATCATCGTTGTTTTTGATCAGCGCAAATCAAGTACGCTTTCATTTCTGCAACAGCAAATTCTGAAAGAGGTACCCGTCACCCCGCGGGCATTCGCACTCGATTCGGTACGCGCAGTGAAACAATATGTTGAACAGCAGAAGCGCGCCATCGGTGTAGTTGATGTTAGCTGGATCAGCGATCGAAGTGCAGAAGGCACGCAGCAATTTCTGAATGGCATACACGTTATGGCCATTTCACATCCTGACTCCTCCGAACAGGATGTATTTTATCAACCCACGCGTTACAACATGCTTTACGGGAAATATCCATTCCGAAGAGACCTTTATCTTATCCTTAATGAAGGCCGCCTCGGACTCGGTACAGGGTTTGCAAATTTTGTGATGAATGAACAGGGACAAATGATCGTTCATCATTTCGGGCTTGTCGCAGCAAAACAACCCGTAAGAGTGATAGAGTTGAAAAATGAGTTTTAATTTTACCCGATTAGTGATTAATAGTTTGGAAATGAAAAAAGTCAGGTTTTTGATAGGCGTGCTGCTCACCATGGCATTGGCTGCGGAAGCGCAAAATCAGGCAGACGGCGTGAAGGCGCTGGAATATGAAAATTATGCTACTGCAAAAAGGATATTCCGGTCCCTTTCAGTCAATAACCCGACTGATCCGATGAATTTCTATTACCTAGGCAATGCATACAGCAGTCTCGGAAATATTGATTCGGCCCGGATCGCATTCAATGCAGGCACTCAGGCCGATCCCAAGAACATCAGTAATTATATAGGACTGGGAAGAACCTATCTGGATCAGAATAACACACAGCAGGCACAGCAGTATTTTGACAAAGCCAAATCACTTACCGGCACAAAAGACATCAATATGTATGTGCTGCTGGCCAATGCGTATACCAATTCAGCACATCCTGACTACAACATGTCAGCTAACCTGCTCAATAAGGCCATTGAATACACGAATAAGAATGCAGATGTGTATTGGGAGTTGGGAAATGCTTATGAAGGTCTCAATAAGAGCGGTGATGCCGTAAATGCATATGAGCGTGCAGTGGAACTGAACCCGGGAATGGCGAAAGCATACACACGAATTGGGGTGATCTGGAGAAACGCACGGCGCGGCGAACTATCAGACGAGAGTTTCAAGAAGGCCATTGCTGCTGACCCTAACTTTCCTCCGGCCTACCGCGAGCAGGCAGAACTGTTTCATGCGATCGGGCAAGATGACAAAGCGAGGGCATCGTTCGAAAAATACCGCAGTCTTGCTGACAAGGATGACAACCTGGAATACCGGTACGGCGTTTTCCTGTTTCTCACCAATAAATACCAGGATGCGCTTAATGTGTTTAACGATCTGAAGAACCGGATGACCAACCCGATTCTCTATCGTCTGCTCGCTTATTCCAATTATGAAGTAGGCAATTACCCCGAAGGACTGCGGCAGATGAAAGAATTCTTTCTTGAAATGGATCCGGCTAAGATTCTTCCTTCAGATTATGAATACCTGGGTAAACTGGAACTGAAAACAGGAAGCGAGGACAAAGCATTTGGCGGAATCAGTGAAGCGATCCTGCGTGACTCTTCCAAGTATTATCTTGAGGATACCATTGCCACATATCTGTACAAGCAGAAGCGATATGCAGAAGCCGGAGATCACTATATGCTCAAGATTTCCAAGATGCCGAAAAATGCGCCATTCAAAGAAGTTGCATCCAGTTATTTCCAGGCGGGCAAGGCATATTATTTCGGGAAGAAGTATGCCAGCAGCGATTCCGTGTTCGCCAAACTTTCCAATCTGTCACCTGATTGGCCGATCAGCTATTTGTTCAGGGCGAGAAACCAGCTCTACATTGACTCACTCGATACGGCACGCAGTAAGGCATTCCCGTATTACCAGATGTTTGTTAGCAAAGCGTTTGCTGACAGCAATACATTTAGAAAAGAACTGACCGAGGCCTACCAGTATCTCGGTAACTACAATGCCTTCAACCGCAGTTACGGCTCAAGTCTTTATTATTTCGGCAAGGTGATCAGTCTTGATCCGAACAACTCCGAAGTAGCTGCCACCATAAAAGAAATCAGGGATAGTTACAAGCAGCAGACTGGTCCTCCTATTGTTTGCACGAGAGATTCTTCAGGTTATCAAATACCCGCTATCATCAATGGCAACAATATGAACTGTGTGCTTGATCCGCTTACGCTGGGGATAAGTGTTTCCGAACAGGGAAGCACGCGTTACTTCGGCGGGGAGGGCAATGGCAGCGCTTCTATGGTAAGTATCTTAAAAGTGGGTGAAAGGTCGCTCAAGAATGTTCCGCTGGCAATGAAAACTCAGCAATCCAGTGAAATTGCTTTGGGTGCTGATGTGCTTAACCGGATGAACATTGTGGTTGATTACCCGAGCAGCTCTTTGTTGCAGCGCTAAGCAATTGCACATCGCACTTTTAGCAGTTCGAATTCCCGCTCACCTTCTTCTGCTATCGCTTAAGATTGTCTCTGCTGAAATTCAGCGGCAGCAATTCTTTCACAGTGGCAATCCTGAGAATTTTCCCGCGATCGCCCTGCAAAACAATTTCAATATTCTTTCCGAAGCGATACTCGTATTCCAGAATCGTCTGCCGGCAGATACCGCATGGCGCCACCGGCTCCGCCACCTCATAGCCATCGGCTTTGGCAGAAATGGCTATTGACCGGATTCCAACTCCCGGATTCATAGATGATGCTGCGGAGAGCGCCACACGCTCAGCACAAATTCCTGCGGGGGATGAGGCATTCTCCTGATTACTTCCCGTTACTACTTCACCATTTTCAAGAAGCACGGCTGCACCTACCCTGAATTGAGAATAGGGTGCATAGGCATTTGCCACTGCGCTTTTTGCCTTCTGCAGCAGCTCACGAAGTTCGGCAGGTAATTCAGCTGCGTTATCAAACTCCGTAAAACTGACTGTTTGCTTGGTTTCCTTCATAACAACCCGTTGAAAGTTCCTTCCCGGCATTAAGAATCGAATCGTGGAAGTCTACCTTTGCAAAGTAAACTATTTCATGGATGAAGAAAATCCTGGTGCTCGGTGCCGGCCGATCCTCTGCAGTGCTGATCCGTTATTTGCTGGAACACGCCGGCGATTGGAATGTATCAGTTACGGTTGGTGACCGGGATCTCCATCATGCTGCTTCAAAGGTGGAAGGTCGTGAGCAGGGCCATGCTATTTACTTTGATGCAACAGATGATGCACTTCGCCGGCAGGTTGTTTCGGATCATGACCTCGTGATATCATTGCTACCGCCGCACCTGCATATTCTTGTGGCCCGCGAATGCATCTTCAGCCGCAAGAATCTGATTACCGCTTCGTA
>JAFDYS010000061.1 GCA_018267315.1 Bacteroidota bacterium | reverse complement strand
CATTGCAAACCTAAGAGCCGGCAGGCAGGGAAGTGACCTCTGCTCCACCCGTAGTATGGCTCCGTCTTTCCGAAGTGTATCTTTGAACTCCCCCATCAAAACATCCTCTGTTTTAATTTTTTGAAACGCTGTCATTCGTTCAGATGAACTTGAAAAACCGGATCGCCGCACTCCTTATCAGCAGTACGCTTACCGCTCGCGCTCAACCCATGATTACACTGAGCATGGATCAACTCCATGACAAGATCATGGGTGGCTGGGCAGGTCAAACCATCGGAGTCACCTACGGGGCGCCGGTGGAATTCAGGTATAACGGAACCATGGTGAATGCATATCACAAGCTGAACTGGTACGACGGGCTGTTAAAGAAAACGATGGTAGAGAGTCCCGGTGTTTATGATGACCTGTATATGGACCTCACCTTCGTCGAAGTATTTGAACACGAAGGATTGGATGCGCCGGCTGCTTCACATGCCAAAGCTTTTGCGAATGCCGGATACATGCTGTGGCATGCCAATCAGGCCGCACGGTACAACCTCCTGAATGGCATCGCGCCGCCTGCTTCGGGTTACTGGCTTAATAATCCGCATGCTGATTGCATCGACTATCAAATTGAATCAGACTTTGCCGGGCTCATGTCGCCGGGCATGCCAAACACCGCCTCTGAAATTTCTGATAAAATCGGACACATCATGAACTATGGCGACGGCTGGTACGGAGGCGTATTCACCGGGGCGATGTATTCACTGACATTCATCAGTGATGATATTGACTTCATCGTGAATGAAGCGCTGAAAACTATTCCGGAGAACACTGATTACCATCAGTGCATTTCAGATGTCATCAGCTGGCATAAGGCATTTCCTGATGACTGGCGGGAAACCTGGTTCCGGATTCAAAAAAAATGGACGGATGAAAAAGGATGTCCTGAAGGTGTTTTCAGTCCGTTCGATATTGATGCAAAAGTCAACTCAGCTTATGTGGTGCTTGGCTTACTCTATGGACAGAAAGATTTTGGCAAAACTCTGGAGATTACCACGCGTTGCGGGCAGGATGCCGACTGTAATCCGTCATCCGCAGGAGGCATACTGGGCACCATGCTTGGCTATCGGGGTATTCCTGATTATTGGAAAATGGGGCTGAAGGATATTGAAGACATGGATTTTAAGTACACCACCACGTCACTCAACGAAGCATATGACATGGGTACAAAGCAAGCGCTCCTGAACATCAAGCGCAACGGAGGAAGAATGTCCGGCGATACCGTTTACATTAAAAGACAGACGCCGACAGCCGTAAGGCGCGAAATAAGTTTTGAAGGGCTTAACCCGGTAGAGAAAAGATGGATCGGAAAGAACCTGAACGACACCCTCGCATTTCATTTTACAGGAAACGGATTTGTGGTGGGTGGTGAATGCCGGATGACGAATGGCCCTGGTCATGAAACATCGAATGACAAATATGCCACGGTGGAAGTTTTTATAGATGGGAAGCTGAGTGAAACCGTGAAGCTGCCGGTGAATCCCATCACGCGCCGACATGAAATTTGCTGGAACTATCAGTTGCCTGAAAAGAAGCACGAGGTTGAGCTGAGACTCATCCATCCTGATCCGGAAATAGAATGCTTCCTGTCAGAATTCATGTACTACTCCTACATGGCGGCAAAGTAATGTAGCAACATTCGAATGAGCCGGAAGAAGCGGGAATTATTATTTTTCTTTATTCTTAGAGAGTATCTTTTAAAGATCGGAGCGCAGGAGAAAGAAAACGACAGGGTCCGTTACTGAAAGACGGTGAGCAGAAGAAACAGGAATACTTTGAAAAATTAATCTTGGAAAACCCCAATACCCGCTTAGAAACCTTTTGCGATGGTGTTTTTGCAATCGCCCTCACCTTGCTCATCATTGATATTAAGATTCCATCCACCCGCGAAATTACCAACACGGCCGAATTCTGGCTTGCTCTGTATTCCATTACGCCGTCCATTCTTGCTTTTATTTTAAGTTTCGCTATCATCCTTATCACCTGGGTAAATCATCATGCCGCTCTCCGGCTGATCACTAAGTCAGCGCCATCCTTCATCTATGCGAACGGATTCTTGTTGCTTACGGTGGTGTTCCTCCCATTCCCGACTTCGTTGTTGGGCGAATATGTTTTTACTGACCACGCTGCTCCCGCAGTCATTCTTTATGATGCAGTGCTGGCGCTTCAGTCACTGAGCTGGATATTTATTATCACAGCGGCAATAAAAAATAATTTAGGCAAGAATGAAGCAGCCTTAAAGACCGGTCTTCAAAACAGGAGGTTCGGATATTTTGCCTTTGCCCTCTATTCATTTTGCGCAGTAGTGGCCATCTGGTTCCCGCTTGCAGTTGCCATCTTTACTTTGCTCACCTGGGCCTTCTGGCTCATCTGGGGAATTATTATGAATATTGAATAAGCCTGCGTGTTGCTCTTAACTCGCAAGCATCTTGATTGCGGCGCCGTTCCGGTAAAGCAATGCATGGAGTCAGTCAGGCGACCTCTTACACTTCTTTACTACACTTTTCACACCTTAAACTCCGCCTTCTCAATTCTTCCATCATGGATTACGACTTGTGAGTTCTCGGGTAACTGATGCCAGAGGTCCTGGTAATTGCCGATAGGTTCAGAAACAAGGCAGGAGGCAAAGTCGCCAAGTTTCTTTTCCGCTTCCGGATTCACACGTTTGAGTTCTTCCACTCCGGGACTGACGTAAAGCGTTGGTCCTTTACCATTGCTGCCATAGCGGAAACCCCAGAGTGTTTCACCATTGGAGATGCCGAGCGTCATCCACACCGCTTCATCAATGCTGTGTTCTTTGGCTGTGGATTCCACCAGCCGTACCATGGCGGCAATGGCCGCGGGCACATCGCGCTCCAGCCCGAGGGTGAGCGCGAGGTGAAACATGATCTCTGAGTCGGTAGAGCCAAGAATGTTTTCAAAATATTCGGGCGCCACCTGCTCTACCAGTTTTTGTTTCAGCTTTCCGAATCCGGCAATCTGCCCGTTGTGTACGAACAACCAGTTGCGGTAGCGAAACGGATGGCAGTTTGTTTCCTGCACCGTCGCCAGCGAAGTTGCCCGCACATGCGCCATAAACATCGGGCTCTCGATGTGTGAAGCGAGATCAAGCAGGTTGAGATCATTCCATGCCGGCCGTATGCTGCGGAAAAGTCCCGGCAACGGATGCTTGTCGTACCAGCCGATGCCGAAGCCATCGCCATTGGTGGGAGTGCGCGGCGCCCGCGCATGCAAGCTCTGATGAATGAGATTATCCTTGGGTTTAATGATGAGGTCCTCCAGCAAAAGCGGAGATCCGGTATAAGCAAGCCATCGGCACATAGTGGCACGAAATTAGGCGGGCAAATTTGAATGGTAAAATCAATGGGCGATTTAATCCCTCGTCCGAATTTCGTGAGCGAGCATGCACACTGCATCAGATGACAGCAAATTCATTTAACAACTTATCGCTAAGAAGAGAGGCCGAATCAAAGAAGATTCAGTTATGGGTTGTGGTCATTCAATGAGGCGCAAAGATTTTTTCACAGCTAAAAAAATCTGGCGGTTGTAACTAACCCTCTGCCTCCGTCATTATGAATCCTCTTACCTATCTCAAGATTGATTTCAGGTGATCATTAACATGCGGACTCCGCTTGCCGGAGTGCAACCTCATATACCAACCTATTGAGATGGAATGACGAAAACGAGGATTCATTAAATGACATTTCCGATATGTTATTTCCAATCGAACACTGAAATCACATGACTAATGTTCTCCTTTCCCTAAAAAGCTGCTGCTACATTCGCCGGCAAGAAAAGGGCTGATCGCTGCTTTTGTTTCTGCACGGTTCGGCTGATGTAAAACTTAACATGTAGTTGTCAATTCTAAACATGCGAAAACTTCTCCTGATTTTTTTGGTTGGCATAACCTGCACTGCCCTTGCTCAATCAAATGATGATGCTGTCACATTCGAACGAAAGGGCTTTGTAATTGGTCTTGGTGCCGGTGGTGGTGTATTGAATTTGCAAACCAATGATACGGTTAGCACCGCTTTCTCTCCTTCCCTTCCCAATCTTAAAATCGGGTGGATGATCAACAGCCGCCTCGCTTTAGTGGTCCTGCTTCCGGGAGCCGTTTATGAATACCATGGAAGCAGCCGCGGTTTTGAAGGGATTGTTGCTGCCGCTCAATATTGGGTCAAAGACAAATGGTGGGTGATGGGCGGCATCGGGTTGACTTTTGATGCTCCGGCATTTTATACCGTCAAAGATCCGTCAGAAGCCGGTTTCTATACCGGATTTCCGGCTCTCTCTGTTGCCACCGGATACGAAGTGTGGCGTAAAGGTCACTTTGCATTGGATCTTCAATATCGCTTCTTCTCAGGAAAATCTGAATTATCTGCTGAAGTCAATAGAAACGGTATCTCAAATATGTTACTGTTCGGTTTCAACTGGTACTAGTTTTTGTGGTGCGAAGAACAAATCGGATGAAAGCCGTTGATTTCGCGAAGAATCACAAATATGAAATTGGATCGTGTTCACTTGATGGAGACCAGCGTATTTAATCAATTAAACAATTCCGAATGCAAACAATTGTTAGGGTGAAATAGTGAGTAAAATCAAGCTCATTGCAACCGTTCTTTACCTATTATTGTCTCCTTAAAAAACCAATCTGAATATGAGGAAAAGATTTACCCGACTTGCCTCCTTCCTTGTTTTGTTGATTGCAGGCGCACTGCCGGCAATGGCGCAAACCGGTTCCATCCAGGGAACGGTTCTTGACGACCATCAGCAACCGGTTCCGTTTGCAACAGTTCAACTACAAGGTACTACGGTAGGCGCTACCACTGAAGATGACGGAACCTACGTAATCGGGAACGTAGCATACGGCACCTACACCCTTCAGGTAACCTATGTAGGTTATTCAACCTACACACAGGAGGTAACCGTTAATGCGGTTACGATTACCGTAAACGTTGCTCTGAAACCCGACTACCAGTCACTGAGTGAAGTGGTGGTGGTGGGTTATGGAACCAAGCAGGTAAAAGATCTCACCGGCTCCATCACTTCTGTTTCGTCCGATAAGTTCCTGAACGGAAACATCACCACCCCTGAACAGCTTGTAAGCGGCAAGGTGGCCGGTGTTCAAATTGTTTCCAACGGCGGAGCACCCGGTGCGGGAAGCACGATTCGAATCAGAGGCGGCACGTCACTCAACGCCAGCAACGACCCGCTTATCGTAATTGATGGTGTGCCGCTCGACAACGGCGACATTTCGGGTTCGCAAAATCCGCTGGGGCTCATCAACCCGAATGATATTGAAAACATCACCGTGCTGAAAGATGCTTCTGCTGCCGCTATCTACGGATCACGAGCAGCCAATGGCGTTATTATTATCACCACCAAGAAAGGACAGGCCGGCGTGAATAAGTTCGGCGTTGAATTCAACACGAACAACTCCGTGTCGCAACTGTATAATCAGGTGGAAATGCTCACGGCTGATCAGCTGCGGGAAATTGTGGACTCGCTGGGCAACACCAAACAGAAAGCGTTGCTGGGTGATGCCAACACAGACTGGCAGGATGAAATTTACCGCACGGCTTTCACTACCGATAACAACCTCACGTTTGGCGGCGGCATCAAAAATTTACCCTACCGTCTTTCCATCGGTTACATGATGCAACAGGGCGTGTTGCTCCGTTCCAATCTCGATCGCTTTTCGGGATCCATTAACCTGAGCCCCACCTTCCTTGACGATCACTTGAAAGTGGATGTGAATTTCCGCACAGCGCAGAACAAATACAACTTCTCAACGCAGGGAGCCATTGGTACAGCAGTTACCTTTGATCCCACACATCCGGTTTACTCTGATACCACCACCTATGGAGGTTATTTCGAATGGCTGGATCCTACCACAGGCAAACCTTCAGCCCTCGCGCCGAAAAACCCGGTAGGGCAAATTGAACAGCGTGATGATTTGAGCACAGTGAATCGCTACACCGGAAACATTCAGCTTGATTACAAACTTCATTTCCTTCCCGAATTAAGAGCCAACCTCAATGTAGGGGGCGACTGGAGCCGGAGTGAAGGAACGGTCAAGGTGGATTCATTCGCCGCATCCGACTTCACGCGTAAAGGAAGAGACAACAAGTACGATGAATTGAAAAACAATAAGCTCCTTGAGTTTTATCTGAACTACATGAAAGACTTCAAGGATATCAGCAGCAAGTTTGACTTCACGGCAGGTTACTCATATCAGGATTGGCTTAGCAGCAGCCCGCAAGATCCTTTTGTGGTGGATGGAATTGGCTATGGTTACCCTGACCTGAACCAGGCCGGCGATACCATTACCAAAGCCGGCATTGCCACCAAAACTCAGAACACGCTCATCTCTTTCTACGGACGATTGAACTATACACTGAAGGACCGCTACCTGCTCACCGTTACACTCCGTGATGACGGTTCTTCCCGTTTCAGTCCTGATACACGATGGGGCTTGTTCCCTTCAGCGGCTTTTGCGTGGAGAATCAGTGATGAAAATTTCCTGAAAAATTCATCCGCACTCTCCAATCTTAAACTGCGCCTCGGTTATGGCGTTACCGGTCAGCAGGATATTTACCAGGATTATCCGTACATCGCCAATTACTCGCAGGGCGATCCTTCGGCGCAGTACCTCTTCGGAGATCAGTACTATTACATCCTGCGCCCTGATGGATATGATGCGAATATCAAGTGGGAAGAAACCGCCACGCTTAATGCCGGTTTAGACTGGGGCTTCATTAACGGGCGCATCAATGGTACCATTGATGTTTACCAGAAGAAGACCAGCGACCTGCTCGCGGTGATTCCGGTGCCGGCAGGTTCCAACTTCACTGCCAATATTCTCACCAACGTAGGTAATCTCACTAACACCGGTTTTGAATTTACTGTGGACGTGATTCCTTATGACACCAAAGATTTCACATGGGACATCGGCGGGAATATCACCTACAATCACAATGAGATCACCAACCTCACCAAGGTTACTGACACCAGCACCATCGGTATTCTCACCGGCGGTATCAGCGGCGGCGTGGGCAACACGGTGCAGATTCAGGCAGTCGGACACTCCATTAACTCATTCTACCTGCAACAGCAGTTGTACAATGAAGACGGGAGCCCTATTGAAGGAAGCTATGCCGACCTGAACGGCGACGGAGCCATCACGCCGGATGACCGTTACATTTCTGATTATCATGCTGCCCCATCATGGTATGGTGCATTCTACACCAGTCTCCGTTACAAGAACTGGACCTTCGGCACCCAAATGCGGTTCAACATCGGCAACTGGATGTATAACAACGTGCACTCCGGCCAGGGATGGTTCGGTTCCATTGATGGTTCCAGGCCTTACATCTTCAACCTGTCCACAAACTATTATGAAACCGGATTTCAGAAGGCGCAGTATCTCTCCGACATTTACCTGGAGAATGCTTCCTTCCTGAAATGTGATAATATTACTCTCGGATATGACTTCAAAAATCTGCTTTCAAAGAAAATCGGATTGCAGGTTACCGGTGTGGTGCAGAATGCCTTTACCATTACCGGCTACAGTGGTCTTGATCCGGAAATCAACAGCGGGATTGACAATAACATTTACCCGCGACCGGTTATTTATTCTCTCAACATTAATCTTAAACTCTAAAATCATAAGGGATGAAAAGCAATCTGTTTAAGTCTCTCATTATCCTGGGAATGATTTCTGTTTCCCTTACCTCCTGCCTGAATGATCTGAACAGGGAACCTTTCTACGGACTGAATACATCCGTGGTTTATGAGGATCCCGCAAACTACATTCACGTGCTGGCCAAATGCTATTCCGGATTTGCCGTTTCCGGAAATCAGGGACCTTCCGGAAAACCGGATCTGGATCCGGTAGCCATCATTGATGAGGGCTTCTCGCAATACACGCGTGTGCTGTTCAATTTGCAGGAACTTCCTACAGATGCGGCAGTATGTGGATGGAATGATCCCGGTATTCCCGAACTGCATGAAATGAGCTGGTCTTCAGCAAACCAATGGGTGAAGGGGATGTACTACCGCATCTACTTCAATATTCCGATTTGCAATGAATTCATTCGCGAATCATCAGACGGTAAAATGTCAGATCGCGGTTTCAGTCAGGAAGATCAGGCCCGCATTCGGGACTACCGGTACGAGGCCCGTTTCGTAAGAGCACTTAGCTACTATCATGCTATGGATCTTTACGGCAATGTTCCGTTCGTGGATGAAAATGCGTTACCTGGTGCCAGTCTTCCTAAGCAAATCAGCCGCGCTGATTTATTTGCTTGGCTTGAAACCGAGTTGAAAGATCTGGAAAATAATCTGCCGGACGCAAGAACCAATGAATACGGACGTGCTGATAAGGCCTGTGCCTGGTTTCTCCTTGCTAAGATGTACCTGAATGCAGGGGTATACACCGGCACACCGCGCTGGGCTGATGCCGCCGCATACGCTAAGAAAGTGATTGATGCCGGATACACACTCGAACCGGATTACACCCATCTCTTCATGACTGACAATAACAACTCGAATGAAGTGATATTCCCGGTTTGTTTTGATGGCATTAACACCCAAACCTGGGGCGGCACCACATTTCTCGTGCATGGACCAGTGGGCGGAAGCATGAAGCCCTCTGATTTTGGTATTGCCAGCGGATGGGGCGGCTACCGCACCACATCAGCTTTTGTTTCACTGTTTGCTGACACCAATGACAGCCGTTACCTGTTCTATACTGACGGGCAAGACCTGAGCGTAAATGATACCGTGAACGGAGCCGTGGTACTTTCCAAAACATTCACCGATGGATGGGGTATTGCCAAATGGAAAAACCTTTCTTCAACCGGTGTGCCCGGTTCAGATCCTACCGGAACGCAGGTTGATACTGACATTCCGTTATTCCGTTTGGCCGATGCATACCTGATGTATGCCGAGGCTGTAGCCCGTGACGGTGCTGCCGGTGATGCCGGTCTCGCACTTCAGTACCTGAATGATGTGCGCGCCCGCGCTTATCACGGTGATCATTCTCATGATTACGCCTCGCTCGATCTGGAGAACATTTTCAAAGAGCGCAGCATGGAATTTCAGTGGGAGGCACAGCGCCGCACCGACCTCATTCGCTGGGGCAGATTTACCAGCGGCAGTTACTTGTGGCCCTGGAAAGGAAACGTGGAAAACGGAACAGCTGTTGACGATCACCTCAATATTTATCCGCTTCCGATCTCTGACCTGATTGCAAATCCCAATCTGGTTCAAAATCCGGGTTACTAGATTTAGGATTCAATGTGAAACAAAAAAGCCGGCCAAGCAGCCGGCTTTTTTGTTTCAAAACATTTGATCATTCGTAACTTAGTGTCCGATTCACACCACCAACCAATGAACCGCTGCGCACTCCGTTCTTCCCTGCATCTTTTTCTTTTCCTCTTACTAGTCGCCACGGTTGCAACGGCACAAAAATCCTCTGTTGAAAAAATAATCGGCGCCGATATCTCATTCCTCCCGCAACTGGAGGCAGAGGGTGTGAAGTTTACCGCGAATGGCATGCAGAAAGATGCTATTCAGATCCTGAAAGAGAATGGCTTCAACTATATCCGCCTGCGCATTTTCGTGAACCCCGAAGCTGACAGTGGTTATTCCAAAAAAGGATATTGCGGACTGGATCAGACTTTACAAATGGCCAAACGCATCAAGGCCGCCAACATGAAATTCCTGCTGGACTTTCATTACAGTGATACCTGGGCTGATCCGGGAAAACAATACAAACCTGCCGCCTGGAAGCAGCTGGGCTTTCCTCAACTCACCACGCAGGTTCACAACTACACCAAAGAAGTTCTCATCAAATTGAAAGAACAGGGAACTGCTCCGGATATGGTGCAGATCGGAAATGAAATCAATAAAGGCATGCTGTGGCCGGAAGGCAGTTTCAGTCATCCGGATAGTCTGGCGGCGCTGCTTAAAGCCGGTGTATCTGCGGTGAAGGAAGTTACGCCATCAGCCACCATTATGATACACATTGCGCTCGGCGGACAGAATGCGGAATCGCGCGAATGGCTCGACGCCATGATTTCACGTGGTGTGGAGTTCGACGTCATTGGAGAATCCTATTATCCTCAGTGGCACGGAACTCTTGACAGTTTGAAAAGGAATCTCACTGATCTCTCCGCGCGCTACAACAAAGATGTAGTTATTGCTGAATACACTCAGCACAAAACAGCTGTCAACGACATTGCTTATAGTCTTCCGAAAGGGAACATCAAAGGCGCGTTCATCTGGGAACCGCTGAATACGTGGGAAGAAATTTTTGACAAGAACGGCGAGGCGATAGATTATTTGCTGAATCTTTATCCGGCCATAGCAAAGAAGTACTCGGTTAAATAATGATGACTGAAGCAGTGAAATTTCCATTCAACAGAACTGCGCGGGTAATAGTTACCGCCATTCTCCTCCTCTTCATCGCCGCATGTTCTTTCAATAGTGAAACCGCACGACGCGCCGATTTTGACAATAACTGGAAATTTTTTCTTGGTGATGATTCCACTGCAAAGAATCCCGGATTTAATGATGAAGCGTGGAGAATGCTGAATCTTCCCCATGACTGGAGCATTGAAGGAAAATTCGATTCACTGGCGCCGGCCGGAGCAGAAGGCGGTGCATTGCCCGGAGGTATTGGCTGGTATCGTAAAACATTTTCAGTTCCCTCCTCTTCAAAAAATAAAAACGTCTTCATTGATTTTGACGGTATCTATCGTCTGAGTGAAGTTTGGATCAACGGACATTACCTTGGTAAAAGGCCGAACGGATACATCTCCTTCAGATACGATCTTACACCGTATCTGCATTATGGAAACAGCAAGAATGTGATTGCCGTGCGCGTTGACAATGCAGCACAGCCAAACTCGCGCTGGTATTCCGGTTCAGGCATCTACCGCCATGTGTGGCTTGTTACCACCGCCAAAGTGTACGTGGATCAATGGGGAACAAGTATCACTACACCGGTGGTAAACAGTGATTCCGCCGTTGTCTCTGTCAGCATCACCGTCGGTAACCACCATCCTGCCGCATCAAAAATTTCAGTGAAGACCACCATACTGGATTCAGTGACCGAAGTGAGTTCCATAACGGCCGAAATGGAAGTGTCAGCAAACGGATCGGGCACCATTACGCAGCAGCTTGGCGTGGCCAACCCCAAACTGTGGTCACCGGAGCAACCATACCTGTACAAAGCGGTGACACAAATTATTTCGGATGGAAAAACAATTGACGAGTACGTAACATCATTCGGCATCCGCTACTTCACTTTCGATGCCGACAAAGGTTTTATCCTGAATGGCAACCAGGTCAAGCTTCAGGGTGTTTGTCAGCACCACGATCTCGGAGCTCTTGGCGCAGCGGTAAACACACGCGCCATGCAGCGGCAACTGGAGATTCTGAAATCCATGGGATGCAATGCCATCCGCACGTCACACAATCCGCCGGCGCCGGAGTTTCTCGACCTCTGCGACCAAATGGGTTTCATTGTGATGGATGAAGCATTTGATATGTGGCAACGGCCGAAGAGAAAATTCGATTACCACTTGTATTGGGATGAATGGCATGAAAAAGATTTACGCGATCAGATACTTCGCGACCGGAATCATCCCTGTGTTTTCATCTGGAGCGTAGGCAATGAAATTCCGGAGCAGTCAGCTTACATGTGGGATCCTGAAACCAAAACGGTGTCTCCGCAGCGGGATACAAGCGGTAAAACTATTGTAAGAGAACTGGTGAACATTGTGCGCTCTCTGGATACTACGCGGCCGATCACCGTTGCAAATGATCACACTGATACTTCCAACATGATCCTGCAGGCCGGCGTGCTCGACATCACCTCATTCAATTACCGGCATACACAATGGCACCTTGCACAGGAACGATGGGGATTGAAACCATTTATGGCCACAGAATCATCATCGGCACTGGAATCACGCGGTTACTATGATATGCCTTCCGACAGTATTCACCGCTGGCCTCCCCTCTCAGGTGGGCCGTTCACCGGAGGAAATGCCAATCACACCTGTTCTTCCTATGATAACTGTTCGCCATGGTGGGGTTCCACGCATGAAGAATCACTTAAAGAATTCAGAAAGCTCGACTGGATGGCCGGAATTTTTGTGTGGACAGGTTTCGATTACCTCGGCGAGCCCACCCCTTATGAGTGGCCATCGCGCAGTTCCTACTTTGGCATTATTGACCTTGCCGGATTTCCGAAGGATGCTTACTATCTGTATCAGAGTGTGTGGACGGATAAGACCGTGCTTCATTTATTTCCCCACTGGAATTGGAATGCCGGTGATACCATTGATGTATGGGCCTACTTCAACAAGGCCGAACAGGTGGAATTGTTGCTGAATGAAAGATCAATCGGTACCATCATCACCCAACCCGATGACTTGCATGTGATGTGGCGGGTACCGTATCAGCCCGGAACGCTGAAAGTGATTTCAAGAAAAGGAGGAAGAATCATTGCGACCGATGTGGTAAAAACAGCGGGACCTCCTTCACGCATTGAATTACGCATTGACCGCAACGTGATTCATGCCGACGGAAAAGATCTTTCATTTGTTGAAGTGAGAGTCCTGGATGCCGATGGCAACCTGGTTCCCCATGCTGAAAACAAGGTGACGTTTGATGTGAGCGGTGTTGGGTTTATAGCCGGCGTGGATAATGGAAGCCAAACAAGCAGGGAATCTTTCAAGGCCAATGAGCGCAAGGCATTCAGCGGCACGTGCCTCGCTATTATTCAATCCGATGGCAAGCCGGGAACCATTGATCTCACAGCAAGTTCTGACGGATTGCCTTCTGCCTCTCTTAAAATTTACGCGAAGTAGGTTCAGATTTGGAAACGCAGAAAACCATATCACCCGATTACACTTCGTATCCTGCGGCACTTGCTCCATTTGTTCGGGAAAACTCATTGGTCGTTCGTTCACCCGGCAGGATCAACCTCATTGGCGAACACACGGATTATAACGATGGCTTTGTGTTGCCGGCAGCCATTGACAAGGCCGCTTATTTTGCGATCACACCCACGGAAGGTGATTTCATAAAACTTCATTCGGCCGATTTCCATGAGGATTATAAAACCACCATTCATGAGTTACGCAAGTCAGAAAAGAATTCATGGCCGAATTATCTGCTCGGTGTAGCCGACCAGTTTAAGAAAGCGTGCGTTACCCTTTCAGGATTTGAAGGAACCATCACCGGTGAAATTCCGCTCGGCGCCGGACTTTCTTCCTCGGCGGCAGTGGAATGTGCCATCGCTTTTGCATTGAATGAACTGCTGCAGACCGGGTTCAGCAAACTTCAACTGGTGAAAATGGCCCAACGCGCCGAGAATGATTTTGTAGGTGTGCGCTGCGGCATCATGGATCAGTTTGCCAGCATGTTCGGCCTGCGTGACCATGTCATTCGCCTCGACTGCCGGTCGCTGGACTACGAGTATGAACCGTTCAGGATGGAAGGCATCCGCATGGTGTTACTTGACAGCGGCGTCAAACACTCCCTCGCTTCTTCTGAATACAATGTGAGAAGGCAACAGTGTGAAGAAGGGGTATCCATCATTCAAAAGAAATATGCGGAGGTGCAAAGTCTTCGGGATGTAACGCAGACCATGCTTGATGAGCTGTTGCTGCCTGTTGTTCCATTGATCTACCGCAGATGCAAATACGTTGTGGAAGAAAACCTCCGCTTACTCGCCGCCTGCGAGGATTTGAAAAAAGGTGACATGAAATCGTTCGGCAATAAAATGTTTGACACGCATCACGGGTTGAGCAGGGACTATGAGGTAAGTTGCAGTGAACTGGATTTTCTGGTGGATGCCGTTCAAAACAACCCATCAGTTCTGGGCTCCCGCATGATGGGTGGCGGATTCGGCGGGTGCACTATCAATATTGTCAATGAAGGCGCTGTGGAAGAATTAATTCAGTCGGTTGGTGAAATGTATTTTCAATCTTTCAGGAAGGAATTGAAAGCGTATGTGGTAAAGATTGAGGACGGCACTTCGTTGGTCAGGCACATCGGCTGAAACAATGTATGATCAGGTGAACGTTCCGGCATCTACTCGCCGAATAAGTTGTGTATGAAAAACAGTGAAGCATGAGTGAAGTTTCCATTGATTTTAAAATGCATCCGCACCGGCGAAAAAATATTCTCACCGGCGAATGGCTGCTGGTATCACCACAGCGCACGCAACGTCCGTGGCAGGGAAAAGTGGAATCATTGCCCGGCGACCGGCGCCCGTCGTTCGATCCTGCCTGCTACTTGTGCCCGGGCAATAAACGAGCAGGCGACAAAGTGAATCCGAAATACACGTCCTGCTTTTCCTTCACCAATGATTTTTCCGCTCTGGAAATTGATACCCCTCTCAGAGAATTCAACGTAGCAGACCTGCTCGTCGCTAAAAGCCAGAGCGGCATTTGCCGCGTAATTTGTTTTTCGCCGCGGCATGATCTCACGCTCCCTCAATTGAGTGTTAATGAAATTGATGATGTCATTGAATTATGGTGCGATGAATTCAAATCACTGGCCGCGAACAATCAAATCAGGTACATCCTCTTTTTCGAGAACAAGGGTGAAATAATGGGTTGCAGCAATCCGCATCCGCACGGACAGATCTGGGCATCGAGCGATATCCCGGTTGAACCATTTAAAGAAACCATACAGCAGAAAAAATATTTTGAATCCACAGGCAGAAGTCTGATCGGAGATTATCTGAAGCTGGAACTGGAAAGGAAGGAACGCATCGTCATCAGCAATGAACATTTTGTGGTGCTGGTTCCGTTTTGGGCCATCTGGCCTTTTGAGGTGATGCTCATTTCCCGCAGGCAGGTGCAAACCCTGGTTCAGTTCAGCGCGGAAGAGAAATCCGCGCTAGCCGACATCCTGAAACGAATCACCACTCGCTATGACAACATTTTCAAAACTTCATTCCCCTATTCTGCCGGCATGCATCAGTCGCCGGTGAATGACGGCGATCACCCTGAATGGCACTGGCACATGCATTTCCTTCCGCCGCTGCTCCGTTCCGCCACTGTAAAAAAATTCATGGTGGGTTATGAAATGCTCGGCAACCCGCAGCGCGACATCACTGCTGAATGGGCAGCCGAAGCACTCCGCAACCTGAGTGAAATTCATTATACCGAAGCGTCCTGAAATCTCTTTTTTGAAATCACGTAAAAAGTTTCGTTCTTACCTCGCCCAAAAATTCATAACCCAAATTCAAGCAACTCCAATTTATGAATACACCCATGCAGACCCTGGACTACGTAGTATTTCTCGTTTACTTCATTATTGTATCGGGCTACGGCTACTGGGTTTATCAGCGCAGGAAAAAGGCGCACAACAATCCTCAGGATTTCTTTTTGGCTGAAGGCCAGCTCACCTGGTGGGCGATTGGAGCTTCCCTGATCGCATCCAATATTTCTGCAGAGCAATTCATCGGCATGGGCGGTTCTGGTTTCGCACTCGGTCTCGGCATCGCTTCGTACGAGTGGATGGCGGCCATCACGCTCATCATCGTGGCCGTGTTCTTCATGCCGCTTTACCTGAAGAATAACATCTATACCATGCCGCAATTTCTGCGACACCGGTATAATGAGCAGGTGGCCACCATTATGGCAGTATTCTGGCTGCTGATTTACGTGCTGGTCAATCTCACTTCCATCATTTACCTCGGCGCTCTCAGCATTCAGCATATGCTGCAACTGCCGTTTATGTGGTGTGCAGTCGGGCTGGCTCTTTTCGCCATTCTTATCACCCTGGGCGGCATGCGAGTTATCGGTTACACCGATGTGATTCAGGTTTTCTTTCTCATTCTCGGTGGTTTGGCCACCACGTATCTGGCTCTGAGTCTGGTTTCAGAAAAACTTGGAACCAACGCCGGCGTTTTTGAGGGACTTCAGTTATTAAGGCAGAAAGCACCGGATCATTTTCACATGATCATTCCCAAGGGAGAATACCAGGTGCATGACGGGCAGGGCGGCATGCAGGACCCGTGGTATCAGCTTCCGGGACTGGCTGTACTTATCGGGGGAATGTGGATTGCCAACCTGAGCTATTGGGGTTGCAACCAGTACATCACACAGCGCGCATTGGGAGCCAAACTTCCCACTGCGCGAAGCGGCCTGCTCTTCGCTTCATTTCTCAAATTGTTGATGCCGGCGATCGTGGTGTTGCCGGGAATTGCCTGCTACATCCTTTTCACCAACAATGCGGATGAGAATATCGTAAACAGCATTACCGAGAATGGCATCGTAAAACCTGATAACTCGTATTCCACCTTGCTGGGCTTACTTCCTGAAGGTTTGAAAGGTGTTTCATTCGCTGCACTCACCGCAGCCATTGTGGCCTCCCTGGCCGGAAAGGCAAACAGCATCTCCACTATTTTCTCCCTTGACATCTACAAGCGTTTTGTAAACAAGGATGCTGAAGACAAGAAGGTAGTTAAGATTGGCCGCTGGACGGTACTCGTGGCATTCGCCATTGCACTGATTATTTCCCCGGCGTTGAAAAATTTCGGACAGGGCTTCACTTACATTCAGGAGTTCACGGGCTTCATCACACCGGGCATTTTGGCCATGTTTCTATTCGGATTTTTCTGGAAGCGCGCCAATTCAGCCGGTGCGCTTGCGGCCACACTGTGCAGTATTCCTTTCTCCGCCGTGCTTAAATTCCTGATGCCGGATATTCCGTTCCTCAACCGAATGGGAATTGTTTTTCTGATTTGTGCGGGACTGATCGTCGTGTTTGGCCTGCTGAGTCCGCATAAAGAAAATCCGAAAGCACTGGTGATTGATAAAGGCATGTTCAGGGTATCGAACTCTTTTATGGCCGGTGCCCTGCTCGTAGTCGGCATTCTTGCTGCCTTGTACATTGTTTATTGGTAGTCAGCACAGTGGCTTTCTTTTCTAGGACGGAAAATTCAGAAAGTGCACTGCCGTTTCAGAAGTTCACCATTTCAAAGGAGCCGCTTATTTTTTTTCTGCAATGATGAAAAAGCTAATCCTGATTCCTTTTACTCTCCTGATATTTTTTCAAGGAGCCATGGCGCAACGGCCATTTAAACACATGACGGAAGAGGAAAAGATAACCTGGGAGTGTGACCACCGGGTATTCTATGAAATTTTTGTCCGCTCGTTCTATGATGCCAACGGCGATGGCATCGGGGATCTCAGAGGCATTACACAAAAACTTGACTACCTCTCCGATCTCGGCATCGGCGGCATCTGGATCACGCCCGTAAACCCTTCACCTTCCTATCACAAATACGACATCACGGATTACTTTGACATTGATCCGCAATACGGAACGCTGGACGATTTCAGAGCGCTCGTGGAAGCCGCGCACCGTCATGGCATATTTGTATTGATGGACCTGGTGGTGAATCACACAAGCATCCGGCATCCGTGGTTTATCGCTTCTGTAAAAAATGATCCGAAGTACCGCGACTATTACATCTGGCAAACGGATCCGCCTGAAACGCATGACGGAGGATGGTACACGCCGCGTGATGAAAAAGGTAACCCCGTGGAAGGGGCTAAGTATTACGGTTTCTTTTCCCGTGTAATGCCGGATCTTAATTATGACAATCCGGAAGTACGGCAAGAGGTGATCAATATCGGCAAGTGGTGGCTCAAAGAAACAGGCATTGATGGATTCCGGCTCGATGGTGCACAGCATATTTATGACGCTTCGCATCCTCAGAAAAATGTTCAGTGGTGGCAGGAATTCACTGACTCACTGAAACAAGTGAAGCCCAACCTCATTACCATCGGCGAATGCTGGAATCATTACCCGCTGGTGGCCCAATACCTTCCTGCGCTCACGGGCGCTTTTAATTTCGAACTCTCATGGGCATTATTGAAGAGTCTGCAGGAAGAAAAGAACGACAGTGTCGCTGCGCTGGTAAGTAAAATCCGGAGTGAATATGATTCACGTGCCAAATACTACATGGATCCCGTTTTCCTCAGCAATCATGACAACAACAGAATCCTGAGCGACCTCGGTAACAACGAAGCGAAAGCCCGGCTTGCCGCCAGCATTTACCTTACCCTGCCGGGAACTCCTTTTATCTATTACGGTGAAGAGATTGGGATGAAAGGCATGAAGCCCGATTCGCTGATCCGCGAACCTTTTTTATGGGGAGAAGAAAAAAAGAAAAAGAAAGAGGTAACTCATCAGACAAACTGGGAGCCCTCACAGTATTCCACTGCTAAAACCGTAAAGCCACTCAACGACCAGTTGAATGATTCCAGTTCGATGTTCCGCTTGTATAAAAGTCTGATCCGCTTACGCAGAATGAATGCAGCCCTCACTTCAAAAGACATCACTCCGGTCATACTGGATGATGTTTCCATTCTCGCCTATCAGCGGGAAGGCAACGGACAGAAACTGCTGGTACTGCACAATCTCTCGCATACTGAAAAAACGTTCACACTTCCTCAACCGTGGTCTGCCTTCAGTCACGCCATCTACCACACGGTTAAAAACAGTTCGATCCATGACGGCACAGTAAAGCTGGCGCCGTACGGTTCCCTGGTAGTGGCTGAGAAGTGATAGGAGTTATCTTTGCAACGAATGCGGGTTCATTCCTGCCTTCGGTCTTCAACCGGTCCCGTAGTACAATGGATAGTATATGAGATTCCGGATCTCAGGATGCAGGTTCGATTCCTGCCGGGACTACCACTTCACTTCTCTTGAGCACAATCATCCTTGGCATTGATCCGGGAACCAACATACTCGGCTTCTCCATCATTGAAGTGGAAGGCAACCGGGTGAATCTTCGGGAAGTGGATGTGCTGCGAATGAAGAAAGCCGGCACGCACTATGAAAAACTCAAAGAGATCTTTGACGGGCTGCAATCGGTAATCAAAAAATTCCATCCGCATGAACTGGCGATTGAATCACCTTTCTTCGGAAAGAATGTGCAGTCCATGCTGAAGCTCGGGCGTGCACAGGGCGTAGCTATTACGGTGGCCCTTTCGCACAACATACCGGTGTTTGAATATTCACCCAGAAAAATAAAGCAATCCATTACCGGAAATGGAAATGCCAGCAAGGAGCAGGTATCCGCGATACTCTCGCAACTTTTACGGTTCGACTCGAAACATCTTCTACTGGATGCCACGGATGCATTAGGTGTGGCCTTGTGTCATCACTTTCAGCGTGGGACGGCTACGGCTTCCAAAAAATCGGGCGGCTGGAAAAAATTTATTGCGGAAAATCCCGGGCGAATCCGGTCACTGTAAATGGGATTGTATGTCGCCTGCAATCTTTTTCATCTCTTCTTTATCAACCGTGAGTTTCGGCCGGCTGAAATTGATATCCTCCACGCTCTGCAGCGGAATGAGGTGAATGTGTGCATGCGGCACCTCCAGCCCGATCACAGCCACGCCGATGCGCTGACAGGCGACACTCTTCTCGACAGCTTTGGCCACACGCTTTGCAAAGGCCATCATCTTACCTAACATTTCATCTTCGATATCGAAGAGATAATCTGTTTCCTTTTTCGGAATCACCAGTGTGTGACCTTTTGCCAGCGGAAAAATATCCAGGAAGGCAATGAAGTCATCATCTTCTGCCACAATGAAAGCAGGGATTTCCCGGTTGATGATTTTTGTGAAAACGGAAGGCATTTCTAAGCCATTTTCATTTCAGAGAATCAAAGATTTATTTCCACCACTTCCAGTTTCAGTGTGCCCGACGGAATAGAAATCTCCGTCACTTCCCCCACCACTTTACCGAGCAGTCCCTTGCCAATCGGTGACGTGATTGAGATTTTTCCGGCCTTCAGGTCGGCTTCTTTTTCCGAAACAATGGTATAGCTGTTCACCTGTTTGTTGTTCATGTTCTTCACCGTCACTTTCGACATCAGCATTACTTTGGAGTTATCCAGCTTACTTGTATCAATAAGGCGTGCATTGGCAAGCGTATCCTCCAGCTGTGAAATTTTCATCTCCAGGAATCCCTGAGCTTCTTTGGCTGCGTGGTATTCTGCATTCTCTGAGAGGTCGCCCTTCTCCCTCGCTTCCTGAATGGCTCTGGCAATTTCAGACCTGCCGCGTGTGCGAAGGTCCTGCAATTCTTTTTTCAGCTTATCAAGTCCTTCGGGAGTGAAGTATGTCAAGTCAGCCATGGTGATTGTTTTTGAAAGAAAAAAGAAACGCTTCCCGAATTAGAAAGCGTTTCGCGTATTATGATTGTGTGGTAAAACTATAAAACTATTCTCAATCCAGCGCTATGTGTACCATCAAACGGATCGCTGGCACGGTATGAATAATCGAAACCCACCCGGGGTCCGTTCTTCTTCACCGGCAGCTCAAAGGAAGCACCGGCAGAGAATCCGGTGAGGGCAGTAACTCGTTTTGCTGGATCAGTCAACCCTGATTGATAATTGTAGCCACCTCTTAACATGATCAACTCCTTGAAGGCATATTCAACACCGCCGCCGAATTGATCCTGTGAGAAGGAATGTGATGTGAAGTTTGCCGCCACAGTTAGCCGGTGATCCTTGCTGGCTGCAGATCCAAACTTAAAATCATATGAACCGCCAATATTCAGCAAACTCGGCAACTCAAATCCTTGTGAGCGTTGTTCAATTGTCATGGTGTAATCTCCTTCGGGTGATTGACCGCGGAATGAAAGTCCGTCGCCGCCATAGGCCATGCGGGTTCCCACATTGCGGAGTGCAATACCAAACTTGGCTCTGGTTGGGTCAACCTTCGGCCCTGTGACATATTGAATACCGGCGTCAATACCCATTCCAAAAGCCGAAGCATCAGAGATGGATTCTGACACGCCACGTACCAATACTCCGCAGTAGATACTGTTAGAAAATGCTTTCGCATAAGCCACTGCAAAGTTCAGGTACGTAGGACTGAATGTTCCAATGCCGCCTTCGGGTAAACTTGTGGTGGTGATGGGAATGTCTCCAAAATCAATAGACATCACATTGGCACCCAGCACGCCGCCTTTCTTTCCCAAACTTTGGCTGAAACCAAACGTGTTGAACTGAATGCCCGTGCCCGAGAGCCATTCAACATGCGAAAACACCAGCTCGGTTTTGGCTGTGAAGGCCATGCCTGCCGGATTAACGTTGATGGATTCAATACCGCGTACACAGGCAGTATTAATTCCATCCCAACCGCTGCTTCGGGCCCATGGGTTAATCAGCAGTTCTGAAGCACCGGCTTCACCTTGCCGATCCTTGTTGCCGGCAAAAGCAACAGCGCTCACAAGCATTATCGCTACAAATAGTTTTAGAAGTCGTATCATGTGGTTTGGCATTGATCGATTAGTAATTGTTCAGGTCTGTGGGTCGCATTACTCCGAACCATTTCAGCGTTTTCTCCCCGATGCCTGGCGCATTAATGTGAATGATATACAATCCGCTTGAAATAGGAATTCCTGCATCATTCTTCAGATCCCAGTCATAAGAGGTGATGGATGCGTCATCACGTGAAATGGTGCGCACCTGCAGCCCGTCAACCGAGTAAATCGTGATGGTGCATTTCTGAGGAAGGTTAGTGATCTTCACCCGGGCATCCAACTGACTTACTTCGTAAGCCGAGTATGCGTAATACGGATTGGGCACAATGCCAATGGTATCCAGTGCAGCAACCGCCGTGGGTTGATCATTGCGATAAGCAGCAATGTTGGCCGTATTGAACGTGTAATGCGGCATACCGCCATTTTCACTCACATCGGTATTGAATACCTGATAAGGTTTCGTTACCCGGATTCGAATCTTTATATCAGATGGAATGAAGCCCTGATCAATCGGAAGGAATTCAAAATTCTGAGCAAGCAACGGAACCGCCGTCCACGTCACCCACTTGTAAACATTGCGCTTCTCTGTAATCGTACCGACATTGAGAGAATGATAAAACTTGTTGCAACTGTCATATCGCATGCGGGTCACGTAGAGGTAATGCCTTCCGCCAATGAGAAAATCAACATCGTTGTTATTGAAGGAATATAGATTCCTTGATGGATTCCACCACATGTCATTGCCTCGCTCACTGGTTAACCAGGAATCTTCGCCGAAGAACACATTCAACCGTTCACCGGTCACCGGATCCACTGCATAACCCGGAAACCACGAGCGTCCCGTTTCACCCTCAATCAGGTTGCCATCAATATCGCGTGATGCTCCGGTACGCAAATCCATCTTGTCCGCATTGCCCTGAGCCAATCCGGGATCAGCTTCCGTTTCCACCACGATACACTTTGACCACTTCGAACGATCGGATGTAATGTAGAGATCAATATTATTGATACTGTCAATTGGATTCAATATCTGGCTGGGCCCTCCGTGCGTCAAAGCATCGTTCCAGGCCGGAGCAACAGCGAATCCAATTTGATCGGTTGCGAGGCGATACGGAGCAAGGGTTCCACCAAGCAGCGTTTCATAAACACTATTAACATCAATGGGAATACCGCCGGCTCCGATGTAATCAGGATAATCTGATGCATTATCCGTACCGGCGCGAATCCAGTTGAAGGGTGATGAACCTTCCTCATCAGCCAAACCGGTCAGCCAGGCCTTTTGCGGATCGGCAAATGCTATTGTGGCTTCCAGGAAACCATTGTTATTACTGTTTTGCGCTTCCTCATTACCTCCGGGATTTCGCAACTGTTCAATGTACACTTTCAATCCCCAGTCCGGAATCAGTTGTTCATTGAGATAATCGAGATTGAAATCACTGGTTACCGTTTCACCCGTTGTCAGGTTTTTCAGTGTCCATGAAGTGGTTGCTGCATTGAGCACCTTCGTTGGGTTGGATGAGTCGGTTATCTTCAAATCAAAATCAGCATTCGGAACCACTTTAGGATTATAAACCGAAATGCCTACCGGTCCGAAGCCACGCTCATAAACCGGATGATCATTCAAATTATCTGATGAAGAAAGAATGCCCTGTAATGATTCGGCTGTCATATCCACCACCAATTTTCCATTGCCGGCACCTTCCTGCCTTGTTATCTGAGGACCATCTCCATAACCGGTGTTAAGAACCAATCCGCCGCTTTCCGGCTCGGTGATGTGAGGTATACCGGAGTATATCTTAATATTTTTTCTGCCGGCGAGATACGGTTGCTGTTGCACCGTAGTCACCACATTCACTACGTTACCCTGATCGTCACGTATGGTATCGGAAAACTCAAAATAGTTGTAGGCATAAGAGATAATGGAGTAATAGTATGTCTTGTGATTGATCAGACGCTGGTTACCTGTGGCAAACGCATCCGTGGTAATGTCAAGCGTGTGAGAAATTCCCTTATCAGCCCCGTCCACCATCAACTCAGGCACATTGGGAACAAGATTGGGGTTACCAACATCGAGTGTGGGGTCATAAACATAGTTCACAATCTTACTTACGCCATTCTTAATGTCACATTGAAAAATGAGTCGCGCCCTTGCAGGATCGTTGTACTCTTGCGTGCTCACATTGCCATCAATTAACTGGTAAAGCTGGTATCCTTCAAAGGTGAAAAGCGAATCTGCGATACCGAGCGCCTGCAACTGCGGGTCAGCTACTTTATAGGACTCCGACTCTTTGGTATTATCAAGTGCAATCACCAACTCCTTATCCAGTTCGATGATGCTGAGATCAGGTGCGGGCGGTCCATCCTTTAACTGGAAACAGTTATCAAACAAGGCCTGAGCTTTCTGATCGGCCTGCTTCAGCAATTTGTAGCTCGGGCACGGGTATGTACCGATCGGTGGGCGTACCCACACCACTCCAATCACGATGTCGTTGGTTGCTCCGGGATCGAGGCGGAATGGACCTGACGAGTGAATGAATCGCAAGTCTCCGAAAGCATCTTGTGCAGCGCACTGCGACCAGCCCGTGGGATCAGAAGGATCATCCGGGAAAACATATTTGGTGGGCACCGAACCGCCATATGCGTTGCCGCCGTATGTGAATGGTGACCCGTCTTTCCAGGTTCCTGAAAGATACCCATAGTAGTCACCGGCATTTTCAGGATTACCCAACACGGAAAAATCATTTCTGTAATAGAGGAAGGAAGAAACACCGAGTTGATTTCCGTTTTCATCCAAGGGACCTTTGAAATAGTCAATCCCTTCGTACGGCGGTTGGTTTCCGTAACTCAAAGCGCAATCGCTGCCTCCGTCAACGGCTTGTCCGTTGTACACAATTCCTAATCCTGTTTCAGCATTGAAACCAATGTAGTCATCCACATAACAACCCAGATCGGGATCAGCCCAAAGTCCCATGAATGTACTGTCAATGGGAATGGTGGCTTTATTGAGCAGCTTGTATTTATAGAATGTCATGTCATTCACTTCATCATTTGTTTTGAAAGCGAATGCAAGCGTTTGCACTTCCATACCAATGGCTGTTGCACCCGTCTCGGTGTGAATGTTTCCTTTATCATTATACACCCACCAGATCATCTGATCGGCATAAGTCTTTTTCGTACATGTTTGATCAATGACCGGATAGTCACCACCTGTAGGATCATAGATGCCGTTGTTATCTGCATCTTCAAATGGCGCCATGTTTCTGAAACCAACAATCGGGTTGTACGGATTTCCGAAAGCCGGCCAGTTGAGGATTCCTTTGGGAATTTTGGAACTTGAAACGGGAAGTCCCTGGGCCACGAGATCAAGGAATGAATCAATTTCTGATCCGAGTACTTCAAAATGTTTATCCCACTGGCGGCATGTTGCCTGATCCACGGAAGCATTCTCATCGAGCGGACCGGGGAAAAAGTCATTACCATTTTGACGGTATGTAGCTGCCGCCACCTTAAGCTGCCCCTGTGCATCCACCCCACCGATCCATACGGCTCCGGCAAAGAGTGAACTCGGATTTTCCGGCTGGCCGGGCAAACTCTTGGGAACTTCGTACTTGGCATTATTGACGAGGTCCCACCACATATCACCGCCGTTCATCAGGCGCGCTCTAATGTTGTTGATGTCCAGATCAATGGAAGAAGTTGCCGCAACGCAATCACCCGCCTCCAGTTTCTGCGAACTTCCAACCTTGCCTCCACCCGGAGTACCTGTATTTTCTTTCGCCCACAGGACAGATCCTGAGAGCAACAGAATGGTAACAGCAAAGAGTTTATTTTTCATTGTAATCAATTGTTTTAATCATTAGAAATTGAAAATAGCACCAAGGTGGATTCTCCTGGCAAGACTATAGTTTGAAGGATTGTTCACCTTCACATCATACAAGTAGGTGAAGGTATCTCCGTCAAGTTGCGCATCTACGGTTTGCTGACCAACTGCGGACTGAACGTATCCATCATCATCCGGATTGCCGGTATAGCGGTAAACACTCAGTACGTTGGCAGCATTGAACACGTTTTGAACCAACAGGTAAACATTCAGATAATAGTTGCCTTTGTTATCTGGTGTAATCTTGAAATCCTTATCAATCTTCGCATCAAGCTTGAAGGACCAGGGCAAGCGCGATCCATTTACACTTCCGTCAAGTGAAGTCTGTGTTTGAACACCAAAAAGTGCAGTGGGCGTGGGATTGGTCTGCTTGGAATACGGCGTTCCGGATCCCGCGCGCAGAATCAGGTTCAATCCGGTATTTGCGAGAATAGGCGTGTTGTTTTTTCCAACCACCGGTCCGTTGTAGCTCTTTCCTTCAGAGAAACGGTAATCAGCCGACACGGTGAGGTTGTGCCGCTGATCATAACTGAACGGAACAATAGTTCTAAGGTTTGGCTGACCTGAACCAACCAGCGTGGCACCGGAAGTGGCGCTGGAACCCGTTCCTGCTGCGAACTGCAACGTGTAGTTGGCATCCAGTTTAATATTCTTGATACGTCGCAACTCGTAGGTAAACTCCAGTGATTTCACTGTACCAAAGTCCACGTTGCCGTAAGTCACGTAGTCAAGCGGATACGCGTAGTTGATAGCCACCACCTGAATGAGGTCTTTCAATTCCCGGTATGTTGCAGCAATGGTAAGAGCGGAAGTTGAACCCAGTGCCTGTTTAAAGCCCACCTGGTAGTCAATGGTCTTTTCAGGTTTGAGAGCCGGATTCGCAAAGGTGTTACCCTGTAATTGTTCGAAGAAGAAATATTGGAATGGCTGACCGAATGCCACATCGCGTGATGCAGTTCCTGACGGGCGCTGCGTAAGCACATCATAGTGTGCAAAGAAGAGCGCTTCGTCAGAAATGGGGAATGAAAACGCGATACGGGGCATCACATTGATCTGTGGATCATAATCCTTGAATGAAGTGGCGTCGAGTGTAAGATTATCCACGTCATTGGTTACCAGATAAGGCGTGATACGGCCGGAGGATGTTGCCTGAGCAATGGACTTCGGATCGGCGATTTCAGTTCCGGAAGCATTATACCAGTTGCTTCCGTCGCGATAACCCACAATCTCGGTAGGGTTGGCAATATCGTTTACATATACATAGTAGTCGCTTCCGATGTTAGACGGATGTGCGCCCAGGTTAGTCACCTCAGCTGCAGTGCGAATGGGATACAGTGAGTATTCATCTTTCAATACAAACTGGTTATTGTCAAATCGGTCAACGCGCAAGCCGATATTAAAAATGAGATCCCGGAAGTTGAACTTATCCTGGATGTAAGCGGCAGCGTAGTTGGGGCGATAGGCCGCCTGATTCCTGGTGTAGTTTCCGTTTTCATCCTGCTGGTTGAAATAATCTTCCAGACTGGGTTGCTTGGTCAAACGGTTTCCAAGATAATCGTACCCGTACGCCGTGTAAAAATTATTCCCGCCATTGAGCAATTCATCTGGGCTGAACATGCTCAGCGTCATTTGGCTGGGATCAAGCGAGAAGATATCAATATTGTCAGTTCCATTTACATCAAGTCCCAAACTTTGACGGAGAGATTTATCAAAGAAGGCCTGATCCTCGGCAACAAAGAGCGGATCATATTTAATCGTGTCGAGGTAATTACCATAAGCATCATAAACGGGATGCGGATTCTTGGTATCAAGAGTAGCAATGTGACGATTCGCCAATTGATATGCAAGGAACCAGATACCATT
Organism: Bacteroidota bacterium; assembly: GCA_018267315.1. GTDB lineage: Bacteria > Bacteroidota > Bacteroidia > Chitinophagales > UBA10324 > JAFDYS01. Next base: position 6,604 of record JAFDYS010000061.1, on the reverse strand, counting down.
ACCTGCCAGTGGCACTACAGCATAGCGGCGGTCGGTGCGTTGCTCAAACTCAAATCCGAATTCAAGCGCGTGTTTGCTTTTATCGCCTTTACCCGGTTTCAAAATGTCCACCGAGGCATTGAGTGAGAAGTGGATTTGATCGTTGTTTCTTAAACCATAAGCAGTAACCGGGAAACCCGTATTCCACCACATGGAGTAAACGGATACGGTACTAACGGGCAACACTGCATTCAGCAATCCGCCGCCATTCAGAATATCAAAAATGGAATTGTAGTAGCCATCGGCGCCGGGAGCCAGATTGTAATAAGAATTGGTGTAGCTCGTGAGATATGGATTCTTGTTACCCGGTTCATACGTGACGAGGGTATCGAGATTTCCTGCATAGAGCCATCCCGATAATCCCGAAGCACTGTCTTTACCATAGAAATAAATGGGCATATCATGTGTCGTAAACTTTCCAACATAACCGTAATCGAATGGTGAGAATCCGAGATTGTTATCTCCGAAGTGTTCATAGAACTTGGTGTAGTCGGCCTGAATGCTGTAATAAGCATTCTGAAAGACTGACTGTTTTTCTTTCCCAACTGCTGTAGGGAAACGTTGCGTGAAACGCACGAAGCCGCGGTATGTATCCCAACGATAATTTTCATTTCCTTCCTGGAAATCAAACAAGCTGCTGTTGTAATCCCAGTTGATGAACCTCAACATTTCAAAGTTGCCTCCGAAAGTGAGGTTGATGTAATCAGAAAGCTGGAAATCCAGTTTACCGGAAAAACGATATGAGTTGTCCACGTTATTTAAGCGATACTTGATGGTCTCCATATCATCCGGCTTAATAAATGAAGAGGTGGGTACAAATCCCGATGCAGTGGTTGACGGAGTAAGCGGATTGGTGCGGAGGTAATCGAGGTAATCATCTTTCACCTTATAGACCGGAACCACGGGTGAACTTGCATCCTTATTGTGCTCCCATTCACCGGATACGAAAAATCCGATTCTTGTCTTAGCTGAATCGGTTCCTTTATACTTTGTGTAAACTGGTCCCGAGAGATTAAGACTTGCCAGGTCATAACCGAAAGCATCCAGATATTGCGAGGTCACTAACTCAAGTCCGCCGTTATACTGGTCCGAAGGACCCCGGGTTGTGATATTGATTACACCCCCGAGGGCATCGCCGTACTTGGCAGGGATACCACCGGTAAGCACGGTAAGCTGTTCAATGGAACTTTGCGGCAGATTGAGGGTGCCGCGCATTTTGATACCGTCAACAAAATACTGGGTTGCGTTTTCGCGCGCGCCGGCGATGTTCAGTGCTTTTCCGTCATCACGCTGAAACACACCGGCTGTGAGTGACGCATAGTTATTGGTATTACGAGTGGCGATGTGACTGATCTCCGTCTTGTCCAGCGTGCTGCCAGTCGTAGTCTTGTCGGGCTCAATAAGTTTTTCTGTAGAAACAATGATTTCAGGAAGCGTGGTGCTGCTTTGCTTCATCGGCATGTTCTGAAATGAAATGCGGTCGGCCACAACCTGCACTCCTTTAATAATAACGGGCTGATATCCCAGGTATGCCACCTTCACATCATAGGTACCCGGCACAATCGGCTTTATTGTGAAGTTCCCGTTATCATCTGTTTGACCTAACCCTTTTTGGGTGCCATTGAGTTCGAGCACAACGGAAGCGAAAGGAATGCCTTCGTTAGTCTTCTCATCATAAACTCGTCCCTGAAGTTCTCCGGTTTGCGCCAGCGTCCTTGCAGCAAAAAGAAAAAGGAACGCACTTAGCGTGTACAGTTTTTTCATCCTCGAAAAATGGTTTGGTTCAATGAATCTGGAAACGACAAATATAAACGCCTAAACTTTTTCACGAAATAAATGTAGAACGATTTTTTAAAGACACTCCCATTGTCACATGCCTTTGACAAACATCTGACACACTTACTTCAGCATCCCGATCTTTTCAGTCAGCACGATCGCATGTTTTGCACCTGCTTCAAAACTCTTCCCGGCCACATGCGGAGTAAAAATCACTTTGCCGGTTTCGACTAATTGGTCGAATATCATTCGCTCGGTTTTCGTTTGATTCTGAAAATCCTCATTCTCGTACACATCACAGGCCGCTTCAATCACCTTACCCGACTGAATGCAAGAAAGCAAATCCCTGTGATTAATGATCTTTCCCCGTGAAGTATTTATCAGACGCGCCGGATGTGAAAAGGGCTGCATGTATTCATGATTTACCATGGACTTAGTTTCTGCTGTAAGCGGAATATGAAAACTCACGATCTCCGCCTCATCATAAATCCGCTCCATGGGGGTTTCCATTGCAAAATCATCACTGTAGTTTGAGAGATACTTATCGAAGGCCAATACTTTCATGTTAAAGGGAAACAACTTGCGGGCAAACGCGCGACCCGTATTCCCATAACCTATGATCGCAATCGTTTTGCCCTCCAGTTCATGAACCCGGTTCTTTTCCACCAGCCATAACCCCTGCCGCGTTTCGAAAGCCGATCTGGTGATGTTATGCAGCATAGTCAGCAATAAACCCACCGCATGTTCCGCCACAGCATTTGCATTTCCCTCCGGTGAACTCAATACTGCTATTCCTTTTGTCCGGGCATGGGACACATCAATCCGGTCAAGTCCGGAGCCGGCACGGGCTATAAACTTCAGGTTTGTGCCGGCATCAATCAACCGGTGGTCCACCTCGATCCTTGTTGCCACAATTATTCCCGTGTAGCTGCTTATGGAATCCATGACTTCCTGATAGGTAATACCCGGCCTACTGTCACACACATAACCAAGGCCGCTCAGCTTTTCGGTAAGGAGCGGATGAAAATTTTCTGTGAGTAAAACCCTGTTATCTGTCATGGCGGTCAGTTCGATTCAGGAAGCAACATCGTTTGCCAGATCCATCCATTCATTTACGGAGAGCTGCTCAGCCCGCCGGGAAAGCAACGACACGCTCACCGGATTTTTGCCGTGAAGGAATTGCGCCAAACTATTTCTCAATGTTTTTCTGCGCTGGTTGAATCCTGCTTTCACAAGGGCGCGAAACAACGATTCATTTTTTAATACAGGCGGATTTTTTTTCCGCGCCAATTGTATCACGGCTGACTTCACCTTGGGCGGTGGTGAAAAGCATTGCTCGTGCACTTCAAAAAGGTAAGTCACTTCATAAAAGACCTGAATGAGCACACTCAGGATTCCATATTCTTTATTACCGTGAAGTGCTGCGATCCGCTGTGCCACCTCTTTCTGAAACATGCCCACCATAAATGGAACCCGGTTTCTTTCTTCATACACCTTAAAAAGAATCTGCGATGAAATGTTGTAAGGGAAGTTGCCGACCACTGAAACGGAATCTGATTTCAGTTTTGAGAAATCAAACAGCAGGAAGTCTTCATGAAACAGCACGGCCCTGATGGCGGGAAATAAATTCACCAGATGCTCCACCATACGTGAATCCGCTTCAACGGCATGGTAAGTGAATTTTGAATTTGCCAGCAGGTATTTGGTGAGTGCACCCAAGCCCGGTCCCACCTCCACAATGGAAACGGTGGGACACCGGCTGAGAAAAGTTTCGGCAATTTTCCTCGCCATGTTTTCATCATGCAAAAAATGCTGACCAAGAGATTTTTTCGCCGTAATCATGAATGCCCGGGCACTTCCTTCAGCGTTAGTGCCCCTCAATTTTAGTTAGATTTGCGCACTTTCAATTTATGATGAATCTAAGTATCGCAAACAAGATTGGACGTAATGATCATTTAATTCTGCTGGTTGATAAAGACACCGACTGGAACAAGATCGGACAACCGGAAGAAAACATTGACATCATCAAGAGCCAGGTAAAGAAGGACATCAAACAGATTGTGATTCCCGCCCCGGCGAAAATGATTTTCATTTCAGTACTTGATAAGAAAGACAGCAGGTACCAGACGGATGAACTGATTCGCAAAGCCGGTAACAAAATACTCGGTGTGGTAAACAAGCACAAGGCGCAGGCCGTAACCATTCAGAATTTTTCAAGTGCTGAAAATGCCTCACTGCTTTTTGCCGAAGGCATGTCACTGGGAAACTACCAGTTCATCCGCTTCAAGAAAGATGCGGACAAAGAATCCAATCCTCTCGATGAGATCCGTTTTTTTGATGAGACCGTTTCAAAGCAGGATGTGGATTCGCTTCAGGCGCTCATTGATTCAGCATACCTCGTTCGCGACCTGGTGAATTTGCCCGTGAATTATCTCAATGCAACACAACTCTCGAATGAGATGGTGAAGGCAGGCAAAGCCGCCGGATTCAAGACGGAAGTTTTCACAAAGAACAAGATCATTGCTTTGAAAATGGGAGGATTGCTTGCCGTAAACCAGGGCAGCATCGATCCGCCTACGTTCACCATAATGGAGTACGCACCCAGGAATGCGGTGAATAAAAAACCGATAGTACTGGTGGGTAAAGGAGTGGTTTATGATACCGGAGGACTGAGTTTAAAGCCGACATCCAACTCCATGGATTACATGAAGTGCGATATGGCCGGCGCGGCTACTATGCTCGGCACCATTTATTATGCAGCAAAAACAAAACTGCCGGTGCATATCATCGGGCTGGTGCCGGCAACGGACAACCGTCCGGGCGGAAATGCTTTTGCGCCGGGTGATGTGATTACGATGCACAACGGGCTTACGGTGGAAATGCTCAACAGTGATGCCGAAGGAAGAATGATTTTAGGCGATGCACTCAGCTTTGCCCGGCAATATAAACCCGAGTTGGTGATTGATGCGGCCACTCTCACCGGCGCAGCCCATCGCGCCGTGGGTGATCATGCCATCGTGTACATGGGCACGGCTGATAAGGAATTAAAAGATCAACTCGAAGAATCAGGCCGTGATGTGTATGAACGGCTGATTGAATTTCCGCTGTGGGATGAATACGGCGACATGCTCAAGAGCGACATTGCCGACATGAAGAATGTAGGCGGAGTAAATGCAGGTGCGATTACAGCCGGGAAATTCCTTGAACGGTTCACGGATTATCCCTGGATCCATCTCGACATTGCCGGCGTGGCGTATTTCCAGAGCAACATGGGATATAAAGGAAAGAACGGTTCTGCCATCGGGCTCCGGCTACTCTGCAACTTTTTGAAGAAACGGGCCGGTAAATAATGAAACAGAAAACGTGAAGCAATGAGTGACAGAAACAAACCCATCATCGGAATCACCCTCGGCGATTTCAACGGCATCGGGCCGGAAGTGATCCTGAAAACATTTTCTGACAACCGGATGATGGAATTCTGCACGCCCGTGCTCTACGGTTCATCGAAGATCATCAACTATCACCGCAAGATTCTCAACCTCGGCAATTTCACGTTTGCGCAATCGAGAGCCATTGACCGTATTCAGCTCAATACGTTCAACATCGTAAACATCTGGGAAGATGATCCCATGGTGCAGTTGGGAGTTTCCAATGAAACAGGAGGCAAGTATGCATTTCTATCCATTCAGGCCGCAGTGAATGATTTGAAGGAAAAGAAAATTGACGCGCTGGTAACGGCACCGATCAACAAGAAAAACATTCACTCTGAAAATTTTCAGTTCGCGGGGCACACCGGCTACCTTGCGCAGCAGGCGGGTACAGAGAACTATTGCATGATGATGTGCAGCAACGAAATGCGGGTGGGATTGGTGACGGAGCATATTCCCGTTTCAGAAATCGCTCAGCACATCACGAAAGAAAAAATTCTGAAGAAACTTCAGATACTCAAAAAATCACTCACGGAAGACTTCGGCATTGACAAACCGAAGATTGCCGTACTGGGTTTGAATCCGCATGCAGGTGATGATGGTTTGGTTGGTAAAGAAGAAATTGACATCATCCGTCCGGCCCTTGCCGAAACTAAAGGCAAAAACATTTTCGCACTCGGTCCCTACCCTGCAGATGGATTTTTCGGCAGCGCCAGCTACAAAAAGTTCGACGCCATTCTCGCCATGTATCACGATCAGGGTTTGGTGCCTTTCAAAGCGCTGTGTTTTGATTCGGGCGTTAATTACACGGCAGGACTTCCTTTCGTCCGCACGTCACCCGATCACGGCGTAGGTTACGATATTGCGGGAAAAAATATTGCACGCGAAGATTCATTCCGCTCCGCTGTTTATCTCGCCGTCGACATCCTGCGCAACCGCAGTGAATATGGTGAGAGAACTTCAAACCCGCTGAAGAAAGCAGAACTGGCCAAGGAAGGACATTGAGGATTTGGGAATTCCGGTTTCGGAATCAAGAATTACTCCTTCACAAATTTTGCAACTGAAGTCTTGCCGGAATATTTATCGGTGACTTGAAGTGTGTAAAATCCGCTCGGCAGACTTTCAGTATTGAGTTGACAACTCTGGCGCGCGCATGCTGCTGAACTTGGTGCACAGGGTGCGCGTGCCCCCACATCTAAACCAGATGCTCAACCGTGAGCAATCCTTTTCCCCCGGCATAATCAATAGCCGAACTCCAATTGTAATATTCAGGCTCACTTACCATACCTGCCTCTACGGGGTTGAAGTGAGTATAGTGAATGCGTTGTTCAATCATCTCGTTTGTTGACAGCTCGATAGGA
>JAFDYS010000060.1:49353-65165 GCA_018267315.1 Bacteroidota bacterium | reverse complement strand
ATCGACACCACCGGAAACAACATTGACACTACGGGGAACAATATTGATACTACAGCTACCACTCAAAGGCCAAACATTATTCTCATTATTGCGGATGACATGAGCCAAAAGACTTTTATTGAAACCGGGGGACCCGCATGGTTTGAAACACCCTCTATTAGCCGGATAGCCAACGAGGGGATAAATTTTATGGAAGCGACTGTTACACTAAGTTTATGTGCGCCAAGCCGGGCCACTATATTCACGGGGCTTTATGCCAATCACACCGGGGTAACCGCAAACCAGGGGGAACGGATTGATTCCAACCTTCTCACCATGGCCAAGGTCCTGCATGATGCCGGCTATTATACCGGCTTCATCGGGAAGTATCATGTGGCCAGCATGCCGCAACCGGGTTATGATTTCTGGTTGGCAGGGGTAAACAGTTTTTATGGAAACAATCCGAAGTTCAACTTAAACGGAAACATGGTCACCATGGATGAAAACTTTACCACCGTGGTGCAGGAAAACGTCAATGAATTTATTCGCACTGCACCACGTCCGTTCTTCCTGATTGCGGCCCACGTGGCACCACATGCCCCCTATCTCGTTCAGCCGCAGGATGAAGGCAGATACGATGATGAAGTGATGCCCTTCCCGCAGGACTTTTACAAGTACACCCATAACTTCCCCGATTTCCTGTATCCATCCAATCAAATCAACATAACCGATTCCGCCAATCTAACCGAAGACATCAAGGGTTACTTTGAATCCACAGCAGGCATTGAGCATAGTACGGATACCATGCTGAGCATCATGGACAGCTTAGGAATTACGGACAGTTCCATGATCATCTTCACCAGTGACAATGGCTACCTCTTCGGTGAGCATCAGTTATTTTGCAAACGCCTGTCGTATGAAGAATCACTCAAAGTGCCTATGTTCATCCGGTATCCGCAATGGTTTACGCCGCACACGGTGGACACAACCACACTGGCTCTGAACGTGGACCTTTGCCCCACCATTCTTGACGCGGCAGGGATACCTGATACATTCCACTTTGATGGCAAATCCCTGCACTACCTGCTTCAAAATCCCGCGGCGCGCACACAAACACTTTTCCAATACGATTACAATTCCTATGGTGACGGAACCAACATTCCTTCCTTCCGCGGCATCCGGTCACTGGATTACAAATACGTTCGCTATTCCTGCGAGGATCAAACCGAAGAATTTTTTGATGAAAGAAACGACCCGCTCGAACTAACTAATCTCATTAACGATTCCAGCTACACATCGCTGATTGAACATTACCGTCACCTGCTCGATAGCTCCATGCAATCACTGGGTGATACCAATGCTCTGGTGGTGAGAAACTGCTACCTCAACACCACTCAGGAACGCGTGATGGATTCAGAAGAGGGCGATGAAGAAGGCGAAGCGATGACGTTCAGGGTTTATCCTCAGCCGGCAAAGGACAATGTCTTTTTTGAACTGCGCAATCTACCCACGGAACAGGGTAAGATCACTTACGTGATCAACAATGCGAAGGGTGAATTCCTCACGCGCAAAGACCTGTTTTATGTCGGAAAGAATTTTCGTGATGTGATTGACATTGCCAGTCTCGTGCCCGGTGTTTACATGGTAAAGATCTCTGACGGTATGAGCGTATTCACCAGCAAACTTACAGTGGGTCACTAATGCTTTAATTCAATAGCAGCTTTGATCCGTTTTCTGAAGCCGGCTGATGTCAAAACCTTTTACAGCAATTTTCCCGAGCAGCATGCTATACGTTTCATCCACCATGCGGGGCGAACGGCTCAGGATCCACAAATAGTTGCGGCCCGGCGCACCTACCACTGCGTATGAGTAGTCATCAGCGAGTTCGATGATCCAGTAATCGCCCCGAAACGGCCAGAAGAATTGCACCCTGAGTTTTGCATTGTTGCTTCCCTTTACCGGATATGCCCTTCCGGTGATGTTTGTTTCTTTTCCGTTCGCTGAATCACGCCGGCAGGAATTGAAAACCCGCACATAACCCTTATCGTTTGGCGCGTATTCGGCATAAGTGCAATGGCATCCTTTCTGAAACCGCTGGGGAAAAGATGCAATCTCATACCATCTACCTGCATATTTGTCCAGATCCACTGAAGGAACTGTTTGCAGGGGAACAGATCTTAATGTTGACATCACTGTAGCAAGTATGGTAAGAAATAAATAATTCATGCCCTTAGGGTAATAAGGCAATAACAAAGTAACGCCGCTCGTGTTCAGCTTCCAATGACCTTCTTCTGCTGTAACAATATTTCTCGCTTAAAAGCCCGTAAGATTCATAGCAGCTGACAGGGCTTTGCATTCCTGTTGTGTAAAATCGAATTTCATGTAGGTTTGTTGCAATGAAAAACGGCGATCTGCAATTCAATAAAAATGAAGATGCCAATCTTCTGCTGCTTAGTGAAGTACGCCAGCGACTCGATAAAATCAAGCTCGGTGGCGGCAAGAAAAATATTGAAAAACAACACGAGCGCGGGAAGATGACGGCACGCGAGCGCGTAAATTATCTTCTTGATAAGGATCATACGCAATTTGAAGTAGGCGCCTTTGCCGGATATGAAATGTATGAAGAGCAGGGTGGCTGCCCCGCGGCAGGAGTGATTGTGGTGATTGGTTATGTGGAAGGAAGACAGTGCATTGTGGTCGCAAATGATGCCACCGTAAAAGCCGGTGCCTGGTTTCCCATCACAGCCAAGAAAAATCTGCGTGCTCAGGAAATTTCCATAGAGAATAAGTTGCCGATCATTTACCTCGTTGACAGCGCCGGCGTTTTTCTCCCTATGCAGGATGAAATTTTCCCTGACAAAGAACACTTCGGAAGAATTTTTCGCAACAATGCCGTGATGAGCTCCATGGGCATCACACAGATTGCCGCCATCATGGGCAGTTGCGTTGCCGGCGGCGCTTACTTACCGATCATGAGCGATGAAGCGATGATCGTTGACAAGACGGGAAGTGTTTTTCTCGCAGGACCTTTTTTAGTGAAAGCTGCCATTGGCGAAGATGTGGACAGCGAAACACTTGGTGGCGCTACCACTCACTCAGAAATTTCAGGTGTCACTGATTTCAAATGCAAGGATGATAAGGAATGCCTCGACCGCATACGCAGCATCATGAGCAAACTGGGCGAAAATGAAACGGCCGGTTTCAACCGCATTGCTCCTGCTTCACCGAAAAAGAATGAAAAAGAAATCCCCGGCATTCTGCCGACAAATTCCGCCCTGCAATACGACACACATGAACTCATTGAGCGGCTGGTTGACAACAGCGAGTATGATGAATACAAGCCCGGTTTTGGAAAAACCATTGTATGCTGCTATGCGCGCATTGACGGCTGGGCGGTCGGCATTGTTGCCAATCAGCGGAAATTGGTGAAGAACAAGAAAGGCGAAATGCAATTCGGCGGCGTGATCTACTCCGATTCGGCGGACAAAGCCACGCGCTTCATCATGAACTGCAATCAGAAAAAAATTCCGCTCGTGTTTTTACAGGATGTAACCGGCTTCATGGTGGGCAGTAAATCAGAGCAAGGCGGCATCATCAAAGACGGCGCGAAAATGGTGAATGCCGTGGCGAATTCCGTAGTTCCAAAAATCACGATTGTGATCGGCAACAGTTACGGTGCCGGTAATTATGCGATGTGCGGGAAGGCGTATGATCCGCGAATCATTGTCGGCTGGCCAACGGCGAAGATCGCCGTGATGGGCGGCGATCAGGCGGCAAAAACACTGCTGCAGATTCAGGAAGCAGCCATGAAAGCGAAAGGCGAAGAAGTATCGCAGGAAAAAGAAAAACAACTGCTCGAAGAAATCACGAAGCGGTACGAAAGTCAAACTACACCTTATTATGCCGCCGCACGGCTGTGGCTCGATGCCATTATTGATCCGCTCGAAACACGCAAAGTGATTTCAATGGCGATTGAAGCGGCCAATCATGCGCCGATCACAAAGACGTTTAACGTAGGAGTAATACAGACTTAGCAAGTAAGTTTCGGACTCACATGACGACCCTCTTCAGGTCCAACGATCTTATAACGAACCAGGGAAGCCAATGCGCATCTGTAAAAGTCACGCCATCGACTTCCCTGATCATTCAACCAAATCTCAAAGGGCTGAGTACTTCGACTCTCCCAATTTCGCATGAGCTGCAGCCAATCGCGCTACCGGCACACGGGGCGCTGAACAGGAAACATAATTCAGCCCGAGATGATGACAGAGACGGATTGATTCGGGATTGCCTCCCTGTTCGCCGCAAATGCCGATCTTCAGATTCGGATTTGTCTTTCTTCCCCATTCTACCGTGAGCTTCATCAGTTGCCCCACCCCGCGGGTGTCAATCACTTCAAACGGATTATCGTGCAGGATGTCAGTCTGTGTGTACAGCGGCAGGAATTTGTTCTCTGCATCCTCCCGTGAGAAGGAAAACGTGGCCTGCGTGAGATCATTGGTTCCGAACGAAAAGAACTCAGCCACTTTGGCCAACTCAGCCGCTTCCATGCAGGCGCGCACCACTTCGATCATTGAACCGAATTTGAAGTTGAGGGTGATCTTGTTTTCTTCTTCTACCTGTTGCCGCACTTCATCCACCAGCATCTTCACATGTACCAGTTCTTCCGCTGTGCAAACCTGCGGTACCATGATCTCAGGGCGAACATCAATCTTCGCCTTCTGGCAGGTAGCCGTGGCTTCAAGGATGGCGCGAATCTGCATCTTGTAAATTTCAGGATATGTAAGCCCGAGGCGTACGCCGCGATGACCGAGCATCGGATTCACTTCATGCAGTTCCTTCACCTTACGCAACATATTTTCCTTCTTCACAATCGCCTGCTCAATGAGTTCAAGCCCCTGTTCATTGAATGGTGTGGGACCTGACTTGGTGAATGATTCATCCGCATGCAGCAGGCGGAGACTTCCGTAGAGGTTATTCACGCCGCTGATGGTGTCTTTAAGATGTTTGAGGTGAATGAGCTCTTCGCGCAGTTCATCTTCCGTTGGCAGAAATTCATGAATGGGCGGATCGAGCAACCGTACCGTCACAGGTCGCGGTGCCATCGTGTTGAAGATGGCAATGAAGTCTTCCCGCTGAATAGGAAGCAGCCGGCCAAGCGCCTCTTCACGTTCTTCCTTCGTAGTAGCCAAAATCATTTCGACCACAATCGGCAACCGCTCCGGTGCATTGAACATGCGTTCAGTGCGGCACAAGCCAATTCCCATTGCACCATAGTTGAGTGCCTTCTTCGCGGCATCAGGCGTATCAGCATTCGCATACACTTTCAATTGGGATACTTCATCAGCCCAGGTGAGCAACTTTTTCAGTTCATCAGAAAATGTAGGGTCGATGGTAGGAATGATTCCTTCATATACGAATCCCGTTCCGCCATCAATGGTGATCCAATCTCCTTCGTGCAGGGTTTTCTCACCGATGCGTGCCTGCCTCAGTTTCACATCCACTGAAATTCCTTCAGCGCCGGCGACGCACGGTTTACCCATGCCCCGGGCTACCACCGCCGCGTGTGATGTTTTGCCTCCGCGGCTGGTTAGGATGCCTTGCGAAGCAAAGAAGCCATGGATGTCTTCGGGCTTGGTTTCTTCACGAACGAGAATCACTTTCTTGCCACTCTTACCCAGTTCTTCAGCTCGATCAGCATCGAAGACGCAAATACCGGAAGCAGCACCCGGTGATGCCGGCAGTCCCTGTGCCAATGGCGTTTGTTTGTGCAGTGAATCAAGACGGGGATGAAGCAATTGCTCGAGCATATCGGGTTTGATGCGGAGCAGCGCTTCTTCTTTCGTGATTAATTTTTCTTTCTCCATTTCCACAGAGGTGCGCACCAGCGCCGTTGTGTTCATCTTACCATTGCGCGTTTGCAGGCAATAGAGCGTTCCCTTTTCAATAGTGAATTCGAAATCCTGCACTTCGCGGTAGTGAGTTTCCAGCTGGCTGCGCAGCTTCTCAAGTTGCTTATAGATTTCCGGCATTTCCTGCATGAGTTGAGCTACCGGTTTCGGAGTCCTGATGCCGGCCACTACATCCTCACCCTGGGCATTCACAAGGTATTCTCCGAAGAAAATATTTTCGCCCGTGCCCGGATCGCGGGTAAAGGCAACGCCGGTGGCGCTGTCATTTCCCATGTTACCGAATACCATGGCCACCACATTCACAGCTGTGCCGTTGGCCATATCGGGAGTGATCTTAAACTCACGGCGATAATCAACGGCACGCTTTCCCATCCATGAATTGAAGACCGCTTTGATGGCGATCTCCAGTTGTTCATACACATCTTCAGGAAATGGTTTGCCGGTGTAGTCTTTCACTTCTTTCAAAAAGAGTTCGCTGATGTCTTTCAAATCCTGAGAGCTGAGATCTACATCGGCCTTCGCTGCCGCACGTTTCTTGATGGCTTCAAATTGCTTGTCGAATTTTTCTTCAGGCACTCCCAGCGCCACCTTGCCATAGAGTTGGATGAACCGGCGATACGCATCATAGCAGAAGCGTTCGTTCTTCGTTTGATTCATCAATCCCTTCAGCGTTTCCTTGTTCAATCCGAGGTTAAGAATGGTATCCATCATGCCCGGCATGGAAAGAGCCGATCCGGATCTCACGGAAACCAGCAGCGGATTATTGGCATCGCCAAATCCTCGACCTGTTGCTTTTTCCACCTCTTTGATCTGGGCATGCACATCCTGGATCAGGTTGCCGGGAAGATTTTTATTGGGATCGTCAAGGTACGTCAGGCAGGCCTCCGTGGAGATAACAAAACCGGGAGGCACATTCAACCCGATCTGGGTCATCTCGCATAGGTTGGCGCCTTTGCCCCCCAGCAGCTTTTTATTTTTGCCATCGCCTTCTTTGAAAGAATAGACATACTTCTTCACGGCCTGTGCCGCATTTTCTTTGGCAGCTGATTTCATGTTGATGAATTTAAGTTTTCAGATGAATGTGCGATACTATGATGAGCGATTGCAACCGCAGATGACGAAGTTCAATATAATAGCTAACATTCCTCATGCATTTAACATGGCTTTACGGCTCTGCACCTCTTTTATGCTACTTTATTTTGAAGGGGAACCTTTCTTTGGGTTTGTGTAACCGGTGAAAGCGCCTCCCTTTGCCGAAGCCAACCGTCGAAAAAATGAAGACTGGCTTCAAGGTTTGCCGAAGCAGTTTCGCTCAGGAATAACTTCATGCCCCATTCCACTCCGGATATTGAAAGTAAAAAAGCATCTGCTGTTTTGCCGTACAGGAAATTGGCTAAACTCAGAATAGCTCCCGGCGACTGAATGTGCGTGGAAAAGAAATAATCATGCGATGGTTCACACGGCTTCAATGAAAAACCTCCTTCCACTGCTTCCTGCATGGCATCCACAAAAATGATGGCTTCATAGGGCTCTATCAATTGCGCATCCTCCACCTGAAGCTGGTAGCGGTATTCCACATCGCAACTTTCGTGGAACATTTCTTCCGCTCTTTCCGCAAATTTCCACCCCAGCCCGTCATCTCCGCGACCTGAGTTCCCAATGCCAATTACCAAAAAACGTTTCATATCACTCTTTCACTTTTTTATCAAGCAGGTTTCCTTTGGAATCATACAGTTCAATTACAAGCGGCATCTTGCCCATGGCCTGAGTGGCGCAGCTCAAACACGGATCGTAGGCACGAATGGCCACTTCCACCTGGTTCAGCATGCCATCAGTGATGGCGCCTTTTTTACTGATTACATTATTCGCCACCCATTTAACGGCGGTGTTCATCGCATCATTGTTGTGTGTAGTAGAAACAATGAGGTTGCAGCGGGTGATCATGCCGTGTTCATCTACCGTGTAATGATGTGTAAGGGTGCCGCGCGGCGCTTCAATAATGCCAATGCCCTGCATGCGCGGAGTTCCTTTCCGCTCGAGGTCATCGCTCATGATTTCATCATCATTCAGCAATGCCTTCATCACTTCGGCGCAGTGAAGCAATTCAATCAACCGGGCCCAGTGCGAATACATGGTGCGGTTGCATACTTCGCTGCCGTTGAAATCAAAATAATCCTGCCGTTCTTTTTCGGCGAGCGGTGTGGGAATGTATGAGCATACATTCATTCGTGCGATGGGACCTACCCGGTTCCAGCCGCCGGCGCGTCCGATTTGTTTGAGGAAAGGAAACTTCATGTAGCTCCATTTCTCCACCGCTTCTGAAAAATATTTCAGGTAATCATCGGTGGGAACATCGTTCAGTGTCACGTTTCCTTCACTGTCAATAGCGCGCAGATTGCCATGATATAATTCCATGGCGCCGGTTTCACCTACCATGCCCAAATGACCGGAAGGAAATTCGGCAAATGAATCAAGCAGCTTCCGGTGTTCTTTGTGATAGTTCTTCATGAAGTCAATCACCTCTCCGGCCCATTCAATCATGGTGTCAATGTTGGGAATCTCTTTGCCATCCAGGAAGTAATCACGCTCCACGGGTGAAAACGTCTTGTACACGCCGCCGGGAACGCAGGCAATGCCGTGAATTCTTTTTCCGGCAATGGCACGAATCATTTCCTGCCCGAACTTGCGCATAAGAATGCCGCGCGTTGCGAGCTCACGGTTTTCCATCGCTACAGCCACCACATTTCGTTTATCAACCGGCGCTTCCATTCCAAAAAGCAAATCAGGCGAAGCGAGATAAAAGAAATGCAATGCATGGGACTGAAAGACCTGGCCGTAATGCAGCAGCCGGCGCAGCTTAGTGGCTGCCGGTGATAAATCCTTCGGGTCAACTCCCACCAACTGATCAATGGCCTTGGCAGCGGCCAGGTGATGACTCACCGGACAGATGCCGCACAACCGCTGCACCAGTGCCGGAGCTTCCCAGTACGGATGACCCTGTATGAACCGTTCGAATCCACGGAATTCCACGATGTGAAAAAATGCATCCTTCACTTCACCGTAATCATCGAGATGAATCGTGACTCGTCCGTGTCCTTCTACCCTTGTAACAGGATCTATGGTGATCTTGGTTGACATAGCTTAATCGTATTTGAATTCAGAATACAAAATGGAGTACTCCTCACCCCACAAAAGGTTTTTCACTGCTTTCCAAATGTGGGTGGCCGTCGGCGGGCAGCCGGGAATGTGATAGTCAATCTTCACAATTTCACTGCAGGCATAGACACGATCGAGCAGTTTAGGCAAATCTTCGTGATATGGAATCACACTTGAAGTGGGTTCATTGGTGAAGCTGTTGAGATACGCTTCTTCAAGGCATTCACTCAGTGGAATGGTGTTGCGCATGGCCGGCAGGCCACCCCATACGGCGCATTCACCCACCGAAACCAGGATGTCGCACATTCTGCGGAACTCACGCAACGTTTCCACATTCTCCGCATTGCAGCAGCCACCTTCTACCAACCCAATATGACAGCGACGGGTGAACTTCTTAATATCAGTGAGCGGTGATTTGTTGAATGAAATCATTTCAACCAGATCGAGGATTTCTTCATCCAGGTCGAGCATAGACATGTGGCACCCAAAACACCCCGCCAACGAAACGGTGGCCACCACCTTCTTTTCCATCACCAGCGGCCGGTTGAGCTTGTGTAGTTTCTTCCCGTATTCTCTTTGCGCTGACTCCATGTCGAAGCGCCGCTCACCGAATGGTTTCGACAGACTTTCTCCGCGAACGATGATCGCACCCGTTGGACAGATATTCATGGCATGAATGGCCTGCTCTTCAGTGAGTTTCGCTTCCTGTTCATAGTCAATGCCCACCATGGTTTCATTCCCGCGGTTGATGTACATGAAGACGCGCTTCTTGTCATCGGTGAGTACTTCTTCAACACACCGGCGGCATTTGATGCAGCGGTTGTGCTCCATCACCATGCGGCGCGGGTTGTAGTCAATCAAGCGGTCTTTGAACAGGTGTGGAAAACGCGAAACGGAAATTCCCATCTCATATCCCATGTGTTGCAAATCGCAGTTGCCGCTTTTCTCACATGCGGGGCAGAAATGGTTGCCTTCAGCAAACATCATTTCCACCAGCGCCTGACGAATGTCTTTCAGTTCCGGCGTGTTCACCTCCACTTTCATTCCTTCATGCACTTTCCAGGTGCATGCCGGCCCGTACTTGCCGTTGATCTTGCAGGTGCATGTGCGGCAGGTGCCGAGGGGCGGCTCCATGTGCTCATAGTAACAGAGTGATGGAATGAACACGCCATGGTCCTTGGCCACTTTCACCAGGTTCCCGCCTTCTTCGGCCTGAATTTTCTTTCCATCAATTTCAATTGAAACCATGTTTGCCATAGCTTCTGAGTTTTGATTATTTACCGTGATTTTTAATTCTTGATCATGATCAGCATCATCTTAAACCTTTCATTCGCTTTAAGTGCATGCGGAATGTCTGCCGGAAGAATGATGCACTGACCATTTTTTACCCGATTGCTTATTCCGCCAATTATTATTTCCGCTTCACCATCTAAAATCTGAACCAGCGCTTCATGCGGAGTACGATGCTCAGCAAGCCCTTCGCCTTTATCAAATGCAAACAGGGTAATATTTCCAGTCTGCTTTTTGATAATGGTTTTGCTTACCACAGAACCATCAGCATATTCAATGCTGTCTGCCGCAATGAATGTTTTCGCTGCCTCAACTATGCTGCTCATACTTTTTCCTGACTTTCTTTTATCAATTTTTATATTTCTCATATTCTTCCACCGCTCCTTCCAGATCAAAAGCCACCATGGACCCATTGCTTTCTTTACTCAGCTTCTTTTCAAAATAATCTTTGAATTTTTCCATCGACTGAATGATGCTGTTAGGAGCGGTTTTGCCGAGGCCACAGCGGCTGCTCGTCTTCATGATGTTGCCCCAGTTCCTCAAATCCTGCAGGTCGCCGGCTGCGGCAAGACCACTCTTCAGCTTCTCCAGTTTGCGTTGCAATATGAAGTTGCCGGCACGGCACGGCGTGCAGATACCGCAGGATTCATGTTTGAAAAACTCAGCATAGTTCATGAGTACCTGCACGAGATCGCGGCTGTGATTGAAAATCATAAATGCGCCGCCGCACCGCACATCTTTTCTTGCCAGCAAATCGAGCATGGAGATGCGCCGATACTTCTCCTTAATTGATATACATTCTCCTGACGGACCACTCAACTGCATGTAATACGGATCAACCGCTTCAGCGAGTTCCAGCAATTCCGCCACAGTCATGCCCCATTCAATTTCATAAATGCCCGGTCGGTTGCAATCGCCCGAAACGCTGATCAGCTTGGTACCGGGTGATCCGGGTATGCCGAGCTGGCAAAAGGCATCGGTGCCCATGGCGAGAATGCGTGCCACCGCACAAAATGTTTCTACATTATTAATGACGGTGGGGTTTTGCAGATAACCCCTTTCCACCGGGAAAAACCATTTTGTTCGTGGTTCTCCGCGCTTCCCTTCCATGGATTCAAGCAAAGCCGTCTCTTCACCGCAGACATAAGCGCCCGCGCCCATCTGAATACGGATGTCGAAATCGAAGCCCTTCTGACCGCCGGCATTCTTTCCCAACAATCCTTTGGAATAGTACTGACTGATGGCCTCATCAATGCGCGGTTTCAGCCAGCGATATTCGCCACGCAGGTAGATGACTCCGTAACGCGCTCCAACGGTGTAACCGGCAATGATCATTCCCTCAAGCATGGTGTCGGCGTGTGTGCTCATCAGCACGCGATCTTTGAATGTACCGGGCTCGCCTTCATCGGCATTGCAGACGATGTATTTCGGAGTGGCCGGTTGCTTACGGGTGGAATCCCATTTCAGCCAGGTGGGAAAGAAGGCGCCGCCGCGTCCGGCGAGCTGTGACTTCTTCAGTTCACCAATCACCCCTTCATCTCCAAGCTTCAACGCTTTAGCCAGCGCTTCACCGGGTTTGAAGTCACCAAAGAAAACACTGGGGCTGTTCGGTGGCGTGTATTGAATATTGTCGTCGGGTAGCGTGAAGATGGATTCTGCTGTGGCGCCATGTTTCAGTCTTGAAACAATGTCCTTAACCTTGATGGCATTCAAATGTGTGAACGGATAAAAGTCAATCAGCACCGAGGGTTCCTGATCGCTCAACCCGATGCAGGGAGTGGTGAACAATCCGAACGTGCCCGTGCGATCCACAGAACCGACGACAGCACCCGTTTCTCTTTCAAATGCTTCTTTCACCCGCTCATATCCCTTGAACTCAGCGGCAATGCTGTTATTGAGATAGATCACGTGTTTGCCGGTGGGGCTGCGGTGAAAGAAATGATAGAAGGTGACCACCCCCTCAATTTCTACTTTAGACAGACCCAATTGATCTGCCAGTGATTGAATATGCTCATCAGAAATGAAACCATCGCGCAATTGAATCTCCCACAAGGCATTCATTAATCCTGAACGAGCGGGTTCACTTTCAAACAATTGATTCGCTTCAACTTCCTTCATACCCGTCAAAATTTTGGAAGGCAAAATATAACCGGCAGTATTCGCCGTGAGTGCCTAAGATCATCGGTCAACATGATAATTATCACCCCGCCGTGTTTGATTGCAATGAATTTTTGCCAACGATAAATTGAATTTCTATGAAAAGGTTTTTAACCGCCTTCCTGCTTCTTACCCCGCAATTCATTTTTGCGCATCCCGGTCACGATGATGACCTCAATGGCGGATACACAATTCATCATTACCTCACTTCCCCGTTTCATCTTACCCTCGGTGCCGCTCTCATCGTCATCACGGTGTTGATTGTGTGGTTTGTAAAAAGAAGAAACCGGAAAGGAAAAACCGTGAGTGAAAATGCATGAGTTGTCATTAATAGAAGGAATCCTCGGTATCGCCAATGAACTGGCGGAAACGCATCACGCTGCTTCGATCGAAAGTATAGAACTGGAAATCGGAACGCTGGCGAATGTGGAAGGTGAGGCATTTGATTTTGCGTGGAAGGCAGCCACACCCGCCACCGTCCTGGCGAATGCGGAACGGATCATTCATCATATACCGGCTACAGCGCGGTGCCTGATTTGTAATCAGGAATTTGAGATTGCGCAATACTTTGACGAGTGCCCTAACTGTGGTTCGTTCCGGAAAGAAATCCTGAACGGCACCGGAGTGAAAGTGAAACGAATTACTTTAACATAACCCTCTGAAATTATGTGTGCCACCTGCGGATGCAACAGCAACGATCCCGCGATGATCACGAATCCCAATGAGCTTTCAGTGAATCATACGCACGAACACCACCATGAACATTTCGCAAGGGAGAAAACCGTGATTGATCTGGAGCGTGACGTGCTGGAAAAGAACAATCTCACAGCGCAACGGCTTCGCGGATACTTCGAAGCCAAAAACATTTTTGCGGTCAACCTGGTAAGCTCTCCCGGTTCCGGCAAGACCACGCTTCTTGAAAAAACACTTGCTCAATTGAAGCAGGATTTTCCGTGCGCCGTGATTGAAGGGGATCAGCAAACATCATTCGATGCCGAACGCATTCACGCCCTCGGAGTACCGGTTGTTCAGATCAATACCGGTAAGGGATGCCACCTCGATGCGGAGATGATTTACAAAGCCGTGCATCAAATGAACCTTGCTGATGGCTCCATTCTCTTCATTGAAAATGTCGGCAACCTTGTGTGCCCTGCCATGTTCGACCTGGGTGAAAGCGCCCGGGTGGTGATCATGAGCGTGACGGAAGGCGATGATAAGCCGGCCAAGTATCCTGACATGTTTCACTCTTCCAACCTTTGCATCATCAATAAAATCGACCTGCTTCCCTACGTGAATTTTAACTTAGAGCGCTGCAAGGATTTTCTGCAGCGGGTCACTCATCATATTGAGTCTGTAGAGGTATCCGCTACCCGCGGTGATGGACTAAAAGCATGGACGGAGTGGCTCGTGCAGCGAAAGCAGCAAGGAATCTATGAGGGAGCACACCTTTCACATTCACATTAAGGGAAGGGTTCAGGGTGTGGGCTTTCGCCCGCATGTGTACCGTATTGCGCATCGGCACGAGTTGAATGGTTGGGTGTGCAATGATGTGGATGGCGTGCACATTGAAATCAATGCTGAAGCGGATGAAGCGAACCGGTTCAGTTCAGCGGTGAAAAATGAAGCGCCGCCCATGGCGCTGATTACAAATTCCACCGTGAAAGAAATTCCGTTCATTCCTTTTGGGCAGTTTGAAATCAGGAATTCATCCGCCGGCACTCAACCGGAATTACTCCTCACTCCCGATTTCGGCATGTGCGATGATTGCTCTGCAGAAATTTTTTCAGAAGAATCGAGACGGTACCACTATCCATTCACCACCTGCACCCAATGCGGACCGCGTTACTCCATCATCACCGCTCTCCCGTATGACCGTGAGCGAACAACCATGAAGCAGTTTGCCATGTGTGATGCATGCAGAAAGGAATACGAAACCATCGCCGATCGCCGCTACTACTCGCAAACCAACAGTTGCCCTGATTGTTCCATCCAACTTTGGTTGACAGACAATGAGGGAAATCGAATCAGTGCCACAGCAGATGAAGCCATTTCACGGAGCGCACGATTCATCAGTGATGGCAAAATAATCGCCGTCAAAGGCATCGGTGGCTATTTGCTGATGTGCGATGCACGAAACGAAGCGGCGATTCTTTCACTTCGTGAACGCAAACAACGCCCGGCGAAACCGTTTGCACTTATGTTTCCTTCTCTCACTCTTCTGCGGGAGGATTGCATTCTCAGTGATGAAGAGATCATGGCTTATCAAAGCGTGGAAGCCCCCATCGTGCTGGTTAAGATGAAGCCCGAAAAAAGAGATGCAATTGCTCTTCACGCCATTGCTCCTAAGCTTTCACGAATTGGTGTGATGAATCCGTATACGCCTTTGTTCCGGTTATTAATGGACCGGTTGCAGTTTCCTGTGGTAGCAACCAGCGGCAATGTAAGCGGGTCGCCGATTTACTTTAACAATGACGCCGCCCTTGAGAACCTGAAAAACTTCGCCGACTATTTCCTCATGAATGACCGCGACATCGTGGTGCCGCAGGATGATAGCGTGATTCAATTCACCAAAAGATCAAATCAAAAAATCATTCTGCGCCGGTCGCGCGGGTTGGCACCTTCCCTGCTTCATCCTGACCAGAAAATTCCGGGTCAGGAAATTTTCTGCGCGGGCGCCGATCTCAAATCAGCGTTCACGCTTCGTCATAACGGGAACACATACACCAGCCAGTTTCTCGGCGATCTGGAAAATTTTGATTCGCAACAATCCTACCGCAACGTGCTGAATCACCTGCTTGCCTTACTGCAGATGAAACCCGCTGTGGTGATCCGCGATCTTCATCCTCACTATTTCTCCGGCATGCTGGCCGATGAATTCGCCCGGGTAAATAACCTCCCTGTCATTAGTGTACAGCATCATGAAGCGCACTTCACATCAGTGCTGGCAGAAAATGATCTGCTGGAATCAGAAGAAAAAATCCTTGGCGTGATCTGGGATGGAGTGGGCTTCGGTGAAGACGGCAGCATCCGCGGTGGTGAGATGTTCCTCTTTGAAAACGGAAAAATCAATCACGCCGCTTCGATTGAAACATTTCCTTACCTTCTTGGCGACAAGATGTCAAGGGAACCGCGATTGTCAGCCCTCTCCCTGTCATCGGGAATTCCTGAAGCGCAAGATGTTCTTCGACCGCTCTTCTCAAATGAAGAATGGAATTTTTATTCCCGGGCATTGAAGAATCAAAAGCATCCGCCATCCACCAGCATGGGACGGTTGTTTGACGCAGTGGCCGCAATGCTTGGCATTACATCCGTGAACAG
>JAFDYS010000060.1:0-49290 GCA_018267315.1 Bacteroidota bacterium | reverse complement strand
GGATTGGAGAGGCGATGTTGAATTTCCTTCATTGATGCTGATGGAGAAATTGACGGAAGGAATCAACCTGAATATTCCCCGCGAAGTGCTGGCCTTGCGTTTTCACCAAACATTGATTGCATGGATCGAGCGATCCGCCACCTTTTTCAAAACAAAAAACCTTGCCTTCAGCGGCGGTGTTTTCCAGAACGGATTACTGGTTGATTTGATCATAGAAAGAATGATGAAGAATTACAAACTGCATTTTCACCGGCTGCTTTCTCCGAATGATGAGTGCATTTCATTCGGGCAACTGGCGGCTTATGCGCTCCGCACCAAAACCAACTAACTTTAGACCATGTGTCTTGCAATACCCGGTAAACTGATTTCCGTTCAGGAACATGATGACATCCTGTTCCGTACCGGCAAAGTATCCTTCGACGGCATCGTTAAAGATGTGAACCTATCTCTGCTGCCTGATGCAAAATCCGGTGACTACGTGCTGGTGCATGTCGGCATCGCCATTTCAAAAGTGGATGAAGAAGAAGCGCAGTTGATGCTGAAATATCTCACGGCTTCCGGCGACATGAAAAATGAAATGGACTCATGAAATTTCTTGAAGAATACCGTGACCGTGAGCGTGTGGAGCAGTTGCTTCATGAAATTTCACGTATTGTAACAAAGCCGTGGAAGATTATGGAAGTGTGCGGCGGACAAACGCACGGACTGGTGAAGAACGGAATCATCGGCATGCTTCCGGAAAAGATTACGATGGTTCACGGGCCCGGTTGCCCGGTTTGCGTGACGCCTGCTTCGCTGATTGATGAGGCGATCGCCCTCTCGAAAAAAGAAAACGTGGTGCTCGCCTCCTTCGGCGACATGATTCGAGTGCCCGGCACTTCAGAAAGTCTGCTTCAGGCCAAAGCAGCCGGCGCTGATGTGCGTATCGTTTATTCTCCGCTCGATGCTCTGCGAATCGCACAAGCTGAAAGAGAAAAGCAGGTTGTTTTTTTCGGCGTTGGTTTTGAAACCACTGCTCCCGCAATTGCATTGTCCGTCATACAGGCCAAGCAGCTTGGTTTGAAAAACTTTTTTGTGCTCGCTTCGCATGTGCTGGTTCCGCCGGCGATGGAGGCCATCCTCAGCGATCCCGCAAATGAGATCAACGCCTTTCTGGCGGCAGGACATGTTTGCACCATCATGGGTGAGAAGGAATACTACCCCATAGCAGCAAAATATCACGTGCCCATCATCATCACCGGTTTTGAACCCGTGGATTTGCTGCAGGGCATTTTGATGGCGGTGAAACAACTGGAAGCTGGTGAAGCCAAAGTGGAAAATCAATACTCTCGTATGGTTATGCCGGAAGGAAATCCTTCTGCGCAGCAACTGATGCAGCAAGTCTTCGCCACGTGCGACCGCGAGTGGAGGGGCATCGGTGAAATTCCTTCAAGCGGGCTTGAAGTGAATGCCGGCTACTCTTCTTTTGATGCGAGGAAGAAATTTTCACTGCCCGTGATTTCTTCAACAGAAAAAACAGAATGCCGTGCAGGCGAAGTATTGCGCGGCGTACTGAAGCCCGTTCAGTGTGAACACTTCGGCAAGCGATGTACGCCGGAACATCCCCTCGGTGCGCCGATGGTTTCATCCGAAGGCGCCTGTGCAGCATACTATCACTATCACCAAACGGCAGCAAGTGAATAGTATGGCAGCCGGAAAATTCACTTACAGTTTATCATGCCCGCTTCCTCAACTGGATTTCGACCGCATTGTGCTCGGGCATGGCAGCGGCGGGTTGCTTTCAAAACGGCTTATTGATAAAGTGATCCGCCCGGCATTGGGTGAAGTCATCCTTTCGGAATGGCATGACGGCGCCATCCTGAACACACACAGCAAACTGGCTTTCTCCAGCGACAGCTATGTGGTGTCGCCTGTTTTTTTTCCGGGGGGAAACATCGGGCATCTCGCCATTCACGGCACAGTGAATGACCTGGCCATGTGCGGGGCTGAGGCAAAATATCTTTCATTGAGCTTCATCCTCGAAGAAGGATTATTGCTCTCCGACTTCTGGGAGATCCTGCTTTCCATCAAAAATGCCTGCGAAAGAAGCAGCGTGAAAATCGTGACCGGCGACACCAAGGTGGTGGACGGGAAAAAGTGCGATCAGATTTTCATTTCCACGTCAGGCATCGGCGAGGTCCACGCTCAATCAGATGTTCATGCAAAAAATATCCGGGCCGGCGATACGATCATCGTAAGCGGAAACATGGCTTCACATGGCATTGCGGTAATGAGTGTGAGGCAGGGCCTGGAATTTGAAACGCAGGTTACGACCGATTCAGCCCCGCTTCATGTTCCGGTGAAAAAACTCCTCGATGCCTTCGGTTCCAAAATTCATTTCCTCCGCGACCCGACACGGGGCGGTGTTGCAACAGTTCTTAATGAGGCCGCACTGGATTCGGGCCTGAGCATAGAGATTCATGAACAAAATCTGCCCGTGCTTCCGGAAGTGAATGGCGCCTGCGAATTACTCGGACTGGATCCCCTGCATGTGGCCAATGAAGGCATTTTCATCGCCATTGTGGATCCCGAAATTGCAGATGAGGCAATGGGAATACTCCGAAATGATGAGTGCGGTATCCATGCAGCCATCATCGGGCAAGTGCTTGACCGCCAGCCGCCTCAGGTTATTTGCCAAAGTTTAATCGGAGGTCGGCGCGTAGTGCCGATGCTGCCCGGCGAACAGTTGCCGAGAATCTGTTGAGGGCAATCGTCCCTTAAGATTGCTTATGAGAGAAATTTGCTTTCATCCCACTTCCCACCGGGAGGAAAGAGTTTGGTTTTCCGCTTCTGCATCTCCGCGGCAATCATAGCACCATCACCGCCCTGCTTTTCCAGTTGTGCAATGATGTTCTGATAACTCTGCTCATCCCGGTTCTGGCTCAGCTTGAAAACATTTTCCATTTCCGTCACTTCAATTTCAAAGGCAACAATAGCCGGCAACATGCGGGAGGTGAATTCATCGGGCAGGTTATCATAGATCGTGGGTGATGCCGCATTGTTATTTTCAAACCGAAGTGTGAGTTTCTGAAGGAGTGATATCAATTCCTTATCCCCCAGAAAACGAATGTCGCCTCCCATGTGAACGCTCATGTAATTCCAGGTGGACCCGATATGGGGGTTGGTGTACCATGATGCGCTCACATAAGTATGCGGTCCGGTAAAGACGGCAAGCACCTTCGGGTTTTCGAGAAACGCTTTGTGATGATCCGTTTTGCGCATGATGTGCCCCTGCAGCATCAGTTTGCCATTCCGTTCTTCCAGCAGCAAGGGCACCTGCGTGGCCACCGGTTTTCCATTGGCATCGCTTCCGGTGAGAAAGGCAAAAGGGTGATCATGCACGAACTGAAGAAGCACCTGTTTGTCTTCTTCTTTGAAATAGGAAAGGTTGTACATGACGCAAAAGTAAAAAGGTGCTTATCAGGGCTGATACTTTTATTTCCTGTTGAACTCGCTGATGCAAGCGGTAAAATGGATGGGCAAAGACTTAATCGTCTTAATAATTCATCCCCGATCTGTTAGGCTACCTAGTTTGTTATTACTTTTAAAGGACTATTTCATGAAAGACAATTACTCATTTGCAAAGAAACTTGCACAATATTCCTCAGCCGCAATGACGGTGATTGTAGCTTGTCGTTACGAGGCCAAGGGGCAGATAATCTACCATGACATTAATCCCGACACCTCCCTTTTTATTTCTCCAATGGTTCTCAATCTGAATAATGATGGCATGCTCGATTTTCAATTATGGGAGCAAGTAATCGTGCATTCACATGCTTGTTCATGGTCCACAACTGATATTGGTTATCTGGCCCCATTAAACTCCAATTCAATTGCAATGGGAAGCAACGAATTCGCCGACGCACTTGAGATTGGAGAACCCATCAACGAAAATTTAAACTGGCAAACAGGATACGGAATGTTGAACATGTGGACTTTTACTTTTACGAGTTGTTATGCGGGAGGCACCTGGGATGGAGATTTTTTCGGACCATGGTCCAGTCCCGATAGATATGCCGGTATTGCTTTGCATCTTTCAGACGGAATACATTATGGATGGATACGATTAGATGGAGGATATCTTGCTACGGCTTACGCATATGAAAGCCAGCCGGAAGTTCCGATTCTTGCAGGAGATATGGCCAGTTGTGATTCACTTGAGGTCAGCATTTCTCCTGCGGGTCCAATAACAGTTTGCAATGGAGAACCGGTTGAATTAACTGGAAGTGTAAGCTCTCCATTCTTCTACAAATGGCTACATAATGGAATACCGATCTTTAACGCCAATTCGCATACCTATTATGCAACTGATGATGGAACTTACTCGATTGTAGGATATGGCGGCCTGTGTGCCGACACCTCCACACTCGTACTTCAATATTTTCCTGTCCCGTCTCTTCCAGTGATCAGCAGGCACCTTGATACGCTCTTTTCAAACATCTCGATCGGAAATGCCTGGTACAAGGATTCCGATCTTAATTCAGTTTCATTCTCAAACTACATCCTGATTGATGAGGAAGCCAATTATAAGTTGTCTTATACTGATTCAAATGGATGTATCTCCGGCAAACAAGTATTTTATGCCGTCCCTTGCGAGGACCTTATTAATCTGGAATTCGTCAATATTGGTTATGAGCAAAACCTTTGCGAAGGTGACTCTTTGTTTTTATCAGTGAAACCAACATATTATTCGTCATATCAGTGGCTGAAATTTGATCAACCAATTGAAGGGGTAACGAATTCGTTCTACAATACAGGCGAAACAGGCGCCTACAGTGTCCAAGCTTCATATTCTTATGAGTGTCTGGACACATCGGGCTACTTTAATTTGATCGTGGTTGATGTTCCGAATCCGGTGATTACCCAATCGGGCGATTCTCTTATCTCCAATTACACCACAGGCAATCAATGGTTCATTGATGGCAATGAAATTCCGGGAGCAACCAATCAGATTTATCACCCAATGGCAGGTGGATTTTATCAGGTGAGAGTAATAGATGTAAATGGATGCTCGGGAATTTCAAGCAGCACCTATTACACTAATGTGGGTGTTGGGGAAATGCTATTACCTCAGGTGACCATCTTTACAGAGAATAACTTCATTATGGTACATGTTCCAGAAAATTTGATTGGAAGTGATCTAAGTATCCAAAACGAAATAGGACAAGTACTACATGAGTCAATTATTTCTAACACCATTGAGAGATTTTCCCTTCACTCAGGTGCTTCAGGCATTTTATTCGTAATTGTTAGAAAGCTGGACAAGACAACTGTATGCAAGATTATTCTGGAGTAATCAGCAATGTCCGGACTCATTCCGGTTCCCGTTCACGCAGCGACGGATCAATTGCATAAGCCCGCCTCTTATAATCCATCGCATTCTCCATATCACCCGAGAGTTTATACAATCGGTACAGACCCATGAATGAATCGGCATAGTCAGGATTTCTGCTGATCGCACTTTGGTAATACAACATGGCAGAATCATTTTTCTCCAACCCTTCATAGCAGCGGGCCATCAGATAGTCGGCAAAATATTCTTCATTCACACCCGGAAACCTGGCGCGCATCAGATACGAAAGCGCTTCGCGGTAATGACCGCTTTCATATTCACGCCATCCCGTTTGAAACAACTTATCCGGCTGTCTTTCCATTTTCAGATCCTTCTTTGCATTTGCTATATCAAAATTCACCACCTGATCAATAGGAATGGCAAACCCAATGTACAGCCCCTGCACATTCGATTCTTTGAAGGTTGTGATACCTACGAGTTCTCCTTTATCATTAACGGCAGCTCCGCCGCTTGAGCCTGGTGAGAAGGGCGCTGATATCTGAATGAACTGCCGGAGACTGTCACTGCTGGGTCTTATGCCGCTTACAATGCCGTTGGTAATCGTGTTTTCATAACCCAGCGGACTGCCGATGGCATAAATGTCCTGACCGATCTGCACCTTTGAAATGTCAGCCACTTTGATATCCGGTATCTGTTCATAGAAATCCGGATCCCAGCTTTTATCAATGGCAATGATGAGGATGTCATTTTTCTTATCGGCGCGCACCAGTGTATCAAGTTTCAGCTTTTTGCCATAGTGAGTTGCCTTGAATGTTTTGGCATCACCCATCACGTGAAAGTTGGTAACCAGCCAGCCCCTGCTTTTCAAAACAACTCCGCTCCCTTGTGCATGCCGGCTTCCGTCTTTGTGATAAGTGAGCACGGAGAAAATAGCGCCGTCAACCTTATCATAAACCTTCTGTGCCCTGTTTCTCTGTGAATAGGATTTGGAGGAAACGACAGAAAAGCCAACGAAAGTGAGAATGCCGAAAAGGAAAATCCTGTTCATGTTCAGAAGTCCTCTGATGTAAACCATAATGGCGGTAAATCTCCCCCTTCTTCTATTGAATTGCAAATGCCGGGGAATACCAGCTACCATTTTTGACCAGGGCTGATAAAAATCATATCCTTTCATGGTGCTCATCATGCCATAGGCCTGAAGGAATTTGAACTTTGGCCGCTCATAATTTCATCCAAAATCAAGACTTATGGAAACCCTCCTTTCTCCGGAGAAAATTCAGAAGGAATCCGAATATCACCCCCACACTGAAATCATGGACGGCAATGAAGCCGCTTCCTACATCGCCTACAAGACGAGCGAAGTGTGCGCCATCTACCCCATCACGCCCTCATCGGCCATGGGCGAACATAGTGACGAGTGGTCAAGCGATGGCATCCCGAATATCTTCGGACAAGTTCCGCGGATTGTAGAGATGCAAAGTGAGGCCGGGGCGGCCGGTGCAATTCATGGTGCGTTGCAAGGAGGTGCCCTGGCTTCCACGTTCACCTGCTCGCAGGGATTGCTGCTCATGATTCCCAACATGTACAAGATCGCCGGCGAGCTTACCCCCGCTGTTTTTCACATTGCGGCAAGAACGCTGGCGACTCATGCGCTTTCCATCTTCGGTGATCACAGCGATGTGATGGCCGTTCGGGCGACAGGGTTCGCCATGCTTTTCGGTAACAACTCGCAACAGGCGATGGACATGGCGATGATTTCCCATGCCGCCACGCTCAAGGCGCGCGTTCCCTTCCTCAACATCTTCGACGGCTTCCGCACGTCACATGAGTTGCGCAAAGTGAACATCATAGAAGATGAAGTGATCCGTAAGATGATTGACATGAATGCCGTGGCGGCACACCGGCAGCGGGCGCTCAACCCTGAGCATCCGTTTATCCGCGGCACGGCGCAAAATCCCGATGTGTTTTTCCAGAGCCGCGAAGCAGCGAATCCGTTTTACCTGCGTGTTCCTGAAATCGTGAAAGAGACGATGAAGCAGTTTGCCGAATTAACCGGACGCAAGTATGAACTGCACAGCTACTACGGGCATCCGCAGGCAGAGCGCGTGATCGTGATCATGGGCTCAGGAGCCGGTGCGGTGCATGAGATGGTGGATTACCTGAAAGAACATGGAGAGAAAGTTGGTTGTGTGAACGTGCACCTGTTCCGCCCGTTCTCCGTGAGCGACTTCATGGAGGCGATGCCGAAAACCGTGAAGCACATTGCCGTACTCGACCGCTGCAAAGAACCCAACGGCATCGGCGAACCGCTTTATATGGATGTGCTAAGCGCTGTAGCAGCTACATGGAAAGGAACCATGCCGCGGATCATCGGCGGGCGATACGGACTGGCTTCTAAAGAATTCACACCGGCCATGGTGAAAGCTGTGTTTGATGAACTGAAGAAAGAAAATCCGAAGAATCAGTTTACCGTCGGCATTGAAGACGACGTAACAAACACCAGTCTCGAATACGACCGCAATTTCAATCTGGAATCGCAGCACTTGTTCCGCGGATTGTTCTTTGGGCTCGGCGCCGACGGCACAGTGAGCGCCAATAAAAACTCCATCAAGATCATCGGTGATACCACGGATGATTATGTGCAAGGATATTTCGTTTACGATTCGAAAAAATCCGGATCACTCACCGTCTCGCATCTGCGCTTCGGAGAAAAACCGATTCGTTCCACTTACCTCGTGCAGTCAGCCAACTTTGTGGCTTGCCATCATTTCAATTACCTCGAGAAATATGATGTGTTGAAAGATGCCGAGAATGGAGCCACCTTCCTGCTCAATGCCCCTTACCCGAAAGATGAAGTGTGGGGACATTTGCCACGAAAGATTCAGGAAGAGATCATCGTCAAAGACCTGAAGTTTTATGTGATCAATGCCAACAAGGTGGCGCGTGAGCAGGGAATGGGATCACGCATCAACACCATCCTGCAAACCTGCTTCTTCGCCATCAGCAATGTTTTGCCGAAGGAAGAAGCGATCAGCAAAATCAAGGATGCCATCAGGGAAACCTATGGAAGAAAGGGTGAAGCCGTTGTTCAGAAAAACTTTGAATCAGTTGACAATGCATTGGCAAATCTGTTTGAAGTGGATTATTCTCCATTCGTTCCGGGCTTGCTGAAAACGGCACCCATTGTTCCGCCACAGGCGCCTGATTTTGTACAGCAGGTTCTCGCAAAGATTATCGCCGGCGAAGGTGATGAACTGCCGGTAAGTGCTTTCCCGATTGACGGCACCTACCCTTCCGGCACCACCAAGTGGGAGAAGCGCAACATCGCCGAAACAATTCCCGTGTGGGATGAAGCGCTCTGCTCGCAGTGCGGTAAATGTTTTATCGTTTGTCCCCATGCTGCAATCCGTTGCAAAGTGTATGACAAGAATCTTTTGGAAAATGCTCCGGCGGATTTCAAACACACCACACCCATCGGCAAAGAATTTTTGAAAGATCAGGAAGCATACACGCTGCAGGTTTCGGTGGAAGACTGCACGGGCTGCAACCTGTGCTATGAGGTTTGCCCTGTTGAAAACAAAACCATTCCCGGTCATCGTGCCATCAACATGATGGACAAGATGCCGTTGCAGGAAAAGGAACACGACAATTGGGATTTCTTCCTGTCACTGCCCGACATTGATCGCGACCGCGTGAATCATGCCAGCGTGAAAGGATCGCAGTTCCTCGAACCGCTTTTTGAATTCTCCGGTGCCTGCAGCGGATGCGGTGAAACACCTTACCTGAAACTGCTTACTCAGCTATTTGGTGATCGCATGATTGTAGCGAATGCCACAGGTTGCTCATCCATCTTCGGTGGCAATCTGCCAACCACACCGTGGTCGCAGAACCATGAAGGGTGCGGACCTGCCTGGGCGAACTCACTGTTTGAAGACAATGCGGAATTCGGATTGGGTATCAAACTCGCTACCGACAAGAAAAAAGAAATCGCTCACTTCCTGCTCACACAATTGCGTGATCAGGTGGGTGCTGAACTCGCAGATGAGATTCTGAATGCCTCAGAGAATACTGAAACGGAAATCATCGCGCAACGCCGGCGCGTGGCCGATCTGAAGAAACGGTTAAGGGCTATTGGTACGCCGGATGCGATTCAACTGTGGGGCATCGCCGAATTCCTCTCGAAGAAATCCATCTGGATCATCGGCGGCGACGGCTGGGCTTACGACATTGGGTTCGGCGGACTGGATCATGTGCTTTCCACCGGCGAGAACGTGAACATCTTTGTACTGGATACGGAAGTTTATTCGAACACCGGAGGACAGAAATCAAAATCTACGCCGCGCGGGTCGAGTGCGAAGTTTTCCATCAAAGGAAAAACCACATCGAAGAAAGATCTCGCCTGGCAGGCAATCGCTCACGGCAACGCCTACGTGGCACAGATTGCCCTCGGCGCGAATGATGTGCACACGGTAAAGACCATTATGGAAGCCGAAGCATTCCCGGGTCCGTCACTCATCATCGCTTACAGCCATTGCATCGCTCACGGGTATGACATGGGCGACGGCATGCATCACCAGGCCGATGCCGTCAAGAGCGGTTACTGGCCGTTGTTCCGCTACAATCCGCTCAAGGAAAAAGGCACACGCTTCACACTTGACAGCAAGGAGCCGAGCATTCCTGTTTCCGATTTCATGTACGAGGAAAACCGGTTCAACTTCATCAAGAATCAATATCCTGAAAGCGCCAAAGAATTTCTGGCGGAAGAAATGCTGGATGTGAAATCGAGATGGGACCGGCTGGGACTGCTGAAGGGTTTGTAAGGGTTGAATGGTTGGGATGATATCAGTGATTGAAATTCCTTGAGTTAGAAGGAAAAATGACATACCATGGAAGTTTATCAACCGGCACATCATCATCCAACTGAAAGTACCGGGATAAATTGGAAGCAGTACCTCATAGAGTTCCTGATGCTGTTTCTGGCCATCACTGCCAGTTTCTTTGTAGGAAACCTGCGCGACCGGTACGGAGAACGGCAGCGTGAAATGCAGTTCATCAAATCACTGGTTGAGGATCTCAAGAGAGACACCGCTCAGGTGCGAGAATACATTGAGATCAACAGCCAAATCGGCCGCTATTGCGACTCACTGCAATTGGAAATTCTGAATCATGATGTCTTCAGGAATTCGAATTTGCTGTACGACTATTCCAGGGAAGTAGTGAAGTACGTCCGCTACTATCCTACCGACCGCACGATGGAGCAACTGAAGAGAGCGGGCAATATGCGGCTGATTCGAAACTGGGACATATCAAACTCCATTACAGAATATGACAGCTGGACGCGGTACCTGACGCAAGCTGATCTGCAACTGCGCGAAGAAAACATCCGCTACCGCAATCTGCTGGTTAAGTTTCTTGACGGGTCCTCTTATGACCGGCTCAACAAGTTCGGTTCTTTCATGAAAGGCAACCTGCGAACTCAGGGCAATCCTGGCTTTATTGTTCGGGATGAAATGAAACTCAAAGAACTCTACAACGAAGCATTCGCCCTTAAAATTCTGATCAGCACCTGTAATGATGAATCAACAGTTGTTCTTAAGGAAGCGGAAAATCTGCTGTCCGCTTTACAGAAGGAATACCGGATCAACTAGCAGCGTGAATTTGACGGTGCAAGGCGTCCTATAACATTCACGTTGATCTGAAAATTATTTGCTGGACGGGGCGGTCATGGAAGGGTTTTAATTTCATTTTTGAAGAAAGCAGGTTCAGCTTCATCAAGAATCAATATCCTGAAACAACATAATAATTTCTACAACCCGAGCAACATGATATAAGAACGAAGTGGGATCACATCAGCTAATTGAAGGGGTTGTAAAGTTTGAAGCCCGAAGTTGCAGATTCATGCCACCATCAGAGAAGTGAACACAGAGTGCAAACTTTCGCCCGGCAACTTATCATCCGTATAGTTGCCGCTCATAAGTTATTCATTTGTTATACTCACTTCGTGCAATTGGTTTGTCAGTAGTTTTACCGTTCGCGGATTTATTTGAATGCACTACACGGTTCATTAATGCTTGCATGGACAAATGAAATTTTACCTTATCTCTTTGCTGATTGTTTTCAGTTTCCGGAATGTTGTCGCCCGATTTGAATACGTTTCACCCATGCCGGGTTCAACCCTGATCAATCCTGAGCATAACATCATTTTACGTGAAGGACATGCGGTGAACAAAGATTTATTGAACAACGACCTGTTCACCATTGAAGGCGCCATCAGCGGCCGTCATGACTTCATTTTGACTTTGGCATCCGATGAAAAAACGGTGATCCTCACTCCTGTCATTCCGTTTGAGTTTAATGAGATGGTTACTGTAACGGTCAGGAAAGCATTCTGTACAGCGGCAGGAAAACTGTCTGCGGACTTTTCTTTCAACTTCACCACACATCGCCGCTACACCGCCGAAGAACAAGATCGCATCCAATCACAACTGCTGAAGTCGAGGACAGAAGAAATGCCCGCCGTTGCGACAACCTCAGAAACCAGAAGTGCAATGACCGGTGCGTTCGAGATAACAGTTAATAATTCACCATCACCCGGCGATATCTTTTTTGACACATGGAATTCAAGCATCGTTTACAAAAGTGTGTATGACGGCTTTCATATCATCACCACCGCCGGCGATTCGGTGTACTCATCGCCCGGAGTGGAGAACCAGGGATTTGAATGGGATCTCAATCCTGACGGACATCCTGCACACTGGAATGCGACCAATGAAACGTTTGATGTGCTGGATTCAAACTATCAGGTCATTGACAAATACTCCGCCGTCAACGGCTACTACACCGATCCGCATGAGTTTATCCTGCTGCCAGACGGGCATGCTTTTCTTATCGCCTCCGACATCCTGATTTACGACATGACGGTTTATGACCCGGAAGGTTCTGAAGAATGCGCCGTGACGGGATCCATCATACAGGAATTCGACGAGGATAAAAATTTAGTTTTCGAATGGAGAAGTTTCGATCACATTTCACCCGATCAATCCAACCAGGATCTCACTCTCGATAACCTCGACTACACGCACACCAACTCACTTGAAATTGACAGCGACGGTAACATCATCGCATCCCATCGCCATCTTGATGAAATATCAAAGATCAACCGGCAAACCGGAGATTTTATCTGGCGGCTGGGCGGAAAAATGAACCAGTTCACTTTTGTCAATGACACGGAAGGATTCTGTTACCAGCACGATGCGCGGCGAATCGCTAACGGGCATCTTACACTCTGGGATAACGGAGATTCACATGCCATTCATCACTCTGCAGCTAAAGAATATGATCTTGATGAAGTAAACCACACGGCAACACTGGTCTGGAGTTATTCACCCGTTATTGCGTCTACCGGTGAGCCGGTTTATTTCTACGGCATGGGAAACGTGCAGCGGCTCGATAACGGAAACACATTCATCAACGGCGGCTGGGCTACCAATCCTGAACAATCGAACATATGGGAAGTAACACCAGAAGGTGAAGTCGTTTGGGAAATGAAACTGAATGATGACTCGCTGCTGATCAGCTACCGCGCTCACAAGCGCCAATGGAATCCATGCGCGCTGGTCACACCATCTGGAATTCATATAACCGCTCTCACCAGCCGCACCACTACCCTGGAATGGAGGAAAGTGAGTAATGCCGTTTCCTATAATGTGGCATATAAGATGGTGAGTGAAACCGAATGGCACCAGATTAGTTTGACTGATACCCTGATTCAGCTGCAGGATTTAATTCCATCCACCGTTTACACATTTCAACTGCGTGCGGCCTGTTTGAATGGTTTCACTTCGGACTGGTCACCGGTTGATACTTTCAAAACGGAAGACACGGCATCAATTCCTGATCTCCATGATTTGAAGGTTTACCTCCATCCCAATCTCACGCATGACAATTTATTCATTGGTTGGAATCTGCCGGTGTCGGCAACCTTTGATGTAACCGTGCTGGATGCCTCCGGCCGTGAAAACATGGAAACAACATTTACCGCTCAGCCGCGTGACGTTGAAGCCCTGATTGACATTTCCAATCTGCAGGGCGGTATCTACTTTTTACAATTGAAATGCGAATCCCACGACTGGCTGTTGCCATTTGTAAAACAATGACCGCCAGGATTGGCAAGTCTCATTTCGTTTGAAACTTATTCCCCCAACTGTGTTTTCAGCTTGGGAATATCGAGCTTGTTGGCGAAGTCGAGCTCAGCTTGCTCGGAAGCAAAACCGTTGGCATCGATCTTTATCAGCGTTTGGTTTAGCGGAATCTGAATCTCACTGGAACGGGCCTTATGACTGTTGCCATTGTCATCATAAAAATCCTGCATCTCACTCTTCATGATGGCGCGTTGCGATCCCACTCTCACACTCTTGTAATCCTGACCCATCATCGCCGGGTTGGCGAGTGCCATATTCATCGTACTCAACAGAGGTGAATTGCCCATGATCTGCACTTCCGCTGTGTTATCCTTGTTAGTGGGGTGCGCATATCTCTTGGTGATCGTGAAGCCACCGCCTACCATCCCCATGGCGCCGGTATTCACGTCGCCATCACTTTCAGCCTTCAACCCGTTGATTTCCGCAGGAAGTGATTTGGCAATGTCTTCCGCAACGAGGATATTGATGTTATTGATCGCGTCCTGCAAACTCAATTGTGCCTGCTTGTAATCTTTCTTGGCAATAAAATCCTGCGCTTCTTTGATGAAGGCATCAATCTGGCTTTGCGCCGACGTTTGACTCATGACGTTGAGACTTAGCAAGAATCCAAACAGTAAAAGAAATGTCGCTTTCATGTGGTAGTATTTTATGGTTTTCGAAATATACGACAAATCTAAGTATGGAACAGCGATCAGTTCATGAGGTACATCAGCTCATTGTTTATTTCATACAAACATTCACATCAGGATATGTAGAATTTCTTGCAGCGAAAGATTGATTTGCCTTGTCATGAAATCAAATAGAGGGTGCCAATACGCATTCACCATGAGCCCACAAATTGTTGATTCGACCAACCTTCGATTTCCGATGACAGAAATCAGAAATGAATGGAGTATTCACTGCGAATTAAACTGAACTTTGTATAGCCGTACATTAAATCACTTTTGCCATGAAAACAAAGCATTACCTTTTCTTCATTTCACTTCTGCTTCTCACTTTAGTTACAAAAGCACAGACCTACTACCCTTTTCCAACAGGCGATGCATCATGGCAGGTGGCACGCTGTTTTTATTTCTACCCACCGGGTTGGTATGACGAGCACCTGATTGAAACCACAGGCGAGGATACTGTGATCAACGGAAAGACGTACACCAAACTTTTTTATACCAATCACCATGCGCCCGGCACTGACTTCGACACAATTTATCCCACGGTATTCATCGGTGGCATGCGTGAAGCCGACAAGAAAATCTATTTCGTGAGTGACTATTTGTGTCTTGACACCTTTGAGCGATGCGTCTACGACTTCAATGCCACCGATGTCGGTGAATCCATCTACACTCAGTTTCTTTCGCCCGGCTCGCAGGTACATGTGCAGCACATCGTAACCGGAATAGATTCGGTTCTGATCGGCTCCGATTATCACCGCGTATTGCAACTCACGGATGAGAATTTCTACACGTATGAAGAATGGATTGAAGGCATGGGAAGTAATTACGGATTAATCTATGCAACCTTTTGGATGGTTACCGACAACTCATACGACCTGATCTGCTTCTCTGAAAATAAAGTGAATGAATTTCTGAATCCCAATCCCGGTTTCGGTTTCTGCCAGGCGCCATTCCCACCGGTCGAGTGCGATTCACTGGCGACGGGAGTTCATGTTCTTTATGAAAAAAAACCGCTCATCTATCCCAACCCCGTTTCTTCAAGAATCGTGATTGATGCATCGGGGAAGAATACGCCGGATGAATTCGATTTGCGGGATGTTAGCGGAAGAATAGTTTTATCCGGCATGCTCAGCAAATCGTATGACAACAAAGCGACGATATCTCTCAACAATCTGAATGACGGAATTTATTTACTCACACTTTTTTCCCATCATCTCCCAATCACAACTTGCAAGGTGATGAAAAAAGAGTAATCGCCATCAGCATGTTAAACCGAAAGATCATTCGGTAACGACAACCTTAACCCTCTTCTTCGGAAAAGTCAGAGATTCCACCTGAAGAAAATAAAGACCGGGTGGAAGATCGTGGAGTGTGACCTTTTCATTGCGACTTTCCAAATTTCCTTTCAGGATTGTTTCACCAAGAATATCGGTGAGTTCAAACTGCCCGTCCTCAATTTGCATATCAGCAACGATGAAGAAATGATCTTTGGCGGGATTGGGAAAAACATGAATAGAAATTTCATGGACTCCATTATTTTCTGTTGTTGTTGCAACTGCAAAATCAGCAACACGCACTTCGTCAGTATTTACAATCTCGCGCTTCAGCGGGTCCGCATCGTTCTCCTGCACATAACCGACTATATAAATATTCTTCACGTTTACATCAGCACCTACCGAATCCTGAAACTCATAAATGAATTCATCACCTGCCGAAGCCGAAGGCGGAATAATTCCTTCCACGCCTGCAATTCCATCCGTCATGTCCCGCAATACATAACGATGATAGATGTATCCGCCCGGTACTCCATCCTGTTCTCCCCAAACACTGTCTTCAACGATGGCGACATTCACGGTGAGATCGGCCGAATAATCTGCAAAAAACCTGGTATGCACTTCTCCGCTGATCTTACGGGTTACTGAATCCATGATCACCTTCTCCAACTTCACTTGCACGGGTGTTCGATAATCCAGCCGCCAGCGGCCGCCCAACCATTCCGCTCCGAATGTGTACGGAACAATGCTGAAGAAAAAAGGAAACTTGAACTGATCGTAAACAAATGCCGGATGCCCGGTGAATGGCCAGAAATAAGTATCGTTGATGTCTCCACCATCCTCCGTATTGAACGGATCAGCCAGTCCGTCGTGCGCTGTGATCACATAGGCCGAGTTGGGAAATGAATCGAGAATGCCTTCCAGTTGCGGCTCGCCATATGTTCCGCAAGGGAAACACTGTGTGTGCGTACCGTAATAAACCACCATCTTCTTTTCAGGCAAACTGTCCACGACATGAATTGTAATGGAAACCGTATCGTTGGATGGATTGGGATCGGGCTGATTGCCCGGCATGGAAGTCCACGCTTTAAATGAATGGGTTCCGATTGTTGTCAGACTAACTGAGTCTGTATGAGTGAACCGGTCAGAAAATGTCGGATACAGGTAGTACCCGTAAATCAGGAACTGATTGATGGGGCAACTATGAACATCGCCTCCGTCAAGCTGCCACGAAGCCGTAAGTACCGGCACATAGTAATCAATGTTGTTGTTCCTCACGGTCACTTGCACGGGATAGGTGCCAGGCGTTACGTATGAGAGCGGACCGGCGTCAAGTGCTTCCACATCATAGGTAATTTGCGCATGAAGCGATGGCATCAGGGCACACCAAAAAAGGAACGGAACAGGTAGTTGTTTATTCATGGCAATAGTGGTGAACGGCAATTTCGAAAATACAGGAATTCTCTCACATGTTCTGAAGCCACCACTACAGGGAATCAAGAAAAGAATCTTCGAACTTCTGAGGAATGAGTTCGAACAATTGCCGCTCCTCTTTTCTGATGTGCGACTCAAGGAGCAATCCAAGTTCATTCAGCTTTTCTTCGGGCGAAGCATGATTGCTGATCTCCCCGATCAGCGATTCAATCCTGCGATGCTCCTGAATCAGTTGAGCGATCAATTCATCTATCTCGGGAAAACGGTTCTTCAATTTTGCAAATAACTCCTCTTCTTGTCTGAAATGATTGATGAGATGGGAATGAAAGTGATTCACCACTGCTTCCTTCTTTCCTTCAATAGTCGTTGGCATGCCCCGGTAGTCCGGCGCACCTTTTTTAATCACCTGCGCGAGAATAAGTGTGTCATGATGTTGGCGGGAAAGAGGAACAAGAGCAGCGTGACGTTTCATGTGTATAGATTAAATAGAATAAAATATCACATCGAAATAAAACTATTTCTTCCCCAGCGAATCGAGTGCGGGCAGCGCCTTATACTGAAAATCGAAGAGCGCCTGATTCTCCCAGGAAGATCCGTCAGTAGCGGTGGTTCCTTTATATGCTACCCAGTCAGCAGCCCAGTAACTAACGCCGAAATTATCGGTGCCCGCAGCAGATTTCACTGCGGAAATCAATGCCGAAAGATATGCGGCTTGCCCATCAGGCGTGGCAGGATAATCCGGGATAAGCTGATCCGGCAATCCCACGACATTGTTAGTCCAGTCATTCCAGCCCAGCGTCCACGGATATGCCGTTTCAGCGATCACCACCGGCTTACCAAATTGTGATGCCAGCGTGCTAACCATCATCTGCACACTGTCAATACTCTTGCCATGCCAGGGCGGGTAATAGCTAATCGCAATGATGTCGTAATCGGGAGTTAGTGTGGTGAGATTTCCGAAATAGTAATCCGCACCCTGGTATTGCGCATAATGAATCATGGTAGCGGTAGAAGGGGAAACCTCTTTCACAGCAGCGATTCCGTTTTCAACCAGTTCAATGAAATTGTTCCAGTTGGTTCCGGAACTCGAATAGATCTGTCCTTCCGGCCACAGCATGCCGTTATTGGTTTCATTTCCGATTTGCACGTAATCCGGGGTTACATTATTCTGCGACAAGGTGGTCATCACATTTTTCGTGTAAGCAAATACGCTGTCTTTCAATTGATCGAGATTAAGCGTACTCCACGCGGCCGGTTTGGATTGATGTGCCGGATCGCACCACGTATCAGAGTAATGAATGTCGAGCCAGAATTTCAATCCGGCCAATTTGATTTGTTTGGCGAAATCCAACACTTCACTCAGGGATGAATGCCCGTCAGCCGGTGCATACCACAACCGGACCCTTATCGTGTTAATGCTTTTGTCTTTTACCAATTGCAAAATAGGTTTGGCGGTGTCGCCAGCGTAATACGTTACGTTATACGCGGCAATTTGCGGAGTGAAAGAAAGGTCAACCGAGCGGATGAAAAAATCAGGTGTTGGCGGAGGTGGCGGAGGTGGATTTCCATCATCGTCCTTCTTGCAAGAAGAATCCGCTCCAATCAGAACCAGAAGGAAAA
Source organism: Bacteroidota bacterium (assembly GCA_018267315.1). Classification (GTDB taxonomy): domain Bacteria; phylum Bacteroidota; class Bacteroidia; order Chitinophagales; family UBA10324; genus JAFDYS01. The sequence continues at coordinate 30,758 of JAFDYS010000060.1, read as the reverse complement.
GCATCTTCAAGGTGAATTCTATAACCGAACCCAGTTTCGTTTTTCTTTCCATTTAAAACAACTGTGTGAATCTGAAATTCATTCTCCCCATTTGAAACTCTTCAATTCAAATCCCGCGAGATGCAATGCGCGGTCAATAACGGTAGAAGCCAACTCTTCAAAATTCTTTGGTTTGGAATAAAATGAAGGAGTGGCCGGGCAAATAATGCCACCGGCTTCAGTAATCAGTTTCATGTTATTGATGTGGATAAGGTTGTATGGCGTATCGCGAATGACAAGAACCAGTTTCCGTCTTTCCTTCAGCATAACATCGGCTGCCCGCGTGATGAGGTCATCCGATATACCGGCCGCAATTCTTCCCATAGTGCCCATGGAACACGGGCAAACGATCATGGCATCATATCCCGCCGATCCACTGGCAAACGGTGCCGTGAAATCATCCTTCTTATAAAATGAAACTCGTCCACCTTCGATAGCTATTCCCACTGTATCATAGTCTTCATTCCCTAATTCATATCGCCACACATATTTGGCATTGGCGCTCATTACAATTCCAACCTTATCAATTTGCTCTTGCAGCAATGCGAGCTTGTCGAGCAACACCCTGGCATAGATGCTGCCGCTGGCTCCGGTTATTCCGATCACAAGTTTTTTCATAGCTACTCCGTGGCTCCCAACAGTGTTTTCATGACCTGCACCCGGTAACTGTCACTGATGGGGATTTTCATTTCCTGGATTCTGAGTACTCCGCTTTCAATGGCTTCGATCTTCCTTATCGGTACAATGTATGATCGGTGAACCCTGATGAATTGATCTTCGGGTAATCGGGCTGCGAAGTTTTTCATGGTCTGCATGGTGGCATACTTGGTTTTATCGAGATATACCACCACAAAATCCCGCATGGCTTCAATGTATTTCACTTCATCATACCGGATGCGTACATACCGGTTTCCATCCTTCAGAAAAAACTGATCCGCCAGCAGTGGTTTTCTCTTCTCTTTAAAATAACGAACAATGCGTTCCGCACATTTATGAAACCGCTCGCGGGTAACCGGCTTCACGATGTAATCGAATACCTGCATCTCATACCCTTCCACTGCAAACTCAGGATGAGAGGTAGTGATAACGGTGAGCGGCGGGTCGGCGAGTGACTTCAGAAACTCCAGCCCTGACATCCCCGGCATTTCGATGTCAAGAAAGATTACATCCGGTTCCAATTCGCTTATAGCATTCAATGCTTCCTGCGCATTACTGCACTGTCCGGCTACGTTGAGAAATTCAACCTCGCCAGCCAAATCGAGTAGCGCCTGACGGTTAAGCGCCACATCATCCACCACAAGGCAACTAATTTTCATAGGGCAAAATTCGTTTGTCGTAAACAATTTCCCATTTGCAGATCAAACATGCCCTTTGGCAGTTTCAATCAAGCGCCTGCAAGGGATGGCGCCTACTTTTGACACATCAATCAATATTAATTCTGTATCGGCGGCTAAATATCGGCAGCTTTATTCAAAGAGATTACAACAGAGGGGCTTTAGGGTCCCTCTTTTGTTTTGGCAATTTCACAACATCCACCTGTCTGCAAAAACCATTCGCCACCGCTTTTTACCTGATGGCCGATTGATACGAACGGCTGGCAGATGCGATTAGTTGTACGGCGGATGGTCACCTACATTTGAATCGGGTTTGGTGATTAATTCACGTATCAACTATTCGGAAACATATTTCCGGGCTATTTTCAAAGTACCGAACGGGGCGCTTGCCCCGTTCTTATTTTTCTGCTTTCATTTGTGACAGACTACCGCTTTTCAATTAGCATTATGCCCAACACTGATCTCACTTTTCTCCGCGAATTCTGCCGGAATGATCAGAAGAAGATGGCACAGTACATCCGCATTTTCCTTGAATCAGTTCCTGAAATATCCAACGAATTAGAAATGGGCAGGAAGGAACAGAATCTTATTCAATTGCGCAGAACAGCGCATGCGCTGAAGCCCCAGGTAACATTTTTAGGTCTCCAAGGTTTAAAAGAGCAAATTGAAATGCTGGAGGACCAAATAGACTCTTCAAAAAATTATTCCGAAATTGAACCCATGCTGGAAGACCTGCAATTGAAACTCGAACGGGCTACCGGAGACTTGGTCGAATCTTTGCTAATGCTCAGCTGAAATTGCTGTTTCGTAGTTCAAAAGGAATTATTTTTGTCACTAGTCGGTTAATTGCAAAAATCCTGAAAATGAAATCAAAATTTTTAATGGCTTTCGTGTTGCTCCTGGTTACGGCGAGTTCATTCGCTCAAACAGCTGCAGAGATCAAGTGGCTGTCAATTACAGAAGCTGAGAAACTCATGAAAAAAAACCCGAGGAAGGTGGTTGTGGATATATACACGGATTGGTGCGGCTGGTGCAAAAGACTGGATGCTACCACCTACAAAGACCCGGCGGTGGTTGAGTACATTAATAAGAACTATTACGCGGTAAAATTCAATGCTGAATCGAAAGACCCGATTTCTTTCCAGGGCACGTCTTACACTTATGATCCGAGCCGCCGAATCAACTCCCTGTCTAATTTGCTGATGGGAAATTCAACCGGCTATCCTACCACTACTTTTCTGAATGAAAAACTGGAAGTGATCTCTGTAGTGCCAGGTTACCAGCAACCGCAAATGATGAATAATATCCTGCACTACTTTGGTGAGGACCAATACCTGACCAAAGACTGGAATACATATCTCAGTTCCCTCCAGAACGGAAATCAATAACGTACAAAAAGGCAAGCTACCCGCACCGGGTGTATTTTTGCTGCAATGAGTATTTCTCAGCGGGCAAACAGTATTATTAGCGGAACGCCTTACGTTTCAAAACGGCTTCAGGAAAATCCGGAGGACTTACAGGAGTTGCGGATTTTCATATCCCGCAACCAACTTCAGTTTCTGATCACTGATAACAATTCAAACGTGCTATACCTGCACCCATTCGAAACGATGGACGCCAACATTTCATTTTTTGATACAGATATTTTTTTGGGGATCATAGATCAGGCGGACTCCCTTAATAAGAAATTTGTGAGAGTGAACGCCGGCATATTCTCCGGACAGTTTTCGCTCGTTCCTGCATCGGTAAATGAAGAAAACCTGAAACCGCTTTTTGAGAATATATTTCAATTGAACAACCGGGATAGTGCAACATTGCAATTTGATCGGATTCGTGAACTTGATGCATCAGTTGTATATCCCATTCCAGCAGCATTGGTAAATAACATGCAGCAACGGTTCCAGTCAGTCAGTTTTACTCATACCATTGCGGCATACTTGCGTCATTTCGCTGCATATAACGAAGGAACCACCGTTTATGCTGTGTTGCTTTCCGGTTATGTGCAGTTGTTTTGTTTGTCCGGAAAGAAACTGCTGTTTTCAAATTCCTTCCGGGTAAAATCTTCAGATGATTTTATTTACTACGTCCTGGCTGTGTTTCAAACATTGAACCTGAGCAAAGATGAAACGCCGTTGGCGTTGTACGGCGAAATCGTGAGTGATTCCAACCTTTACCAATCAGCGAACAAATATGTTAGAACCGTGAGTGCGGGCAAAACGATCGGGCATTGGAAGTTTGAAGATGATTATCCCTTTCCTGCCCATTTTTATTCTACACTTTACTCTCTCTGATTATGCGGGTAATTTCAGGAAGATTGGGAGGCAGAAGATTCAATCCGCCGAAACTCATCAACACCCGGCCCACTACCGACTTCGCGAAAACCGGCTTGTTCAACATACTCAACAATCACTTTGATTTTTCTGAAGTGAGTTTCCTGGATTTGTTCTGTGGAACCGGGAGCATCAGCTATGAATTTGCCTCCCGGGGTTCCCCACGGATTGTGAGTGTTGACAAAGATGATCAGTGCATCCACTTCATCAGGAAGATGAAAACCGAATGGTCACTGAGTGTATTGGATATAATTAAAACCGATGTTCTCCGGTTTCTCGAAACAGCAAGGGAGAAATTCGATGTGATCTTTGCGGGGCCGCCCTATGCCATGAAAGATATTGCCGCTCTGCCCGATAAAATCTTTGAACGTGAATTGCTGAAAGAAGGCGGCTGGTTCATTCTGGAAACGGATCCCAAATACGATTTCTCCGGTTATCCGCATTTCTTCAGGCGCACGCATTACGGGCAAACCAATTTTCACTTCTTCAAATGAATGCGTAGATGACTGCCGCTAACTCCTGAATTGCTATTTTCAACGCTCCAAATTTTTCCCATGCAGCGCATTGCAGTTTTTCCCGGCTCCTTCGATCCCGTTACCATCGGACATATTGATATCATCAACCGCGGACTACCGTTGTTCGACAAACTCATAATCGGTATCGGGGTGAATTCGCAGAAGAAGTACTTGTTTCCGCTTGAAAAGCGAATTGAATGGCTGAAAAAGATTTTTGAATATGAGGATAGGGTGAGTGTGGAGAGCTATACCGGGCTAACCGTTCATTTTTGTGAGCAAAGAAATGCTCAATTCATCCTCAGAGGCATCCGTAGCGCCGGTGATTTTGAATTTGAAAAAGCCGTTTCACAAACCAACCGCGTATTGAGCCGGAGCATTGAAACCATTTTCATTCTTGCCAATCCGTCACTGAGTGTCGTTTCTTCCTCTATCGTTCGTGATGTGATCATTAACGGCGGCGATCCGAAGCCATTCGTGCCGGAAGAGATTGAGGTATCGGTGCATTTGTGATCATAAACATTCCATTCAAACAAGGACATTTATCACTTCTGCGAATGCTTTTCATCGCTACCTCTTTGATTTGACTTTCCTAACTTTGCCTTCCTGATTCACTGTTGCAGAATCAATTGCAACAAGCTCAATCACCATCTCATGACTATTTCAATTCTTAAAGAACCCGCTGGCGAGCGACGTGTTGTTTGCCTGCCCGAAATCGCGGGGCAACTTGCAAAAATGAATTTTGAAGTGCTGGTGGAAAGTGGGGCGGGAAAAGAAGCCGCTTTCAGCGATGAGTCCTATACCGCTTCAGGCGCGAAAATAGTTTCCCGCTCTGCAGCCCTCAATGCCGACCTGGTGTTATGCATCACAATTCCATCAGAAACCGATCTGGCCACCATGAGAGCCGGTGCTGCATTGCTATGCGTATATCAGCCGCTCATCAATAAGGATGCAGTCCAACATTTCTGCGAAAAAGATATTACCACATTCAGCATGGATATGGTGCCGCGCACTACACGGGCGCAAAGCATGGATATTCTTTCATCGCAGGCGACGGTGGCCGGTTACAAGGCAGTGTTGATCGCCGCCTCCAACCTGCCGAAGTTCTTTCCGATGTTCATGACAGCAGCGGGAAGTATAACTCCGGCGAAGGTGCTCATCCTCGGAGCGGGAGTTGCAGGTTTGCAAGCTATTTCAACGGCAAGAAGATTGGGAGCAGTTGTGGAAGCATTTGACACACGCAGTGCCGTGAAGGAAGAAGTGAAATCACTAGGGGCCAAGTTTGTTGAAGTGGAAGGTGCTGCTGAATCTGCGGCAGCCGGCGGATATGCCGTGGAGCAGTCAAAAGAATTTCTCGAAAAACAAAAACAGAAAATTTTTGAAAGCGCCGTGAAGTCTGATGTGATTATCACGACGGCGCAGATTCCAGGCAAGAAAGCACCGGTTCTCATTCCTAAAGAAACCGTTGCATCCATGAAAGCGGGCAGTGTGATCATTGATCTTGCTGCATCCACCGGAGGCAACTGTGATCTCACTAAAAACAATGAAACCGTGGTGACGGAGAATGGCGTGATCATCATCGGCAACTCAAACATTCCTTCTACTATGCCGGGTGATGCCAGCAAGATGTTTGGTAAAAATGTGCTGAATTTTTTGAAGTTGATGCTGAAAGACGGGCAAATGAACGTGAACCTTGAAGATGATATCGTCAAAGGAACCTGCATTACACACAAGAAGGAAATCATCAGCCCGAGGGTGAAAGATGCCTTGGCGCAGCAGACAAAATAAGCTCTTTTGTATTTGAATACTGAACTGACTTAAAATTTTCAATCGCAAATTCCAAATGGAACAACTTCTGAACTTCCTCTATGAAAACCGCGAGATGGTTTTCATCATCATCCTCTCTGTTTTCCTCGGCATCGAAGTGATCTCCCACGTGCCCACCGTGCTGCATACCCCGCTCATGTCGGGTGCGAATGCGATTCACGGCGTGGTGATCATCGGTTCCATCATTGTAATGGGTGAAGCGCATGAGATGCTCACCATCGTCCTCGGCTTCTTTGCAGTCATCCTCGGAACGCTGAATGTGGTCGGCGGATTTGTGGTCACCAATCGCATGCTTGAAATGTTTAAAAAGAAAAAATAAGAGTTATGCCTACTACCCTTGCTGCGTTTGACTTGTTGGATATTATTCTCTGGTTGAGCTACATTATTGGATCCGTAACATTCATTTTCGGACTGAAGATGCTTTCAAATCCAGAAACGGCCCGCCGCGGTAACCTCGTGGCAGCAGCGGGAATGACGCTGGCCATCTTTACCACGATTTTCCTATATCGCACGCAGGAAGAAGACGGTTCGCGCCAGCACCTTCACAACTACGTTTGGATTTTTTCAGGTATCATCATCGGCTCTATCGTGGGATGGTATGCCGCTCTGAAGGTGAAGATGACGGCCATGCCGCAGATGGTTTCACTCTTTAACGGGATGGGGGGCGCTTGTGCTGCCATCATTTCAATTATCGAATACCAAAGCCACTATAATCCTGAAGCGTGGAATCTCACGGCGGTAACCATGGCCGGAATGCTCATCGGCAGTGTATCATTTGCAGGCAGCATGATTGCCTTCGGAAAACTGAATGGAAATATCGGTGACAAAGTTTTTCCCGGTCAGACATACATCAACATGGGACTGTTGCTTATTACCGTTGCCGTAGGTGTTTACATTACACTCACTCCTGTACAAAACATGATGCTGCTCGGCATCATGGCCGCCATGTGTTTGCTCTACGGCGTGCTGTTTGTATTACCGATTGGTGGTGCCGATATGCCGGTGGTCATTTCCCTGTTGAACTCATTCACCGGAGTGGCCGCAGCATGCGGAGGTTTCATTTATCACAACCAGATCATGCTCACCGGCGGTATCCTCGTCGGCAGTGCGGGTACCATCCTCACCATCCTCATGTGCCGCGCCATGAACCGGTCGCTTCTGAATGTGATCATCGGTAACTTCGGTGGTGGTGCCAAAGCCGCAGCCGGCGCAAAAGAAAAAGGCACGGTGAAGGAAATTTCCCTCAGTGATGCCGCCGTGTTACTGAGTTACTCTAAGAAAGTGATGGTGGTGCCCGGCTACGGACTTGCTGTGGCACAGGCGCAGCATACCGTTCATGAGCTGGAAAAAATACTGGAAGAGAAAGGGGTGGAAATGAAATACGCTATTCACCCGGTTGCCGGTCGAATGCCCGGGCACATGAACGTCCTCCTGGCTGAAGCCGATGTTTCCTACGACAAGCTGCTTGAAATGGAAGATGCAAACAATGAATTCCCGACGACAGATGTGGTGATCGTGGTTGGCGCCAATGATGTGGTGAATCCTGCCGCAAAAACTGACCCTGCCTCTCCCATTTACGGCATGCCCATCCTGGATGTGGAGAATGCGCAGAACGTGATTGTGATGAAACGAAGCATGAATCCCGGTTATGCAGGTATAGAGAACGAATTATTCTATTCACCCAAGACGCGGATGCTGTTTGGTGACGCCAAGGCCACGCTGCAAAAACTGGTGAGCGAGGTAAAGGCAAATTAGCCGCCGCCTACGCTGTTTCCGGACTCTCCGTCTTGTTAATTTTTTACCCCTTTTTTGGTAACTCTTTTACCAACAATTCACCTATATTTTGCATTTTGCGGTCGGAATACGACGTGACCCGAATGCGAGTTCATCTACTGCTGCTCCTTTGTCTCATACCACTCTTCACCCTTGGACAATCACTTAAGAAAGGGTTGAATTCTATAAACCGTGGCAAATATGATGTGGCCGCCCAGCAGTTGTATGGCGTGCTGGAAGATGAAAGTGAAAATCCCGGGGCGCATTTCCTGCTTGCACAGATGTATAGTTCACATGACTATTCCGGATACAACCTGGATTCGGCAAACAAATACATGCTAAAAAGTGCTGAGGGGTTGAAGAAAGAATACAAAACCAAAGAACTTGAGAAACTTCAGTCATCTTCCGGCTGGCGTGAATTCACAGTGAAAGAGCTTCAGGAACGAATCAATGATGAAGCATATCAGGTGGCGGAATCAGGCAACACACTGGAATCATGGAATCATTTCATTTCAGTTTACACTTCGTCTCCCAAGCTTTCCATAGCCACGGAACACAGAAATGAACTGGCATTCAAGGAAGCCCTTAAATCGAATAGCGCCGCAGCGCTCAAAAATTTCTATGAATCCTATCCTGATGCCGTTGAAGTTCCGGCGGCAAAATCTCTCTACGATAAATTGTTTTACAAAGAACAAACTGCAGACAGTACGTGGCAATCATACCGCATGTTTATTGATAAATACCCGTACAGTCCTTATGCAGGACGGGCCCGGGACAATTATCAGCGGTTATACTTCCTTGACTTCACCCGTGCCCATACCATTGAATCTTATCTCGCATTTGCCGACGCAAATCCCAACAGTCCTTTTGTACATGTGGCTGAAGACAGTGTTTATGCCATTGCCACCAGGGCCAATGATGTTGACGGTTATAAAAAATTCATTGCGGACTTTCCCGGAAACAGAAATGTTCCGAAAGCATGGGAAAGAATCTACCAAATAGAAACGCCTTTCTATACTGCGGATGTTTTCCGGAAATTCATGATCAAGTATCCCGATTATCCGAATCCCAAGCGGGTGCAGCGTGACATGAAACTGGCAACACGGCAGTATGAACGATTCAGGAAAGATGGGTTGTACGGCTTTGTGGATTTTCAATCACGCGACACGATTTTCAGGGCCCAATTCACAGAAGCTGCACCGGTTTTCAATGGCGTTTCAGCAGTTAAGCTGCCATGCGGAAAAGAAAAATGCCCTTACCTGTATGCCTGTGTGGATGGAACCCTGGTAAACCGCTACCCGTGGACAGAAGCGAGTGATTTTTTTGACGGGCATGCCCTCGTCGCCATCGGCAATTGCGCCAAAGACAGCTGCAAATATGGTTTCATCAACCGGTTTGGTGAATGGACCGTGAAACCTACCTATGATGATGCGTTTGAATTCAATGAGGGACTGGCGCTCGTGAAAATAAACAGCGTGGGATATGGTTTCATCAATACCAAAGGTGAAGAAGTGATAAAACCCGTATTTGCTGATGCCGGATCATTCAGTGAAGGGTTGGCTTCAGCAAAATCACCTGAAACCGGTTTGTATGGTTTCATTGATAAAACCGGCAAGTGGGTCATTCAACCAAAATTCAATAAAGCCGGATCATTCAGTGAAACACTTGCACCTGTGGCTGATGAAACAGGTAAATGGGGTTACATAGATCGAACCGGCAAGTGGGTGATCAAGGCACAATATGATTACGCCTTGTCTTTCGTACAAGGGCGCGCCAAAGTGATGACAAAAGTGACTGATCCCAAAAACCCCAGAGTATCGCTGCTGCAGGATAAGATGATCGATAAGAAGGGGAAAACAGTGAAGAGTTGATGCTCTTTCCCGGGCAGTTTGCCTTCAGAAAGACCATCGCACGTCAATACTCATCTTCATTAAAGAAAAAGTCATCGTGTGTAGGATAATCCGGCCAGATGTCCTCTATGCCTTCATACACTTCGGTTTCATCCTCCAGTTCCTGCAGGTTTTCGATTACTTCAACCGGTGCGCCGGAGCGAATGCAGAAGTCAATAAGTTCATCTTTAGTTGCCGGCCAAGGAGCGTCTTCGAGATAACTTGCCAATTCAAGAGTCCAATACATCTACGTCTCGAGTGAGGTTTTTTTAATTTCCCGCAAAAATAAACGAATAGCTCACATAACAAAATCAACGTGGACATGATTTAAATTCGTAAGCATTCAGCGCTTTCGACCTTGCCACATAATTTCAGCCACGCCGTGATCTTTTGATGTCTTGCGGGCCAGCACAAATAAATAATCTGAAAGGCGGTTTATGTATTTGAGAACAAGTTCATCAACCGGTTGTTGCTGATGCAGAATCACAATGGCCCGTTCCGCTCGCCGGCAAACGCACCGTGCTATATGGCAAATGGAATTGGGTGTATACCCCCCCGGTAATACAAATGATTTCAGTTCGGGGAGTGACTTATCCATGGCATCCATCTCATCCTCCAGTCTTTTTACATCCTCCTCATTTAAATCAGGAATAATCATCTTGCTGCCCTCTTTATCCGATGCCAGCAGCGATCCGATCGTGAACAAGCGATCCTGAATTTCTTTCAGCACCGCAGAGGACTGTTCGTCATTCAACTGGTCTCTCACCAGACCGAGCCATGAATTGAGTTCATCAACCGTTCCATAAGCATCAATACGCAGATGCCCTTTTGATATCCGCGAGCCGCCCAGCAGTTGTGTGGTGCCGGTATCACCCTTCTTGGTGTAGATTTTCATGATTGAACCACTTGAATCAATTGAAGCCCAATATCCAAAAAATTGATTGAAGCCGCGGTTCTATCTTCGGTGAAATTTTTTTCATGAGCAGATCTCTTTTATTGACGGGAAGTATTTGTGGCGGTCTCGCTGTGGCTTTTGGTGCTTTCGGCGCGCATACACTCCGTGAAATTCTGGATGAGGAGCAATTGCGCATCTACCACACCGGAGTGGAATACCAGTTTTATCATTCACTGGCCATCCTTGCAGCTGCCATCCTGAGTGAAAGACTTGCCGGCAAATGGATTCGCATCAGCGGGTGGCTGTTCTTTACCGGAATTATTTTCTTTTCTGGAAGTCTTTATGTACTCGCTCTTATTTCCACACTCTCCTATTTTGGAATCCTTACCCCCATCGGCGGATTATTCTTCCTCGCCGGTTGGACCGCACTGGCTGCCGGTACTTACACGGCCGTAAAATGAAAGAGCCCGCTGACTTTGCGGGCTCCTCAGGATGTTTGAATTTCTCACTAATGCTTCACCGAAAACTTTCCGGTGGCAACCACTTTACCAGACTGATCCTTTAACTGACAGAGGTAAAGCCCCGGTGCAAATTGTTTGATGCCCATGGTGAAATCACCGGCAGATGCAGCAAAGGTTTTCACTAATGTTCCGCCAACATTTACAACTTCCACTTCCTTAACATTCCACTCATTGGGTATCTGGAAGGAAATGGTTTCATCTGCCGGATTCGGATACATTTTTACTGCAACCACGGGAGTTTCGCTTACACCAACAGCATTGGACAAATCAATATCATCAACATACATGGTACTTCCGGCCTGCGCCGTGAGGATGTCCTTGGATGTAGAAATAATAATGATGGCTGAGTCCGGCGTTTCACCGCTAAGCGGAATAAAAGGCGCTGAGAACAGCGTGTAGTTTTCAACCACTCCACTGCTATAAAATGCGATAGCGGTGGTATCACGCTTGCTGTTCACGGCATCCCAGTGGAACAGGACTGAAAAAATAAGGCATGAATCCGTTGAAACCGGAGCGTATTTATAATATCCGATGAGTGCCTGAGGATTATTTCCATTCAGCGGAAAGCCGCCTTTAAATGATTGTGTGGTGGCATCAATGGTGCCGGTTCCAATGGCGCCGGGCACCGTGAGCTGAAACTGATCAATGTAAGCTCCCACTAACTTGGCAGCATACGTTCCGCTGGCAGCATCTGTTGATTTGGTTACCGGAGTGATTCCCAGAATAGAGGTAAGCTGATTGGGGCTGCTCCAGTTTGCGGGATCTTCGTAAAGGATGATGTTGTTCCACACTTCCAGACCGGCATTGGGCACCACCTGGGAGTTAGCATGGTAACTCAGCATCAAACAAATGAAAGCAATTAGTGTAACATTTTTTTTCATAGGATGAATTTTGGGTTTTAGACGGATTTTAAAAGTACAGCTATTTCAGTGATGCGACAACTTCTTTCAGTTTTTGCATGTCAGGATAATCACCCGGCGAAGCGAGTATTTCCTGATAAACCAGTTTTCCGTTCCGGTCAATAACAAAAGTGGCTCTGCGTGACACACCCTGGTAATCGAATCCGAATTCCTCCATGAGCGCATCGTACGCTTTTGAAACCTGTTTATTGAAATCGGAAAGCAGCGGGAAATGTATCTGGTTCAGTTCTTTGAATTTACCATTGGTGTAAAGCGAGTCAACGCTGATGCCAATCACTTCTGAATTGAGTGTTTCATAATAAGAATAGTTCTCGCTCATCTCACAAAGTTCCTTCGTGCAAATTCTTGAAAACGCCAGCGGGAAAAAGAGCAGCACCACATTCTTCCCCCGGTATTCGCTCAGGGAAACTTTCTTTTTCTCCGTATTGTAAAGAGTAAAATCCGGTGCTTCGGCTCCGATTTCCAGCGGCATCAAACATGAATTTGACTGCAAGATAAATTGATTTGAAGATTCACTCTTTCCCGAATTTCATTACCAATGTATTTGATGGAAAATAAGCAATTGGTGGTATGATCGCATCCGGTCTTCAACTGCAACTCCCTTTATCGTATATTTGCGATATTAAATAAATACATGGCTCAAAACAAAAAAGCTGCCTTCAGCAACAAGGAGAATGAATTGGCGTCCTTTGCCAATGCAATCAGTCATCCGGCGCGGGTGGCCATTCTCAAAGCGATTGCTAAGCGCGAAACGTGCATTTGCGGTGAAATAGTAGAAGTACTGCCCCTGGCACAATCCACCGTTTCACAACATCTCAAAGAATTACTCAAAGCGGAACTCATCACCGGCACGATAGATGGTCCCAAATCTTGCTACTGCATCAATTGGAAAACCTTTGATCGGTTTGAAAAAACCTTCAACGAGTTTTTTACAAACACCAACTCCAATAATCCCAAATGTTGCTAATCCACGACAATCATGAATAAAATCAAAGTGCTGTTTATCTGCATTCATAATTCTGCTAGAAGCCAGATGGCAGAAGCATACCTGAAAAAATTTGGCGGAGAAAAATTCGCCGTCGAAAGTGCAGGACTTGAAGCAGGCACCCTGAACCCACTGGCGATAGAGGTGATGAAGGAAGACGGAATAGACATTTCAAATAATCTAACTCATGATGTATTTGATTTTTTCAAAGAAGGCCGGTTGTACCATTACGTGATTACGGTCTGCGATGAAGCAAGCGCCGCACGATGCCCCGTATTTCCGGGTGTTCATCAAAAAATCAATTGGAGTTTTGCCGATCCTTCCTCATTTACCGGAACGCGCGAAGAACAACTGGCCGCCACCCGCATCGTGCGAAATGAAATAAGAGATGAGATACAGAATTTCATCGAACAACTGAACCTGCATGAGCGCGCATGACTGCAATCCGGTGACGGGCAGGAAAAAGTTGGGATTCCTTGACCGTTATCTCACTCTTTGGATTTTTCTTGCTATGGCATTGGGTGTGGGTATTGGATATTTGATGCCGGGCGCAGCATCGTTCATCAATTCATTTCAATCCGGCACAACCAATATTCCCATTGCCATTGGCTTAATCCTTATGATGTATCCGCCGCTGGCCAAGGTGAGATATGAAGAGTTGGGTAAGGTTTTCAGGAATATTAAAATCCTGTTCCTGTCCCTAACCATGAATTGGCTCATTGGGCCGGTGCTGATGTTTGTATTGGCCATAACCTTTTTAAGAGATTTCCCCGAATACATGATTGGACTCATCATGATCGGTATTGCCCGCTGCATTGCCATGGTGATCGTATGGAATGAACTGGCGGAAGGCCATCGCGAATATGCCGCCGGACTGGTGGCGTTCAACAGCATTTTTCAGGTTTTGTTTTACAGCGTATTTGCCTGGCTGTTTATCACTGTACTTCCTCCCTACTTTGGATTGAAGGGTTGGGAAGTGGACATCAGTATTAATGAGATTGCCCACAGCGTTTTTATATATCTGGGCATCCCGTTTCTTGCCGGTTTCTTAACCCGGTTGTTGCTGAGAAAAATCAAAGGAGATTCGTGGTATTTGAATGTGTTCATTCCTAAAATAAGTCCCGTCACTTTGATGGCATTGTTGTTTACCATTATCGCCATGTTCAGTTTGAAAGGCGGGCTGATCGTACAGATTCCGATGGATGTGATCCGAATAGCCATTCCGCTGGTGATTTACTTTATCATCATGTTCATGATCACATTCATGATCGGGAAAAGAATGGGCGCCGATTATTCGCAGAGCGCGGCACTTTCCTTTACCGCGGCCGGCAACAATTTTGAATTGGCGATTGCCGTATCAATAGGTGTGTTTGGGATCAACAGCGGTGAAGCATTTGCAGGGGTTATCGGACCGTTGGTTGAGGTACCGGCGCTGATCGCACTGGTGAATGTGGCCTTTTGGCTACGGAAGAAATTCTATGGGCAACAAATGGAACCCGCCTGACTATTTCGCTTTGCATTTGTAACCGCACATTAGATAACCGTAACAAACCTGAAGTGAGAAATTTTCAGCAGACCTGCGCAAGGTTCAAGTCCCCGCAGGGCAATTCAATTTTCAGGAACGCGGTTGATCTGCGCGGGATCCTTCACTAGGATGGACGGCTTTCCGGCATACATCTCCACTTTTCCTTTCACACATACATTCAGATTCTTCAGGTCGGCCGGATTGTATGGAAAGGTGACCAGCTCATTTTCCATGATCACGATGGCGAAGGAATGGTTTGGAAACAGATTCCCGTAGCCCAGGAAGGTGGGATGCCCGTCCATCTGGCTGATAAACTGAGCGCTGGTTATTTGCCCGCATACAGTAACGGATTGACCAAGGTGAGATTTGGCCTCATTAGGTGTGATGGTTTGCGCATCAGCTGTAACCATCATGAGTACGAGAATAGCGGCAATCAGGATTTTCATGGTGAATTTCTTTTACCGCTTCTACGATCCCTTTCGACTCCGGTTTCAAATCTTCACTCACTCCCGGTATTAATTTATAAACGGGCAGTCGCATATCTTGCCACTTCGCGCGCCGTATCTCAAATTGCCCTAGCACAAATTCTGTCCTGCACAAACAAAATGCAGGATAGGAACATGTTTCGATTTCAAAATTTCACCGCGCCTGAAAAAATTCAAAGCTCTCCACCTTTCGGTAATCAAGTGCGCCTTCGACTACATTTTGCAGTCGCGAGAACTGGCGCTTCAGTTCATCAATGTTTTCAAACTGCTCCTCCGCTTCTTTCGTTTCGAAAGTGCTAATCTGGATGAAATGCCTCCGGTCCGTAGCATCGCGCAGTGAATGAAATGAGGTGCCCGGGTGTGCTTTGTCTTTCAATACCATCATGCACCCGCGGATGATCTTGTGAACCGTTTTTTCTTTACCGGGCTTTGCGCTGAACTTTAGTACATGTATGATCATAGTTTCATGGCAGAAAGAGTTATGCTCGTTTCCAATTCAATGACGCCGGCATTTCCCCGTTCGTTGCATTAACGTTTCCTCTTTGGACAATCACACTTTTTTCATCGACTAACATTTAATCGTTACAAACATTTTTCATCGCTGAAATTTCATGAAGAAAATAACATGTTACAATAAGTTTTGATTGTCATAAAACGGTGACAATTCAAAAGAGTATTCGCTTTGAAAAACATGCTTTGTCTTTCTTAAAAAATGTTAACGGGCTAGAACCTTTCTAATCGCAAAAAGAAGAGACGCCGGCAACAAGGCATGGCACTTGCAACCGGCGTTCTCATTCACCAAATAAACCCGAGCGTTAGTTATCCCAAAAAATCCGCGGAGTATACAGCGTTGACGGAGGAACATTTTCCCCGTTGTATGAGTACTCCGTTTGAGGATAAAGTAATCTTCTAGGCACTTGTGTTCCGTCCACGGCAACCAATTGCGGAGAGCCCGTTCTGCGGTAAGTGGTCCATGCTTCAGGATTGAGATAAAGAGCGAACCACGCCTGGAATGCCACCTGGCTGATGGCTTCGTTCGCATCGCCGGGTAAGGTCCCGTTAGCAGCGAGGTATGCATCGATGTCACCTTGAGCGACTCCAAGCTTTTGCATGTTCGCTGTGATTCCATCCCGGTAGGCCGCTTGTGCATCTTCAATGTTCCCCGATGTGCGAAGGATCGCTTCCGCCTTGATGAAGTTCAATTCGTCAAACGTGATGAATTCCACCGGCGAATTCGGACTACCATAGTATGCCGCAAGACCTAACCCGTCAGGGTCACCCGCATCATCAATTAGAATGGAATAACGCGGATCATTGCGCGCTGACATTTCACCTGCCAACGTACTCGTAGAAAAACTGATGTCGCCCCGCTGTGTGTTGAACTGATTCCACGGTCCCGCATTCGTGGATGTGGTTCCGAAAAAGAGCTGCGCATTATCCTCATTGCCTACAAATGATTGGGCAATCTCATCCAATGCCTCCTGCGCTTTGGTTGCATTGGTTTTACTTTCATGAATGGCCAATCGTGCCTTGATGGCGTGTGCAAATTTGATCCATTGTGAAGCATCGCCGCCGTACATGAAATCATCCGGACCGGGCAGCAGTGATTCCGTTACGGGCTGATTGAGATCATCAATGGCTTCGTCGAGCAATTGATTCAGTGATTCGTAAACCGAAGAACCATTGTCAAAAGCAGGGTGCAGGTTTTCGAGTCCCTGAAATGCATCGGTATACGGAACATCGCCCCATGCGTCAACCACCAGTTGCAAACTGTAAGCGAGGAGGATTTTCGCAATACCTCCATATTGATGATACCCTTTTTCATCGGCCATCTGAATGAGGAGGTAATTGTTCTCCATACACTGCGTGTACATATTTCCCCAGTGCGTATCAAAATCCTGTGTGGTGAAAATGTAATTGTACCAACCCTCAGCCTGCCTTGCGGCGCCCAGTGTTTGCTGTGTGAACATGGAACTGAATCTCGAATATTCTCCTCCCTGTGAATACCCGATACTTCCTTCCACGGTGGAAAGAAGAGATGCGGGTAGCACAGAATCAGGTGAATTTGGATTCGTATTCACCTCGGTGAAAAAATCACTATTGCACGAGCCAAGAAGAAATATCATCGATACGGCCGGCGCTGTGATCAAAAATTTTATCGTTTTCATTGTATAGGTTTTTATTGTTGATGAAATGAATCACAATCCCAATTGAAGCCTGATGCCGAAACTCTTGATGCCGGGATTGTTGAAGTAATCAAGTCCTTGTCCATTGGCAGGCCCGATCAAACTCGTTTCGGGATCCACACCATCATACTTCGTCCATAGAAATGGATTGTTGGCGAAAGCGGTGATTGAGAGTTGCGTGATGTGAATGTTGTCGAGGAGCTTTTGTGGAAGAGCATAGCTCAGGCTCAATTCGCGGATGCGCACGAACGATCCGTCTTCAACTGTTGATTCAGCGGGCCCGATGAAACTGCTGCCGAGGAATTGATAGTAATACTGATCGAGTGTGCTCTCCTGGCTGACTGATGCGCCTGGTCCTGCTTCTTCTGTAGTTCCGTCAGTGCCAAAGTGAACGATGTTTCCACTTGCATCAACGTGACCGGCCAGTCCTGTGAAGGTGGCTGTCTCACCGCGGTGATCTGTTTCCTTTGCGCGTCCGAAATATTCAAGAGCACCTTTGGTTCCGTTCCAGATATCGCCTCCCTCTCGGATATCGAGTTGACAGCCAAGTGACCACCCTTTGTAAGAGAATGTGCTTACGACGGATCCGAACCAGTCAGGGTTGATGTCACCGATTGGTTTATTGGTACTTCCGCCAATGGGCTTACCATAACCAGGATCATTCGGATCATCGTTGATGATAAGTTGACCGTCCTCAGCGCGGACATAAGCATTACCATAGATCACGCCGTAAGGCAATCCTTCCACAGCGTAAATGGCCCCGTTTTGAAATCCGGCGATAAGAAGATTATCAATGCCGGGAGCCAGTGCGACCACTTTGTTTTTATTCTTCGACCAGTTGAAGTTGAGATCCCAACGGAAGCCATCACTCGTTTTAACGGGAGTGGTATTAAGAGTGATTTCTAAACCATCATTCGTGATCTCACCTGCATTCAGCACGGCAGACGCGAATCCGGTTGTGTATGGAATAGCAACAGTGAAAATCTGATCCGTTGTTTTTGAATGATAAACCGTCGCGCTCAATCCAATCCGGTTTCTGAAGAATGCCAGATCAACACCCACCTCGTAAGAATTGGTCTTCTCCGGTTGCAGGTTTGGGTTGCCAATCACCGAGGTGATGGTGCCGAGTGAAAATCCACCTACACCATTGAATGGATATGTGATACCGGTGGTGAATCCGTCAAATGCCACGGTGGAGACGTAATATGTCTGGAGCGATTGCGGCAGCGGATCTTTACCCACCTGTGCATAGTTCAACCTGATTTTTCCATATGGAAAAACAGGATTGGATGCAAGCCCCAGCGCATCCGTGAAAACAAATCCGAGACTGGCTGAGGGATAAAAGAATGTGTTGTTCTGCTCCGGAAGCGTGGAAGATGTTTCATTTCTTCCCGTAAGCGTGAGGTACAGCATATTCTTATAGTCCACTTGCGCCTGACCGTAAAAGGCCATCGTCCTCTTCTTCTGTGTTTTTTCGACTGCGAAGAATGAAGAGGCATTCGCCATATCGAAGAAGTTGGGAAGAGAAAGATTGCTTCCCTGCGTAAATTCTTCTTTGAACGCAGTGGTGAAATAATTGTGACCGGCCATCAGCGTTGCATTCCAGTCCTTGCCAAAGTCCTTCGTGAAATTCACGATGAGATCAGAGTTGAACTGTTTGCTGTTATAGTTATCGAGAATGAGAACACCGGTGGGAAACTGATTGGAACCGATGTCATAGCCATTCTTGTTTCCCTGTCCGTAAACATCGCCGCCTGCGCGGTAGAGGATGGAGATGTATTTCCACGGATCATATTCCACCTGGAACGATCCATAGTATCGGTCCAGATCTTCGCGGAACGGATTACGATTCACCACCCAATAGGGATTGTCGTATCCCGGTCCGCCTCGGTAGTTACGTTGTGTTCCGTCAGAGAGCAGAAACGCATTCGGATCAGCGGGATCTGAAGAGCCATTGGAATTGTCAAACGTGATAGGTGTGCGAAGCAGGCCAAGCATAAGCCCTGACGGGTTTGAACCGGTAACGGATTTATCTGCCCCCAGTGAGAGATACGTGAATGTGGCTGACGCTTTCACATTCTGCATGATTTGCGCCTGACCGGAAAGTGAAAGTGTCGTTTTAGACTGATTGGTTAGCGGCACCACACCCTGCTGATTGATGTTGCCGATGGAAAGACGGTAACCCGAGTTATCATTTCCTCCCGATAGTGAAAGACTGTTGTTAAAGGTGCTGCCGGTCCGGAAGAAATCATGCTGCGGATCATAGGGCTCCACCTTGTTCACAGCAGCAGAATCTGATTGCCCCACGATGGAGCCGTGCTGGTCATATTCCGTTGCAATGCCATCCCAGTAAAGTGTATCGGCCAACGGTCCCCATGAAAATCGTTTGTTACCCGTTGGTGCAGTTGGGCCGAGGTACAAGCCGTTATTACCCTGAGCGTACATGTTCTGTAATTCCGGATATTGATTCACATAGTCCAGTGAGTAGCTTGACTGAAAATCTAT
Source organism: Bacteroidota bacterium (assembly GCA_018267315.1). GTDB lineage: Bacteria > Bacteroidota > Bacteroidia > Chitinophagales > UBA10324 > JAFDYS01. Next base: position 11,032 of record JAFDYS010000060.1, on the reverse strand, counting down.
GTTGGTTCCTTTCCGTCCTGTACCTCCCCCTTTTTTAGTGGTGATGATTAGCGCTCCGCTTGCCGCCTGCAACCCGTAAAGTGCAGTGGCTGCCGGACCTTTCAGCACCGTGATGGATGCAATGTCAGCAGGGTTGATGTCCACGCCGCGGTTATCAGGTGCTGCGCTGCCTAAATTGTTCCCTGCTGCCGTGGCCGCAAGGAAACCCGTGTTCACCGGATCGTAAATGTTGATGGAGTTATCGAGCGGAATTCCATCCACTATGATCAGGGGCTGATTGTTGCCTGTGAGCGAAGTAACGCCACGCAACCGGATGTAAGTTCCTGCGCCGGGATCGCCGGCACTATTGATGACGGTCAGCCCTGAAACTTTTCCGTTCAATTCACTCAAGGGATTTCCCTGTCCCGATTTGTTCAGCTCTTCACCACCAATCGCTTGTGTTGAGTAGCCGAGTGCTTTCTTCTCTTTTGGAATACCGAGGGCGGTCACCACCACTTCATCCAATCCAAGAACATCTTCCTGCAGGGTTACATTCACAACATTGCTTGCTGTGAGCGTAACCGTCTCCGTTTTAAACCCGAGGTACTTGAACCCGAGTTGGGTGATGTTTGAAGGGATAGCGAACGAGAAGCTCCCGTCATCGTCGGTGTAGGTGCCTGCCGTGGTTCCCCTGGCAATCACTGACACGCCGGGTAACCCCTCACCTTTTGCATCGGTCACTTTCCCGGTGATCGTACGTGACTGCGCGAAGGCACTCATGCCACTCACCCACATCACGAGAAAGGCAATTAGAATTCGGATTGCGTTTTTCATAGCCTGATTTTTTTGTGATGAAAGATTTTCGAAGGAGATTTTGTTTCTTCCATCGAACATTTCACAATGACGCCGCGAAAAGAAGGGAGGTTGTAATGAGCGCATGAACACTCGACGTAGAAGAGATTCTACGTCGATTCGACGAACAACAGATTTTATTGCGCACATGCTGACGCATGAGTTGCAGACTTAAGACAGATCACATGGTCAGGCGCGATTCATTGCGATCGTCGGACTGTGTTATTATTTCCTCTCTATTGCACCCGAACAAAAAAAAAACCGCACAGCTTTCTCGCCATGCGGTTCATGTATTTAGTAAAAAATCAGTTGGCGAGTTCGGCTTTCAGGAAGTCAATCACATTCACTTCCACCGGATCCACCTTGCGCAACTCGGCAAGGTGATAGGAAACCCAGTCGCCGAAGTGAATCAGGTACAAGGCGCGCTCGAGGTAGCTGTCGCCCTTTGACCACACTTCGTAAATATGTTTCGTGTATTGGGTGATGATGTTTTTCGCAATGTTCATCCGCTGCTGCGTGCGTGAATAATCGGTTTCATTGCGAAGGAAGATCACGGCGTATTTACCCGGTGTGCGCCAGCCCACTAGCTCGTTGTGATTCATTTCCGGTATGGCGTGGTGCCAGCACAGCATTTTTGAATTCTCATTGAACTGCTGCCGCCAGCGGATGGCCACCGCTTCATAACTGGCGGCCGAATAAATGACCGGTATTTTTTTGTTCAGTTTTTTCGCCAGCGATTTCGCCTGCTTCACAATGCGCTTCTCTTCTTTATTGAGATGATCAATCGCCTGCTCGATGCCAACCACGAACCCTTCATCAATCAGGTTGTAATGAGCGAGAATGAAAAGTTGCTGGATAAAAGAATAAGCCAAGCAGCCGCGCGGTGGTTTTCCTCCGGGAATAATCACATAATCCAATCCGGCTTTCTTCGCCAGACTGATCATCGATCCGCCTGATGATACGCACACAATTTTGCAACCGCGGCGAATGGCTTCTTCAAGGGCATGCAGGGTTTCTTCGGTATTGCCGGAATACGAGGAAGCAATCACCAGCGTGTGCTCATCCACCCATTCAGGAAGGAAATAATCCTTGCAAACAGCGAACGGCAGTTTCATCTTTTCAGAAATCAATTCAGCTACCAGGTTGCCTCCGATGCCGGAACCGCCCATGCCGGCTACCACTACGTTTTTAATGTCTTTATGCCGCGGCGAGAGTTTCATGCCACGGCCTATCTCAATCGCTTCCGCCATCTGTTGGGTGAAGCTTGCAATCAGTTGATCCATCATGTTTCAGTAGTTTTACTTCGTTAAACGTAGGGCAAATTTAGCTTTCGTTCCATAACATTTCCCCATGAATTTTTTACGGCGCCATGAGTGAGCATAATGAGTTGGGTGCGAAAGGCGAAATTCTTGCTATTGAATTCCTTGAACAGAAAGGGCTTGCCATTCTCGAAATCAACTGGCGGTTTGGCAAAGCGGAAGTGGACATCATCGCCAAGGACAAAAACACGCTCGTTATTGCAGAGGTGAAGACGCGCAGGACTAATCACTTTGGACCGCCGGAGGAATCAGTCGGTAAAGCCAAGCAGGAACTGTTGTCAATGGCAGCAGAAGAGTACCTTGAACGCAACAACCTGGATCTCGACGTCCGCTTCGATATTATCTCCGTCATAGTAAAGGATAATCAGTCAAAGGTTTATCACATTGAGGATGCGTTCTTTCCGTTTGAGTGAGTGCTGACTGGGGTTGCACTGATTAAGTTGGAACCTTCGGCGACATTCATAACTCGACCTTACCATGCGGTGAATATTCACATAATTCACATCCATTTTTTCCCTTTGCAATTACTCGGCTCAGCACATATCTTTGCGCCCTCCCAACGATTTCAGGAAGTTTCAATAGTCTGAAATTCAGTAATGATCTCGTAGCTCAGCTGGTAGAGCATAACACTTTTAATGTTGGGGTCCTGGGTTCGAGTCCCAGCGGGATCACGAACAGAGAAGCCACCCCGATGCTGCGGTGGCTTTCTGATTTTTTGACCGGCTTACATATTTGATTTGAAGAACGCATAAAGTTGCGTTCCTGTAAATAAATTTCCAAAAGAGCTGTAATGCAGGTCGTGTTTTTTATATAGTGAAGGCGCATGCTGCAAACTTGTTGCAGCTCCGTACATATTGAGAAAAGGTAGCTGCGACTCAGCGCACAGGCCGGTGAAATAATTCAGCACTTTGTTTTGATCAAGAAGCGTGTCCGGAACGTAATGCCCCTCCACGTAATCCTGAACAGGAATCATCGTCACCAACAGTTTGCTGTTTTGTCTGGTGCAATCCTCTTTCAGCCGCTTGAAGACCGTGTGATAGAGCGAAAATGCTTCGTCTACTTCAGGCATTGGGTTTTTGAGATACAGCGGCCGATCCCAGTCCGTGCTGTCATGAACGCCGAAATTCATGGTGTACATTTCAAAAATGTCGTAGAACGTTCCATAGTTAGAATGGAATTTCTTTTCCTGAAGATATTGAAAGAGCGACGACCGTTCCGACAGGTACCAGCCGACTCTCTTTTTCAAAATGAAATCCGGCGGATGCACCACAATTCCACCCGCGCCGTTGGAGGTGATGAATTTCTTGCAGAATAATTCCCGCACGTCATTCGGTGCCGCCATCAAAATGGTGTAATCAGGGCGCAATTCGGCCGCGTATTTTTCAAACATCAACATTTGCTGATCAATGGACCATGCCGGTGCGCTGATGTTGATGACTTCGTATTGGCCTTTTGTGGCCGCATCGGAATCGAGTTTTGCCTGCAGGATTCCTGCGAAAGTTTGATCGTCTGGAAAATCAAGTGCGGCGGTGTATGAATCGCCGAGCAGCATAATTCTCTTTTTTGTTTTCTTGCTCTCCCATTCTTTGCCGCGAAAGCCTTTGCTGTTCGTTGTTAATTCAAAGTGGCTTCCTTCTTCATTACTGTTGTCTTCACACATGTGAGGTTTTAACCGCCAGATTACTTCCCTGTCAAGCGTGAATCCGCTGATAGCATACTTGCCTGACCATCGCAGTCCGATCTCAGTCACCAATGCGCCAATTATTAAAAGCATCAGCAGAAAAAAAGCAATAAGAATGAAATAGAAAAAGAATACGCGTTTATTCTTCGGTTTTCCTGAAGATTCAGAAGGTGTGCTTGAAGTCATCGGGCTGATAAGTATGATTTCGTGAAGAAAAATAGGAGGTCCCTTCTTTATTCAACTTTTTCCGTTGCAGGGGATCTTTTTTTGACAGCCGATAAAGTGTGGCGATAGGAAAAAGAAAAATAAAAAATATGAGTGTGAGCAGAATTTTGGAATTAATCGTCCCGAGTAATTGAGCGAACTTAAGCCAGCCGATGGTAATCCAAACAGCAACCGGATAAACAAAGAGCGCAATCAGCAGAAGCACCGCAGCAGCGTAATCCGCATACCTGAGATGAAAAACATAATTCAGCCCCAGCGAAGCGAGCGCCAGTATGATGATCGTGGTATAAACTTCTTTTCCGGTGGGCTGTTTCATCTTCTAATCCAGTGTGAATTGTTTTCGCCAGTCATCGTCCTCATTCCAATCCGGTTGTTTTGATTTATCAAAGAGGAAATTTCCCATTACAAGGTAATCCATTTCTGTTCGCATCATGCATTTGTAAGCGTCTTCAGGAGTGCAAACGATTGGTTCACCGCGCACGTTGAAGCTCGTATTCACAATCAGTCCGAAACCGGTTTGCCTCTTAAATGCAACAATCAGTTTCCAGAATCTCTCATTTGTATCATGATGGACGGTTTGAATTCGCGCCGAGTAATCAAGGTGCGTGACTGCAGGAATATCGCTTCGCAGAAAATAGAGTTTCTCTTTAAGGGGCAACTCATCAAATCCTTCGGGAAGGCATTTCTGTCTTTCTTTCTTCACGCTGTCGACCAAAAGCATGTACGGCGAAATATCGCCGAGATCGAAATAATCATTGCAATCTTCACTCAGCACCGCGGGAGCAAACGGACGAAAGCTTTCGCGATATTTTATTTTAAGGTTAAGCTTCTTTTGCATTTCAGGATTGCGGGCATCACCAAGAATTGAACGGTTACCTAGGGCGCGCGGGCCCCATTCCATTCTTCCCTGAAACCAGCCCACCACTTTTCCATCAGCGAGGAGCGATGCCGAACGTTCAGCCAGGTCGTCAAACTCTTGAAATGATTCATAAGCCGCTTTAAATTTTTTTGCAACGGCAATAATTTCTTTGTCTGAAAATTCGGGACCGAGATAGCTGCCGCACATCGTATCATACACGTAATCCGTATTGCGTTCTTTTCCGAAATGAATGTGGAAGGCTGCGAGTGCTGCGCCCAGTGCACCGCCGGCATCACCCGCTGCCGGCTGAAAGTAGAGCCGGTCAAATATTTTTTCGCGAAGAATTTTGCCATTGGCAACACAATTCAGCGCCACGCCGCCGGCCATGCACAGGTTTTTACTTCCCGTAATTTCTTTGGCATGACGCGCGAGCTTTAAAACAATTTCTTCCGTCACGTTTTGAATTGCCAGCGCCAGGTCACAATAAGACTGCGTTAATTCTGATTCCGGTTTGCGAACAGGAAGTCCGAAGAGCTGTTGCCACTTGTCGTCTGCCGTCATTTTAAGACCTGTGGCATAATCGAAGTAATCCTGATTCAGCCATACGGAACCGTCTTCTTTTATGTCTGCCAATTCATCGCAAATGAGCTGATAAAACTTTTTTGTTTGGGATGAATTTTTATTTCCATAGGGTGCAAGTCCCATCAATTTGTATTCGCCGCTGTTCACTTTAAAGCCGGTGTAATAGGTGAATGCCGAATAGAGCAGACCTACCGAATGAGGGAAACGCAATTCCCTGAGTATGGAAATATCTTTCCCCTTTCCATGGCAGATTGTAGTGGTGGCCCACTCCCCCACTCCGTCAATGGTGAGAATGGCTGCTTCTTCAAACGCAGAAGGATAAAAAGCGCTTGCAGCGTGCGACAGATGATGTTCTGGAAAAAGAAGCGGAATTTTTGAATGCTTAAGGTCGATCACTTTTTTGAGTTCATCGCGAATCAGTTTTTTCAAAAACATTTTCTCCTTGATCCAAACGGGCATCGACATCAGAAATGACTTCAATCCTTTTGGCGCGAAGGCATAATATGTTTCAAGAAGCCGTTCGAATTTCAGCAACGGCTTGTCGTAAAAAACGATGGCTGCAAGTTCGGCCGGATCAATTGCCGCCTCGGCGAGACAATATTTTACAGCATTCGAAGGAAAGCCGGCATCGTGCTTTTTCCGGGTGAAACGTTCCTCCTGCGCGGCGGCAATGATCTTATCATTTTCAATCAATGCGGCAGCCGAATCGTGATAGAATGCAGATATGCCCAGAAGGTACATGTAAAATCAGAACAGCGTGTAAATAAACGGAGCAATGGCGCTGCCGCCTGCAAATATGATCAGCACGGCAATGAGCAGCAGTATTACAATCATGGGAAGCAACCACCATTTCTTACGCTGGCGAAGAAACTGCCACAACTCTTTTAGAAATTCCATGATGGTAAATATAGGAAAGAGGGATTTATCCGTCATTTTGAATTTCTCCGTAGCCATGTCTCTCGAAGAGGACACGGCGCAAACCGTTCAACAAATCTTTTTATTAGCTTCGGTCCAATACACTTAGAGCAATGCCGGTCAAAACTCCGCACGAGTTACCAAACGAATTATACTTCTGCACCTTTACCTGTTGTGATTGGCTTCCTCTTTTTGAGATGACTCAATCTTACGATAGTCTATATCGATGGTTCACGATTGCGCACGAGAACCAGTACCGAACGTGCGCCTTCACTATCATGACTAACCATGTGCATTTCATCATGGCTACTCCCTTTAATAAAGCTAACCTGAATACGCTGGTGAGTAATAGCAAGCGGTTCATGGCTTATGAAATCGTAGCCCGGCTGGAACAATCAGCAAGAAGCGATGTGCTGCAGAGATTATCAGATGCTGTAATGCCTGGCGACAGAAAGCGCGGCAAGCAGCACCAGGTCTTCCGGCCCTCTTTCGATGGAAAGCTTATCTTGAATGAAGCAATGCTGTTACGCAAGATCGATTACCTCCATCATAATCCGGTAAGCGGCAAATGGCGATTGGTGGATGATTTTGTGATGTACCCGCACTCGAGTGCAGCATTCTATGAATTGGGAATACCATGTTGTTTTCCAATCACACATTACACTAATATCTTGTATGGAGAAAATGCGACGATATGAAAAGAAGCATTTCAGTTTACATGCGCCGTGTCCTCTGCGAGAGACACGGCTGCGGAGCAGCCATCTCTGAAAAGGGATGGCTTTTTTGATGGATAAATATCTGGCTGCCGTCAGGAGATTTTTGCGACATGTCAAAATCGTCAAAATGCTACTTTTATTGAATGCCGGAATTGAGCCGCTTTTTCGGAATCATCATCAGAATGTTCATGGAAGCCGGTGAACCTCACCATACTCCTCATTTCCATGCCTACTTTCAAAGTGATGTTGCGGTGTTCAGCATTGAACCCGTTGAAATGATTGCGGGCACGCTGCCTAGAAAACAAATCAGACTCGTCGAAGCCTGGGGTGAGCTCCACACAGACGAATTGAAAACTTGTTGGGAGCTATTGCAATCAGGACACGCTGCATTCAAAATTGATCCCTTGCAGTAACTTTGTTATTGAATATGAATCATCCAATTCACAAGATTACCGCATGTAAAAAGGTTGCTCCTTTCACCCTTGAACTGACCTTTGACGATAATAAGATGCAGGTGATCAATTTCGAACCGGTCCTTTGCGGTGAGTTGTATGGTCCGCTCAGAGATGAGAATTTGTTTGATCAAGTGCGCATTGATTCGGAGGTGCAGACCATCTTTTGGCCGAACGGAGCCGACTTCGAACCATCACTTCTTCATGATTGGGATATTCATGCAGATGAATTAATCGCCCGTGCGCGGCAGTGGGAACTTATCACGAAGTGATTGCCATCTCTTAAGCGATCTTGTTTATTGATAGAGACGCAGCGCTAATTACTAATAAGCTGGCACATTAATATTCGTAAATGAAAGCAGAAATCGTATCTCTTTCGTTGCTCTGCACATAATTCAGCAATCGGAAAAATAAGGACTGTCCTCGCGTGAAATAATAGCACTACTTATTATTCGTTATTGCTTCATATCCACTCCATGAAGTATGAAACGCCCCTTAAAAATTATTCTGGCATCCATCATCATCATTGCCGGAGAAAATGCCTGCTCACAACCACAGCCCGGCGAATTGTACGGGGTGACCTGGTACCAGCATGTGAACAGCATCACTGCCGGCTTTGCATCTTTCGATCCGATCACTGGAACGTCGCAGGGAATCAGTGAGCTTTTTTCAGGAATGGATTATGGCGGCCCGGATCATCCATCAATAGATGCCGCTCACAACCGGTGCTTCCTGGAATTCAATCCTGAGTTTTACAAACCGATGCATCTGCTTACCGTGGACCTGCAAACGGGCAAGATCATTTATGATGCGGAAGTGCAATCTCTGGGCGACACGGCTTACTGGATTGACAAGGTGTTTTATAACCCGGCTGACCAGATGCTCTATTCCATATACACCAATGCAGATCCGTACGACTCAGTGGTTTTGGTCACCATTGATCCCGCATCCGGAATCCTTACACCTGTTTTCAAACTTTCGCCAACTGTATATTTCACATTCAACGGCTTTGATTCCGAAAATCAAATCATCTACGGATTCTATGGTGCGGAATCACCAAAGAAATACCTGGTTGCTATTGATATTGCCCACCATACAGAATCCAAAGTCTTAGTTACACCGGAACTAAACAGCGGTTTCACTTTGGCGTTCAATTGCAACGACGGATTGCTTTATGGCTCCAGCTCTGAGTACATTTCAAACCATTGGGAGTCCCATATTATGCGAATGGATCCAACCACAGGCAATACCGAATATCTGACTACCCTATCAGAAGAAGATTGGTTCGAAGATGTTGCCATTGATCCACTTCACCATAAGCTGTACTTGTTCGGGATAAATAAGAGTACAACTATATTCGGGATATTCTGCATTTACGACATCCCCGCCAATTCGGTGTCGTACGTCGATTATCATGGTGCATCAATGGCAATTGCAATTTCCTTTGACCTCTATTCTCCGATATTGTCGCCAGTGGCTGCATTTGAGTGCAGCAACTTTTGTTTGAACGGAATCACCCAATTCACGAGCTCGCCCAATACAAATGCCGCTTATTATTTCTGGAACTTTGATGATGCGTCATCCCAAGACAATACCAGCACACTGAGTAATCCAGCTCACATTTTTTCTCACGCGGGAGATTACAATGTTGAATTGATTGTAACTAATTGCCAGGGCAGCGACACGCTTGTACGGCTGATCACCATTGAAGATTTTCCTCCGGTGGATATCGGCCCTGACACCGCAGTGTGCACTAATTGGATATCACCGGTTATTCTGGGTTCCTCAGTTACTGGTGACTATGATGTTACATGGTCCACCGGTGAAAGCACGCCGAACATTGAAGTAACAACTCCGGGCGTTTATTGGATGAAAGTAAATGCGGGCTGCGGCAGTGTTTCAGATACAGCAAACGTCGAAGGGAAGATATGCGACTGCGACGTTTGCATCTTTCCGGATTTAACCTCTCACCTAATTCAGGTTAATATCGGTTGCGATCTGCAGAATTTCTCCCATCCACGCGTTACGGTGTATAATATGATCGGTCAGTCGCTGAAAACGATGGATGTCAGTAACCAAACTATTCAGTTACGGCTTGATGGAGTTTCGTCCGGAATGTATGTCGTGAGACTGGAGGATAATGATCATGTGATCAGTTCACAGAAGGTGGTATTTATGAAGTAGCTGACTGTTCATTGCTTGCGGGTGCCTTTGCTAAAGCAATCGCTTTATCTTCTCTGGTAAATATCTTTGGAGGATACAAAAAATCAATTCTGCCTTAGTTTCGCCGAACATTCATTGATCATGAAAACACTTTTTGCTTCCCTCATCATCGCAGCCACATTGTTCTCCTGCGGCCGCACTTCCTCTCCAAAATTTTATGGAGATACATTCGACACCACTCAGGTGATTTCCATTGCGGAACTCGTACAACAAAGCGGCGAGCAGAAAGAGGTGACCGTGAAAGGAACCATTGCTTCCTCCTGCCAGGATGATGGCTGCTGGCTCAACCTCGCCAATCCCGGCGGCAAAGAAATTTATGTGGATTGGGATGAGAAGTTTCACCTGCCCAAGGACATTTCCGGCGAAACGGTACTCATACACGGTCAAGCATACATTGACACCACCGCTGAAGGTCATCCTGTTGCATTCAAAGCCACCGGCGTTCATTTGTGATTCATTCTGTTTACTGAAGAAATAAATCATCATGAAAATCCTTTTCACTTTCCTCGCCCTTATCATCCTGGGTGCTTCAGCACATGCGCAGCAAAATGACTTCGACAAGTCAAAGATGAAAGTCTATTACATGGTCTTTCTCAAGAAAGGACCACATCGCGATCAGGATTCAGTGACTGCTGCGAAAATCCAGGAAGGGCATATCGCTCACCTGACCAAACTCGCAGGCGAAGGCAAGATTGATCTGAACGGCCCTTTTATGGATGACGGAGAAATCCGCGGCATTTCTGTTTACAACGTTGCAAGCGCAGAAGAAGCAATCAAACTTGCATCGGAAGATCCGGCTGTCAAGTCGGGGCGGCTTATCGTGGAGGTTCACCCGTGGTACTCCTGGCAGGGTTCGAGTTTGAAATAGGTTAATACCGCCATTCTGCATTCATCGCAACGCCTCGTTAACTTTGCCCCATGGCAAAATCCGATTCCAGGCACAAAGACAAACCCACCATTCTCGTCACCAACGACGATGGCATTGCTTCACCGGGCATTCGAGCATTGGTGGAGGAAATGAAACGCTTCGGGCATGTAGTGGTGGTGGCGCCCGACAGCCCGCAGTCGGGAATGGGACATGCCATCACCATTGACAATCCGCTGCGCCTCGACCGCGTGGAAATATTCGAAGGTGTGGAATCGTATGAATGCAGCGGCACGCCGGTGGATTGCGTAAAACTGGCCGTTGACAAAATCATCCGCGGCAAACCCGATTTGTGCGTGAGCGG